>CAZJZD010000022.1:0-65846 GCA_964550405.1 uncultured Hydrogenophaga sp. | reverse complement strand
CGACCACGCCCAGCACGGCCGCGGCGCGGATGTTGTTCTCCCAGCGGTAGAGCGTATAGCTCATCAGCTGCGGCAGCACCTGTGGCAGCGTGGCGTAGAGGAACACGCGGCCGTTGCCCACGCCCTGTGCGCGCAGCGCCTCGGCCGGGCCGGGCGGTGCGTTCTCCACCGCTTCGGCGAACAGCCGGCCCAGCACGCCGGCCGTGTGCAGGGCCAGCGCCAGTGTGCCGGCCAGCGGGCCCAGTCCGGCGGAAATCAGCAGCAGCGCGGCCCAGACCAGTTCGGGGATGCTGCGCAGCGCATTGAGCAGCAGGCGCGTGGGGCCGCGGCCCCAGGCCGGGTCCCGCGGGTGCAGGCGCGCCGCGGGCAGGGCCAGCGCCAGCCCGGCGATGGCGGCCAGCAGCGTTCCGAGGGCCGACATCGCCAGCGTTTCCCAGGCCGCCACAGCGACCTTGCGCAGGAAGGTGGGCGAGGTGTCGGGCGGGAAGAACTCGCCCACGAAGCGGCCCATGCTGGCCGCCGCGTCGGCCGAGAGGAACTGCGCCCACTGCAGGTCCAGGCTCCAGAAACTGGCCACCACCAGCACCAGCAGACCGGCGGTGAACCAGCAGGCCTTGCAGCGCGCATCGAACAGTGGCGGCGGCAGCCGGTAGGGCGGGTTGGCGGCGCGGGGCTTGTTCATCCGAGCACCTTGCGCAGCCAGGCGCTGACCCGGTCGGCCAGCGCGACCAGGGCCATGAACACCAGCAGCATGGTCGCGACCTCGCCGCCGTTGAACATCTTCATCGAGTTGTCCATCTGCTGGCCCAGACCGCCCGCGCCCACAAAGCCCAGGATGACCGAGGAGCGGATGGCGCATTCCCAGCGGTAGACGGTGTAGCTGGTGAGTTCGGCCGCGCTGGCGGGCAGCAGACCATAGAAGAAGGCCTGCAGGCGGCCGGTGCCGTTGCGCAACAACGCTTCGGTGGCGTGGGTTTCGCCGCTCTCCAGGATCTCGCCGTACACCTTGCCGAGCATGCCGCCGTAGGTGAGCGCGATGGCCAGCACGCCGGCCGTGGGGCCCAGGCCCACCACGCGCACGAACACCAGCGCCCAGACCAGTTCCGGGATGCTGCGCAGCACGATCAGCGTCCAGCGCATGAGTTGGCGCAGCCAGAACGGCCCGCGCGCCATGCGGCCCGACAGCGCCGAGACCGACAGCGCGCGCGTGCTCAACAGCGTCATGGGCACGGCGATCAGCAGCGCCAGCGTCACGCCGGCGGTGGCCATGGCCACGGTACGCCAGGTTTCCTGCGCCACCATCCACAGAAAGTCGCCCGAATGCGCGGGCGGGAAGAAGCTGGCGATGAACTGGCCGCTGACCTGAAGGCTCTGGGCCTCGAACATCACCCAGGGCCTGAACTCAGTGGCCACCAGCAGCGGCCACAGCAGCACCAGCGCCGCGCCCGTCCAGAACAGGCGCGGCAGCCAGGCCGGGTCGCGGGTGGGCGGGAGGCGGGCGGGCAGGGTGGCGGTGTTCATGTTCACCGGCAATGCATCACCACCGGTTGTGGCGAAGCAGGTGTGACATCGTCGAGAGCAGGCGCCGGCCCGGTCAGCTCGTGTTCGTGCTGGGCGTACAGCGCGGCCAGGCGCTCGCGCGTCACCTGCGCGGCCGGCAGGTCGAAGGCCAGCGCGCCGTCGCGCAGGCCCACGATGCGCGGGAAGTGCGCCAGCGCCACGTCCACCTGGTGCAGCGTGGTCACCAGCGTGGCGCCGCGTTCACGCGCGGCGTTCAGCAGCGTGTCCATGGCCTGGCGAGCCCGCGTCGGGTCCAGTGCCGACAGCGGCTCGTCGATCAGCCAGAGCGAGGCCGGCGACAGCAGGGCGCGCGCGAGCCCGACACGCTGGCGCTCGCCGCCCGAGAGGCGGTCCACCCGCTCGAACAGCTTGTCGGCCAGGTCGAAGCGGTCCAGCGCCTCGTAGGCGGCGGGAATGTCCGCCGGGTAGAACAGCGAGCGCAGGCTCTGCCAGGTGCCCATGGCGGGCAGGCGCCCGGCCAGCACCGACGTGACCACGCGCTGGCGCGGTGGCAGCGGCGGCACCTGCGGTGCCAGGAACAGGCGGCCGCGCAGGCGCTGCAGTTCGGCGCGCGGCAGGTGCCAGGGCGACTGGCCGTTCAGTTGCAACACGCCAGCCGTGGGCGGGAGCGCACAGGCCAGCAGCTGCAGCAGCGTGGTCTTGCCGGCACCACTGGGGCCGATGATGGCCAGCCGTTCGCCGGCGGCCACCTGCAGGTCCAGCGCGGCGATGGCAGGGGCCGCACCGGGGCGCGCCGCCGGGTGGCGGGCACTGGCGGCGGTCAGGGCGATCTTCAAACGATCACCCGGCGGTCACAGCAGCTCGGCGCTGCGCGCGGCGGCCTCGATGCCTTTGTAGTTCTCGGCCTTGGTCGGCACGAACTTCGTGGCGCGCTGCAGCTCCAGAATTTCCTTGCCTTCGGGCGTGGCCTTGGACAGCGACAGGAAGGCGTCGGCCAGCTTCTGGCGCGTGGCCGCAGGCATGTCGGCGTGCACCGTCCAGTTGTAGTCGTAGTAGGGCGGGGTGGTGTAGATCACGCGCACCTTCTCCGTATCCACCTTTTTCTCGGTCACGAACTTTTCCCACACCGAGATGTTGAGCGCACCGCCCTGCACCTTGCCCGAGGCCACGGCCGCGATGGTCGCGTCGTGCGCGCCGCTGAAGGCGACGCGGCGGAAGCTCTTCTCGGGGTTCAGCCCCTGGTCGAGCAGGAAGCTGCGCGGCATCAGGTGGCCGCTGGTGGAGCTTTGCGAGCCGAAGGACACGTCCTTGCCCTTGAGATCGGCCAGGGTCTTCACCGTGGGGTCGCTGGTGATGAAGACCGACCGGAACTTCTCGTCTTCCTCGCGTTGCACCAGCGGGATCACCTTGCCACCGGAGCGCACGTGGGCCTGCACGAAGGTGAAGCCGCCGAACCAGGCCAGGTCGACTTTCTTGTTCACCAGCGCCTCGACCGAGGCGGCGTAGTCGGTCACCGGGGTGAACTCGACCTTCATGCCCAGCTTGCCTTCGAGGTACTTCACCAGCGGTGCGGCCTTGCGCGCCAGTTCGGTGGGCGATTCGTCGGGGATGGCGGTGATGCGGAACACCGTCTGCTGCGCATGGGCGAGCGGTACGAAGACGGTGGTGGCGAGCACGGCGCAGGTCAAGAGTGCGCGGCGGGTGCGGGAGGTTGTCATGGGGTATCCGGTCAAGAGGGATAAAGGGAGCGTTATTACACCTGAAGACGGCGGCTGCTTCGGGTGCGGGGCCATGGAGCGTGCACCTGTCGGAAACGGCGACACCCGGCGACCCAGGGCCCGGTGCGCCGGTTTATAAAGCGGTGCGATCCCGACACACCCCGGAGGGCCCATGTCCGTCCTGCCCGCGCCGCAGTTCCTGCAGATCCACCACAGCGACGCCGCCGCGGTGCGCGCCGAGCTGGCCGCCGGCCTGCTGGCCGATCCGCCCCGGGTCGCACCCAAGTTCTTCTACGACGCGCTGGGCTCGCGCCTGTTCGATGCCATCACCGAACTGGCCGAGTACTACCCCACGCGCACCGAGGCGGCCATCTTCGCCGCGCACGGTGCGGCCATGGCGCAGCAGGTGCCGCACGGCGCGGTGCTGATCGACCTGGGCGCCGGCAGCTGCGCCAAGGCCGCGCG
Source organism: uncultured Hydrogenophaga sp. (assembly GCA_964550405.1). Taxonomy (GTDB): domain Bacteria; phylum Pseudomonadota; class Gammaproteobacteria; order Burkholderiales; family Burkholderiaceae_C; genus Hydrogenophaga. Next base: position 62,142 of record CAZJZD010000022.1, on the reverse strand, counting down.
CCTGTTCCCCGTGCTGCGACCCGGTGCCTACGTGGCGGTGGACATCTCGGTCGACTACCTGCGCGAAGCCATGGGCCAGCTGCAGCAGCGCCACCGGGGTGTTCCCATGCTGGGCGTGGGCATGGACTTTTCGTCGGAACTGGCCCTGCCGGCCGGCGCACTGGACTGGCTGGAACGCCACGACCTGACGACCGCGCCGCGTTGCGTGTTCTACCCCGGCTCCAGCATCGGCAACTTCGGCCCCGGTGAAGCCCTGGTGCTGCTGCGACAGGCCCGGGACGTGTGCGCCGCCGGCCGGCCGGGCGGCGGCATCCTCATCGGTGTGGACCGCGTGAAGGACAAGTCCGTGCTCGAACCCGCCTACGACGACCCGCTGGGCGTGACGGCGGCCTTCAACCGCAACCTGCTGCTGCACGTCAATGCCCTGCTGGGCAGCGACTTTGCGCCTGCGCGCTGGCGCCATGTGGCCTTCTACGATGCCGCCGCCTCGCGCATCGAGATGCACCTGGCGTCGGAGGGCGCGCAGACCGTGCGCTGGCCCGGCGGCGAGCGCCGCTTTGCCGATGGCGAGCGCCTGCACACCGAAAACTCCTGGAAGTGGACGCCTGAAGCCTTCGAGGCCCTGCTGCACGAAGCCGGTTTCGGCACCGCTACGCACTGGAGCGACGCGCGTGGCTGGTTCAGCGTGTTCTGGGCGCCGGTGGTTATTTGAGGTCGGGCTGAGCACCCGCTGCGCCGTGCAGGCATCATCGGGACAGGAGGTTTTTCATGATCAATCTGTTGATGTTTCTGGCCGGTCTGGCCGCCCTCATCGCCGGGGCCGAACTGCTGGTGCGCGGCGCGTCCAGGCTGGCGCTGTCGTTTGGCATTTCGCCGCTGGTGGTCGGCCTGACCATCGTCGCCTTCGGCACCAGCTCGCCCGAGATGGCCGTGTCGGTCGGCGCCGTGCTCGACGGTCGCACCGACATCGCCATCGGCAACGTGGTGGGCAGCAACATCTTCAACGTGCTGTTCATCCTCGGGCTGTCGGCCCTCATCGCGCCGCTGGTGGTGCACATCCAGCTCATCCGGCAGGAAGTCCCCATCATGCTCGGCGCCTCGCTCCTGCTGCTGGTGATGGCACTCGACAGCCGCATCGGCTTGTGGGACGGGCTGCTGCTCACCGGCCTGCTGCTGGCCTACACGGTTTTCCTGGTGCTGCAGTCGCGCCGCGAGACCCAGGCCGCGCAGGACGAGTACGCCGCCGAAGTCCAGCCCGCCACCGCCGGCAGCTGGGACGCGTCCCTGCCCGTTCAGCTGGGCCTCATCGTCGGGGGGCTGGCGCTGCTGGTGACCGGGTCCGACTGGCTGGTCGATGCGTCCATCGTCTTCGCCAAGGCCCTGGGGGTGAGCGACGTGGTGATCGGCCTGACCATCGTGGCGGCGGGCACCTCCATGCCCGAGGTGGCGACGTCGGTGATGGCCGCCTTCAAGGGCGAGCGCGACATCGCGGTGGGCAATGTGGTGGGCAGCAACACCTTCAACATCCTCGGTTGCCTGGGCCTGTCGGGTATCGCGGCGGGGTCCGTCGGGCTGGGCGTGCCCGCTTCGGTCATGAACTTCGACATCTGGGTCATGCTGGCCGTGGCCCTGGCCTGCCTGCCGGTGTTCATGACCGGACGTGAGATCGCGCGCTGGGAGGGCGCTGTGTTTCTGCTGTACTACGCGGCCTACGTGGCCTACCTCATCCTCGCCGCCCAGCAGCACGAGGCGCTGGGCACCTTCTCCGCCGCCATGATGGGCTTTGTCGTGCCCCTCACCGTGGTCACCCTGGTGGTGGTTCTCCTGCGCGGACCGAAAGCTGCGGGCAGCGGGGACTGACGGACATCGGTGTGTTGCCTGGGCAGCGGCCTGGACGCCGCTCAGGCCATCCTCACCAGGTCGTCAGGTCCGACACCACCGGCACCTCGGGCAGCGAGAAGTAGAAGGCCGCGCCGCCGCCCACGGAACCCTCGCCGCGCACCTGGCCGCCATGGCGGCGCACCACCCGCGCCACCGTGGCCAGGCCCACGCCCGAGCCTTCGAACTCGTGGTGCGCGTGCAGCCGCTTGAAGGGCTGGAACAGCTGCGCTGCATAGGCCATGTCGAAGCCCGCGCCGTTGTCGCGCACACAGAAGGTCGTCATGCCGTTGGCGTGCTCTTCCTGCGTGAAGCCGATGCGCGGCTGCGCTGTCTGGCCGGTGTACTTCCAGGCGTTGCCCAGCAGGTTCTGCAGCACCACCCGCATCAGGCCCGGATCGGCCATGGCCTGCAGGCCGTCCTGGATGTGCCAGTCCACCTCGCGATCCGGTTCGCTGCGCTGCAGGTCACCGGCGATGGTCAGGGCCAGCTCGCTCAGGTCCACCGGCACCTGCTGCATCTGCGCGCGGTTCAGGTGCGCCAGTGACAGCAGGTCGGTGATCAGCTGTCCCATGCGGCGCGAACTGTCCTGGATGCGCCGCACGTGCTGCAAGCCGGTGGGCGACACGCGTTCGCCCTCATCCTCTTCCAGCACACAGGCAAAACCGTGGATGCTGCGCAGCGGCGTGCGCAAATCGTGCGAGACGCTGTAGGTGAAGGCCTCCAGCTCCCGGTTGGCCTGGGCCAGTTCGGCCGTGCGCTCCTTCACCCGGACTTCGAGCTTTTCGTTGAGCTGCTGCAAAGCCGCCTGGGCGTTGCGCATCTCGGTGATGTCCATCACCGTGCCCATGCTGCGCACCGGCCGGTCACCTTCGTACTCGGTCATGCCACGTTGCCGCACGTACTTCACCCGTCCGCCCGGCATCAGCAGCCGGTGCACATGGTTGTAGGGCTGGCGCTCGCGCACCGAGGTCTCATACACCTGCTGCACCGCGGCCTGGTCATCCGGGTGCACCCACTGCAGGAAGCGTTCGTACGACGGCTGGGTCAGCGCCGGGTCCATCTCGAAAATCCGGAACACCTCGTCCGACCACTCGACCGACCCCGAGGCGAGGTCGTGGCTCCAGCTGCCCAGGCGTGTCAGACGCTGGGCCTCTTTCAGACGGGCCTCGCTCGCCGCCAGCGCTCGCTGGCTTCTGACCGACTGCCACTGGTTGCGCGCGATCACGCCGCCAAAACCCAGCAGCAGCAGCGACAGCAGTCCGGTGACCAGCAGGTTGCGCTGCAGCGCGGGTGCCAGCGGTGCCAGCACCGACGCATCGGCCAGCCCGACCGACACCACCAGTCCCGTGTCGGGCAGCCGGTGCCAGCCATAGGTGCGCGGTGCGTGGTCCAGCGAGTCGTCCACCCGGTAGGTGCCGTGCGAGAGGGTCGGGTCGATGCGGAAGGGGCGGTCCGGCGCCACCGTCTTGCCCATCGACGCCTCGTTGTTCCGGCTGCGGGCCAGGTAGTGGCCGTCCGGGTGGACGAGTGACACCACATCCTGGTCCGTCAGCTCCAGTTCGCCCAGCTGGGCGCCGACATAGGCCGAGCGCACCACCAGGCTGATCACCCCTTCGAAACGGTCACCGCGCAGCAGCGGCCGGCTCACCGTGAAAGCCCATTGGCCCGACAGGCGGGACAGCACCGCCTCGCTCACCAGCAAGCGGTCGTCTCCGGTGCGCAACGCCATGAAGTAGCTGCGGTCCCCCACATAGGTGCCTGGTGCGATGCCCAGGCTGTTGTAGACCACCAAACCCTTGGCATTGACCACCGTGACGTGTGACACGAAACCCTGCGGCAGTGTGGCCAGCACCTCGGCGGCCGGTGCGTCCAGCCGCTCTGGGGTGTCCGCGCGCCAGCGCTCGCGCAGGTTGCGCAGCGCCATGTCCACCATGCCCAGCTGCGAGCGCATCTGCCCGGCCACGGCGCCGGCCACCTGCTGGCTGCGCTGCTCGGCCTGCAGCAGCACCTGCTGGCGCAGCTGCGCCTGCGACCGCAGCGCCTGCCACCACAGCACGCCAGCGGCCACAGCGCTGAACAACAGCACCACCAGCACCAGCGAACGGGTGCGCGCTTTCAATCCCTGCTCCCCCAACGGCACACCATGATCGTCCTCGACAAATGGCGGCCCCCGGCCGTACGGTTTTCACGGAACACCGTATGCGCGGGTGGCCCGATCCTCTTCATTTCCGTTGTTTTCGGCAGGTCGCGCCACAAATTGAGGCGCCGCGCGTCGACGCTTCAATACAGCGCGGCAAACTTCTCGATCAACGGTGTCGGCCCGGCCACGATCAGGTGGTCGCCCGGCTTGATCTCGGTCTCGGGCTTGGCGTAGATGAAGTCCTGGTGGCGCCGCTTGATGCCCACCACTGTGATGCCGTGCTTCTTGCGCACGTTCGACACCGCCAGGGTCTTGTTGTGGGTCTCCATCGGCGCGCGGGTCTTGGCAATGGCAAAGCCGTCATCGAACTCGATGAAGTCCATCATCTTGCCCGTCACCAGGTGCGCCACCCGCTCGCCCATGTCGGCCTCGGGGTAGATCACGTGGTGCGCGCCCACGCGCTCGGCAATGCGGCCGTGTTGCGGGCTGTTGGCCTTGGCCCAGATGTCTTTCATGCCCATCTGCGCCAGGTTCAGCACCGTCAGCACGCTGCACTCCAGGTTGGCGCCGATGCTCACCACCGCGTGCGAGAAGTCGGTCACCGAGAGCTGTCGCAGCGCCTGCAGGTCGGTCGAATCCGCCTTCACCACATGGGGCAGTTCGTGCGCCAGATCCTGCACCACCTCCTCGCTCGCGTCCATGGCCAGCACCTCATGGCCCGCCGCCACCAGCGAGCGCGCTACGGCGGCGCCAAAGCGCCCCAGGCCGATGACGACCACGCTGTCGCCCCGCTTTGAATCTGATCTAGCCAACAATGGGTTTCTCCTCGGGATAACGGTACGCCCTCGGTACCTGGTTGATCGCCAGCGCCAGCGCCAGCGTGACCACGCCCACGCGCCCGGCGTACATCAGCGCAATGATCACACCCTGCGCTCCGGGAGGCAGCTCGGCCGTGATGCCGGTGGACAGGCCCACGGTGGCAAACGCCGACACCACTTCAAACAGCAGCTTGTCCAGCGGCAGGTGGTCGGCCAGCGGAATGATGAGCAGCAGGCCCAGCGACACCGCCGCGCCACTGAGCACCAGGATCGACAGCGCCTGGCGCTGCACCTGGGTGCCGATGCGCCGGCCGCGCAGCTCCACATCGGCCCGACCCCGGATCTCGCTCCACACGATCAGCAGCAACAGGAACACCGTGGTCACCTTCACGCCGCCGGCCGTTCCCGCGCTGCCGCCGCCGATGAACATCAGCACGTAGTGCAGCACCAGCGATTCCAGCTCCAGCGCGCCAATGTCCACCGCGTTGAAGCCCGCTGTGCGCGCCGAGACCGAGGTGAACAGCGCCGCTTGCCACTGGTCCAGAAACCCCAGCGCACCCAGTGTCTTGGGGTTGTTGTGCTCCACCAGCCACAGCGCCAGCGTGCCCCCCACCACCAGCGCCGCCGAACCCCAGACCGTCAGCGTGGTGTGGATCGACCAGCGCGCGTGCCGCCTGCGCCGGTTGGCCCACAGCTCGGTGATCACCGGAAACCCCAGCCCGCCCACCACGATGGCCAGCATCAGCGGACCCAGCACCCAGCCGTCGGTCACGTGGCGCATCACGCTGTCGGACCAGGTGGAAAACCCGGCGTTGTTGTAGGCCGAGACCGAATGGAACGCGCCCTGCCACAGCGCCTCGCGCCAGCCGAGGTCCATGGTCATGGCAAAGCGCGTCGCCAGCCACAGCGCCACCACGCCTTCGACCACCACCGTCACCACCAGCACCATGCGCGCCACCGAGCGCACGTCGCCCAGCGACAGCGCGTGCGTTTCCGTCTGCAGCAGCAACCGTGTGCGCAACTTCATGTGGCCGCCGATCAGCAGGCCCATCAGCGTGGCCGAGGTCATCATCCCGAAGCCGCCGAGCTGGAACAGCGCCATCACCAGGCCCTGGCCGAGCGGGCTCCAGTAGGTGCCGGTGTCCACCACCACCAGCCCGGTGACGCACACCGCCGAGGTCGCCGTGAACAGCGCCGTCAGCCACGGTGCGCTCTCGCCGCTGGCGCTGGCCCAGGGCAGCATCAGCAGCACCGTGCCCAACAGAATCGTGGCCAGAAACGCCAGCGCCAGCACGGCGGCCGGGTGGGTGGGCAGGTGGTTCTTCATGGAGCAGAGGCGGGCGGGGTGAAGCAGTCTAGCCGCTCGCGGCGCCCGCGCCGATCACCGGCTCGATCTGGATGAACCCCTTCACGTTTTCCCCGGTCGAACCCCGGTACTTCAACGCCGACCACCGTTAATCTATGGTGTTATGTCTGCATCGGTCTCGCCCGCACCCGCTGTCCGCCCCGTCTTCCTTCCACCATGGCCGAATTCAAGAAACGCCTTCGCCGCTGGTTTCCCACCGCCCAGTCGCTGCAAGAGACCAAGGGTTTCGGCTGGCTGAGCCACTACTTGCACGAGCACCCGATGCTGTGGGTGATGCACCGGCGCGGTGTGGCCCTGGGGGTGGCGCTGGGCATCGGCATCGGGGTGTTTCCCGTGCCGCTGCAGATGCCGGTGGCCATGTTGGCCGCGGTGGCGTTCAAGGCGAATGTGGCCGCGGCAGCGGCGGCCACCTGGCTGACCAACCCGTTCACCATGGCCCCCATCTGGGCACTGGCGGCGTTCCTCGGCTCCTTTGTGATGCCGCAGTCTGCGCCGGCCACGCCCGCCGTCGTGGCGGCCCCCTGGGATCTCATGTCGCCCACCACCTGGCCGTCGGCCCTGTGGGAGCAGGTGGTGTCCTGGGGGCCGGCCCTGCTGGTGGGTTTTCCGATGGCCGGTGCGGTGCTGGGCACCGTGGCCTATGCGCTGGTGTACTGGGGTTGGGCGGTGCTGATCCGGCGCGAGCGGCGGCGGCGCCTGCAGCGCGCGGCCGGGCGATAGCCCCGGTTCGCGGCGCCCCGGGGGCGCTGCTTACAATTTGGGCATCATGCGTCGCTGGCTGCTGGCGGTCTTTGTGCTGCAACTGTTCTGGAACGTGGCGGGTTTTGCCGTCCTGGGCCAACCGCATGCTCCCGCCATGGCCGATCCCCTGTCGGTGGCCGTGTCGGCCGCAGATGCCCAGCTCCATGATGGCAAGGGGCTGGCCGATCAGGCGCATGGCCTGCTGGACGAAGTGCCCGACCTGCCCGACACCTTGCTGCGTCGGACCAGCACCAAAACCGTCGCCAACCCGGCGCCCGCACACATGGGCTGGGTGCAGGTCGGCGCGTCCGATCCTTGGCCGGACACCCTGTTCCGGCCACCGCAGCGGGCCTGATCCCCGCCCTCAGGCGGCCTGCGGTCGCCCGCTTCCTTTCGTGCCCTTTGAACCAGGCCCGGCCTGGGCCTGGCTTCGGACGCCGCCTGTAGCGTCTTCTGTTCCTCCTCTGGATCTCATCTCATGGAAATCGCTTTACTGTTCGCGCTGATCTTGCTCAATGGCCTGTTCGCCATGTCCGAGATCGCGCTCGTCACCGCACGCAAGGCGCGCTTGCAGAAACTCATCGACGAAGGTGACAGCGCCGCTGTCGCCGCGGTCAAGCTCGGCGAGGACCCGACGCGTTTTCTCTCCACCATCCAGATCGGCATCACGTCCATCGGCGTGCTCAACGGCATCGTCGGCGAGGCCGCGCTGGCCGGGCCGCTGGCGGTGTGGCTCACCTCGCTGGGGCTGGCGGAAAACATCGCGCAGCTCAGCGCCACCGGTCTGGTGGTGGTGCTGATCACCTATTTCTCCATCGTGGTCGGCGAACTGGTGCCCAAGCGCATCGGGCAGTCCAACCCGGAGACACTGGCGCGCCTGGTGGCGCGGCCGATCAACGCGCTGGCGGTGGCGACCAAGCCCTTCGTGCTGCTGCTGTCGGTGTCCACGCAGGGTCTGCTGCGGCTGCTGGGTGTGAAGCAGAACAACGCCAACGCCGTGACCGAAGAAGAAATCCACGCGATGCTGGAAGAGGGCACCAGCGCGGGCGTGATCGAATCGCACGAGCACACCATGGTGCGCAACGTGTTCCGCCTGGACGACCGTCAGATCGGTTCGCTCATGGTGCCGCGCAGCGATGTGGTGGTGCTGGACCTGGAGCAGAGCTTCGAGGTCAACATGGCCCGTGTGGAGGCATCGGACCATGCGCGCTTTCCGGTGGTGCGCAGCGACCTGAACAATGTGGCAGGGGTGGTGAACGCGCGCAAGTGGCTCTCGCAGGCGCTGCGCGGTGGCGATCGCGACCTGGCCCACCAGCCGCTGCAGGAAGCGCTGTATGTGCCCGAGACCATCACCGGCATGGAGCTGCTGGACAACTTCCGCCAATCGGGCGGGCAGATGGCGTTCGTGATCGACGAGTACGGCGAGGTGCAGGGCATCGTGACGCTGCAGGACCTGATCGAGGCCATCACGGGCGAGTTCAGCCCGCGCGACCCGGAGACATCGTGGGCGGTGCAGCGGGACGATGGCACCTGGCTGCTCGACGGTCACATCCCGGTGCCCGAACTGAAGGACCGCCTGGGCCTGGACACCGTGCCCGACGAGGAGCGCGGGCGTTACCACACCCTCAGTGGCCTGATGATGCTGCTGACCGGCCGGTTGCCCAAGGAGGGCGACAAGGTCGAGTGGGAGCTCTGGCGCTTCGAGATCGTGGACATGGACGGCCGCACCATCGACAAGGTGCTGGCCACCCGCCGCGACCCTGACGCACCCGAGAGCACCGACGAAGTGGCCGCGCCATGAGCCGGTTTTGCTGGGCAGGTTCTGTGGTGTTTGTCGGTCCATTTTTCATGCGCCGCTGGCAGGGCCAGGTCGGGTGGCGCCCGCTGTTTTGGCTCGACCTCCTGCTGGTGGGCACGCTGCTCAACGCCGTGGCCACCCTGGCGGCACTGGCCCTGCTGTCACAGGGGGTTCCCGCAGCGTGGGCGTTGGCGGTGCACCTGCTGCCTTTGCCCTATGGGCTGTTCATCTTGGCGGCGTTGTGGCGCGCGCCGGGGTGCCCGACACAGGTCCGTGGCCTGAGCCTGGGCTGGCTGGCTCTGACGGTCCTGATCTGACAACAGCCGCAGGTTGGTCACGCCCCTTGATGGCAGGCGCAGGCCTCGCCATGCGCCGCGGCCACCAGTTCGTGCAGGATGCCGCAGCCCGCGTCGCCGGGTTGTCCGTTGCAGGTGGTGCGCAGGCTGCGCAGCTGTTTTTCCAGGGCGCGCAGGCTGGCCAGGCGGGCGCGCACACGGGCCAGGTGCTGGTCGATCAGGGCGTTGACGTCGCCGCATTCCGGGCCGGGCGCGTCCAGCGCGGCCAGCAGCTGGCGCACGTCGGCCAGGGGCATGTCCAGCGCGCGGCAGTGGCGGATGAAGGCCAGGCGTTCGAGCTGGGGCTGGCCGTAGTCGCGGTAGCCGTTGGCCTGGCGCGCCGGCGCGGGCAGCAGACCCTGCCGTTCGTAGTAGCGGATGGTTTCGACGTCCACGCCGGTGGCGGCGGACAGGGCTTTGATCTGCATGGCAACACTCCGGTCGACAGGGTGTTGACACTGTAGTGGCTCCAGGGTTTTCAATACAGGCATCAATGGAGAAAACCATGGCCTGCACCTGCCAACACGAAGCCCCCGCTGCCGCCACCCAGTCGCCCCGCTACCGCCGCATCCTCTGGCTGGCGCTGGTGCTCAACGCCGCCATGTTCGTGGTGGAACTGGTGGGCAGCCAGCGCGCGGATTCGCTCTCGCTGATGGCCGATGCCATCGACTTTGCAGGGGATGCGCTGAACTACGGCGTGTCGCTGGCGGTCTTGGGCGCCGCGCTGGTGTGGCGGGCGCGGGCGGCCTGGGTCAAGGCCTGGACCATGCTGGGTTTCGGCGCCTTCGTGCTGGGCCGGGCGGTCTGGTCGGTGTGGGCCGGCACGGTGCCCGAGCCGCTGACCATGGGTGCCATCGGCACGCTGGCGCTGGTGGTGAACGTGGGCGTTGCGGTGCTGCTGTATGCGTACCGCGAGGGCGACGCCAATATGCGCAGCGTGTGGCTGTGTTCGCGCAACGATGCGCTGGGCAATCTGGCGGTGATGGGCGCGGCCCTGGGGGTGGCCGGCACGAAGACCGCGTGGCCCGATCTGGCGGTGGCCGGCTTCATGGCAGTGCTGGCCTTGCAGGGTGGTCTGGCGGTGCGCCGGCAGGCGCGGGCGGAGCTGGCCAGCGCGGGGCTCGACCACCGCAAACCGGCGGGTTGCGCCTAGACGCTGCGAAAACCCGCAAAGAGGTCGTTGCGCTCGGGCGTGAAGTAGTTGCGGTACTGCCGGTGCACCATGCGCGGGGCGGTGGCGGCACTGGCGCCCTTGAGCACCGGCCGGCCGTCGAACCAGGGCAACGAATAGTCGCGGTAGGGGTGGGCTTCAAAACCGGGGAAAGGCGCGAAAGCGCTGGCCGTCCATTCCCAGACCTGGCCCCAGTCAAAGCCCGGCACCGAGCAGGCGGCCACCCATTCGGCTTCGGTCGGCAGGCGGCGTCCGGCCCAGGCGCACCAGGCCTGGGCTTCAAAGAAGCTCAGGTGGCACGCCGGCGTGTCCAGGTCCAGCGGCTGCCAGCGGCCCCAGCGGTGCTGTTCCCAGCCGTGGGCGGTCTGGCGCAGGTGGCGTGGTGCCTGTCGCGGGCAGCCCGCGTCGGCACCCATGCGCCAGGCCCAGCCGGTTTCGGTCCAGAAGCGGCGCTGTGCGTAGCTGCCCTGCTCGATGAAGGGCAGGAAGCGCGACCAGCTGACCGGGCGGGCGTCGATGGTGAAGGGCTCCACCGCTACCCGCTGCGGGCCGAGCTCGTTGTCGAAGGCAAAGCCCGGGCCGCTGTGACCCAGGGTCACGGTGCCGGCAGGCACCGCGAGTTGGGCCGGCCGGCGCGGGCCGGGCCGGTCGAGCGCGGCGGCGGTGCGGGCGTCCTGAGGATCGAAGCCCAGGGTCTGCGCCATGGTGACCGCCGCTTCGGCGTGCATGTCTTCGTGCACCAGTGCCAGGCGGAAGAAGTACAGACCGGTGTCGGTCTCGGGCGCCTGTTCCAGCAGGGTCAGGGTATCGGCCAGGCTGGCGGCCAGGTCGGCGCGGGTGGCCGCCGCATCGGGCAGGGGCAGTTGCCAGCGGGTGTCGTGGGCCACCCGGCTGGAGTGGTAGAGCGCTTCGGCGTCCACGCCGCGCGCGGCCTGACGCGCGGGCAAGCGGGGTACGTCGGGGTCGGCCTTCAGTCCGTGCTCGCGCTGCGGGTTGCGGGCGATCCACCAGTCGGCGAACCAGCCGACATGGCCCAGTTCCCACAGCGGCGGGTTCAGTTCGGGCCGCAGGGGTACCGTGAGCGAGGGGCCGAGCGCAGCTTCGCCGGCGGTGAACAGGGCCAGGGTGCGCTGGCGGCTGTGCCGCAGGGCCTGCGCCAGATCGGCCTTGCCCAGGCGGCGCTGCGCGGCTTCGTTGACAATGGTTTCCAGCATGTCTTCCTTGAATTCCAGACCGTCGCTGTGCCTGGTGACACCCGCGCTGGCCGATGCCAACAACGGCAACTGGCAGACCGCGCGCCGCTGGGCGCGCATGCTTGAAGGGCAGTATGCGGTACGTGTGGTCAAGGCCTGGCCCGATACCCCTACAGAAGATGACGGTACCGACCTGTTGATCGCGCTGCATGCCCGCCGCACGGCTCCGAGCATCGCCGCCTGGGCGCGGGCCCACCCCCACCGGCCGCTGGTGGTGGTCCTGACCGGCACCGACCTGTACCGTGACATCGCCACCGACACCGACGCGCAACGTTCGCTGGGCCAGGCCACGCGCCTGATCGCCTTGCAGGAGCTGGGGCCGCAGGCGCTGCCCGCGCCGCTGCGGCCCAAGTGCCGCGTGGTGCTGCAGTCCAGCACGCGGCGCCAGACGCTGGCCAAGACGTCGGCGCATCTGAACGCCGTTGTGGTGGGCCACCTGCGCGACGAGAAATGGCCGCAGACCGTGTTCGAGGCGGCGCAGCTCCTGCGGCCCGACGAAGGCATTCACATCGACCACATCGGCCGCGACCTGGACCCCTCGCTGGGCCGGCTGGCGCTGGCCACCGCTGCCGCCTGCCCGCATTACCGCTGGCTCGGCGGCCTGCCGCACGAGGCCACGCGCCGGCGCATCCAGCGCGCGCATGTGCTCGTCCACCCCAGCCGCATGGAAGGCGGCGCCCACGTCATCATGGAAGCCGCGCTGTGCGGCACGCCGGTGCTGGCCTCGCAGATCGACGGCAATATGGGCATGCTCGGCGCCGGGTACGACGGCTACTTCCCGCCGGGCGATGCCGCTGCGCTGGTGCAGCGCTTGCGTCAATGCCGCGCGGGCCAGCAAAGCCCCGATGGCGGTCTGCTCGCCACGCTGCACGCACAATGCGAGGCACGCTCGCTGCTGTTTGAACCGGCGGCCGAACGCGCCGCCTTGCTGCAGGCCCTGGACGGCCTGCTGTGCACCGACCCGATGGAGAAACCATGAACGCACCCACCACGCCCGCCCAGACCCAGCCCCGCCTGACCAGCCTTTCGCACGGTGGCGGCTGCGGCTGCAAGATCGCGCCCGGCGTGCTGTCCGACATCCTCAAGGGCACGGCCGCCATGCCCATGCCCAAGGAGCTGCTGGTCGGCATCGAGACCGCCGACGACGCGGCGGTCTACCAGCTCAACGACGAGCAGGCGCTGATCGCCACCACCGACTTCTTCATGCCCATCGTCGACGACCCGTTCGACTTTGGCCGCATCGCTGCCACCAACGCCATCAGCGACGTCTACGCCATGGGCGGCACGCCCATCATGGCGCTGGCGCTGGTCGGCATGCCGATTTCCGTACTGTCCACCGACACCATCGGCAAGATCCTTGAAGGCGGGCAGAGCGTGTGCCGCGAGGCGGGCATCCCCATCGCGGGCGGCCACACCATCGATTCGGTGGAGCCCATCTACGGCCTGGTCGCGCTCGGCCTGGTGCATCCGAAACGCGTCAAGCGCAATGCCGACGCGAAGGTGGGCGACCGCCTGATCCTGGGCAAGCCGCTGGGCGTGGGCGTGCTCTCGGCCGCGCTCAAGAAAGACGCGCTGAGTGCCGACGGCTACGCGCAGATGATCGCCAACACCACGAAGCTCAACACGCCCGGCCCTGCGCTGGCGGCGATAGACGGCGTGCACGCGCTCACCGACGTGACCGGCTTCGGTCTGGCCGGCCACGCGCTGGAGATGGCGCGTGGTGCGGGCACTTGCATCCGCCTGGACATGGCGCGCGTGCCGCTGTTGCCGGGCGTGCGCGACCTGGCCGCCCAGGGCATGGTGACTGGTGCCAGCGGCCGCAACTGGGCTGCCTACGGCGCCGAGGTACAGCTGGCCGGCGGCCTGAGCCCGCAGGACAAGGCCCTGCTGAGCGACCCGCAGACCAGCGGCGGTCTGCTGGTGGCCTGCGCGCCCGAAACGGTGGATGAGGTGCTGGCCGTGTTCCGCCAGCACGGCTTTGCGGCCGCGGCCGAGGTGGGTGAAATCGTCGCTGGCCGCAGCGACGGCATCCGCCTGCAGGTGGACTGACCGGACCCCACAACCCATCGGGAGTGATGCATGAAAAAGTGGTTCAACGCCAACCGCGGTTTTCTCGTGTTCGTGTTCTGCCTGGGCATCTTCAGGACGGCCATCGCCGACTGGAACCCGATCCCGTCGGGCTCCATGCGGCCGAGCATCCTCGAAGGCGATGTGGTGTTCGTCAACCGGCTGGCCTATGACCTCAAGCTGCCGCTGACCGATGTGGTGCTGCTCAAGACCGGCGATCCGGAGCGCGGCGACATCGTCACCTTCAGCTCGCCGGTGGACGGGGTGCGCCTGATCAAGCGTGTGGTGGCCCTGCCCGGTGACACGGTGGCCATGGAAGGCGGGGTGCTGATCGTCAACGGGCAGGCGGCGCGGTACGAGCAGCCTTCCACCGCGGCCGAGACGCTGGTGCCGGGCATGACCGTCCGGGCTCTGCGTGCCACCGAATCGCTGTTGGGCCGGCCGCATGCGGTGCAGTACCTGGAGGGCGTTCCCGGTCGGCGCCACCTTGAACCGCAGCGCGTTCCGGCCGGGCACTACTTCATGCTGGGCGACAACCGGGACAACAGCGCGGACTCGCGCTTCATCGGGTTCGTGCCCCGCGAAAAGCTGATCGGTCGTGCCGAACGGGTGCTGGTCTCGGCCGACCTGCTGGACCACTGGCAGCCCCGGTTCGCACGCTGGCTGCAACCGCTGATCTGAGGCGATGACGGCGACCGGGTCTGACCGCACCCTGGCCTGGCTGGAACTCAAGGTCCCGCCGCCGGTGGTGGCACTGCTGCTGGGGGCGGCCGTGTGGTGGCTGGCGCCGCTGGGGCCGGTCATCCCCTGGCCCGAGGGGTTGCGCCAGGGGCTGGCCGCCGTGCTGCTGCTGGCGGGCGTCGCGCTGGATTTTTCCGGGCTGGTGGCCTTTGTGCTCCGCCACACCACCGTCAGCCCGCTGAGCCCGCGCAAGAGCCGTGCCCTGGTGACCACCGGCGTCTACCGCTTCACGCGCAATCCCATGTACCTGGGCATGGTCTGCCTGCTGTGCGCCTGGGCGGTGTGGCTGTCGGCACTGCTGCCCTGGGTGGCGCCGGTGCTGTTCGTGCTCTACATCACCCGCTTCCAGATCCGGCCCGAAGAGCGGGTGCTGGCCGAGCTGTTCGGCCCCCCTTACACCGACTACACGCAGCGGGTGCGCCGCTGGATCTGATGCGACTTCGCCCATGATGAACCCCACCCCGCGCGTGCTGGTTTTCGACATCTTCGGCACCGTGGTGGACTGGCACGGTTCCATCGTGCGCGAGGTGGCCGCACACCACCCGCCGGTGGACGCCGACGCGTTCGCCCTGGCCTGGCGCGCGGGCTACCAGCCGGCCATGGAGGCGGTGCGTTCCGGTGGCCGCGGCTTTGTGAAGCTGGACCTGCTGCACCGCGAGATCCTCGACACCCTCCTGCCGCGCTTCGGGCTGGCGCATCTGGACGGAGCCGCGCGTGCGGAGCTCAACCGCGTCTGGCACCGACTGGCCGCCTGGCCCGACAGCGTGGCCGGGCTCACACGGCTCAAGACCCGGTTCACCATCGCGTCGCTGTCCAACGGCAACATCGGCCTGCTCACCGACATGGCCAAACACGCGGGGCTGCCCTGGGACTGCGTGCTCTCGGCCGAGGTGTTCCGTGCCTACAAGCCCGACCCGCGCGTGTACCTGGGGGCGGCCGAGGTGTTCGATGTGGCACCGGCCGAGGTGATGATGGTCGCCGCCCACCAGGACGACCTGGCCGCCGCCCGCGCCTGCGGCCTGCAGACCGCCTACATCGAACGCCCGCTGGAGTTCGGCGCGGCCCACCCCAAGGACGTCTCGCCCGACCCGGCCAACACCCTGCACGCGCGCAACCTGCTGCACCTGGCCGACTTGCTGGGCGACTGAGCCCAAGGGTTTGAACCGAGCCCGCCGCCCGCTGTTGCGGTGAAAATATCAGTCATTACTGATATTAAAGACGACCCCATGACGCTTCGCACCCTGGCCCTCGCGGCCGCCGCTGCCGCCGGCCTGCTGCTGGCCCCCACCGCCCACGCCGACAACAAGGCCATTGCCACCGACGAAATGGCCGGCTACCTGGAGTTTGTGGACTACGGTGGTGGCGTCATCTTCGCCGAGCAGATCCCCAAGGACGAGTGGCCGAAGATGGTGGTGATCGACGCGCGCGACGCGGGCCAGTTTGCCAAGGGCCACATCCCCGGCGCGATCAACATGGACTGGCGCCAGGTGCTGGCCCAACGCGACAGCATCCCGAAGGACAAGCCGGTGCTGATCTACTGCAACACCGGTTCACTCTCGGCCCAGGCCGGCTTTGCGCTGCGCGTGGCGGGCTGGGAAAACGTGCGCATCCTGCAGGGCGGCATGGAGGAGTGGAAGGCCAAGGGCGGCTTCGATGCGGCGGCCAAGGCGACCGCGCCCGCGAAGCACTGAGCCTGGCCCGCGGATCAGACGCCTGCCAGTGAGGCCTTGATCTGCCGGATCGTGGACACGTCACCCAGGAAGACCTGCAGCACATCCTTCTCGTCGGCCGTCAGGTCGGGGCTGTCGAGCAGGCGGGTCTTCTTCACGATCACTTCCAGCGCCTCGGCCAGGTGACCGATCTGCCGGCCGTAGCTGCCCACCTTTTCCAGCGCCTTCTGTTCCACCGACGGGTTCGATGACGTGCCCAGGTTGATGTTGAACAGGTGGAACTGCCAGTTGGGCAAGATGGGCTGGGTCAGCGCGTCCGGCGCGAGCTGCCAGCTCAGGGGCATGGAGAAGGTCTGCGGCATGGTGGGCTCCCGTGGCGGTGGTGGGTGCGCAGGACGCTAGCAGAAACGGTGCCCGGGCGCAGGCTCGGGTCCCTTGCGTGGGGGATTCAGCCGCCCACCGGCGTGCACAGCTCCACCAGCAGGCCGTCCGGGCAGCGCACATAGGACACGATCTGTCCCCAGGGCTTGGCCATCGGGGCGGCCATGTCGCGCGCGCCGGCCGCCACCGCGCGCGCATGCGCAGCGGGCACGTCACCGGTCACCAGCGCAATCTCGAAACCCAGCGGCTGCGCCGAGCTGTCGGCGTGCACATGGCCGCCGGCGAAGTTCATGTCGCCGAGTTCGTGCGCGGCGAAGGCCAGCGTGGTCGCGCCGGTGTCCAGTTCGCCGTAGGTGCCGCTCTCGTGCAGGAACTTCCGCTGCAGGCCGAAGGCCCGTTCGCAGAACGCCAGCGAGGCCGCGACGTCGGGGACGTAGACGATGGTGTAGCCAAGTTGCATCTCATGTCCTTTGCGTGATCAGGTCGACAGGGCCCATCCGATGGTGGCACAAGCCGCCACCACCATCCAGGGCGGCCACTTCCAGCGCATCAGCGCCAGCAGCGCGGCAGTGGCCAGCAGCGCGTCACCGACCCCGCGGATGCCGCTGGTGATGACAGGGTTCCACAGTGCGGCCAGCAGCAGGCCGACCACGGCGGCGTTGATGCCCATGAGGGCGGCGCGCACGCCGGGCCGCCCGCGCAGGCTTTCCCAAAAGGGCAGGGCGCCAGCGATGAGCAGGCCGGCGGGCACGAAGATGGCGGCCAGTGCCAGCAGGCCCCCGCCCCAGCCGCTGGGCGCGCCCTGCATGGAGGCCCCCAGGAAGGCCGCGAAGGTGAACAGCGGGCCCGGCACGGCCTGCGCCGCGCCGTAGCCGGCCAGGAAGGCGTCGTTGCCGACCCAGCCGGGTGGCACCACGCTGGCCTGCAGCAGGGGCAGCACCACATGGCCACCGCCAAACACCAGCGCCCCGGCGCGGTAGAACGCATCCACCACGGCCAGGGCCTGCGAGGGGAAAACGGCCAGCCACAGCGGCAGCCCGGCCAGCAGCGCCAAGAACAGCGTGAGCCACAGGGCACCCGCCCGGCGGCCGATCGGCACCGGCAGCGGTTCGTGCGGCGCATCGGCGGCGGGCCGCATCCACAGCAGGCCCATCAGCCCGGCCGCACCGATGGCCAGCAGCTGCGCCACGGAGCCGGGCCAGGCGATCAGCCCGGCGGCGGTGGCGAGCATGAGCGCACGCCGGGGCGCGTCCGGGCAGAGGCTGCGTGCCATGCCCCAGACCGCCTGCGCGACCACGGCGACGGCGACCACCTTCAGGCCGTGCAGGGCGCCGGCCGGCACCGCGTCGCCCGCCTGTGCAATGCCCAGCGCCAGCGCAATCAGGGCGAGGGCCGAGGGCAGGGTGAAGCCGGCCCAGGCGGCCAGCGCGCCGGGGTAGCCCGCTCGCATCAATCCCAGCGCAAAGCCGACCTGGCTGCTGGCCGGACCGGGCAGGAACTGGCAGAGTGCCACCAGGTCGGCGTAGGCCGCTTCGCCCAGCCAGCGCCGGCGTTCGACGAATTCGGCGCGGAAATAGCCCAGGTGCGCCACCGGGCCACCGAAGGACGTGAGGCCCAGCCGCAGGAAGACCAGGAAGACTTGCCAGGCGCTGCGGTCGGGCATGGCGTTCACGGGGCCGTCAGCGTGTACTTCGCCATGAAGGCGCGGTCGATGCGGTCCTTCCAGCGCCAGACCCAGGCGCCTTCGGCGTGAAGCGGCCCCCAGCTGGCGATGGCGTGGCCGGCGCCGCACGACAGCAGGTTGAGCGTTCGCTGGGGCGGATGCCAGACCTTGAGCGGCTGGCCGTGGTGGGCGGCCATGAGGTTGCGCGTCAGCGGCGGGCCCGCACGCACGGCGTACACACCGCTCTTGGGGTGCGGCGCGTCGGCGCGGGTGGCCACGTCGCCGGCGGCGAACACGTTGGGGTGGCTGGTGCTTTGCTGGAAGGCGTTGACCAGCACATGCCCGCTGTCGGACAGGGCCAGGCCGCTGCCCTGCAGCCACACCGGCGCATGGGTGCCGATGGCCAGGATGGGCACGTTGCAGGCCAGGCTGGCGCCGCTGCCCAGGCGCAGCCGGTCCTTGTCCACGCCCGTGCAGGCCTCGCGCAGCACCGTGATGCCGCGCGCCCTGAGCCGCTTGAGCACGCGCTGGCGCACGCCCTCGGGGTAGTTGGCGGCGGGCTCGACACCGCCGGTGACGAGGGTGAAGCTGGCGCCGGCCGGGCAGGCACTCCGCAGCCGCTGCTCGGCCGCGAAGACCAGTTCCAGTCCGGCCGCGCCGGCGCCGATGACGGCCAGCGAGACGGCCTGTTTCTGCGCCAGCTCCAGCACCTGGGGCCAGAGCGCCGCGAACGATTCGATGGGGCGCACGATGAGCGCGCGCGCCGCCGCCCCGGGCATGTCGGCTTCGAGTCTGTGGCGGTCGATGATGGCACCGGTGTCGATGGACAGGCGGGTGTAGGCCAGTTGTTCGGGTGCGCTCTTGTTGCCACCGGCGGGGGCGACCTGCACCGTCTGCGCGGCCGCGTCCAGTGCCGTCACGCGGCCCTGCACCCAGCGCGCGCCCGCGGCCTTGAACAGCGGTTCCAGCGGGATCTGGCAGTCCTGTGGGCTGTAACGCCCGGCCACCAGGCCGGGCACCATGCCGCTGTAGGTCTGGAAGGGGTAGGGCGTGAGCACGATCACGTCCAGGTCGGCCGGCCGGTTCTGCGCCAGCTGCGCGAGCACCTGCACGTGGGCATGGCCGGCGCCGAGCAGCAGGAGTTTCTGTATGCCTGAGGACATGCCCCGATGTTACGGGTTGTGTCCGACGCGCTCAGGGGGCGGCGGTGCGCAGATCGGGGCGGCGTCGCCGTTCGTACACCACCTCGCCGGCCTCGCTGCCCGGCAGCGGGTGGACAAAGGCCGGGAACAGCGTGTCGGTGTGGCGGAAACCGGCTTTCTCCAGCACGCGGCATGACGCTGCGTTGACCGTCATGGTCAGTGCACGCACGCGGTCGAACCCGAGCGCGTCGAAGGCCTGGTCCACCAGGGCGACGACGCCCTCGGTCGCGTAGCCCCGGCCCCAGGCCGCGCGGTGCAACCGGTAGCCCACTTCGGCGGTGCGCTGGCCGTCCACCCAGCCGTCGTCGAACAGTGCGAACCAGCCGATGAAACGGCCCGTGCCACGTTCGTGGGCCACCAGCACCTCGGGCTCGGCACCGCGCGGTGTCAGGTAGTCGGCATCGGGGCAGCCGGCGTCGGGCACGGGCTGCCCGCCGTTGAGAAACTGCATGACTTCGGGATCGGCCTCCAGCGCCACCAGATGGTCGCGGTCGGTGGGCATCACGGGGCGCAGGTTCAGACGCCGGGTGCTCAAACCACGCGGGTACAGGGGCGTCATGGCGACCAAGGGCTCGTGCGCAGATCGGCCACCCAGCCGCTGCTGCGGCTGGCGGTGTTGTCGCTGTCGGCGCCGATCAGAACCGTGCGCAGCGGTGGCACCGTGCTGCCCGCGGGCAGCTCGTCGGCGAACAGGGTGGCGAAGTCCTGCGCCAGGTCGCGGCTCTCGTTCATCCACTGTCGGGCCGGCGCTTCGCTGCCGCGCAGGCTGATGTAGCGCACCCGCTTCGTGTAGGGGTTGGCGCCCTGCCGTCCGGCCGGGTGGCCGCTGTCCCACACGTAGCAGATGGTGGCGGCCGGCAGCGCTTCACCGCTGACGCTGCGCGCCAGGCGCAGCACGGTGCGCTCGACAAAGGGCACGCGCTCCAGCGGGTGCTCGAACATGGCGCAGACCTTGAGGGCGGCGTCGTCGCCGGCCTTGGTGGTGAGGTCGGGCGATGCCTTGCCCTCCGACAGCGGCAGGTCGAGTCGCCAGCGCCATTGCAGGCGTGCGGGCGGTGCGTCCTTCAGGTCGTGCACCAGGGTGCCGTAGGACGATGCGGTGACCACCTTCACCGCAGGCTGTCCGTCGACCTGGCCGGCCTCGATGACGGTGGGCGGGATCTGGGCCTTTTGCTTCGGGAAGCCGACGTAGCGCCAGCCGGGGTGCAGCGAGCCGTCGGCCTGGGTGAGCGGTGGCAGGCTTTGTGCCAGTGCGGCCGGCAGCGCCATGGCACCCGCCAGCGCGACCAGGGCTCGCAAGGGGGTGTTCATCCGCGTCTCCAGTCGTGGTACCGCTTGACCCAGGCCAGCAGGGCGTGCGGCTGGTGCGCGCGTTTCCATTCACCGGCCGCGTACTTGTTGGCCTCGGCCAGCGTGGGGTAGGTGTGGATGGTGCCCAGGATCTTGTTCAGGCCCAGGCCGTGTTTCATGGCCAGCACGTATTCGGCCAGCAGGTCGCCTGCGTGGGTGCCGACGATGGTCACGCCCAGGATGCGGTCCTTGCCCGGCACGGTCAGCACCTTGACGAAACCGTGGGCCTCGCTGTCGGCAATGGCGCGGTCCAGGTCGTCGATGCCGTACCGGGTGACCTCGTAGGGGATGTTCTTTTCCTTCGCTTCCTGCTCGTTCAGGCCCACGCGCGCGACCTCGGGGTCGATGAAGGTGGCCCAGGGGATGACCGAGTAGTCGGCCTTGAACTTCCTGACATCGCCGAACAGCGCGTTCACCGCGGCGTACCAGGCCTGGTGTGCGGCCGTGTGGGTGAACTGGAACGGCCCGGCCACGTCGCCCGCGGCGTAGATGTTGGGGTAGATCGTCTGCAGGTACTCGTTGGTCTCGACCGTGCGGTTCGTCGGGATGCCCAGGTCTTCCAGTCCGTAGCCGGTCAGTCGCGCCATGCGGCCGACGGCACACAGCAGCTGGTCGAAGGCGATGCGTTTTTCCGCGCCGCCGTGTTCCACCACCAGTGTCTTCTCGCCGTTCACCACCTCGCAGCGCAGCGCCCTGTGACCGGTCAAAACCGCCACCCCATCGGCTTCGAGCGAAGCCTGGGCGATCGCGGACACCTCCTCGTCCTCGCGGATCATGATGCGCGGCGCCATCTCCACCTGCGTCACCTGCGCACCCAGCCGCGCGAAGCTCTGCGCCAGTTCGCAGCCGATCGGGCCGCCGCCCAGAACCACCAGGCGCTGGGGTATCTCGTCGAGCTTCGCAAACGCGTCCCACAGCGTGTCGCTGGTCAGGTAGCCGACGTCATCGAGTCCCGGTAGCGGCGGCACGAAGGGGCGCGCACCAGCCGCGATCACGATGCTGCGCGCGGTGAGGCGCTGGGTGCCGCCCCCGTTGTTGAGTGCAATCTCCACCGTCCACGGGTTCACCAGTTTGGCGTAGCCCTGCAGCACCTCCACACCCAGGCCGGTGTAGCGCTCCACGCTGTCGTGCGGCTCGATGGCTTTGATGACGCCGTGGATGCGCTGCATCACCGCCTGGAAGCTGAAGGCGGGCGTGGCGTCGGCCAGCCCGTAGTGCGAGGCGTGGCGCATCTGGTGCGCCAGCTTGGCGCTTTTGATCAGCGCCTTGCTCGGGACGCAGCCATAGTTCAGGCAGTCGCCGCCCATCTTGTGCGCTTCGATCAGCGTGACCTTGGCCTTGACGGCCGCGGCGATGTAGGCCGAGACCAGACCGCCCGCGCCCGCGCCGATGACGATGAGGTTGCGGTCGAAGGTCCTGGGCCGCACGCTGGCCCACCGGGCGTAGACCTTGCGCTTCTGCACCGCCTCGACGATGCGCCGTGCGATCAGCGGGAACAGGCCCAGCAGCACGAAGCTGCCCAGCAGGCCGGGGCTGACGATGCCCTGCAGCGATTCCAGCTGCCCCAGCTGCGTGCCCGCGTTCACATACACCGCGGTGCCGGCCAGCATGCCCAGCTGGCTGACCCAGTAGAAGGTCCAGGCCTTCATCTGGGTCAGGCCCATCAGCAGGTTGATGACGAAGAAGGGCACCACCGGGATCAGCCTCAGCGTGAACAGGTAGAAGGCGCCGTCTTTCTGGATGCCCTTGTTCACCTCGGCCAGGCGCTGGCCGAAACGGCTCTGCACGCTGTCGCGCAGCAGGAAGCGCGCGGTCAGGAAGGCCAGGGTGGCGCCGATGCTGGACGCGAACGACACGATCAGCAGGCCCCAGCCCAGGCCGAAAATGGCGCCGCCAGCCAGGGTGACGATGGTGGCACCGGGCAGCGAGAGCGCGGTGACCGCCACGTAGACGAGGAAGTAGCCGGCGGCCAGTGCCAGCGGCTGGGATGCCCGCAACGCAGCGAAACGGGCCTGGCTGTCCTTCAGAAAGTCCAGGCTGAAGTAGCGGCCGAGGTCGAAGGCGAAGAAGGCGGCGACACCCAGCAACACGACGATCAGCAAGGCGGTCTTGCGCAGGTTCACAGGGGATCCTTGGTGGTCTCTTGAAGGGTGGGTCGGCGCATGCGGCGCATTCTTACACCACGGTCGACAGGGTTGACGGAGGGGCTTGGGGATGACACCGGCATCCGGTATGGTCAAAACATGAACGCCGAGACCCCGAACCCCCACCATGCGCAGGCCACGGCCTGGCACGCCAGTCCGCCAGACGAGATCCTGGCCCTGTTGCAGTCCACGCCTGAGGGCCTGAGTGCCAACGAAGCGGGCGAACGCCTGCGGCATCACGGACCGAACCGCCTGGAAATGACCGAAGGCCCCGGCCTGTGGCGGCGCTTCCTCGCCCAGTTCAACAACCTCCTGATCCTGGTGCTGCTGACCGCGGCCGTGGTCACCGCGCTGATCGGCCACACGCTCGATGCGGCCGTCATCCTGGCCGTGGTGCTGCTCAACGTGAGCATCGGCGTGCTGCAGGAGGGCAAGGCCGAGAAGGCGCTGGCGGCCATCCGCCACCTGCTCGCGCCGCACGCCAATGTCTGGCGCGACGGGCGCCTGCAGGACGTTGACGCAGCCGATCTGGTGCCGGGCGACGTGGTGCAGCTCGCCTCGGGCGACAGCCTGCCGGCCGACCTGCGCTGGCTGCAGATCAACAACTTGCGCGTGGACGAGTCGGCCTTGACCGGTGAGTCGGTCCCGGTCGAAAAGGCGCTTGGCCCGGTGGCGGCCGACGCGGCCCTGGGCGACCGCCTGTGCATGGGTTACGCCGGCACCCTGGTCACGCAGGGTCAGGCGCGCGGTGTGGTGGTGGCCACCGCCGGTACCACCGAAATGGGTCGCATCGGCCGCCTGCTCGAATCGGTGGAACAGGTGACCACGCCCCTGGTGCGCAACATGGGCCAGCTGGCGCGCTGGATCACCCTGGTCGTGGGGGCCGCTGCCGCGGCACTGTTTGTCTTCGGCACCCAGGTGCGCGGCTTGCCGGCGGCCGAGATGTTCATGACCGCGGTCGGCCTGGCGGTGGCCGCCATTCCCGAAGGCCTGCCGGCCATCATGTCGATCACCCTGGCCATCGGCGTGCAGCGCATGGCCGCGCGCCACGCGGTGATCCGCCGCCTGCCGGCGGTCGAGACCCTGGGCGCAGTGACGGTGATCTGCTCCGACAAGACCGGCACGCTCACGCGCAACGAGATGACGGTGCAGCAGGTGGTGCTGGCCGGTGGCGTGGTGGATGTGGAGGGAGCGGGCTACGCGCCCGAGGGCGCGCTGCGGCGCGAAGGTCATCACCTGCAGCCGGCCGAGCTGTTCCGCGAGGCGCCGGTGCTGCTGGCCCTGGCCGAAGCCGCCGCCCTGTGCAACGACGCCAGCCTGCACCACGAGAACGGGTTGTGGCAACTGGCCGGCGACCCGACCGAAGGCGCGCTGCTGACCCTGGCGATGAAGGCCGGCATCGATCCGTCGGAGCTGGCGCGGGAGCGACCACGCACCGGCGCCATTCCGTTCGAGTCGGAACACCGTTACATGGCCACGGCCCATGCGGCGGCCGAGCACGCGCCGGCCGGCCACGACCTGCTGCTCAAGGGCGCGCCCGAGCGCGTGCTGGCCATGTGCAGCCACCAGCTGGCGGACGACGGACAGGCGCAGCCGCTGGACGAGGCCTCCTGGCAGCGTGCCATCGACGAGCAGGCGCGCGCCGGGCGCCGGGTGCTGGCGCTGGCGCGCGGCCAGGTGGAGGCGACCACGGCGCTGGACAGCCGCAGCGGGGTCGAAGGCCTGACGCTGCTGGGGCTGGTCGGCATCATCGACCCGCCGCGCCAGGAAGCCATCGAAGCCGTTGCCCAGTGTCGGGCGGCGGGCATCCGCGTGAAGATGATCACCGGCGACCACGGTGTGACGGCCAGCGCCATCGCCAGCCAGCTGGGCATGGGCGAGACCCTGCGCGCGGTCACCGGCCCCGAGATCGAGTCCCTCGACGACACGGCCTTGCAAAAGTCGGTGCAGGACACCGACGTGTTCGCCCGCGCCAGCCCCGAACACAAGCTGCGCCTGGTGCGCGCCCTGCAGGCGCGCGGCGAGGTGGTGGCCATGACGGGCGACGGCGTCAACGACGCGCCCGCGCTCAAGCAGGCCGATGTCGGTGTGGCCATGGGCCGCAAGGGCACCGAAGCGGCCAAGCAGGCCGGCGCCATCGTGCTGGCCGACGACAACTTCGCCTCCATCGCACACGCGGTGGAAGAGGGCCGCACGGTCTACGACAACCTGCGCAAGACCGTCACCTTCCTGTTGCCCATCAACGGCGGTGAATCGATGTCGCTGCTGGCGGCGGTGCTGTTCGGGCTGGCCCTGCCCATCCTGCCGGTGCAGATCCTGTGGGTGAACATGGTCAGCTCGGTGGCGCTGGCCATGGTGCTGGCCTTCGAGCCCACCGAACCCGGCGTCATGCGGCGCGCACCGCGCCCGCCCGGCGAGGCCATGCTCAGCCCTTTCGTGGTCTGGCGCATCGTGCTGGTCTCCACCCTGTTCACCCTGGGCATTTTTGGCATGTACCAGTGGTCGCTGGCCGGCGGCGCGGCGGTGGAAGAAGCCCGCACCATGGCGGTCAACACCCTGGTGGCCATGGAGGTGTTCTACCTGTTCAGCGTGCGCTACCTCAAGGCGCCGTCGTTCACGCTGGTGGGCGTGCAGGGCACGCCGCGCGTGCTGCTGGCCGTCGGGGCGGTGGTGGGGCTGCAGTCGCTGTTCACCTACGCGCCCTTCATGCAGGCCTGGTTCGGCACCCGCGCCCTCTCGCCCGCCGATGTGCTGCTGTGTGCGCTGGCCGGCCTGGTGGTGCTGGTGCTGCTGGAGGGCGAGAAGTGGGCGCTGCGTCAGCGCAGTCGGGTGTAGCCCCAGCCGATGCGCAGCGCCGTGGTGATGGCACAGAGGGCGGCGAAGCCGCAGGCGATGGCGGGAAAAGCGGCGGGCCACAGGCACATGGCGGCAAAGGCCGCGATGGTCTCGGTCGCTTCGGTCAGCCCGCCGAGGAAATAGAAGCTCTTGCCCGGCAGGGCGGTGTCGGTCAGGCCACGCTTTTCCGCCACGGCGGCGAAAGCCAGGAAGCTGCTGCCGGTGCCGATGAAACTGGCCAGCAGAACGGCCGCGGGCAAGGCGTTGGCGGCCGGGTCCGCGATGGCAAAGGCCAGCGGGATGGCGGCGTAGAACAGGAAGTCCAGCGTGATGTCGAGGAAGCCGCCGCGGTCGGTGGGCGTGGTGGCGCGGGCCACGGCACCGTCCAGCCCGTCCATCAGGCGCGAGAGCAGCAGCAGGGCCAGGCCCGCCATGAAGTGCTGCTGCGCGATGGCCACGGCAGCGGCCATGCCGGTGACGAAGCCGGCGACGCTGATGGCATCGGCTCCCACGCCCAGTCGCACCAGGCCACGTGCGGCCCGCGTCATGACCGGGCGCAGCGCCTGTTGAATGGCTCTATCCAGCATGGGTCAGCTCCAGCACGCGCGTCGGGTCGGCGATGTCGGCACGGTCGTGCGTGACCAGCACCGCCGGGATCTGGCGCGCGCGGACGTGCTCGAACACGAAGGTGCGGAACTGCTCGCGCAGCGCGGCGTCGAGTTGGGAAAACGGTTCGTCCAGCAGCAGCGCCTGTGGTTGCGCGAGCAGGGCGCGCATCAGGGCCACGCGCGCGCGCTGCCCGCCCGAGAGCGTGGCCGGGTCGCGGTCACCGTAGCCGGCCAGGTCGGCCTCGGCCAGCGCCTGCTGCACAGCGGCCTGGCGCTGCGCGCGCGGGCCGGGTGGCACAGCGAACAGCAGGTTCTCGGCCACCGTGAGGTGGGCGAACAGCAGCGGGTCCTGGAACAGCAGGCCGATGCCGCGCCGTGCGGTCGGCGTGTGGGTCAGGTCGGTGCCGTTCAGGCGGACGCTGCCTTCGAAGCGCAGGGCCTCGGCGCCTTCGGCCACGCTGGCCAGCGTGCCGGCCATGGCGGCCAGCGCCGAACTCTTGCCGCTGCCGCTGGGCCCCATGAGGGTCAGCACCGCACCCGGGGGCACCTCGAAGCGCAGCCCGCGCAGCAGCGTGCGCTGCGCGCTGCCGAGGGTGGTGATGTGGACCGAGAGCGTCATGCGGCCGCCACTGTAAAGCGCCGCGGGCGACCCACCCACGCGGCCAGGGCAAAGCCCAGCACCGGCAGCAGCCACTGCAGGCCCGCGTAGGCGCTGGTCAGCGAACGCTGCGCGCCCGCGGCGAGCGTGACCGCCTCGGTGGTGACCGTGGCCCAGCGCCCCGCGCCCAGGTAGAGCGTGGGCAGGTACTGCGCCACGCTGACGGCAAAGCCCACCGCCGCGCTGGCGGCCAGCGCGCGCCGCAACAGCGGCCACTTGATGCGCAGCAGGAAGTGCGCGCGGCCGTGGCCCAGGCTGTCGCTGATGGCGCGGTAGCGCGGGTCGAATGCGGTGTAGGCCGGCGCCAGCGCCAGCAGCACGTAGGGCAGGGCCATCAGCGTGTGGGCCAGCAGCAGCGCGGGCCAGCGCCCTTCGATGCGCAGCCACAGCGCCAGGCTGTACAGGCCCAGCACCCACAGCACGGCGGGCAGCACCAGCGGCGCGTACAGCAGGGGGCGCAGCGCCGCGTCCCAGCGGCGCGGGGCGGTTTCGAGCCAGGCCACGCTCCACGCCAGCGCCAGCGTTGCCGACGCCGCTGCCAGAGCGAGGGTGGTGAGCACCGTGCCACGGCTGGACCAGACGCTGGCCCAGGCCTGCGCGGTGAGCGTCTCGGGCCACAGCGCGGGGAAGGGCCAGACCCCGGCGACGCTGCCCACG
Source organism: uncultured Hydrogenophaga sp. (assembly GCA_964550405.1). Taxonomy (GTDB): domain Bacteria; phylum Pseudomonadota; class Gammaproteobacteria; order Burkholderiales; family Burkholderiaceae_C; genus Hydrogenophaga. The sequence goes on along the minus strand of CAZJZD010000022.1, from coordinate 34,663 downwards.
GCCAGGGCCAGCAGCACGGCGGCGTAGAGGGCGACCAGCAGCCAGGCGCCCCATGAACGGTTCGCTGGCGTGGAGGCGCGCGGCCTGCCGCGCGCACCGCTGCCCTGGCGCACCGATCGGACGGCCAGGGCCTGCAGCCCACGCCACAGCAGCACCGACACGCCCACGGCCAGCGCCAGCACACCGCCGGCCGCCGCACCCTGGGCGTTGGTGGCCAGGTCGGCGTCCTGCAGCCACTGCCAGGCCAGCACGGCCAGCGTGGGCGGGCTGGCGGGGCCGATGACCAGGGCCATGTCCACGACGGTCAGGCCATAGGCCAGCACGGCCACCAGCGGCCCGAACAGACGCGGCGCCAGCTGTGGCCAGACCACGCGGTCAAAGGCTCGGCGCGGCGCGTAGCCCAGGGTCTGCGCCAGCGCATGTTCGGCCCGCCAGCGCTGGCGCAGGTCGTCGCGCTGCAGCTGGGTGGCCGCGGTCCAGAGAAGGAAGGGGATCTCCTTGAGCACCAGCGCCGCGATCAGGCCCAGGCCCCACGGGTCCTGTGTGGTGGGCCAGGACGGCGGGAAGTCGAAACCCGTGAGCCCCGGCGAGAGCGCCCGCAGCAGCCAGCCGCTGGGCGCCAGCAGGAAGGCCAGGCCGATGGCAAAAGCCGCGTGCGGCGTGGCCAGCATGGCGGGCAGGCCGCGCAGCAGGCGCACCAGCCGCTGCTGCACGAAGGCCTGCGCCAGCAAGGCCCGCGTGGCCCACCAGGCGATGGTGGTGGACGTCAGCCCGGTCCACAGGCTCAGGCCCAGCGCGCGGGGCCACTGCGGGTCCTGCGCCAGCGCGCGCCAGGCGTTGGCATCGACCAGGGTGTCCAGCGCCAGCGCGGCCGAGGCCAGCAGCGGCAGGGCCACGAGCAGCAGCAGGCTTGCGGGCAGCGTCCGGTGCATCACCGCGACGGGTTCAGCCGCCCGTGCCGTAGCGGCGGACCCATTCCCGCTCGATGGGTTCGACCCACGAGGCGTGCGGTTCGGGCAGCGCGGGCGCGGTCTGCTTCACCTGGCCGGGCAGCGGTGCGGCCTGGAACAGCGTGCGTTCGGCCGCCGGCAGCTTGGCCAGGTCCAGCACCGTCGGGTCGCCCCAGTGCGCGATGTCGGCCTTGCGCGCCTGGGCCGCCGGCGAGAGCAGGAAGTTGGCCACCACCTGGGCCCCGGCGCGGGCCGGCGCGTTGTAGGGGATGGCCACGAAGTGCGTGTTGCCGATGGTGCCCCGGGCGAACTGCCAGCTGTGCACCGTGGCCGGCAGGCGCTTGGCGGCGATCTCGTTGGCCGCGTCGTTGGGGTTGAAGGTGATGCCGATCAGCAGCTCGCCGTCGGCCACCATCTGGCGGATGGCGCCCGCGTTCTGCGGGAACTGCCGGCCACCGCGCCACAGGTGCGGGTGCAGGGTGTCCAGGAAACTCCACAGCGGGGCGGTGACGCTGGCAAAGGCTTCGGCGCTGTGGGGGCGGGCCAGCGCGGTGGCGTCGCGGGTGTGTTCCAGCAGCACCTGCTTGACGAAGGTGGTGCCGTGGAAGTCGGGCAGGCGCGGGTAGCTGATGCGCCCGGGCTGCTGGCGCGCCAGGGCGAGCAGATCGGACATGCCCTGGGGCGGCTGCGGCAGGCGTCGGCTGTCGGCGAAGAAGGTCAGCTGCGCCATGCCCCAGGGCGATTCCAGCCCGTCGGTGGGCACGGAAAAGTCGCTGAGCGTCGTGGGCTTGCCCACCGTGTCCACGTAGCGGAAATTCGGCAGGCCCTGCGCGAATGGCGCGCCCAGCAGCCCTTCGCGCTTCATGGCGGCGAAGTTCTCGCCGTTGATCCAGATGAGGTCCACCGTGCCCTCGCTTGGGCCGCGACCGGCGGTTTTCTCGGCGCGCACGCGCTTGACCACGTCGGCCGCGTCGCTGATCTTGACGTGTTCGAGCTTGACGCCGTGGCGCTTCTGCAGTTCGGCGGCGACCCACCGGATGTAGGCGTTGATCTGCTCGCTGCCGGCCCAGGCGTTGAAGCGCACGGTCTGGCCGCGGGCGGCTTTTTCAATGTCGGCCCAGGCGGGCGCGGTCTGGGCGTGGGCCGGGAGCAGGGTGCCTGCGCTGGCCGCACCGGCGGTCAGCAGCCACTGGCGGCGGTTCAGGGTGGGGTGGGTCAAGGCGGATCCTCCGTGAGCGGGACTGCAGCTTAATTCACCGGGAAAGCCCGTTCGGCCCGCGCCGGTTGCCCGCGGTCCAGGCGCGGCTTGAGCCAACCGCAGTCCACCGACCACCGGCCCATGCCGTAGAACGACAGCGCGGCCAGCAGCACGCCCCAGGTGATGTGCTGCTGCAGGGCGGCGGGCGCGATCTCGGCCAGGCTGACCACCGCCACGGCGTTGACGATGCTCAGGCCCAGGGCCGCGAAGCGCCCTGCCAGGCCAAAGAGCAGCAGCACCGGCAGCACCAGCTCGCCGGCCGTGCCCATGACCGCGGCCACGCCGGGTGACAGCAGCGGCACCCGGTATTCCTCGGTGAACAGCAGCAGGGTGGTGTCCCAGTCGCGCAGCTTGGTCAGGCCCGAGAGGAAAAACACCTGGGCCAGGTAGGCGCGGGCGATCAGCGCGGCCACGGGGCGGGCGTTGTCCAGTGCGTTGGCCACAGGGCGCCAGAGGCGCAGGGTGTGGCTCAGCAGGGCGGTGTTCATGGTGTGGTCTCCAGGTTGGAAGGGGTGCAGGGGGATCGACCGGGCAGCTCGCGTACGCCGAGCACCAGGCCGTCGGTCACCGCCTGGGAGAGCCAGGCGCCGAAGTCGAAACCGTCGTCCGCGGCCTGCGTCTGCCCGGCCCTGTCCAGGGCGTCGGGCAGGTCATGCCCCGCTATCAGGGCGTTCAGGAAGGCGGCGGCACCGGGGCCGATGGGGGCGATGCGGGGCCGCAGACCCTGTCGCCAGACCACGGCCTGTTCGGCACGGCCGGCGCGCAGCCGTCGGCCCGTTTCGTCCAGATCCGGTGCGCCGTACAGGTGCGCGGTGACCAGGCTCGCCACCGGGAAGCGGCTGGCGATCACCGCCGTGCCGGGCGCCAGCGCCAGGGTCAGCCCTTGTGGATCTTCTTCGGCCAGGCGCGCGAAGCTGGGCAGGTCGGATGTGGTGTCGGGTGCTCCGGCGGCCCGGTGCAGGGCCCATTCGGCGCGGGCCACGTCGCCCAGGTAGGGCGTGCCGGCCAGCTGGGCATGCTGGTCCAGGAAGGCGGGCAGGGCGTCGCCCCACTGCGCCAGATCGCCGCGCAGCGGCGGGTGGTGGTGCCACAGTTCGCGCGCCAGGTGGGCGAAGTTCTCGTCGCCGAGCAGGGCGGCGATCACCGGGAACGCGGCGAGCAGGGCACGTTCGGCCGATGCGTGGGCGTTGCTGCGGTATGCGGCCAGCCCTCGCGCGGTCTGCGGGTGGTGGGCATCCGACAGTTCGGCCAGCAGACCGGTGGCGGCGGCCCGGGCCGCGTTGCCCGGTGCCACGAACAGGGCCTGCAGCATGGCCGCCTGCTGGGCCGCCAGCGGTGTGTGGGGGTACATGTTCACGCCGCCGCCTCCATGGCCGCGAGTGCGTTGTCGATCGCCGACCGGGCACGTTGCGCTTCGTCCAGCAGCACGTCCAGGGGCGGTACATCGGTGTCCCATTCGATCAGCGCGGGGACGGCGCCAAAGCACTGCACCGCGTGGGCATGGAGCGACCAGACCGCATCGCACACACGGCTGCCGTGGTCGTCGATGACGATGTCGCCACCGTTTGCGTGGCCGGCCAGGTGCAGCTCGGCCACGTGCTCAGGCTGCACCGCATCCAGCCACCGCCGGGCATCGGCCAGCGGGTCGTCGGTTTCACCGCGCAGCTGGGCGTTCAGCGCGTTCACATACACGTTGTTCACATCCACCAGCAACTGGCAGCCGGTGCGCCGCGCCAGCGTGTTCAGGAAGTCGGTCTCACCCATGTCGGCGTCGCGCCAGCGCAGGTAGGCCGACAGGTTCTCCACCGCGATCGGGCGCCGCAGCCGGTCCTGCACCTGCTGCACGTTGGCGCACATCACATCGAGTGCAGCGCGGGTCAGGGGAACGGGCAGCAGGTCGTTGGCGTGGCGGTCGGGGCCGCGCGCGAAGCTGGCGTGGTCGCTCACGCGCACCGGGTCGATGACGTCCACCAGGCGTGCCAGCTGTTCCAGGTGCCCGCGGTCCAGGCCGGCGGCCGATCCCAGCGACAGGCCCACGCCGTGCAGGCTGACGGCGTAGTGTTCGCGGCCCTCGTGCAGCACCGCCAGCGCCGCGCCACCGAGGGCGAAGAAATTCTCCGAGTGGACTTCGATGAAATCCAGGGCGGGGAGCTGCTCCAGCAGCGCCGCGTAATGGGGGTGCCGCCAACCGATGCCCACGTGGGACGCCGCGGCTGGATACCGATGGGCGGGTGCGGTCATGGTGGCGGGCTTTTCTGTGCAGGATGGCGGCGGATCAGGACTTCTTCATGTCCTTCTTGGCCTCTTCGGCGGTCATGCCGTTCATGCTCTTGCAGGTGCCGGCGGCCACGTACTTCCACTCGCCCTTGTCGTTGTCGACCTTGGCCTGGCCAGCGCAGGAGTGCGTGCCCGCGAGGTTGGCGCAATCGTTCTGACCGGCCTTGGCGATGCCGTAGCACTTCTCCTTGGCCGCGTTCTGCGCCAGGGCAGGGGAGGACAGCAGGGCCAGCGACATCAGCGAGGTGGCGGCGGCGGTGATCACGGTGCGTTGGTTCATGGCGGGTTCCTTGTGAGGTGGCGCCAGCGTCTTCGACATGAAGCTGGACTGGCTGGGCGTCTGTCTCCCGGTGGGTGGTCCTTCTTACAGCGCCAGTGCAAAAAATGTTCACAGCAGTTCGGCGATCCGGTCCCAGGCGTGCGCGGGAATGCGGCCGCTGTAGCGCTCCACCAGATGCCCCTGTTTGTCGATCAGGCAGGCCTCGGGCAACCGGGCGGGCATGCCCAGGGTGTCGATGAAGCCGGGTTGACCGGCCCAGAGGGAATCGAAGCGGCGGCCCGTTGCGATGGTCTGCCGCACCAGGGCTTCGTGATCCCGGAAGTCCTGCTGCCGGCTGTCCATGTTCACGCCGACCAGCGTGAAGGGCTGACCTGCCCAACCGGCGAGGTTGGCCCGCAGTTCGCCCATCTTGTCGCGGCAGACGGCGCATTCGGTGGACCAGTAGAACACCATGACCACACGCCCCGCCTGTTCGGACAGCCGAAAGCGCCGGCCGTCGGTGGTGCTGCCCGCGAGTTCCGGCTTCGCGGGCTGGGCACCCAGTTCTGTCACATGGGCGAGGCACGCTGCCGTCAGCATGCGCAGCCATTGACGTCGGTCCCGCGGCGATGGGGCGGCATGGGCAGATGAGGGCATCGGGTTTCTCCGGTGAGAACCTTTTGTCGCCACGCGTCTCTGGTTCTTACACTTGGCCACCCGACCCGCCATCCCATGAACGCACCAACCCCCGCCCCCGCCTTCGAAACAGAAGTCGCCCAGTCGCGTACGTACCTCCTGAAGTTTGCCCGACTGCAACTGCGTGACGAGGCCTGGGCCGAGGACGTGGTCTCCGAGACCATGCTGGCCGCGTTGGCCAAGCCGCAGGCCTTTGCCGCGCGCTCGCAGCTGCGCACCTGGCTGGTGGGCATCCTCAAGCACAAGATCGTGGACGTGCTGCGTCAGCGGGGGCGCGAGGTGGCGCTCGACAACGGATCGGAGGACGACACGTCCGATCCGCTGGAGCACATGGCCTTCAAGGCCGACGGCCACTTTGCCGAGCGACCGGCCGAATGGGGCAACCCGGAGCAGGACCTGGGCAGCCGCCAGTTCATGACCATCCTGGAGGCCTGCACCGAGAAACTGCCGGCGGTGCAGGGACGCCTGTTCCTGATGCGTGAGTGGCTGGAGCTGTCCAGCGAGGAGATCTGTAAGGAACTGGCGCTGACGCCGACGAACCTCTATGTGCAATTGCACCGCGCCCGCCTGCGCCTGCGCGAGTGCCTGGAACTCAACTGGTTTGCCGCCCGATGAACCCGATGATGAAGAAGCTGCCCCTGATGCGCTCCTGCAAGGAGGTCACGGCGCTGGTCATCGCGCGCGAGGACCGGGCCCTGCCTTTGACCGAACGTCTGGCCCTGCGCATGCACATGGCCATCTGCCAAGCCTGCCCGACCTTCGAGCGCCAGGTGCTGACCATGCGCAACGCCATGAAGCAGTGGCGCGGGTACACGGACGGGGATTAAGCGAGCAATGCCTGCGCGAACTCGCGCGCGTTGAACGTCTCCAGGTCTTCCAGCTTTTCGCCCACGCCGATGAAGTAGATCGGCACCGGTCGCTCGCGTGCGATGGCGCAGACCACGCCGCCCTTGGCCGTGCCATCGAGCTTGGTGATCACCAGGCCGGTGAGCTGCAGGGCGTCGTCGAAGGCCTTGACCTGCATGAGGGCGTTCTGCCCGGTGTTGCCGTCGATGACCAGCAGCACCTCGTGAGGGCTGGAGGGATCGGCCTTCTGCACCACGCGCTTGATCTTCTTCAGCTCTTCCATCAGGTGCAGCTGCGTCGGCAGGCGGCCGGCGGTGTCCACCAGCACCACGTCCTTGCCACGTGCCTTGCCGGCGCTCACGGCGTCAAAGCTCACCGCGGCCGGGTCGCCACCTTCCTGCGTCACGATTTCCACCGTGTTGCGGTCGGCCCAGACCGCCAGCTGCTCGCGCGCCGCAGCCCGGAACGTGTCGGCAGCGGCCAGCAGCACGCTGGCGCCTTCGTGGGCCAGGTGGCGCGTGAGCTTGCCGATGGAGGTGGTCTTGCCCGCCCCGTTGACGCCCGCGACCATGATCACGGTGGGTTTGTGCTCGCCGATCACGAGCGGCTTCTGCAGTGGTGCCAGCAGGTCGGCGATCGCGTCGGCCAGCAGACCCTTGACGGCCGCCGGGTCGGTGGTCTTGTTCTCCTTCACACGCCGTTTCAGGTCGGCCAGCAGGTGCTCGGTGGCCTTGACGCCGGTGTCGGCCATCAGCAGCGCGGCTTCGAGTTCCTCGTAGAGCGCGTCGTCGATCTGCGTGCCGGTGAAGACGGTGGCGATGCTCGAACCGGTCTTGCGCAGCCCGGCCTTGAGCTTGTCCAGCCAGCCTTTGCGTTCGGGCGGCGGTGCCGTCACCGGCGCCACCGCGACGGATGCGGCGACCGGGGGTGCCGGGGGTGCGACGCTGGCCGCCGCTGAAGGTGCGGTGTCGGCCGCGGGCGGCGGAGCGGGCGTTTTTTTGCGGAAGAAAGAGAACATTTTGAAGACTTCGGTATCTTTGGATTCTATGAAACGCCTTTTTCTTCTGGCTGGCACCCGTGTGTGCCTGGTCCTGATGCTGGCCTGGACCACGGTGGCCGCCTCCGCCGCCACGGTCACCGCGCAGCAGTTCACCCTGTCCAATGGCATGACGCTGATCGTGCAGCCCGACCGCCGCGCGCCCACCGTGGCCCACATGCTGTGGGTACGCGTGGGCGCCATGGACGAGGTGGACGGCAGCAGCGGCGTGGCCCACGTGCTGGAACACATGATGTTCAAGGGCACGCCCGATCTGAAGCCCGGCGAGTTCTCCCGCCGTGTGGCGGCGCTGGGCGGGCGCGAGAACGCCTTCACCAGCCGCGATGCCACGGCCTACCACCAGCAGGTGGGCAGCCAGCACCTGGAGGCGGTCATGCGGCTCGAAGCCGACCGCTTCGCCCGCAACCAGTGGTCCGATGAAGAGTTCCGCAAGGAAATCGAGGTCATCAAGGAGGAGCGGCGTCAGCGCATCGAGGACTCGCCGCGCGCGCGCTTTTTCGAGGCGCTGACCGCGACCACCTTCCAGACCAGCCCCTACCGGCGTCCGGTCATCGGCTGGATGGGCGACATCGAATCCCTGACGCCGCAGGACGTTCGCGATTTCCACCGCCGTTGGTACGTGCCCGCCAACGCGGCCGTGGTGATCGCCGGCGACGTGGACGTGGACCGGGTGCGGCAACTGGCCGAGCGCATCTACGGCCGCATCCCGGCGCGGGCCGTGCCACCGCGCAAACCGCGCGAGGAAGTGCCCCAGCAGGGGCCGCGGCGCATCGAGTTCCGCGCCGCCACCGAGCAGGCGCTGGTGGCCCTGTCCTGGCAGATGCCGAAGCTGCGTGATCCCGCCGCCCGGGATGACGCCACACAGGATGCGCTGGCCCTGGCGATGCTGGCGGCGGTGCTCGATGGCTACGGTGTCAGCCGCCTGGACCGGGCGCTCGTGCAGGGTCGTCAGGGCCCTCGCCTGGCCGACAGCGTGGGCGCGTCCTACGGCTTCAGTGGCCGCGGTCCGCAGCTCTTCAGCCTGACGGCGGTCCCGGCCACGGGCGTCGCGCCCGGGCAGGTGATCGACGCGCTGCGGGCCGAAGTCACGCGCATCGCCGCCGACGGCGTCACCGAGGCCGAGCTGCAACGTGTCAAGACCCAGTGGCTGGCCAGCGAAACCTACAAGCTCGATTCGGTGTTTGCGCAGGCCCAGGAGCTGGGCAGCCAGTGGATCAACGGCTGGGGCGTGGATGCCGACCGTGCGCTCATGGAGCGCCTGCAGGCCGTGACGCCAGCGCAGGTGCAGTCGGTCGCGCAGCGCCTGTTCGGCGAGGACACGCTGACCACCGGCCTGCTGCTGCCCGATCCGAACCGTCCACGCACCGTGCGCAGCAACCCGCGCCCGACCCTGACCCGCCACTGATCGTCCACCATGTCTTTGCTGCTCCGTTTCTGTGCCTTGCTGCTGACCGTGTCTTCGGCGCAGGCCGCCATCCCCATCCAGCACTGGACCCACGCCAGCGGTGCCCGCGTGTACCTGGTCGAAAGCCCGGCCATTCCCATGCTGGATCTGCGCATCGACGTTGACGGTGGCAGCCGGCGCGACCCGGCCGCGCAGACCGGACTGGCCAGCATCACCGCGGGCCTGCTCACATCCGGGACCGCCGCCCACGACGGGTCGCCCGCGCTGGACGAAAACCAGGTGGCTGAAGCCTGGGCCGACCTCGGCGCCAGTTTCGGCGCCGATGCCAGTGGCGAACGCCTCAGCTTGTCGCTGCGCACGCTCACGCGGCCCGATCTGCTGGAGCGTTCCGTGGCGCTGGCGGTGCGTCAGATGGCCGCGCCGGCCTGGTCCGAGGCCGTCTGGCAGCGCGACCGCCAGCGCATGGTGGCCGCCTGGCAGGAAGCCCAGACCCGTCCCACGACCCATGCTGGCCGCGCGTTCACCGAGGCGGTCTACGGTCCCCATCCGCTGGGGCGAGAGGCCACGCCGCAGACCCTCGCCGCCATCGACACCGCCGCCATGCGCGACTTCTACCGCCGCCATGTGGTGGCCTGCCGGGCACGCATCAGCCTGGTCGGCGCCATCGACCGTGCCACGGCCGAACGCATCGTGGGCCAGCTGGTGCAGGCCTTGCAGCCCCACGGTTGCGGCACGCTGGACCCGCTGCCCGAGGTGCAGCCGCTGGCGGCCGCGGTGGAGCGGCGCATCCCCTTCGACGCCGCACAGGCCCAGGTGCTGGTGGGGCAGCCCGGCATGCGCCGCAACGACCCGGACTACTTCCCGCTGTTCGTGGGCAACTACATCCTGGGCGGTGGCGGCTTCGTCTCGCGCCTGAGCACCGAGGTGCGCGAAAAGCGCGGCCTGAGCTACAGCGTCTACAGCTACTTCGCGCCCGGCCTGCAGGCCGGGCCGTTCCAGCTGGGCCTGTCCACCCGGCCCGACCAGGCCGACCAGGCGCTGGCTGTGGCGCGCGAGGTGGTGGCGCGCTTCGTGGCCGAGGGGCCCACCGAGGCCGAGCTGCAGGCCGCCAAGGACTTCCTGCTCAACGGCTTTGCCCTGCGCATCGACAGCAACCGCAAGCTGCTCGACAACGTGGCCAACATCGCCTGGTATGAACTGCCGCTCGACTACCTCGACGGGTGGACCGCTCAGGTCCAGCGCGTGAGCGTGGCCGACATCCGCCGGGCCTTCCAGCGCGCGCTGCAGCCCGAACGCATGGTCACGGTGGTGGTCGGCGCGCCCTGAGGCGTCATGCCGTCATCTTCGCGAAGGGCTGCGCACGGTACAGTGCGCGCCATGAAGATCTGTTCGCCCCCACGCTCCACCGCTGCGCGGGTCGCTGCCCCCCAAGGGGTGCTTTTCATCTTGGGAGCGGCCCTGCGATGAAAAAGCCCGCCATCACCCGCCGTCCCACCGACCGTGCCCCGCAGGAGGTTCGCATCATCGGCGGCCAGTGGAAGCGCACGCCGCTGCCGGTGGCGAACCTGCCCGGCCTGCGCCCCACGCCCGCGCGGGTGCGCGAGACCCTGTTCAACTGGCTGGGCCAGGATATGGGCGGTCTGCGCTGCCTCGACGCTTTTGCCGGTACCGGAGCACTGGGGCTGGAGGCGGCTTCGCGCGGCGCAGCCGAGGTGCTGCTGGTCGAAAACGATCCGCAGCTCGTGAAGAGCCTGCAGACCATCAAAACCCGGCTGAAGGCCGACACGGTGCGCGTCGAGCGGGGCGACGGCGTGGCGGCCTTGCAGCAGCGGCGCGGCCAGGCGTTGGACGTGGTTTTTCTCGATCCACCCTTTGGCGACGACGGCAACCCGGCCCTGTTCAACGCCGCCCTGCTGGCCGCGCGCCAGGTGCTGCACGTGGACGGCCTGGTCTACCTCGAAGCTCCGCGTGCCTGGACCGAGGACGAACTGGCCCAGCTCGGGCTGCAGCTGCACCGGCAGGGCAAGGCGGGCATGGTGAGCTTTCACCTGCTGCGGCTGTTGTCCGCACAGTGAGTCCGGGCACCATGGGGATATGGGCCCTCCCGCATAATCGCGACATGCGTTCCGAGACCTCTTCCGTACGCCGCATCGCGGTCTACAGTGGCACCTTCGACCCCCTGACACTGGGTCACGAAGACGTGGTGCGCCGCGCCTCGGGTCTGTTCGACGAGCTCATCCTCGCGGTGGCCATCGCCCACCACAAGAAAACGCGCTTTTCGCTGCAGGAGCGCATGGACATGGCCGCGCAGGCTCTGGACGGTCTGCCGGTGCGCGTGCTGCCCTTTGACGGGCTGATCATGGATTTCTGCCGCCAGCAGGGCGCTTGCGCCGTGGTGCGCGGCATCCGCAACATGACCGACTTCGACTACGAAGCCCAGATGGCGGCCATGAACCGCAAGCTGTTGCCGACGGTGGAAACGGTGTTCCTGTTGCCGCAGGCCGAGTTGCAGTGCATCTCCAGCACCCTGGTGCGCGAGATCGCGACGCTCGGCGGTGACGTGTCGCAGATGGTCAGTGGCGGTGTGGCGGACCGGTTGAAGCCGCGTCCCCTCCAAGCCTGAGGATGACGCCATGGCCTTGATGATCACCGCCGAGTGCATCAACTGCGATGTCTGCGAGCCCGAGTGCCCCAACCAGGCCATCTCGATGGGCGAGGACTTCTACCAGATCGATCCGAACCGCTGCACCGAATGCGTCGGCCATTTCGACGAGCCGCAGTGCGTGCAGGTCTGCCCGGTCGAGTGCATCCCGGTGGATCCTGCGCACACCGAAAACCACGAGACGCTGTGGCAGAAGTACCAGCGCCTGCAGGCGGCCGGTCAGTCCCTGGCCTCGGCCGGTCCGGTGGTGCTGCCGCCGTCGGCGGCCTGAGTCGTCGCCACCGGCTTCGGCGGCTTGGGCCGCGGCGGCTTGCTGGTGTGGATCAGGGCGGTGGCCTTGTCCATCTCGCCTGCGATCAGCTGTGGCAGCGCCTTCAGCGACCGGTCCAGTGCCTGTGCGATGGCGATCCGGTCATCGGGTGACGGCTTCTTGAGCACCCAGTTCGCCACCTCGTTCTTGTTGCCCGGGTGGCCGATGCCGACGCGCAGCCGCCAGTAGTCCGGACTGCCCAGCTGGGCGTGGATGTCGCGCAGGCCGTTGTGGCCGGCATGCCCGCCACCTTTCTTGAGCTTGGCTTCACCGGGCGGCAGGTCCAGCTCGTCGTGCACCACGAGCACTTCCTCGGGCGCGATCTTGAAGAAGCGTGCGAGCGACGCAACCGACTTGCCCGAGAGGTTCATGAAGGTTTGCGGCTCGACCAGCCACACACTTTGGCCAGCCACATTGGCGCGCGCCACCAGACCGAAATGCCCACGCTCCATCTGCAGCGAGGTCTTGAGGATGCGCGCCGCTTCGTCCACAAACCAGAAGCCTGCGTTGTGGCGCGTCTGTTCGTATTCGGGGCCGGGGTTGCCCAGGCCAGCGATGAGTTTGATCATGGCGTCGGATTATCGGCGGCAGAAAACACAAAGGCCCGCACAGGGCGGGCCTTTGGGAGAAGCGCACAAGAATTACTTCTTGCCCTTGCCCTTCTTCTTGTCGTCAGCGGCGGCAGCCACCGGCGCGGCAATCACTTCTTCCACCGGCTCGACGATGGTGGCGATGGTGATGTCCTTGCGGCCGTGGGTCACGATCTTCACGCCAGCGGGCAGCTTGATGTCGCCGGTGTGGATGGTGGCGCCCTTCTCGACGTTGCTCAGGTCCACCTCGATGAACTCGGGCAGTTGCATGGCCAGGCACTCGATCTCGATCTCGGTCACGATGTGGTTGACCAGGCACTTGTCGGTCTTGACGGCGGGCGAGTTCTCTTCGCCCACGAAGTGCAGCGGCACCTTCTTGTGCAGGCGGGTCTTCTCGTCCACGCGCTGGAAGTCCACGTGCAGGACCTGCGGCTTGTAGGGGTGGTACTGCACATCGCGCAGCAGCACTTTTTCGACCTTGCCGTTCAGTTCCATGTCGAGGATGGAGGCGTGAAAGGCTTCCTTTTTCAGGGCGTGCCACAGGGCGTTGTGATCGAGTTCGATCGTGGCCGGGGCGGCGGTGCCACCAAAAACGATACCGGGCGCGCGACCGGTGATGCGCAGACGGCGGCTCGCACCCGTACCCTGCTTGGCGCGCTCATAAGCGACGAATTGCATGACTGACTCCTGTTGAGGGGTTCCGCGACCAGAACGCCTCGGTTTGAAAAAGGCCGCCGACAGGGCGACCCACTTTTGGTCACCTCAGAACAGACCGTCCTGATCGGCGAACAAACTCATGACCGACTCGCCGGAGGCTATGCGCGCGATGGTTTCGGCCATCAGCGGCGCCACGGAGAGCTGGCGGATCTTGGTGCAGGCCTGGGCGGCCTGCGACAAAGGAATGGTGTTGGTCACCACCACTTCGTCCAGGGCGTTGCCCTTGGCGATGCGGTCGATGGCCGGGCCCGAGAAGATCGGGTGCGTGCAGTAGGCATAGACGTGCTTGGCGCCGCGCTCCTTGAGCACCTCGGCGGCCTTGACCAGGGTCCCGGCGGTGTCGATCATGTCGTCCATGATCACGCAGTTGCGGCCTTCGATGTCGCCGATGACGTGCATCACTTCCGACACGTTCGGCTTCGGGCGGCGCTTGTCGATGATGGCCATGTCGCAGTTGAGCTGCTTGGCCAATGCACGGGCGCGCACCACACCGCCCACATCGGGCGAGACCACCAGCAGGTCTTCGTAATTCTTCTGGCGCAGGTCGCCCAGCAGCACCGGCGAAGCGTAGATGTTGTCCACCGGGATGTCGAAGAAACCCTGGATCTGGTCGGCGTGCAGGTCCATGGTCAGCACGCGCGAGACGCCCACGGTCTGCAGCATGTTGGCGACCACCTTGGCGGTGATCGGCACACGGCTGGAGCGCGGACGGCGATCCTGGCGGGCGTAGCCGTAGTACGGAATGACGACAGAGATGCGCTCGGCGGATGCGCGCTTGAGCGCGTCCACCATGATGAGCAGTTCCATCAGGTTGTCGTTGGTCGGTGCGCAGGTGGACTGCACCACGAACACATGACGGGCCCGCACGTTCTGGGTGATTTCGACCGTGACCTCGCCGTCCGAGAAACGGCCCACGTTGGCCGATCCCAGCTGCGTGTTCAGATGCTGGGCGATCTCGGCCGCCAACACCGGGTTGGCATTGCCGGTGAAAATCATGAAATCCGGCGACTGGACACTGGGGATGTTCACGGCTTGCATGGGGGTTTCCGGCGGCTGTGTCTTGGCGAAAAAAAGAGGCCGCTCAACGGTTTGTCTCGCGGCCTGTTTCTGGTGCTGTCTGTCAAAAAAACTTTGGCAGGGGAGGAAGGACTCGAACCCTCGCATGCCGGAATCAAAATCCGGTGCCTTTACCAACTTGGCGACTCCCCTACGCAGGTTTCCTGCCTGGCTGACGCCGTGCAGAACACCTCAAACTTGTCGCAGGTTGCTCATCAACTGCCTGACTGAAAAGCGACCCGGATTCTAACCGGGGCACCAGTCCAGCAATGGATGGGCATCCATGTTGCTGCATTCACGCACGATCCAGTCGTCTGGAGCGGCGCTGATGGAAAGCGGTGTCCACATGGGAGCGAACACCGCGGTTCCCGAGCCGGTCATGCGCCCTTGCAAACCCTGACCCGAAAGCCACTGTATGCACAGCCCCACATCGGGGCACAGCGCCTGCGCCACCGGCTGAAGGTCGTTGCGACCGGCTTCCAGAATGCTCCGGATGTCCAGTTCAGGCAGACCACCTGTTTCAGCCGACTCGATTGCAGCAAAGCCTGAGATTGTAGCAGTTTTTGTGGCGCGTTGAAGATCCGGTGCGGCAAAAATGCGTTGTGTGGATGCCCCGGTGGGTGGTTTGACCACCAGGAAGCGCATGGCGGGCAGGGCGATCGGGGTGAGCTGTTCCCCCACGCCCTCGACCCAGGCGTTGCGGCCGCCAATGAAGAAAGGCACATCGGCGCCCAACCGCAGACCGATGGCCGCGAGCTCGCTGCGCGACAGCCCCAGTCCCCAAAGCCGGTTGAGTGCGATCAGCGTGCTGGCGGCGTCGGACGAGCCGCCTCCCAGGCCGGCTTCGGCGGGAATCGACTTCTCCAGGGTGATGTGCGCGCCATGGGGGCAGCCGGTGGCGCGTTGCAGCGCCAGGGCGGCGCGAACGGTCAGGTCCTGCTCGGGCAGGACCATGCCACCCTGGTCGCTTCGGCTGATCCGGCCGTCATCGCGCCATTCGAAGTGCAGGGTGTCGCACCAGTCGATGAGCATGAAGACCGACTGCAGCAGGTGGTAGCCATCAGGCCTCTGGCCGGTGATGTGCAGGAACAGGTTGAGCTTGGCGGGGGCGGGCACGTCGCACAACTGTTGCAGGTGCGGCCCTTTCACGGCGGGGTTCATGGCTGAAAAATGATGCGCAGTTCGGCCGCCGGTGTGGGTGATGCCCGACGCGCGTTGATCCTGCCTTCCGGCTGGCGCGAAAGATCGGCTTCCCAGCCGTTGGCGGACATGGGCTGTCCGCGCAGCCAGGCGAACAGGGCGGTCACCGGCAGGGGCGTGCCACCGATTTCAGTGCTGAGTTCGTCCAGGCTGGGGCGGCGGGTGATCTGTTCTCCCTGCTGCAGTTCGGCCATGCCGGGGGCCCATCGCACGGTGGCCAAGGTGTTGCCCAGGGGCGAAGTCAATGCCAGTTCGCCGGTTTCGGGGCTGCCTGACAGCTCGAAGCCAGCCGAGAACGATTGCGGGGGAGCGCTGTCGACCTGCACCGCCAGCCGCCCACTCCAGCTGGCCTCGCCCGGGGCGGTCGCACGCGGGGCTGCACAGGCGGCCAGCAGGGTAGCGACCAGGACCAGGCACAGCCGCCGGGACCGGATCATGGCTTGACGCGCAGCCGTTTGAGCGTGGACTGCAGGGTTTCGTTGTCACTGGCCAGCAACAGGCCTTCGCGCCAGATCTTCAGGGCCTGGTCGCGCTGGCCAGTGGCCCACAGCACTTCGCCCAGATGGGCCGCGATTTCGGCGTCGGGGCGCTTGGCGTAGGCCGCCTGCAGCAGTTCCAGTGCGCGGCTTTTGTTGCCCAGCCGGAACTCCACCCACCCCAGGCTGTCCTGGATGTAGGCATCGTCGGGGGCCAGCGCCACGGCTTTTTCGATCAGCTGTTTGGCTTCGGGCAGGCGCTGGCCACGGTCGGCCAGGGAATAACCGAGGGCGTTGTATGCGTGGTGATGGTCGGGCTTGAGGGCAATGAGCTGGCGCAGCAGGCGCTCCATGACATCGGGCTTGCCCATTTTTTCAGCCACGGACGCCTGCTCGTAGAGCAACTCCACGTCGTCGGGGTAGCGTGACACAGCCTCCGCATAGACCTCGAATGCCTGAGGCCAAGCTTTGAAATCGCGCAGCAGCTGGGTTTCCGCCGTCAGCTTCAGGCGAGCATCCTCAGGGCGGCGCTCGGGGTGGTTGCGCAGCAGCGCGCGGGCTTTGTCCAGCTGACCCTGGCGGGCCAACAGCGAGGCGCGCCGCAGCTGCGCGGCCATGATCTCGTCGGCGTTCTCGATGCGGTCGATCCAAGCGTTGGCCGCAGCGTAATTCTTCTGTTTCTCGGCGATCTGTGCCATCAGCAGGTAGGCCTGGGTCAGCCCCCGGGCGATGCGTTCGTCACCCGACTCGCGCGCCAGCCGCATGAAGCTTTCCAGCGAGCGGCTCGCGTCGCTCAGGGCGTTTTCCTGCACCTGGAGGTTGCCCAGCAGCAGCCAGGGTTCGGGCAGCTCGGGTTGGCGCCGCGTGAGATCGGCCAGCAGCGTTCGTGCTTCGGCGTTGCGCTGCAGGTCCAGCAGTGTGCGGGCATAGGCCTGCGCCACGTTGGCTTGCCGCTTGCCGGTGGCCGGGGTGGCCTGCAGGTAGCGCTTGACCAGGGCCTCGGCGTCCACCTGTCCGCGCTCCATGAGTTCCAGTGCCAGCAATGCGGGGTACGGCGAGGCGGGGTCGGCGTTCTGGCCCGTGCGGGCGGATTCGAGTGCCTGGGAGGCCTGGTCGCTGGCCAGCTGCATGCGGCCCACGGTGGCCCAGGCGGCGGCCGTGGTCTCGCGCTGCTGGAGGCTGGCGGACAGGGCCTCCCGCACCACGCGCAAGGCCGCGGCCTTGTCGGCCACACGGGCGTAGGTCTGGGGAATCGCGCTGATCACTTCGCTGCGCTGGTCCGGCGGACTGCGTTCGAGCAGGCTGCGCAACGCAGGGGCACTTTCGCCGGGCCGGTTGAGGGCCAGCAGGATCTGCAGGACGTGGCGATGTGCCTCCAGTGACTCGGGCAACTGTTGGGCCCAGGCCTGCGCAGCGCCCAGGGCAGCGTCGCCGGATCGGGCCTGCAAAGCCAGGTCGACCGCACGCTTGAACAGTTGTTCGTCTTTCTGTTTGCGAGCCGCGTCGAGGATGAGCGAAAAGCCCGTTCCGGGTTCGCCCGACACGACATTGAGTTCACCCAGCAGCAGTTGGTAGAACAGCGGTGCGGTGAGACTGGAGTTCACCACCACTGGTTCAGCCTGTGTCGCGCCTTCAGGTGCGGTCTGGGCCCTGATTGGCGGCACCGCTGCCAGCATCAGGGCGGCCAGCCAGCCAGCGGCCGCAGATCGGGCGGGTTTCGAACGGCCAGTGGGGCGGGTGGCTCGGCGGTGCAGGGGGTTCATCCGGGTCATGATAATGGAAGGGTGTGGACGCCCTTGCTGTGATTCACATGGTCCCGGTGCGTTCCGGGTCACCCAACGTTTCCTGCCAGGCCCATGCCCGAATTGCCCGAAGTGGAAGTGACCCGCCTCAGCTTTGCGGACCGCATTGCGGGCGCCCGCATTCGGTCGGTGCGGTTGGGCAAACCGCTGCGCTGGCCGCTGGGCTGCGAGCCGCACACCCTGATGGGCCGCGAGGTGCGGCACGTGGCGCGCCGCGGCAAATACCTGCTGGTACACCTGGACCGTGGTCTGCTGCTGTTGCATCTGGGCATGTCCGGCAGCCTGCAGTTCGGCGAGCGGCTGCCACCGGCTGGTGTACACGACCATTTCGAACTGGAGACCAGCCACGGGTGCCTGCGCCTGCACGACCCGCGCCGATTCGGCGCCGTTGTGTTTGCCGACAGCGTGCAGGACCCCGTGGTGCACAAGCTGCTGGGTGGCCTGGGGGTGGAACCACTGGAGGCGGGTTTTGACCCTCAGTCCTTCCATCAGGCCCTGAAGGGCCGGCGTGCAGCCATCAAGCAGGTCTTGCTGGCCGGTGACGTCGTGGTCGGGGTGGGCAACATCTATGCTTCGGAGTCGCTGTTCCTCGCCGGCATCCGACCCACGGTTCGCGCTGACCGTATCAGCCGGCCGAGAGCCCTGCGCCTGCACGGCGCGATTGTGGCGGTGCTCACCAAGGCGCTGGCCCTGGGCGGCAGCACGTTGCGCGACTTTTCCAGCGCGCAGGGCGAGAGTGGTTACTTCCAGCTCGATGCCATGGTATACGGCCGTGACGGACTGCCCTGCCGGACCTGCGGAGGGCCCATACGGGCGATTCGGCAGGGTCAACGGTCAACTTTTTACTGTCCGCAGTGTCAGAAGCCCTGACCTTGCGCCGATACCATATGGAGCAGCGTGCTTCGGACCTTCCCATGAGCTTCAACCAGGAACTTGACCAACACGGCGCATGGCGCAGGCAGTTTGCCCAGCGCCTCAAGCGATTGACCGACTGGCTGCAGGAGCAGGACCTGCTGGACGCCGGCGTGCACGAGCGGCTGGGCCAACTGCAGTCCCAGGTGCGCAACGACAAGATCATGGTGGCCTTTGTCGCCGAGTTCTCGCGTGGCAAGTCCGAGCTGATCAACGCCATGTTCTTCGCCGGCTACGGGCGACGGATCATGCCGGCCGCTGCCGGCCGCACCACCATGTGTCCGACCGAGCTGGGTTACGACGCCGAGGTCCCGCCCTGCCTGCGTCTGCTCCCGATCGAGACGCGTCTTCAGCCTCAGTCGCTGATGGATTGGCGCAATGCCCCGGACAAGTGGGAGCGGGTGAACCTGGACGTGAACGATCCGCAGCAGCTGGCGCGGGCGATCCAGAAGGTGGCCGAGGTGCGGCGCGTCGTACCGGCCGAGGCCGCCTCGCTGGGCTTCTGGAACGACGACACGCCCGATGACAACCCGCCACTGGGCGGTGACGGCCTGGTGGAGGTGCCACGCTGGCGTCACGCGCTGATCAACATGGCTCACCCGTTGCTCAAGCAGGGCCTGGTGATCCTGGACACGCCAGGCCTGAATGCCATCGGCGCCGAGCCCGAACTGACGGTGAGTCTGCTGCCGCAGGCGCAGGCGGTGGTGTTCATCCTGGCGGCCGATACCGGGGTGACCAAGTCGGATCTGACGATCTGGCGTCAGCATCTGGCGGGGCTGGGCCATGGCCCCGAGTCCAAGCTGGTGGTGCTCAACAAGATCGACACCATGTGGGATGCGCTGAGCTCGCCGGAGCAGGTGCAGTTGCAGATCGCCGCCCAGCGCACCGACTCGGCCGACATTTTGGGCCTGTCGCCTCTGCAGGTGCTGGCGGTGTCGGCGCAGAAGGGTTTGCTGGCCAAGGTCTCGCGCGATGACAAGCTGCTTCAGGCGAGCAACCTGCCCGAGCTGGAAATGGCACTGGGGCAAGGCCTGCTGGGACAGCGTCGCAAGATCCTGCATGACACCGTGGCCACCGGCGTGCAGGCGTTGCGCCAGGAAACCGGGCGTCTGGTCCACACCCGAGCACGGGATCTGGTCGAGCAGATCCAGGAGCTCGAGGGCCTGCGCGGCAAGAACGCCGGGGTGATCAAGCAGATGCGGCTGCGCATCGAGCAGGAACAGGCCGAGTTCGATGCCAGTGGCGCCCGCATCCAGGCGGTGCGCTCGGTGCACCTGCGTCTGCTCAAGGACCTGTTTGCCCTGCTGGGCGTCTCCCACCTCAAGGGTGTGGTGACCGAGTTGGCCAAGGCACTCAAGCAGCCAGGCATCAAGTTGGGTGTGCGGCGCGCCTACGCCACCACGTTCGAGCATCTGCGTGAAGACCTGGTCCGGGCCGACCGGCTGGCGGTCGAGATCCAGTCCATGCTCGAAGGCAGCTTCAAAAGCCTCAATGCCGAGTACGGTTTCTCGCTGCAACCGCCCACGCCGCCCCAGCTGACCCGCTACCGCAACGATCTGCAGCAGATTGAGAACAGCCATCTGCATTACCTCAGCCTGGGCAATGCCCTGCGGCTGGCCCAGCCCGAGTTCGCCGAGCGGCTGGCGCGGGCGCTGATGAGCCGTCTGCGCATGGTCTACGAAGCAGCGGTCAGCGAGATCGAACTCTGGAACAAGTCGGCGGCCGCGCAGCTGGACGCCCAGTTGCGCGAGAGGCGCCGGCATTTCAGCCGCCGTATCGAGGCGGTGTCCCGCATCCAGCAGGCCGCCGGTGGGCTGGATGGCCGCATCCACGAACTGCAGTCCTTGCAGTCCCAGCTCCATCTGATGGATGCGCGCCTGGTGGAGCTGACCGGACAGCTGTTGTCCGATCCGGACGATGAACTCGTGGCCGGTGAGGAGCCCGTCGCGGCATGAGCCGTTCGGAACGGCTGCCGGCGGGTTTTGCGGATCGGCTGATCGAGTGGCAGCGCCGCGAAGGCCGCCACGACCTGCCCTGGCAGGGCACGCGCGACCCCTACCGGGTCTGGCTGTCCGAGGTGATGCTGCAGCAGACCCAGGTGAGCACCGTGCTGGCCTACTACCCGCGCTTTCTCGCACGTTTCCCCGACGTGCAGGCACTGGCCGCGGCGCACGAGGATGAGGTCTTGGCCCTGTGGAGCGGGCTGGGCTATTACAGCCGGGCCCGCAACCTGCTCCGCTGCGCCCGGGTGGTGGTGACCGAACACGCCGGCCGTTTCCCGGCATCGGCCCTGGCGCTGGAGGACTTGCCCGGCATCGGCGCGAGCACGGCCGCCGCCATTGCCGCCTTCTGCCACGGGGAACGCATTTCCATCCTGGATGGCAATGTGCGACGTGTGCTCACCCGCCTGCTGGCGTTTGAGGGCGATCTGGCGCAGCCGGCGCAACAGCGTGCGCTGTGGCAACAGGCCCAGGCTTTGTTGCCCGATGCCCCGGACGCCGACGACATGGCGGCTTACACCCAGGGCCTGATGGACCTTGGCGCGACGCTGTGCACGCGCAGCCGGCCGCGCTGTGAAAGCTGCCCGGTGCAGGCGATCTGCCAGGCCTGGCATGCGGGCCGCGCGACCGACTTCCCGGTCAAGACCCGCACGCTCAAGCGCCGGCACGAGACCTGGGTGTTGCCCATCCTGCGCACGCAGGCCGGAGGTCAGACCCGGCTGTGGCTGCAGCGCCGGCCTTCGCACGGCATCTGGGCCGGCCTGTATTGCACGCCGGTGTGCAGCACTGAAGAACAGGTGAGCGCCCTGTGGCCAGGACTGCAGTGGCAGGCCCTGGCGGCGCTCTCGCACAGCCTCACCCACCGCGAACTTCGCCTGATCCCGTTGCTGGCCGACCTGCCGTCCGACGCCGCCCTGGGCGAAGGTCAATGGGTCGCGCTGGCGGCGCTCGACGGCATCGGCCTGCCGGCGCCGGTGCGCAGCCTGCTGCTGGCCCTGCCGGGGTGCAACTGATCAGGACGGCGGGTGTCCGTCCGTTCGGGCGGCCGCGGGCCAGTGGCCAGCTTCGCGATGCCGCACCCGCGTGGCCCACTCGGCCCCGAAAGCGGCACCCAGCCGTTCCGCCAGGTACACCGAGCGGTGCTGTCCCCCGGTGCAGCCGACCGCCACCGTGACGTAGCTGCGGTGATCGCTCTGCATGGCCGGCAGCCAGTGGCGCAGAAAGCCGTCGATCTGTGTTGCCATGCGCTGCACATCGGCTTGCGCGTCCAGGTAGGCGATCACGTCTCTGTCCCGGCCGGTCTGGGGCCGCAACTGTGGGTCGTAGTGCGGGTTGGGCAGCATGCGCACATCGAACACGAAGTCCGCGTCCACCGGTACGCCGCGTTTGAACGCGAAAGACTCGAACACCAGGGTCAGGCCTGGGTGGGACACGCCGACAAAGCTCTTGATGCTGGTGCGCAACTCGCTGGGCAGCATGATGCTGGTGTCGAACACCAGCGCCTGGTCGCGCAGATCGCTGAGCAGTTCACGCTCCTGTTCGATGGCGTCGATGAGCGCGTTGTGCCGGTCGTCTTCCCGGGGGCGCAGCGACAGGGGGTGGCGCCGGCGGGTCTCGGAAAAGCGCCGGACCAGGGTGTCGGTGGTCGAGTCGAGGAACACCGTGCGCAGATGTACCCTGTGCTCGGGTTGCGAACGCAGCTGGTTCAGGCGCTCCGGCAGGCCGGGCAGGGAAGCGGCGCTGCGCACATCGATGGCGATGGCCACCTTGCGCGCGCCGTGGCTGTGCTCGATCTGGACGAAAGGCAGCAGCAGTTCCGGCGGCAGGTTGTCCACGCAGTAGTAGCCCAGGTCTTCCAGTGCGGTCAGCGCGACCGATTTGCCCGAGCCGGACATGCCGGTGATCAGCACCAGCTCAATGGTCGGCGCGGCGGTGGTGGGGTCAGGGGTGTTCATGCGCTCAACAGCTCGCGGGCGTGGGCCAGCGAGACCTCGGATTGTTCGTTGCCGCCCAGCATGCGGGCGAGTTCCTGCACCCGTTGCTCGCGGGTGATGGGCGTGACCGTGCTCACCGTCTGCTCGCCGTTGCGCTGCTTGCTCACCAGCAGGTGGTGGTCGGCGCAGGCCGCCACCTGGGGCAGGTGGGTCACGGCCAGCACCTGCCGGTCGCGCCCGAGCTGGCGCATCAGCTGGCCCACGGTGTGGGCCACCGCGCCGCCGATGCCGGAATCGACCTCGTCGAAGATCAACGTGGGCGCCTGCCCCAGCCGGCTGGTGACCACCGAGATGGCCAGGGCGATGCGCGAGAGCTCGCCGCCGGAGGCGACCTTGCCCACCGGGCGCGGCGTGACACCCGCATGTCCGGCCACCAGGAACTCGATCTGCTCCATGCCGTGGGATTGCGGCTCCGGCAGGGGCGTCAGCGCCACCTCGAAACGGCCGCCCTGCAGGCCCAGGGTCTGCATGATGTCGGTGACGGCCTGCGCCAGTGTCGGCGCCGCCTGGCGTCGTTGCTGGCTCAGGGCCTTGCAGGCGGTGTCGAGCGCCTGGCGTGCCGCGCGCTCGGCCTGCTGCAGACCGTCCAGATCCAGTGCCTGGTCCAGCTGTGCGCGCTCGGCCTTCCACTGCGACAGCAGTTCGGGCAGCTCTTCCGGCGGGCGGCGGTGGCGGCGCGCCAGGGACAGCCATTGGCCCAGCCGCTGGTCCAGGGCTTCGAGCCGTCCGGGGTCGAGTTCGGTGTGGCGGCCATAGTGCTGCAGGCTGTGCGCCGCGTCCTGCACCTGGGCCAGGGCGGCCTCCAACGCCTCGATGGGGGCGGCAAAACCGGGTTCGATGTGGGACTGGGCCTGCAGGGCGGTCAAGGCACGGTGGATCTGGCTGGCGGCACTCGGCTCGTCATCGTCCAGTACCGCTGCGCCCGTGCGGGCGGCGTCGAGCAGGGCCTGGGCATGGGCCAGACGGCTGTGCTGGCTGTTGAGTTCTTCCCACTCGCCCGGGGCCGGCGCGAGTTTGTCGAGTTCGCCGATCTGCCAGGCCAGCCGCTCGCTGTCCTGCTGCAGGCTGGTCTGGCGCGAGCGCGCATCGTCCAGTGCCTGCCGGCACTGCCGCCAGCGGCTCCAGGCCTGCGAAACAGGCCCGGCATCGATCTGGCCGAAACCGTCGAGCAGGGCGCGCACCGACTCGTGGCGCGTCAGGCTCTGCCAGGCGTGCTGACCGTGGATGTCGACCAGTTCGCCGGCCAGGGTCTTGAGCTGGGCCATGGTCGCGGCGCTGCCGTTGATCCAGGCGCGGCTGCGGCCTTCGGTGTCCACCGTGCGGCGCAGCAGCAGGCTGTCGTCGGTGGCGAAGCCCTGCTCGTCCAGCCAGGGGGCCAGTGATGCCGGACTGTCGAACTCGGCCGCGATCTCACAGCGCGCAGCGCCTTCGCGCACCACACCACTGTCGGCGCGGGCACCCAGGGCCAGCTGAAGGGCGTCGATCAGGATGGATTTGCCGGCACCGGTCTCGCCGGTGAGCACGCCGAAACCGGCGTCCAGTTCAAGGTCCAGCGAGGCAACGATGACGAAGTCGCGCAGGGCGATGCGGCGAAGGCTCATGGATGCGTCTCAAGGCAGGGCGCGGCGTGCGCCGATGCGCGTATTCTGACCGCGAATCAGGCGCCTTCGTTCCAGTGCAGCTTCTTGCGCAGGGTGTCGAAATAGCTCCAGCCCACCGGGTGCAGCAGCCGAAGCGTGTGCTCGGACCGGCGCACCACGATGCGGTCGCCGTGCAGCAGGCTGGTGAGCGACTGCATGTCGAAATTGGCGCTCGCATCCTTGCCGGCGACGATCTCGACCGCGATCTCGCTGTGCGAGGGCAGCACGATCGGGCGGTTGGACAGCGTGTGCGGTGCGATCGGCGCCATCACCCAACCGTCGATGGCCGGGTGCAACAGCGGTCCGCCGGCCGACAGCGCGTAGGCGGTCGAGCCGGTGGACGTGGCGATGATCAGGCCGTCGGCCCGCTGATTGGCCACGAAATGCCCGTCCACCTCCACCCGCAGCTCAATCATGCTGGCAACGGCACCGCGGTTGACCACCACATCGTTGAGCGCCGTGGCCTCGAACACGCAGTGCCCGTCACGCCAGACGCTGGCGGCCATCAGGGCGCGCCGGTCTTCGTCATACACCCCATGCAGGATGGGACCGAGCCGGTCTCGGAAATCGCCCAGCGGAATGTCGGTGATGAAGCCCAGCCGACCCTGGTTGATGCCCACCAGCGGCACGCCGTAGCGGGCCAGCTGACGGCCGATGCCCAGCATGGTGCCGTCACCGCCCACCACCAGGGCCAGCTGGCATTGCGCCGCAATGCCGGGCACGTCCAGCGCCGGGTACTGGGTCAGCCCGGTGTTCAGGGCGGTGTCCTGCTCCAGCGACACGTCGCAGCCCTGGTCATGCAGGAAATGCGCAATCTCGTCCACCGACTTGCGGGAGCCCGGGGCCTGGTACTTGCCGACGATGGCGACGTGGGCAAAGCGCAGACCCGACGCTGCGGGCATTGCGGAGGCGTGGGTGGGAGCATTCATGCGGAAATTACAACACAGGGCCACAGACCATCCTGCCCCGGCAAACCCTTGTCACCCGCCCGTGCAGCCGGGGTGGCCGGTCCGTAAAATGGCCGCATGTTGGATGACCGTGCAAAGCTCCTGCTCAAGGCGCTCGTCGAGCGATACATCGCCGACGGGCAGCCTGTGGGCTCCAGAACCCTGGCGAAAGCAGCCGGGCTCGAACTGTCTCCGGCCACCATCCGCAATGTCATGAGCGACCTGGAGGAGCTCGGGTTGATCGCCAGCCCGCACACCTCGGCCGGTCGTGTGCCCACCGCGAGGGGCTACCGCCTGTTCGTCGACACCATGCTCACCGTGCGGCGCGATGCTTTCGCGGACATGTCGGGCAGCACCGCCATCGAGGCCGGACAGCCTCAGCGCGTCATCAGCACCGCCGCGCAGATGCTGTCCAACTTGTCGCAGTTCGTTGGTGTGGTCATGGCGCCGCGGCGCGCCTCGGTGTTTCGCCACATCGAATTCCTCAGTCTGTCGGACCGGCGCGTGCTGGTGATCCTGGTGTCGCCCGACGGTGACGTGCAGAACCGCATCATTCAAACCCAGGCGAACTTCACACAGGCCCAACTGCTGGAGGCGGCCAACTACCTCAATGCGCATTACACCGGCCTTACCATGGAGGAGGTGCGCGCTCGTCTGAAAGTGGAGCTGGAAGCCCTGCGCGGCGAGATCGCCTTGCTGATGCAGTCGGCGGTGGATATCGTGGCCGAACCGCAGACCCCTCAGGACGAGGTGGTGATCTCGGGGGAACGCAACCTGCTGTCGGTCAGCGAGTTCTCCAGCGACATGGGCAACTTGCGCCGCCTGTTTGACCTGTTCGAGCAGAAGACGCAACTGGTGCGCCTGCTCGATGTGTCGTCCCAGGCCGACGGGGTTCGCATCTACATCGGTGGCGAAAGCCAGGTGGTGCCTTTTGAGGACCTGTCGGTGGTGACCGCCCCTTACGAGGTCGATGGCCAGGTGGTCGGTACGCTGGGCGTGATCGGTCCGCAGCGCATGTCCTACGAGCGCATGATCCAGATCGTGGACGTGACCGCCAAGCTGGTGAGCAATGCGCTGAGCCACGGCAAGTGACCCAGTCCGAGCCGCCTACAATCGCCGCTCGCACGGGCCGTTAGCTCAGTTGGTCAGAGCAGAGGACTCATAATCCTTTGGTCGTTGGTTCAAGCCCAACACGGCCTACCAAAAAAATCGTGCTATACTGCAGGGCTTGCGCGGCTGTAGCTCAGCTGGATAGAGTACTTGGCTACGAACCAAGGGGTCGTGGGTTCGATTCCTGCCAGCCGCGCCACTACAAGAAAAGCCTGCAGCATACGCTGCAGGCTTTTTTCTTTGTGCCTTCACACCACGTGTTGCGATGAGCAAGGCTTTCACCCGCGAGTCCGATCAGGACGACGAAGACGACGTGCCCGCCGCTCCGGCGCTGCCTGGGGGCAAGAACTACATCACCCGTGCCGGGTACGACCGGTTGCGCGCCGAGCTGTTCCAGCTCATGGACGAGGAGCGCCCGCGTATCGTCGAGGTGGTGCACTGGGCGGCCAGCAACGGCGACCGTTCGGAAAATGGCGACTACCTTTACGGCAAGAAGCGCTTGCGCGAAATTGACCGGCGTATCCGGTTCCTCACCAAACGCCTGGAGATCGCCGAGGTGGTCGATCCGTCGCAGCACAACGGAGGCGACCAAGTGTTTTTCGGAGCCACTGTGACCTATGCCGATGTTCAGGGCTCCGAGACCACCGTGACCATCCTGGGCGTGGACGAGGCCGACAGCATCCACGGCCAGATCAGCTGGGTGTCGCCGGTGGCCCGGGCACTGCTGAAATCCCGCGTGGGGGATGTGGTGCGGCTGAGCCTGCCTGGCGGTGTGCAGGAGCTTGAGGTACTGGCGGTGACGTACCCGCAGCCTGCGGGCTGATCAGGCGTTCGGGCTGCGTGGCGGCTTGTGGCGCTGTGCCTTCAGTACCGACGGCGTGCGGCGCAGGCTGCGCAACACATCGGCCAGGTGCTGGCGGTCGCGCACCGCGACGGTGAAGCGGATGTCGGTGGCGGTCTGCGCTGGCTCGTCGCCCATATCCACGTGGGTGATGTCGGCCTCGGCCTGGGCAATGGCCGATGCGACGCGGGCCAGTACACCCTTGCCGTTGGCCACCGTGACCACCAGAGCGGTTTCAAAGGCCCGCTGAGGTTCGTCTGCCCACTCTACTGGCAGGAAGCGTTCACTGTCCCGCGACAGCAGGCGTTTGCCCGTTGGGCAATCTTCCACATGCACCACCAGACCCTCGCCCCGGCCCAGATAGCCGACGATGCGGTCGCCCGGCAGCGGCCTGCAGCAGGTGGCGTACTGCACCGAAACTCCTTCGCTGCCATCGAGCGCGAGCACCCCCTGGGTGACCGACTCTCCCGTTCCCGCGGCGTAGCGTTCGGTGCTGATCAGCACGGCATCGGGTTTGAGACCGGTTTCTGCGATGAGCCCGGCCAGTTTTTTGCCGACCATGCCGGCGATGCGTCTGCCCTGTCCGATGTCTGACAGCAGCTCGGCGCGGTTCTTGTTGCCGGTGAACCGCAGCAGTTTGTCCCAGATGGCCTTGTTCTTGCCATCCTCACCAGGTAACTGTGGGAAGCCTTCCGAACGCAGGGCCTGGCTCAGCATGCGCTCGCCCAAGTCCTGCGATTTCTCGTGGGCAGCGGTCTTGAGGAAGTGCCGGATCTTGGAGCGGGCCCGTCCGGTCTTGACGAAGGACAGCCAAGCCGGGTTAGGCTCGGCTTTTTCGTCCGTGATGACCTCCACCACGTCACCGTTGTTGAGCTCCGTCCGCAACGGCTGTTGTTCCCCATTGATGCGGGCCCCCACGGTGCGACTGCCCACGCCGCTGTGAATGGCATAGGCAAAATCGACCACTGTGGCGCCGCGCGGCAGCGACAGGATCTTGCTCTTGGGTGTGAACACATAGACCGCGTCGGGAAACAGGTCGATCTTGATGTGATCCCAGAACTCGCTGGAGTCGTGCGTGTCCTGCTGGATGTCGAGCAGCGACTGCAGCCACTGCGTGCCCAGGCGCTGCGATGTGTCGCTGTTGGGTTCGTTGGCCTTGTAAAGCCAGTGGGCGGCCACACCCGATTCGGCGACCACGTCCATGGCGTGCGTGCGCAACTGAAATTCGATATTGGTGCCGACAGGGCCGATCAGCGTGGTGTGCAGCGACTGGTAGCCGTTGACTTTGGGGATGGCGACATAGTCGCGGAACTTGCCCGGGACCGGCTTGTACAGCTGGTGCAGCACCCCCATGCCGGTGTAACAGTCGGTCAACGCCGGCACGATGATGCGGAATCCGTAGATGTCGGTCACCTGCGAGAACGACAGGTGCTTGCTGTCCATCTTCCGGTAAACCGAGTACAGCGTTTTCTCGCGCCCCATGATGCGGACCGCCAGCCCTTGCTGTGCAAAGGCCGACTCGACCTCGGACTGGACCCGCGCGATCAGGTCCTTGCGGCGGCTGCGCGATTTCCCCAGTGCCTTTTCCAGGATCTGGTAGCGCCAGGGGTGCAGGAATCGGAACGACAGGTCCTGCAGTTCGCGGTAGGTGAAGTTCAAGCCCAGGCGGTGGGCGATCGGGGCATAGATTTCCAGCGTCTCGCTGCTGATGCGCTGCCACTTGTTGCGTGGCATGTCGCCCATGGTGCGCATGTTGTGCGTGCGGTCGGCCAGCTTGATCAGAATGACCCGCACATCCTTGGCCATGGCCAGCAGCATCTTGCGGAAGCTCTCCGCCTGGTTCTGCTCGCGGGTGTCGAACTCCAGCTTCTCCAGCTTGGTCAGGCCGTCCACCAGTTCGGCCACCGGCGCGCCGAAGCGTTCGACCAGATCGTGTTTGGTGATGCCGCAATCCTCGATGACATCGTGCATCAGGGCGGCCATCAGGGCCTGTGCGTCCAGCTTCCACTCCGCGCACTGCGCCGCGACTGCGATGGGATGCGTGATGTACGGATCACCGTTCTTGCGCATCTGGCCCAGATGCGCTTCGTCGGCCAGGCGGTAAGCCTGACGGATCTGTTCGATGTCGCTCGCGGGCAGGTAGTCGAGCTTGCCCAACAGCGCCGCAAAGCTGGCCGCAGCCGCACTCGCCGAGGCAGGGGCTGGCACTGCCTTGGGCATGCGGGGGACGGCGGCCGCGACGGAGTTCATCCCTTAAATGTAGCGCGAGACGCCATGTTGGTGCGCCCATCGGGCCAATGGCCGCGATGGCGAAAAAAAACACCGCCGCGGCGGTGTTTTCTGCATGGCGAGGCCCTTGGTCAGACAGGGACCTTCTTGAGCATTTCCAGTCCGACCTTGCCATCGGCGATTTCGCGCAGGGCGGTCACGGCCGGCTTGTTCTTGCTCTCGATCTTGGGTGCATGACCTTGGCTGAGCATGCGAGCGCGGTAAGTGGCGGCCAGCACCAGCTGGAAGCGGTTGGGGATCTTTTCCAGACAGTCTTCGACGGTGATGCGTGCCATGACGGGAATCTCGCTTGTATCAGTGGATGTGGAGGGCGCCAAACGTGTCGGCGCGGGCGATGCGCTGGGCGGAGTAGCGCAATCGCTGGGCATGAACAATGGCCTTGAGATCGAACAGGGCCCGTTCAAACAAGTCGTTGATTATAACGAAGTCGAATGATTTGGCGTGTTCCATCTCCTGCGCTGCGTTCTGCAGGCGCAGTTCGATGGTTTCAGCGCTGTCCTCGTTGCGCCGTTCCAGGCGCGAGCGCAGCTCTTCCCAACTGGGCGGCAGGATGAAGATCAGCACCGCGTTGGGGAAGATGCGTTTGACCTGGATGGCACCCTGGAAGTCGATCTCCAGCACCACATCAGCCCCCTGCGACATGCGCTGCTCGATGGCTGACTTGGAGGTGCCGTAGCGGTTGCCGTGCACATGGGCCCATTCCAGAAATGCGTCCTGGGCGACCATCTGATCGAAGGTTTCCTGGCTTACGAAGTAGTACTCGCGGCCATGCACCTCCTGGCCGCGCGGCGGGCGGGTGGTGTGCGACACCGAGGGGCTGACGCGCTTGTCCAACTCCATCAGTGCCTTGACCAGGCTGGATTTGCCGGCCCCGCTGGGGGCCGCTACGACGAACAGGTTGCCGGGGTATTCCATAAATTCACTCAATGTTCTGGACCTGCTCGCGCATTTGCTCGATCAGCACCTTCATATCCACCGAAATCCGGGTGAGTTCCAGGCTGGACGACTTGGAGCCCAGGGTATTGGCTTCGCGGTGCAGTTCCTGGATCAGGAAGTCCAGTCGCTTGCCTACTTCGCCGCCCTTCTTGAGCAGGCGTTCAATTTCGCTCAAGTGCGAGTCCAGCCGTGTCAGCTCTTCGGCAACGTCGATACGGATGGCAAAGGCGGTGGCTTCCGTCAGCGCCCTGTCTTGGGCCGATTCCGCGTTGAGCGTGGTTCCGGCGCCACCCAGCGCCTCGTTCCAGCGGTCCAGGAAGCGCTGGCGCTGCTGCGCCACCAGCTGGGGAATCAGGGGCTGGGCCTCCTGTGCCAGCTGTCTCAACTGCTGCAGACGGTCCTGCAGCATGGCCACGAGGCGTTTGCCCTCGCGCTGGCGGGCGTCCACCAGTCCGTCCAGCGCCGTCTGGGCCAGGGCCTGCAGTTCGTCGTGAAGGCCGCCCGGCAGGCTCTGCTGGCGCGAAGTGAGTTGCAGCACCTCTGCCACGCTCAGGGAGGCGGCTTTCGGGCACCAGGCCTGGATGCTGTCCTGCAGGCCAACGATCTTCTGCAGGTCGCTTGGGCTGGGTGCTCGCAGAGTGCCGTCACCACGCCCTTCAATCCAGGCACGCACTTCCACTTTGCCGCGTTTGAGGCGGCCGACGAGCAACTCGCGCAAGGCCGGCTCGGTCCCGCGCAGGTCGTCCTGCAGCTTGAATGAGAGGTCCAGGAAGCGGCTGTTGACCGATCGGATCTCCAAGCCGAGAGCGGGGCGCGGGGCCTCGGAACTGCCCGGGGAAGGGCTGCCACTTTGGGCTGTGGCGTAGCCGGTCATGCTGTAAACTGCCATCGGACTGGTGACCCAACTGGTGGAGTGGTCCAAAACGAGGCGTTCCGGAAGCCATTCGAATTATGTCAAAGGTCAAACCCGCTCCATTGCCGCCGGACACCGTGATCGGTGGCTACCGCATCGTCAGGAAGCTGGCAGCAGGGGGCTTCGGGGTGGTCTATCTGGCTGTTGACACCGAGGGCCAGCAGGTTGCCATCAAGGAGTATCTGCCTTCCTCGCTGGCCTCCAGAGCGCCGGGTGAGTTGCTGCCACAGGTGCAGCCGGAAAAGCTCTCGCTCTACCGCCTGGGTCTCAAGAGTTTCTTCGAAGAGGGGCGTGCACTGGCCCAGATCTCCCACCAGTCGGTGGTGAGCGTGCTGAACTTCTTCCGCGAGAACGAAACCGTCTACATGGTCATGAATTACCTGGAGGGCGCGTCCCTGCAGGAGTTCATCATCACCGCGCGGGAACTCAAGAAGCAGAAGGTCTTCCGCGAGTCCACCATCCGCTCGCTGTATGACGAGGTGCTGCGCGGTCTTCGTATCGTGCACCAGCACAAGATGCTGCACCTGGACATCAAGCCGGCCAACATCTTTGTGACCGACGACAACCGGGCGGTGCTGATCGACTTCGGTGCTGCGCGCGAGGTGCTGAGCAAGGAAGGCAACTTCATCCGTCCCATGTACACCCCCGGCTTTGCCGCGCCCGAGATGTACCGCCGCGATTCGAGCATGGGCCCGTGGACCGACATCTACGCCATCGGGGCCTGCATTTACGCCAGCATGCAGGGCTATCCGCCCAACGATGCGCCTCAGCGGCTTGAAAAGGATCGCCTGTCTTTGGCCCTGTCCCGCCTGCGCGGGGTGTACTCCGACAACCTGATCGAAGTGGTCGAGTGGTGCATGTCGCTGGATCCGCTCTCGCGCCCGCAGTCGGTGTTTGCGCTGCAAAAAGAACTCAGCCGTGAGACCGAGCGCAGCTACACCAAGCTGACGGTGGCCGAGAAGATGCGGCTTCAGTTCGACAACATCGTGTCGGACAACAAGAAGTCGCCGCGCAAGTCGACGGTCGCGGGCACCAAGTTCAAATGAAGTTCTCGGTCTACCAGATCAGCCGACAGGGTGGTCGGGAGCGCAACGAAGACCGGATGGGCTACGCCTACACGCGCGAGTCGGGTTTGTTTGTGCTGGCCGACGGCATGGGCGGGCACCCCGAAGGCGCGATGGCTGCACAGCTGGCGCTGCAGACCTTCTCGGCCTACTTCCAGAAAGCCGCCAACCCCACGGTGCGCGAGGTGCCGGAGTTCCTCTCCAGCGCGCTGATGGCGGCGCATCACCAGATCATCCGCTACGCCGCCGAAAAAGGCATGCTGGACACGCCGCGCACCACGCTGGTGGCGGCGGTCATGGAGCGCAACCATGTGCACTGGGTGCACTGCGGCGATTCCCGCCTCTACATCGTGCGCAACGGCGAACTGCTGACCCGCACGCGCGACCATTCCTACATGGAGCAGCAGGCACACCTGGGCCGCAATACGCAGCACATCAACCGCAACATCCTGTTCACCTGTCTGGGTTCACCGGCCAAGCCGGTGTTTGACCTGTCCGGCCCTTTGCAGCTGCAGCAGGGCGACCGGGTGCTGCTGTGTTCGGACGGCCTGTGGGGCACGGTCAAGGACTTCGAGATCACCGACGAGCTGGCCAAGCGTCCGCTGGAGCAGTCGGTGCCGGAGCTGGTGGAGATGGCGCTGAGGCGGGGCGGACCCCGCTGCGACAACGTGACCGTGCTGGCGATGGAATGGGAGACCCCCGACGAGTTCCAGACCACGCGGGTGTCGACGGAGGACATCGAGGAAGGCGTTTTCGCCTCCACCATCCAGTCGGGTGTGCCCGACCCCACGGTCGAGGACCTGGACGACGAGGCCATCGAGCGCTCGATCGCCGAGATCAACGAAGCGATCCGCCGGACGGCCGAGAAAAATTCGTAACCCCTGCGCCGCTGCGCGTCTTCCCCCCAGGGGGACCACACCAGTGGCCCGGCGAAGCCGGTTCTCCGGTGTGTGCGGGACGTTCAGGCCGGCGCATCTTGCCATCACAGAAAGCACTGTTTCATGACGACTTCCTCCCGTCCCGGCCAGCGGGCCCACGACGCCCTGCGCCCGGTGCGCATCACGCGCGGCTACACCATGCACGCCGAAGGTTCGGTACTGATCGAGTTCGGCCACACCAAGGTACTGTGCACCGCCTCGGTCGAAGAGAAGGTGCCGCCGCACCAGAAGGGCACGGGCGAAGGCTGGGTGACGGCCGAGTACGGCATGCTGCCGCGTGCCACCCACACCCGCAGCAGCCGTGAAGCGGCCAAGGGCAAGCAGAGCGGGCGCACGCAGGAAATCCAGCGCCTGATCGGCCGTTCGCTGCGCGCGGTGTTCGATCTCAAGGCCTTGGGCGAGCGCACGATTTCGCTGGATTGCGACGTGCTGCAGGCCGACGGCGGCACGCGCACCGCCAGCATCACCGGTGCCTTTGTCGCGGCGCAGGACGCGGTCAACAAGCTGATCGCCGACGGCAAGCTGGCGGCCTCGCCGATCAAGGACCATGTGGCGGCGATCTCGGTCGGCATCCTGGACGGCCAGCCGCTGCTGGACCTGGAATACGTTGAAGACTCGGCCTGCGACACCGACATGAACGTGGTCATGACCGGTGCCGGCCACTATGTGGAAGTGCAGGGCACCGCCGAGGGCGTGGCCTTCACGCGCAAGGAAATGGACGCGCTGCTGGCGCTGGCCGAGAAGGGCATCGGCGAGCTGATCGCGGCGCAGAAAAAAGCACTGGGCGAATGAAGCTCGTTCTCGCGTCGAACAACAAGGGCAAGCTGGCCGAGCTGCAGGCGCTGTTCGTGCCGCTGGGCGTGGAGCTGGTGCGCCAGGCCGACCTGGGCATTCCCGAGGCGCCCGAGCCGCACCGCACCTTCATCGAGAACGCGCTGGCCAAGGCACGCCATGCGGCGCAGGTCAGTGGCCTGCCGGCGCTGGCCGACGACGCGGGGTTGTGCGTCGAGGCTTTCGGTGGTCTGCCGGGTGTGGACACGGCGTTCTACGCCACGCAGTTCGGCTACGAGAAGGGTGACGACAACAACGTGCGCGCCTTGCTGGAGCAGATGCAGGGCATCACCGACCGCCGCGCGGCGCTGGTGAGCACGCTGGTGGCGCTGCGCAGCGCCGACGATCCGGAGCCGCTGGTGGCCACGGGCCGCGCGGCGGGGCTGATCACGCAGGAACGCATCGGCGACCAGGGCTTCGGTTTCGATCCGGTGCTGCTGCTGCCGCCGTTCGGCAAAACCTTCGCGCAGTTGCCGGCGGAGGTGAAGAACGCCAACAGCCACCGTGGCAAGGCGGCGCAGCAGATGCTCGCCCTGATGCGCGAGCGCTGGTTCGCCCAGCCATGAGCGAGTCCCCGCACTGGAGCGACATCCGCCACTGGATGCGACCGGGCACCCTGCAGCTGCAGGGTTTGCCGCCGCTCTCGCTCTACATCCACCTGCCCTGGTGCCTGAAGAAGTGCCCGTA
>CAZJZD010000021.1:0-71281 GCA_964550405.1 uncultured Hydrogenophaga sp. | reverse complement strand
TGCCGATCTGGAAGTTCTCGGTCGGCTCGCCGTCCTTGCCTAGCCCCAAGTTGCCAGTGGCCACGCCCTTGACGGCGCCCTGGTCGTTGTAGAGCACCTCGGCGGCGGTGAAGCCGGGGAAGATCTCCACGCCCAGGGCCTCGGCCTGTTCGCCCAGCCACTTGGTCACCGCGCCCAGGCTGATGACGTAGCAGCCGTGGTTGTCGAAGTTGCGCGGCATGAGCCAGTCGGGCGTGCGCTGCGCGCCGGTCTCGGAGAGCACGAGCAGGTCGTCGCCGGTGACGGGCTGGTTCAGCGGCGCGCCCAGGTCCTTCCAGTTGGGGAACAGTTCGGTGATGGCCTTGGGGTCCATCACGGCGCCCGAGAGGATGTGGGCGCCGGGCTCCGAGCCCTTCTCCAGCACGCAGACGCTGACCTCGCTGCCCTTCTCGGCCGCCAGTTGCTTGAGGCGGATGGCGGTGGACAGGCCAGCCGGCCCGCCACCGACGACCACCACGTCGTATTCCATCGCTTCGCGGGGGCCGTACTGGGCCAGGATTTCTTCAGAGGTCATGCGTTCACTCCGCCGTGGGTGTGCAGTCGGGTCAGGGTGTCCAGCGCTTCCATCAGCATCTTCTGCAGCAGCGGCTGCACCGAGGTGGCCTTGTGTTCGAGGTAGGTGAAGGGCGGGTCTTCGAGCATGTAGAGGTCCTGCCCCATCTCCAGCTGGATGGCGTGCACCCCGTCGGCGGGTGCGCCGTAGTGGCGCGTGATGTAGCCACCCTTGAAGCGGCCGTTGACCACATGGCTGAACGGACCGCCCTGCGCATGGGCCACCACACGCTCGATGATGGCCGGGGCGCAGCTCTTGCCATCGGCGGTGCCGAAGTTCAGATCGGGCAGCTTGCCCTCGAACAGGCGTGGCAGCACGCTGGCGATGGAATGCGCGTCCCACAGCAGCACCGCCCCGTGCTGCGCCTTCAGGCGGTCCAGCTCGGCCCGCAGGGCGTCGTGGTAGGGCCGCCAGTAGCGCGCCAGGCGGTCGGCCTGCTGCGGCGCATCGGGGGCCGGGGCCGGGCCGTACAGCGGTTCGCCGCGGAAGGTCTCGGTCGGGCACAGGCCGGTGGTGGTCTGGCCCGGGTACAGGCTCTCGCCGCCGGGCGGCCGGTTGAGGTCGATCACGTAGCGCGAGACCTTGGCCTGCAGCACCGAGGCCCCCAGGCCGGCGGCAAAGCCGTAGAGCCGGTCCAGGTGCCAGTCGGTGTCCTGCAGCACCGGGGCGGTGCCGGTCATGCCGGCGGCGAACTCGGCCGGCAGCTCGGTGCCCAGGTGGGGGATGGAGATCAGCAGCGGCAGCGTGCCCTGGCGCAGGGCGTAGGTGGGTGTGTCGAGGGTGCTCATGGGCTTTCTTCTTCGGGGCAGGACAGGGTGTGGGCCGGCAGGCCGGGCATGCAGTGGCGGATGGCGGCGGCGGTGTCCTGGCGGATCACCTCGCGCGCGATGCGGGCGATGTCTTCGTCCAGGCCGGCCCATTCCTCCTCGCGCGAGAGCAGGAAGAACTGGCGCTGGCCCAGGCGCGTGGCCGGGATGGGCAGCACCACCACGTCGTCCAGGTACTGGCGCGACTGCCACAGGCACAGTGGCGTGGAGAGGGCCCAGCCCAGACCCGAGGCCACCAGGCTGAGCAGCGGATCGGTGGCGTCGAACTCGTAGCTGCGCGGCGCCTGCACACCCACGTGGCGCAGGAAACGTTCGATCTGCTGGCCGATCACCGAGCGCTGGCTGTAGCGGATCAGCGGCAGGCCGGCCGCGATGGCCGAGAGGTCGCGCACGGTCTTGAGGGCCTGCACCGGATGGGCCTTGGGGAACACCGCGACCCAGGATTCGGAAAACAGCAGGCGCTGCACGATGCGCGGGTCGTCGACGGCCGAGTCGGTGCAGATGGCGAAGTCCAGTTCGCGCGCGCGCAGCTGTTCGGTCAGCGTGGGTGTCAGGCCCGACCACATCAGGAGCTGCTGGGCCGAACCCGAGAGCGCGCGGATCAGCTGCGGGCCCACGGTGGCGGCGAACGAATCGACGCAACCCAGGTGGATTTGCGTGTGCTCCTGGCGCGCGCTGGCGCGCACCTGTTCCACCAGGCTGCGGGCCTGGCCCAGCAGGCGGGTGGCGCGT
Source organism: uncultured Hydrogenophaga sp. (assembly GCA_964550405.1). Taxonomy (GTDB): domain Bacteria; phylum Pseudomonadota; class Gammaproteobacteria; order Burkholderiales; family Burkholderiaceae_C; genus Hydrogenophaga. The sequence goes on along the minus strand of CAZJZD010000021.1, from coordinate 69,130 downwards.
TCGCGCAGCATCCGGCCGGCGTGGGTGGCCACGGCCGGCCGCACCTCGCGGTCCAGCAGCGGGATGCCCAGTTCGGCTTCCAGCGTCTTGATGGCCTGGCTGATGGCGCTCTGGCTCAGGCCCAGGTGCTGGGCCGCCAGGGCCATGGAGCCCGCGTCGCAGACCGCCACAAAGGCCTCGAGCAGCTGCAGGTCGGGCAGCAGGCGCGAGCGGCGGGCTTTGCGGGTGCCAGAGGCGGAAGTGGACATGGTGCGCATGGTGGGCAGGATCGGCCGGGTCGGCCACAAGTTTCGAGAAACCAAACCATAGCATCGGTTTTGCTTCAGTTGTGGGCGGCCGTGGTCCGGCTGCCTACAGTCCGCTCCAACCCTTCCTTCATCGCCATCCCTGCCCAGAAAGGCCCCCCATGCAAAGCTATGACGCCATCGTGATCGGTGCCGGTGTGATCGGCAGTTCGGTTGCCTACCACCTGGCGCGCCTGGGCGCCCGCCAGGTGCTGGTGCTCGACCGGCTGCAGATCGGCGCCGGCACCAGCACCCAGTCCTCCGGCATCCTGCGCACCCACTACTCGGTGATCGAGAACGTTGAGCTGGCCAAGCGCTCCTGGTCGGTGTTCCAGGACTTCGCCGGCTACCTGGGCGACGAGGACGCCTCCGCCGGCCTGGTCAAGTGCGGCTACCTGATCTGCGCGCCCGAAGGCCCCAAGCTCGAACCGCTGCGTCAGTCGCTCGCCGGGCAGGAGCGCATGGGTGTGGAAGTGCGCCTGCTCGACCGCGACGCTGCGCGCGAACTGCTGCCCATCGCCCATTTCGATGATGCCGCCCTGATCGGCTACGAGCCCGAGGCCGGCTTCGCCGACGCCTACCTGGTGGCCACCGGCTTTGCCCGCGCCGCGCGCCGCCTGGGCGTGAAGATCATGGAAGGCGTGAACGTCGAGCGCCTGCTGGTGGAGGGCGGCAAGGTGGTGGGCGTGCAGACCAGCCAGGGCACGTTCCACAGCAACACCGTCATCAGCACCCAGAACATCTGGGCCACCGACATCGAGCAGTGGACCGGCGTGCCCACGCCCGTCAAGGCCGAGCGCCACGCGGTGCTCGCGCTCGAAGGCCCCGAGGCCTACAGCTTCCGGATGCCGGTGTTCAAGGATCTGGGCTCGCCCGGCATGCTGTACTGCCGCAGCTACGGCGGCAACCAGATGCTGGTGAGCGAAGGCACGGTGGGCGAGACCCTGGCCGCGCCCGACAACGAGCAGGGCGACATCTCCATGGACTACGTGGTCGAGGTCGGCGCCCAGGTGGCCGAACGTTTCCCGTCCTTCGGCGAAGCCGGCCTGGCCTCGTCCTGGACCGGCGTCTACGACGTCACACCCGACTGGAACCCGGTGCTCGGCCGCCTGCCCGACGTGCCCGGCCTGGTGGTGGGCTACGGCTTCTCCGGCCACGGCTTCAAGCTCTCGCCCGGCGTGGGCCTGGTGCTGGCGCAGGAAGCGCTGGGCCTGCCCACCGAAGTGCCGCTGGCGCCCTATGCGCACGAGCGTTTCCGCAGCGGGAACCTGCTCACCGGCCGCTACGGCCTGGGCGCGGTGTCCTGATCAGGGAGGGCAACGTCATGCACGTGCTGGTGTTTGTCAAACGCGTGGTCGACCACAACGTCAAGGTGCGGGTGCGCGCCGACGGCACGGGGGTCGACACCACCGGACTGAAGATGTCCATGAACCCCTTCGACGAGGTCGCGGTGGAGCAGGCGGTGCGTCTGCGCCAGGCCGGCCTGGCCACGAAGGTGACGGCGGTGGCCTGCGGGCCGGCCATCACGCAGGACGTGCTGCGCACCGCGCTGGCCATGGGCGCGGACCAGGCCGTGCTGCTGGACCCGGGCGCCGGCAGCGGCGAGGGTCCGGCGCTGATCGAGGCCCTGGCCGCTCTGGTGCGGCGCGAGGGCGCGGACCTGGTGCTGTGCGGCAAGCAGGCCATCGACGACGACCTGGGCGACACCGTGCCCATGCTGGCCGCGCTGCTGGACTGGCCGCAGGCCCTGTCGGTCAACCGGCTGGAACGCAGCGACGACGGGCTGACGGTGGACTGCGACGGTGACCAGGGGCTGGAGCAGTGGCAACTGCCGCTGCCGGCCGTGCTGGGCGTGGACCTGCGCCTGTGCGACCCGCGCGCCATCAGCCTGCCCAACATGATGAAGGCCAAGAAGGCCGCCATCACCACCGTGCCGCTGGCCGAGCTGGCCGACACCGGCGCGCTGGCGCCACGTTTTGCCGTCACCGGCTGCGCCACCCCACCGGCGCGCGCCCCGGGCCAGCGCGTGGACAGCCTGCCCCAGTTGCTGGAGCGCCTGCGCCAGCTGCCCGCGCTGAACGCCAGTGCCTGAACCTTTTGCCCTGACCTCCCCATGAGCACCCTCGTCATCGCCGAACACGACGGCACCCAACTCGATGTCGCCACCCTGGGCCTGCTGGGCGCGGCCCGCCAGCTCGGTGAGCCGGTGCACCTGCTGGTGCTCGGCCATGGCGTGGCGGCGGTGGCCGCCGAAGCCGCCACGGTGGACGGTGTGGCCCAGGTCTGGCTGGCCGACGATGCGGCCTGGCAGAGCCCGTCGGCCGAGAGCCTGGCGCGCCTGATCGAAGCCCTGATGCCGGCGCACCAGACCCTGATCGCCGCGCACCGCATGCTGCTGCGCGCCGCGCTGCCCCGTGCGGCCGCGCGCCTGCAGGCGGCCTACCTGAGCGACGTGGTCGGCATCGAGCCCGGCCGCCGCTTCGTGCGCCCGCTGTACGCCGGCAGCGTGCTGGCGCAGGTGCAGGTGCAGGCCGAGCGTTGTCTGCTGACGCTGCGCCCGGCCGGCTTCGCGCCGGTGGCCGGCCGCCAGGCCGCCTGCCCGGTGAGCGACGCACCGGTGGTGGCGGTGGACGCCCGCAGCCGCCTCGCGCACCGCGAGACCCTGAGCAGCAGCCGGCCCGACCTGACCCGCGCCCGTGTGGTGGTGGCGGCCGGGCGCGGCGTCGGCGCGCGCGAACACATGGCCCTGGTGGAGCAGCTCGCCGACCACCTGGGCGGCGCCGTCGGCGCCTCGCGCGCCGCGGTGGACGCCGGCTTTGCGCCCAACGCCATCCAGGTCGGTCAGACCGGCAAGAGCGTGGCGCCCGACGTCTACCTGGCCTTCGGCATCTCGGGGGCCATCCAGCACCTGGCCGGCATCAAGGACGCGGGCGTCATCGTCGCGGTCAACAAGGACCCGGACGCGCCCATCTTCTCGGTCGCCGACGTGGGCCTGGTCGGTGACCTGTTCGAAGTCCTGCCCGCGCTGAGCGCGGGCCTGCCCGCCGCCGCGGCCACGGCATGACCGTGCACACCGGCGCCCGTTTCGCGCAGCGGCACTTCGCGCTGGCAGCCCTGCCGCGCGAGCGCTGGAAGAACGGCGGCGGCTGGACCAGCCCGGTGGCCAGCGTGGCCGGAGCCGACGGCTTGCCCGACTGGCGCGTCAGCGTAGCCGAGATCACCGAGGCCGGTCCGTTTTCGATCTTTGAAGGCCTGGAGCGCCAGGCCGTGATGCTCGACGGCGGCCGGCTGCGCCTGCGCGCCGCGTGCCCGTCAGAGGATGTCGTGTTCGACGGCCCGGGCAGCCAGGCCGCCTTCCCCGGTGAGCGCGCGCTGGTGGCCGACGCGCCGGCGCTGCCGACCCGGCTCTGGAACGTGATGCACCGCCGTGGCGCGGTGCGCGCGCAGGTGAGCGTCTCGGGCGATCAGGTGGTCGCGCTGCCGGCCGCCCCCCACGTGCTGGTCTGTGTGCTCGGCGGCGAGATGGAACTCGCGTTGCCGCACTGCCGCACCCAGGGCCTGGGCGCCGGTCAGGGCCTGCACCTGCAGCAACTGCCCGAACGCAGCCTGCTGGCGCCCTGCCGGCCGGGCAGTCGGGTGCTGGTCACCGCGCTCTTCTGAGTCTCAGGCCGATCTCAGGCCGCTGAGCCTTCCGCGGCTCACCCTCACTCCGCGCTGCGCGGGTAGACGATCACCGACAGGAACTTGATCGGGAACTTGACCAGTTTCTCGGGGCCGTGCGCGACCTCGCCCTGGAAGGTCAGCGAATCGCCAGGCTCCAGCAGGTAGGTGTCCTGGCCGCAGCGGTACACGATCTTGCCTTCGAGCATGTACAGGAACTCGGTGCCGGGGTGCTGGAACGTGGGGTACTGCTCCGAGTCGTCGTCCATGGTGATCAGGAAGGGCTCGAACAGCTTGACCGGGCCCTGGTCGTAGGCGAGCAGGTGGTAGGTGTGCCCGCTCTTGGTGCCCCGACGCACCACTTCCATGCCTGCCCCTTTTTTGATGTGCTGCGCGGTGCTCGCCGTCACGTCGTATTTGCTGAACAGCATCGACATCGACACCCCCAGCGCACGCGCGATGCGCGCCAGCGTCTCCATGCCAGCCGAGGTCTGGCCGTTCTCGATCTTGGACAGCATGCCGCGGCTGATGCTGGCCTGTTCCGAGACCTGCGCAATGGTCAGCCCGTGGCGCTGGCGCAGTTCCTTGATGGCCGAGCCGACCGATTCCTCCAGGGAAATCGCGGGCTTGTCAGCGGGTTTGTTCACGACCGGCTCCTTGTGTCTTGGGGGGTGAAAAAAGTGTACGGGCTGCGGGCCTAAAAAAATTCACATCAGGCACATATGTTGCATGAGAAGAAACATCGGTGAACGCCATGCACCAAGGCCGACACCTGTTGAAACCCCTCGACAACCGATTGCCAACCGAAGGAGCCCTTGCCTTGAACACACTTGACCACCCCTTCACCAGTCCGGCCGATCCGGCTGCCCTGGTGCCTCCGAAGCGCTTCGCCACCGTCGAGGAAACCCAGCGCTATCTCAAGTCCCAGGGCGTGGCCTATGTGCTGGCGCAGTTCGTCGACATCCACGGCGTGGCCAAGGCCAAGTCGGTGCCGGTCGACCATTTGAACACCGTGCTCACCGACGGTGCGGGCTTTGCCGGATTCGCCATCTGCGGCGTCGGGATCGAACCGCACGGCCCCGACTTCATGGCCGTGGGCGACCTGTCCACCGTCTCGCTGGTGCCCTGGCAGCCGGGCCTGGCGCGCATCGTCTGTGAAGGCCATGTGGAAGGCGAACCCTGGGCCTACGACAGCCGCGTGGTGCTCAAGAAGCAGGTGGCGCGCCTGGCCGAGCAGGGCCTGACCATGTTCACCGGCCTGGAGCCCGAGTTTTCGCTGCTGCGCCGCAACGCCGACGGCAGCATCGTGCCGCACGACGCCAGCGACAACCTGGCCAAGCCCTGCTACGACTACAAGGGCCTCTCGCGCACCCGGGTGTTCCTGGAAAAACTCTCGGGCGCCATGCGCGCCACCGGCATCGACGTCTACCAGATCGACCACGAAGACGCCAACGGCCAGTTCGAGCTGAACTACACCTTCACCGACTGCCTGACCTCGTGCGACCACTTCGTCTTCTTCAAGATGGCCGCCAGCGAGATCGCCAACGAACTGGGCCTGATCTGCTCCTTCATGCCCAAGCCCTTTGCCAACCGGCCGGGCAACGGCATGCACATGCACCTGTCCATCGGTGACGGCCAGCGCAACCTGTTCCAGGACAAGAGCGACGCCAACGGGCTGGAACTCTCGCCCATGGCCTACCAGTTCATGGCCGGCCTGCTGCACCACGCACCGGCGCTCACGGCCCTGTGCGCGCCGACCATCAACTCCTACAAGCGCCTGGTGGTGGGCCGTTCGCTGACCGGCGCCACCTGGGCCCCGGCCTACATCAGCTACGGCGACAACAACCGCTCGACCATGGTGCGCATCCCCAAGGGCCGGCTGGAACTGCGCCTGCCCGACGGTGCCTGCAACCCTTACCTGGCCACGGCCGCGGTCATTGCCGCCGGCCTGGACGGCATCGCCAAGAACATGCACCCGGGCGCGCCGCGCAACGTGAACCTCTACGACTGGAGCGAGGCCCAGCTCAAGGAAGCCGGCATCGGCCTGTTGCCGCAGAACCTGAACGCCGCGCTCGACGCCCTCGAAGCCGACAGCGTGATCCGCGAAGCGCTCGGCCCGGTCACCGACGAATTCCTCAAGTTCAAGCGCATGGAATGGATCGAGTACATGCGCCACGTCTCGGACTGGGAAGTCAAGCAATACCTGGAATTTTTCTGAAGGAAGCAACCATGTGTGGAATTGTTGGACTGTTGTTGAAAAAACCGGCGCTGTACGACCGGCTGGGTGAGCTGATGGTGCCCATGCTGATCGGCATGACCGAGCGCGGCCCGGACTCGGCCGGCATGGCAGTGTTCGGTCAGCCGCTGCCCGAAGGCCAGCGCAAGATCAGCGTCTATTCCGGCCTGACCGAGGCCGGTGCCGGCTACGACTGGGTGGCCCTGACCGACGCGCTGAACGCGACGCTCAAGGTCAAGGCGCACGCGGTGCTCAAGGGCAACCACGCCGTCTTCACCTTTGAAGGCCCGGCCGATCCGGTCAAGGCCTTCGTCAAGGCCTACGACGCCAAGCTGCACCTGCTCTCGGCCGGCCGCCGCATCGACCTGTACAAGGACATCGGAACGCCCGCCGAGGTGGCCCAGCGCTACGACTTCGGCGCGCTTGTTGGCAGCCACCTGGTGGGCCACACCCGCATGGCCACCGAATCGGCCGTCACACCCGACCGCGCCCACCCCTTCACCGCCGGCGAGGACTTCTGCCTGGTGCACAACGGCTCGCTGTCCAACCCCAACGGTGTGCGCCGCATGCTGGAGCCGCGCGGCATCCGGTTCGAGACCGACAACGACACCGAAGCCGCCTGCCGCTTCCTGGAGTGGCGCCTGCGCGAAGGCGACGACCTGCACACCGCGCTGCAGAAGGGCTTCGAGGCGCTCGACGGCTTCTTCACCTTCCTGATGGGAACGCCCACCGAGCTGGCCCTGATCCGCGACCCCTTCGCCTGCAAGCCGGCCGTGGTGGCCGAGACCGACGACTACGTGGCCATCGCCTCCGAGTTCCGTTCGCTCGCCCACCTGCCCGACGTCAAAAACGCCAAGGTCTTTGAACCCGCCCCTGAGGAGATGTACGTATGGAAAATCTGACTTTCGACCTGGGCCAGCAGAGCGTGCGTGCGCTCAACCAGCACCTGCACGGCAGTCCCGAATCGCTGGCCGGCCAGCACATCACGGTGACCAATCCCGACGGCGCGCACAACATCGCGGTCGGCATCAACGCACCGGTGAAGGTGACCATCCAGGGCCATGCCGGCTACTACGCCGCCGGCATGAACAAGTTCGCCGACGTCACCATCGAAGGCAGCGCCAGCACCGGCGTGGCCGAGAACATGATGAGCGGCAAGGTGCACGTCAAGGGCTTCGCCTCCAACGGCGCCGGCGCTTCGGCACACGGTGGCCTGCTGGTCATCGACGGTGATGCCGGCCTGCGCTGCGGCATCTCGCTCAAGGGCGGCGACATCGTGGTCGGCGGCTCGGTCGGCAGCTTCTCGGGCTTCATGGCCCAGGCCGGTCGCATGGTGATCTGCGGCAACGCCGGCGACGCGCTCGGGGACTCGCTCTACGAGGCCGTGATCTACGTCAAGGGCGACATCAAGAGCCTGGGCGCCGACGCCCGGATCGAACCGCTGGGTGAGGCCGACATCGCGGCGCTGACCGGCCTGCTGGCCGCTGCCGGCCTGAGCCACCAGCCGGAGGACTTCAAGCGCGTGGCCTCGGCCCGCAGCCTTTACCACTGGAACGCCGACGCCGATCAAGACTATTGAGGACTTCCCATGAGCACCGAACACCCCATCACCTTCAAGCGTCTGCAACTCGAAGAATCGGCCAGTTTCGACCGCAGCACGCTGGACTACATCCACCGCGCTTCCAGCACCGGCCTGTACGAAATCCGCGGCCTGGGCGCCAAGCGCAAGCTGCCGCACTTCGACGATCTGGTCTTCCTCACCGCCTCGCTCTCGCGTTACCCGCTGGAGGGCTACCGCGAGAAGTGCTCCACCAGGACCGTGCTGGGCACCCGCTTCGCCAAGAAGCCGATCGTGCTGGACACGCCCATCACCATCGCCGGCATGAGCTTCGGCGCGCTCTCGGCCAACGTCAAGGAAGCGCTGGGCAAGGCCGCCACCGCCATGGGTACCAGCACCACCACCGGTGACGGCGGCATGACCTCGGAAGAGCGCCTGTCGTCCAAGACCCTGGTCTACCAGTGCCTGCCCTCGCGCTACGGCTTCAACCCCGACGACGTGCGCCGCGCCGACGCCATCGAGGTGGTGCTCGGCCAGGGCGCCAAGCCCGGTGGCGGCGGCATGCTGCTGGGCCAGAAGGTCAACCCGCGCGTGGCCCAGATGCGCACCCTGCCCGAGGGCGTGGACCAGCGCTCGGCCAGCCGCCACCCGGACTGGACCGGTCCGGACGATCTGACCATCAAGATCCAGGAACTGCGTGAACTGACCGACTGGGAAAAACCGATCTACGTGAAGGTCGGCGCGACCCGCGTCTTCAACGACGTCAAGCTGGCGGTGCACGCCGGGGCCGACGTGGTGGTGGTCGACGGCATGCAGGGCGGCACCGCCGCCACGCAGACCTGCTTCATCGAACACGCCGGCATTCCCACGCTGGCGGCGGTGCGCCAGGCCGTGGCCGCGCTGCAGGACCTGGACATGATCGGCAAGGTGCAGCTCATCGTCTCGGGCGGCATCCGCACCGGCGCCGACGTGGCCAAGGCGCTGGCGCTGGGCGCCGACGCGGTGGCCATCGGCCAGGGGGTGCTCATGGCCCTGGGCTGCAACCGCGACAGCTACCAGCAGGGCGGCCAGAACCACAGCGCCGAGGCCGACTACGCCGCGCTGGGCACCAAGGCCGGCTACTGCCACCACTGCCACACCGGCAAGTGCCCGGTCGGCGTGACCACGCAGGACGCCATCCTGGAGCAACGCCTGGAGCCCGACAACGGTGCCAAGCACGTCAAGAACTACCTCAAGACGCTGACCATGGAGCTGACCACGCTGGCGCGCGCCTGCGGCAAGCAGGACGTGCACCACCTGGAGCCCGAAGACCTGGTGGCGCTGACGGTGGAAGCCGCCGCCATGGCCAAGGTGCCGCTGGCCGGCACCAACTGGATCCCGGGCCACAACGGATGAGATGAAGCACCCCCCGCGCCGCTTCGCGTCACCCCCCAGGGGGCGGCACCAGAGGCCCGGCAAAGCCGGTTCCTCGGTGCCCCCGGGTGGAGCGGTGGCACACGTCGCGGGTAGCGCTTCGTCGCCGTCGAAAACGGAAGTCCAGGAGAACGTCATGCCACTCAAACCCAGCGAAGTCAAAAGCCGGCCGGTCTATCCGCCGCTGGCGCCACAGATGGAGGCCGGCCGGCACTGGCTGGTGCTCGAAGCGAACGCCATGGACGAGGCGCTGTTGTCCGGCTTGGCCGCGGCCTTCGCGCCGGTGGCCGGTGCCTTGCAGGTCTGGTCGGTCGGTGCGCTCGCCCTGGGCCACCTGCCGGTGACCGTGCTGGCCGACACGCAGGCCCTGGCGGACGCGCTGGCCCAGGCCGGCCCGTTCCGCGTCAACGACCGGCTCTACGTGCAGGGCACCGAGCCCTTCATCTGGTCGGTCGCCGCGCTCGCGGCCACCGCCGGACTGGCGCCGGAGCAGCAGCGGCTGGCCCATGCCGGCAGCCTGCGCCGGCGCGTCTGGTGCACCCACTGCCACGGCTTCACCGAGGACGTGACCACCAGCACCGTGCCCTGCGCCGGCTGCGGCCGGCACCTGCTGGTGCGCGACCACTTTTCCCGCCGTCACGGCGCCTTCATGGGCGTGATGGTCGATGCCGAAGCGCCGGGCGAGCGTCCGGCCGTGCAGGAGGTGTTTCCATGATCGTGTCTTCCCTGAAACTGCGGGTGGCCGCCGTCGACGACATCGCGCCCAGCCTGCGCCACCTGCGGCTGGAAGCGGCCGACGGCGCAGCCCTGCCGCCCACCGGCGCCGGCGCGCATGTGCTGCTGAGCCTGCCCGGCGCGGCGCGCACGCACCGCAACGCCTATTCGCTGACCAACCCGCCCGGCACGCGCAGCGGCTACGACGTCATCGTGCGCCGCGTGCCCGCCTCGCGCGGCGGCTCGGCCGCGGTGCACGAGCGCCTGAAGGTCGGCGACCTGTTGGACGCCCAGCCCCCGGGCAACCTGTTCGCCCCGGTGCGCGGCGCGCGCCACCACCTGATGATCGCCGGCGGCATCGGCATCACGCCCTTCCTGTCCTACCTGCAGGACGCGGGCGTGCGCCAGACCGGGGCCACGCTGCATGTGTGCTGCCGCGAGTCGGAGAAAGACGTTTTCAAACCCTGGCTGCCGGATGGCGCCGACGTGCGCTTCCACTGGGACGCCGACGGTCACCGGCTGGACATCGCCGCCTTGCTGGCGGTCCAGCCGGTCGGCACCCACCTGTATGTCTGCGGACCGAGCGACCTGAACGACGCGGTCATTCGCGCCGCCGAAGCCGCCGGCTGGCCGGCCAGCCAGGTGCACACCGAACACTTCGGCGGCGCCAGTGCCGGTGGCAGCGCCTTCGAGGCGGTGCTCAAGAAGTCCGGCCTGCGCTTGCGCGTGGCCGAGGACGAGAGCCTGCTCGAAGCCATCGAACGTGCGGGCGTGGCCGCGCCCTGCCTGTGCCGCGGTGGCGCCTGCGGTGTCTGCGTGACCCCGGTGCTCGAAGGCGAACCCGAGCACCACGACCACTACCTCAGCGCCGACGACAAAGCCGCCGGCCGCCTGATCATGCCCTGCGTCTCCCGCGCGCGCAGCCCGCAGCTGGTGCTGGATCTCTGAGTCCACACCCCCACAGGAGCCCCCCATGAGCATCGCCTTCAAGCCCGACGAAACCTTCCGCGGCGACTACACCTACCGCAACAGCGACGCCGCCATCCTGCGCTTTCCGTTCCCGTTCCCGGAAGACCGCTACATGTACAGCGTCAACATGGAGCCGCACAACGGCAGCGGACCGAGCGACGCCTTCGTGCACGCCTTCGACGTGGACGAGCACTACATCGCCGAATGCCGCGACCGGGCCATCACGCTCGAGCGCGACCCCGGCCGCTGCCAGGCCCTGCCGCACATGATGATGGCGCAGTGGGACACGCTGGAGCTGCTGATGGAGAGCCTGTCCCACGACTACCCGGAGCACTTCGCGCTGCGCAAATCCGGTGACGGCTTCGGCGCCACCTGGACCTGGACCAACCGCCCGCTGGGCCTGGAGCAGACCTTCACCTTCGGCGACGCCGCCACGCTGCCCTGCGAGCCGTTCGAGTACATCACCCGCCAGGTGCAGGGCGACTTCGCCATTTGCGACCAGCGCGACAACAACCTGTTCCTGGACGCCGGCATGGTGACCTCGCAGGCCGACTGGTCGCTGGATTTCAACGTCGGCATGAGCTTCATGGAATGGCACGGCCCGGTGCCGCTGGCGCACCAGACCGGCGTGTTCGAGCGTGCGCTCAAGTACCTGCTGATGGTGCGGCTGGGCCAGCCGGTGCGGCGCCTGAACTGGACCATGACGGTCAACCCGCGGCTGGACACCTCGCCCGAGACCTTCCCCGAGTGGGGCCCGGACCGCGCCTCGCTGACGCCGGAGAACATCGGCCGCAAGCTGCACCTGCGCGTGGAACTGCAGACGCTCTGGCGCCTGCCGCGCAGCAACGCCCTGCTGTTCCCGATCCGCTGCTACCTGGCCTCGCTGGACGAGCTGGTGCGCGTGCCCAAGTGGGGCAAACGCCTGCACCGCGTGCTGTCCACGCTGCCGCAGCCGCTGGCCGAATACAAGGGCCTGACCCGCTACCTGCCCATGGCTGTGGACTACCTGGCCGCCCACGACGACGGCGCTCCGCTGCCGGTGGGCACCACCGCCGACACCGACGCCCTGGCCGAACCGGCCTGAGCGAGCCCATCCCTTTTCCCGTTTCATCACCCTTCTGGAGCACCCCATGAACTCTTGGCGCATTTCCGCCCTGGCCGACCGTCACCGCGCGCTCGGCTCGTCCCTGGCCGACTGGAACGGCATGGGCACGGCCTGGACCTACAGCAGCGACCTGGCCGACGAACACGAAGCCATCCGCACCAAGGCCGGCCTGATGGACGTGTCGGGCCTGAAGAAGGTGCACGTCATCGGCCCGCACGCCGAGATGCTCATCAACTACGCCACCACCCGCAACGTCAGCAAGCTCTACCCGGGCAAGTCGGTCTACGCCTGCATGCTCAACGAGGACGGCAAGTTCATCGACGACTGCGTGATCTACCGCAACGGCCCCAACGCCTTCATGGTGGTGCACGGCGCCGGCCAGGGCCACGACATCCTCACGCGCGGGGCCATGGGCCGCCAGGTCAGTGTGCTGTTCGACGACGACCTGCACGACCTGTCGCTGCAAGGCCCGCTGGCGGTGGAGTACCTGAGCAAGCACGTGCCGGGCATCCGCCAGCTGCCGTACTTCCACCACACCCACACCACGCTGTTCGGCCGCCCGGTGACGATCTCCCGCACCGGCTACACCGGCGAACGCGGCTACGAAATCTTCTGCAAGGCCGCCGACGCGCCGCTGATCTGGGACACCATCGTGGCCGAAGGCAAGGCCATGGACATCGTGCCCTGCGCCTTCACCGCGCTGGACTGGTTGCGCGTCGAGAGCAGCCTGATGTTCTACCCCTACGACAACTCCGACATGTACCCCATGGAGGGCGAGCCGATCGGCGACACCCTGTGGGAACTGGGCCTGGACTTCACCGTCTCGCCCGGCAAGACCGAGTTCCGTGGGGCCACCGAGCACTACCGCCTGCAGGGCAAGGAGCGCTTCAAGATCTTCGGTGTCGAACTGGCCAGCAAGGAAGCGGCCCAGGCCGGCGACGCCCTCTTCGACGGCGAGCGCAAGGTCGGTTTCGTCACCTGCGCCATGTACTCGCGCCTGACCGGCCGTTCGATGGCGATCGCGCGCCTCGACCCGGCCTATGCGGTGCACGGCAAGGCCATGGAACTGCGTGGTGCGGCCCTGAGCTGCGCGGCCACCGCCCACACCATGCCCTTCGACGACCCGCAGAAGACCAAGCGCACCGCCAAGGACTGAGCGGCCCCCTCCGGCACCGTTGCTGGCCCGCCAGTCCGCTGGCGGGCCGGGTCGGTGCACGCCCGAAATGCCCCCTTCACCGCAAGAGCCCACCATGAGCACCCCCCAACGCCGCTACACCCTGACCCTGTCCTGCCCCGACCGCGTGGGCATCGTGGCCGCCGTGAGCAACTTCCTGGCCCAGCACAGCGGCTGGATCACCGAGGCCAGCCACCACGCCGATGCCGAGTCCAACATGTTCTTCATGCGCCAGGAGATCCTGGCCGATTCGCTGCAGCTGGACATCGATGCCTTCCGTGCCGCCTTCGCGAAGCTGGCCGAGCCTTTCGCCATGCAATGGCGCATCGCCGACAGCGCGCGCAAGAAGCGCGTCGTCATCCTGGTGTCCAAGCAGGAGCACTGCCTGTACGACCTGCTGGGCCGCTGGCAGTCCGGCGAGCTGGACATCGACATCCCCTGCGTGATCTCCAACCACGAAACCTTCCGTGGCCTGGTGGAGTGGCACGGCATTCCCTTCCACCACGTGCCGGTGACGCCCGAGAACAAGCCCGAAGCCTATGCGCGGGTCGAGCAGCTTTACCGCGACGCCGATGCCGACGCCATGGTGCTGGCGCGCTACATGCAGATCCTCTCGCCCGACCTGTGCGACAAGTTCCCGGGCCAGATCATCAACATCCACCACAGCTTCCTGCCCAGCTTCATCGGCGCCAAACCCTACCACCAGGCCTTCCTGCGTGGCGTCAAGCTGATCGGCGCGACCTGCCACTACGTGACCTCCGAACTCGACCAGGGTCCGATCATCGAGCAGGACGTGATCCGCATCGACCATTCCGACGTGCCCGAGGAACTGGTGCGCAGCGGCAAGGACGTGGAGAAAGCGGTGCTGGCGCGCGGCCTGCGCTACCACCTGGAAGACCGCGTGCTGATCCACGGCAACAAGACCGTGGTGTTCCGCTGAGCCCGCGCCATGACCGCCCGCATCATTGACGGCAAGGCGCTGTCGAAGCAGCTGCGCACCGGCTTCCGCGAACGGGTCGAACGCCTGAAGGCCCAGGGCGTTCAGCCCGGTCTGGCGGTGATCCTGGTCGGCGAGAACCCGGCCTCGCAGGTCTACGTCGGCAACAAGATCCGCGCCTGCGAAGAGTGCGGCGTGCATTCCCTGCACGTGGGCCTGCCGGCCGACGTGAGCGAAGCGGACGTGCTGGCCACCATCGAGCGCCTGAACGCCGACCCGACGGTGCACGGCATTCTGGTGCAGCTGCCGCTGCCGCCGCACATCCAGGTCGCGCGCGTGCTCGAAGCCATCTCGGTGCACAAGGACGTGGACGGCTTCCACCTCTACAACGTGGGCGCCCTGGTCACCGGCAACAGCATCTTCCCGCCCTGCACCCCCTACGGCGTGCAGCTGCTGCTGGACACCACCGGCATCGACGTCGCGGGGCAGAACGTGGTGGTGGTCGGCGCCAGCAACATCGTCGGCAAGCCCATGGGCCTGATGCTGCTGCAGCGCGAGGCCACGGTCACCATCTGCCACGCGAAGACGCGCGACCTGGCGCAACACACCATCCTGGCCGACATCCTGATCGTGGCCGCCGGCAAGCCCGGCCTGATCGTGCCGCAGATGGTCAAGCGCGGGGCCATCGTCATCGACGTCGGCATCAACCGCCTGCCGGACGGCCGCATCGTCGGCGACGTGTGTTTCGACGAGGTCAAGGAGAAAGCCTCGTGGATCACGCCCGTGCCCGGCGGCGTCGGCCCCATGACGGTGACCATGCTGATCGAGAACACCCTGCGCTCGGCCGAGCGCGCGTTCAAGGCCGGCACGGAGGATGAGTTCCAGGACTGGGACGCGCCGACGGTGAAGTCGCCTGCCTGAACGCGGTCTCTGCGCGGGTCGGCGGGGCGGGTGGCTAAGATGCGCAGTCCTCTTCGCCCGCACCCTGCCGCCCCTTGAGATCCTCCATCCAGATCGTCGACGTCGACCGCACTGAAACCTGGACGCGTTACCGCGCCGGGATGTGTGACACCTGCCAGGCCAACTGCTGCACCATGCCGCTGGAGGTGCGGATGCCCGACCTGGTGCGGCTCGGACTCGTCGATCCGTTCGAGGCCGAGCACGAGGCCCCCAAGCAGATCGCCAAGCGGCTGGAGAAAGCGGGCCTGATCGAGCGCTTCAACTTCAAGCACGGCATCTTCACCATGACGCGGCGCGCCAGCGGGGACTGCCAGTTCCTGGACGAGAAGACGCGGCGCTGCACGGTGTATCCGCAGCGCCCCGACACCTGCCGCAAGCACCCGCAGGTGGGGCCGCGCCCGGGCTTCTGTCCCTACGGCGCCCGGCGCTGAATTCGCCGGGCGCCCGGGCTCCAAACGGTTGCACGAACCGAGAGTGATCAAACGCTCACGGTTTGTCGGATGTCAACACAGACAGTCGCGGTTGGTGCTTTAAAAACAGCAGAGATATCGCTGTCCGCCAAAGTCAATGGTGTTGGAGACGGCAGCGAAGGCTCGGTTGGGATCGTCTGTGCGTATTACTGGTCAAAGCCTGCATGCTGCGGACGGCAGGCGAGAGGGCGTTCCGCGTTGTGCCCAGTGTTCGACACGGCCCCGGTGTCTCATGGCCCGGGTATCGCCCGGTGTCGCGGATGTGCTGCAACTGCACATCGTCGAGGTGCCGGTGGCGGTGGGCGGCTGCATCGAGCACCAGGGGGTGGCGTCCACCCACCTGACGCTCGTCAAGCTGGGTTATTTCAAGGCGGAGCGCAGCGGGGTCGGCGGGGACAGTGCCGCGGTCTGCGTGGTGGGCCGGGGCCGGATCGGTGGCTACGCCGGCCTGTTCAAACAGCCCTCGGTCATGTCACTGACTGCGCTGACGCCCTCGCGGGTCTGCCAGCTGCCGATCGGGGTGGTCTACGACCACGCCTTCGTCGAGCGTGAGTTCCGGCAGTACCTCTACGCGTCCATCGGCCAGCACATGGAGAACATGGCGGACTGGTGCAGCCTGGTTCGCGAAAGCAACATCTCCAAACGGCTGATGCTGGCCTTTGAACTGCTGGCGCAGGAGGAGGGCAGCCGCACCATCCGCATCCCGAGCCACCAGATCCTGGGCGAACTGGTGGTGGCGCGCCGCGAGTCGGTGGCGCGGCACATCGGACAGCTGTTCCAGGCCGGCCGCATCACCAAGCTCGACCGCTGGCGGGTGGTGTTGAACCCGCCCGAATCGGCGGCAGAGGGGGCGGAGCCCCCAGACGACAGGACCGATGGTGCGCGAGCCGGGTGAGGCGGACGACCTCCGCCGCTGGCTGGCGGTGCTGGAGCGCGTGGTGGACACCAGCACCAACATGGTGGTGATCACCGATGCCCAGCGGCGCATCCAGTGGGTCAACGCCACCTACACCCGGGTCACCGGCTGGCCGCTGGCCGACTGCCAGGGCAAGCGGCCCCGCGAACTGCTGCACGGGCCCGACACCGACCCGGCGGTGTTGGAGCGGGTGGCGCAGCGCCTGAATGCGGGGGAGCCGGTGCAGGCCGTCGAGCTGGTCAACTACCGCCGCAATGGCGAGGCCTACCGTGTCCGCCTGAACATCGAAGCCATCCGCGACGACGACGGCCAGGTGTTGGCCTACCTTTCGATGCAGTCGGACATCACCGACCGGCACCAGCTCGAACTCGATTCGCAGGAGCTCAGGCGCCGGCTCGAGGTGGCACAGCGCCTGGCCCGGCTGGGACGCATCGAGCTGGATCCGGTCACCGGACGCTCGCTCTGGTCCTCGGAGGTGTTCCGCATCCTGGGGGAGGTGCCCGATGACGCGCCGCGCGATTTTTCGGATCTGCTGCGCTGCGTGTCCGACGCAGACCGGCCCGCGCTGCGGGCCAGCATCGAAGCTGCATGCGCCTCGGGGCAGGAGATCGATGTGGAACTCAAGGTGGAGGGCCGGCACGGGCTGCGCTGGTTGCGCTGCATCGGCATGCCCACGCCGTCCGCGCAGCCCTGCACCCTGCCCACATCGTGGTCGGTCCAGGATGTCACGCACTACAAGAGCAGCCTGGAGCAGAAGCGGCTGCTCAACGACCGCCTGAACCAGCTCGTGCAGGAGCGCACCCGCAGCCTCGAGGAATCGAACCGGGCGCTGGAGGATTTTTCGTACGCGCTGTCGCACGACCTGCGCACGCCGCTGCGCCACGTGGCCGGGTACGCCGAGGTCATGGCCGAAGCCTTGCGCGCAGGTGACCTGAGCGAATGCCTGCGCTACTGCGACAAGGTGGGGCAGGCGGCGCACCGGATGCAGGAACTCATCGAAGGCATGCTGGCCTTTGCCCAGGCCGGGCGCCAGGGGTTGCGCATCGAACCGATCGACCTGGCGGCGATGGTCCGCGAGGTGGTGGCGGCGGTGGCCGGTGCCGGGAACACCGCCGTCGTGGTCTGGGAGATCGATCCTGTGCTGCCGGTGATCCTGGGCGACCCCGTGCTGCTGCGGGAGGTCTGGCTCAACCTGCTGGACAACGCCGTCAAGTACTCGTCGCGGCGCGAGCAGAGCCATATCCGCATCGGCTGGGCACGCCAGGCGCAGGGCTGGGAGTTCTTCGTTCAGGACAACGGGGCCGGCTTTGATCCGCAGCACTCGCACAAGCTGTTCGGCATGTTCCAGCGCCTGCACCGGGAGGACCAGTTCAAGGGCACGGGCGTCGGTCTGGCCCTGGTCCACCGCATCATCGAGAGCCACGGCGGGCGCATCTGGGCCGTGTCTTCGCCCGGCGAGGGCGCGAGCTTCCACTTCTTTCTGCCCTTCCAGGTGGAGCAGACCTTCACCCCGGTGGCGGCGGCGTCCTGAAGAAAAACGGCCCCGAGCGGGGCCGTTTCCATGGAAAGCGCGTGGGCGCTGGCCGGTCAGTTGAACGGACGCGGCCTCGGGGTCTTGTCGGTCGACGGCGGCATGATCGGCAGCGCGATCTGCGGCTGCTGGCCGGTCAGGGTCTTGAGGAAGGCCACGATCTTGGCGTTCTCGTCCTTGCTGAATTCGCGGCCCAGCTGCAGGCGCCCCATCAGGTCCACCGCCTGTGTCATCGTCTCGGCCGCGCCGTCGTGGAAGTACGGGTAGGTCAGTTCGATGTTGCGCAGCGTCGGCACCTTGAAGCTCAGGCGGTCGGCGTCCTTGCCGGTCACGCCCTTGCGGCCTTCGGCGGTGCTGGCGGTCTTGTAGGCCTGCACCACACCCATCTTCTGGAACGAGTTGCCACCCAGGTTGGGGCCGTTGTGGCAGGCCACGCAGCCGCTGTCCTTGAACAGCTTGTACCCGGCCAGTTCGTCGGCGGTCAGGGCCTTCTTGTCGCCGTCGAGCCACTGGTCGAAGCGCGAGTTCGGCGTCACCAGGGTTTCTTCAAAGGCGGCGATGGCCGTGGTCACTTCGTCGATGGAGATCTTGTCGACCTTGAACACGTCCTTGAACTCCTTGACGTAGCCGGGGATGGAGTTCAGGGTTTCGACGGCCAGTTCGTGCGTGAAGGCCATTTCACCCGGGTTGGCGATCGGACCGCCCGCCTGGGCCTTGAGGTCCTTGGCGCGGCCGTCCCAGAACTGGGCCAGGTTCAGACGCGAGTTCAGCACCGTGGGCGAGTTGATCGGGCCCTGTTGCCAGTTGTGGCCGATGGAGGTCTTGAGGTTGTCGCTGCCGCCCATGCTGAGGTTGTGGCAACTGTTGCACGAGATGAAGCCCGACTTGGACAGGCGCGGGTCGAAGAACAGCTTCTTGCCCAGTTCAACGGCCGCCGGGTTCACGGCCTTGGGGGCCGGCACGGGGGAGACGGGTTCGTCTTTCTGGGCCATGGCGGCCCCGGCGGCGGACAGGAGGGTGGCCACAGCGACGGCACGCAGGGTCCAGGTGATCGTGGTTTTCATGATGGGATATCTCACTTTCTGAGAGGCATTCGAACGGAGGAATCAGCCATCCGGGGCGCCGTGAGCTTGCGCAAGCGGTGGGGCTGACGGGGTCAATGTAGGGACGCCATCCCGGCCAGGGATTGATGCCGGTCAATTTGCGCCACGTCCGCAATAGCCAATACCTATGCCTTAAAAAGGCTTAAGGCTATCGGGTCCCGCGTGGCCTGGTCTGGCCGGGGCGGGACGGATCGGCCTCCGGCCGGGGGTTACGGGGTGTCGGGCCTGGCCGCGTTCGCGCGCTGGGCGAATTCGGCCCGCAGCGCGCGCAGCTTTTCGCGCGGGTCTTCCTTGACCGTCGCCTGGTCCAGCGCCATTTCCTTGATGAAGCGGCTGGGCGTGCCGGGCACACTCTCGCGCCCCTTCTTGCGCCGCTTGAGCCAGCTCACCGCCAGTGTGCGCTGCGCGCGGGTGATGCCCACGTACATCAGGCGCCGTTCTTCCTGCACCCGCTGGGCCAGCAGCTCGGCGCTCAGGTCGCTGTCGGCGTCGTCGGTCTTGAAGGGCAGCAGGCCCTCGTTCACGCCCACCAGCACCACGTGCGGCCACTCCAGGCCCTTGGACGCGTGCAGGGTTGACAGCGTGACCACGTTCTGGTCCTGCTCGCGGTCGGACAGCGTCGAGATCAGCGCGATGGTCTGCACCACCTCCAGCAGCGACTTGCGCTCTTCCTCGACCTGCACACCGGCCTCGTCCGCGATCTTGCCGCCGCAGCGCCCGGCGACCCAGTCCACGAAGTCCATCACGTTGGTCCAGCGCGCGGCGGCGATCTTCTCGTTGTCCTCGCTGTCGTAGAGGTGCTGCTCGTAGCCGATGTCCTTGAGCCACTGCAGCAAAAAGGCGTGCGCCGCCTCGTGGCCGACCGTGTGGCGGGCGCGGTACTCCAGGTCGTTCACCTGGCGGCCGAATTCGTGCAGCGCGGTGATGGCGCGGCTGTTCACGGCGCTGGGCAGCGAGTGCGAGAACAGCGCCTCGAACAGGCTGAGCTTGTACTGCGTGGCGAAGGTGCCCAGCTGGCCGAGTGTGGTGTGGCCGATGCCGCGTTTGGGCGTGGTGGCCGAGCGCAGGAAGGCCGGGTCGTCGTTGTTGTTGGTGATCAGGCGCAGCCAGGCGCACAGGTCGCGGATCTCCGCCTTGTCGAAAAAGCTCTGGCCGCCCGAGACCTTGTACGGGATCTGCGCGCGGCGCAGCGCCTGCTCGAACGAACGGGCCATGTGGTTGGCGCGGTAGAGGATGGCGAAGTCGCGCCATTCCTTGTGCGGCGAGGTCGCGCGCAGGCTCTGGATGCGCGCGACCGCGCGTTCGGCCTCGTGCTCCTCGTTGTCGGCATCCACCACGCGCACCGGCTCGCCCTCGCCCAGGTCGCTCCACAGCGTCTTGGGGAACAGCTTGGGGTTGGGGCCGATCACGTTGTTGGCCGCGCGCAGGATGGCGCTGGTCGAGCGGTAGTTCTGCTCCAGCTTGATCACGCGCAGCTCGGGGAAGTCCACCGGCAGCTTCTTGAGGTTGTCCAGCGTGGCGCCGCGCCAGCCATAGATCGACTGGTCGTCGTCGCCCACGGCGGTGAACCGGGCGCGCGTGCCCACCAGCAGCTTGAGCAGTTCGTACTGCGTGGCGTTGGTGTCCTGGTATTCGTCCACCAGCACATGGCCCATCTTCTGCTGCCACTTGGCGCGCACGTCCTCGTGCTGGCCCAGCAGCTTGAGCGGCAGGCTGATCAGGTCGTCGAAGTCCACACTCTGGTAGGCCGTCAGGCGCTCTTCGTAGCGCGCCATGATGGTCGCGGCCACGCGCTCGTTCTCGTCCTTGGCCTGCCGCAGCGCCTGGGCCGACGTGAGGCCCGCGCTCTTCCAGGCGCTGATGGTCCACTGCCAGGCGCGTGCGGTGTTGGCGTCGGTGGTGCCGCCGCAGTCCTTGAGCAGGCTGGTGATGTCGTCGGTGTCCAGGATGCTGAAGTTCTTCTTCAGGCCCAGCACCTCGCCGTCCTCGCGCAGCAGGCGCACGCCCAGTGCGTGGAAGGTGCAGATCAGCACCTTGCGCGCATCGCGTCCCACCAGATGGCCAGCGCGCTCGCGCATTTCGGCGGCGGCCTTGTTGGTGAAGGTGATGGCCGCGATGCGGTCGGCCGCCAGCCCGGCCTGGATCAGCCGGCCGATCTTGTGCGTGATCACCCGTGTCTTGCCCGAGCCGGCGCCCGCCAGCACCAGGCAGGGGCCGCCCAGGTGGTGGACGGCGTCGAGCTGGGCCTGGTTCAGGCCGGGACCGGCGGGAGAGGACATGGGGGAGGGGGAGACAGGGCCGCGGCGTGCCCGGGTGACAGAAAACGAAGCCGCGATGATACCGAGACAGGGGCTTCAGCCCTGCGCCAGCACGGCCACCAGCGCAAAGCCGGCGTTGTAGGCCATGTGCACGCCGACAGCCGGCCAGACGCTGCCGAGCCGTTCGCGCAGGTGGCCCAGCACCAGCGAGGGCGCGGCCACCGCCAGCGCCCACAGCAGGGGCTGGGTGGGCAGGTGCAGCGCCACGAAGGCCAGGGTGGTCAGGCCGTTGGCCCAGCTGATGGGGCCCAAGCGGCGGGGCTGGCCGTGGACAGCGGTCACGCGCAGCAGCTGGCCCTGCAGCAGGCCGCGGAACACCCACTCCTCCAGCAGCGGCATCACCAGCAGCAGGGAACACCAGGCCCAGAGGCCGTTGGGTGCCCGCAGCCAAGGCCCGGTCCACAGGCCCAGCGCAGCCCACACCGGCACGGCGGCCAGCAGGGCGGCGATCAGGTGCGGGTCAATGCGGGGCAGGGCAGGGGGCGGGCGCATGGCGGCGCATCTTCCCACGGCGCCCGACGGTCGGATCAGCTGGCTTTTCGGGTGAGCGTGCCGTCGGCGCCCTGGGCGTCGTTCTCGAACTGGCCTTCCCAGGCGTCGCCGTTGGCCCATTGCATGCGGCCCTTGCCGTGTTTGCGGCCCTGCACCCACTGACCCTGGTACTGGTCGCCGTTGGTCCATCGGTAGCGGCCTTCCCCGTGCGGCTGGCCTTGCGACACGGTGCCCTCGTAGCGGTCGCCGGAGGCGTAGGTGAGGGTGCCGCTGCCGTCCGGGCGACCCTGGACGACCTGGCCTTCCCACAGGTTGCCGTTGGCGAACTTCAGCTTGCCCTGACCGTTGGGCATTTCGCCCTGCCAGGCGCCTTCGTACACCTGCCCGCTGGCCCATCGGTACAGGCCCTGGCCATCAGGCCGGCCGCGGCTGAACCGGCCTTCAAAGCTGTCGCCGCTGGCGTAGCGCATGCGGCCCTGGCCCTGCGGCAGGCCCTGGGCCACTTCGCCCTCGTATTCATCACCGTTGGCAAATCGCATCTGGCCCTTGCCCTGCGGCTGGTCATCGACCCAGGGGCCGCTGTAGCGCTGGCCGCTGGCCCAGGCGAAGCTGCCCTGGCCGTGGCGCTGGCCACGCACGATGTCGCCGTCGTACAGGTCGCCATTGCTCCAGCGGATCTGCCCCTTGCCGGTGAGGGTGTTGCCCTCGCGCTCGAAACGGCCCACGAAGCGTGTGTCGCCGGCGAGCAGATCCATGTCCTGGGGGCCGCTGGCGGGCGGCGGGCTGACCGCCGCAACCACCGCCGTGACCGGTGCGCTGAAGGCTTTGCTCAGCGACTGGAACAGCCCGGTCGAGGCCTGGGCCGGTGTCTTCGAGGCATCGGCCGCGGCGGTCGCCACGCCGGCGCCGGCCACCAGGCTGCTGGCCAGGGCCGGTGCGGCCACGGGGGTGGGCGCTGCCGCCTGCTGCACCGCTTTGATCGGGGCTGTCGCAGGGGCGGCCGAAACGGCCGGGGCAGGGGCGGGGGCGGCCCGGGCCACCACCACGGCGACGGGGGTACCCGGCACGGCCGTCGCCACCCAGGGGGTGCCGCGTTCGCGGCCGATCTGTTCGGCGCTGCTGCGCGCCACGTCCTGGGCGGCGCCCCGGCACTGGTTCACGGCCTCGCGCCACAGGGTTTCAGCGGCCTGTGAGTGGGTCTGCTTTTCGGGGCTGGCGCGGTCGCCGACCACACGGCGCAGGGCCTGGCTCTGCTGCCGGGCCTGCTCGAACACCGGCGCGCAGTGCTCGGCGTTGTGGGCGTCGACAGCGGTCTGGTCGCGTCGCTGCAGCGCGGTCTGCTGGGCCTCGCCGGTGCAGCGCTCGGCCGTCACATCCCACATGTTCTCGGCCTTGCGGTAGAGCATGGCCGCGTCCTGCCAGCGCCGGTCGCGCACCGCCTGCTGCGCCAGTTCCTGCAGGCTGCCGGCGTCCTTCTGCCCGGCGGTGCAGGCGGGGCTGGAGCCCAGTTGGGCGGCCAGCGCCTGGCGGCTGAGTTCGCTGTCGGCCAGGTTGCGGCGCGCGCGCTCCTGGCCGCGGCCCTCGCAGCGCTGCACCGCCAATGTCCACAGGGCGATCGACTCGTCCACCAGCCGGGCCACCTGCTGGGCCTCGGCTTTCTGCGCCTGCGCCTGGGCGAAGCGCAGGTCGCTGGCCATGGCCCGGTCGCTGACGCTGGCGCAGCTGTCCGGCGGGGTGGCGGGCACCGCCGGTGCCGCGGTGGGCATGGCCTCGACCAGCTCGGTCAACGCCGGTGCCGGTGCGGTGGCCGGGGCGGCCGGCGGCGTGTTGGCCGTGGGCGCCTCGGCGGCTGGGCGGGCTTCGGCGGGTGCCGCCATCTGTGCATGGGCCGATGTCAGGAGCAGGCCTGCGGCGGCCAGGGGCCAGCACTGGCGCAGGAAGCGGACGGCGTGTCGGGGCATGGTGAGGCTCGGGGTGTCGAGGGGAAGAAAGCGGTTCAGGGGCGTGCGCTGGCGGGCATGGCCTGGTCGGGCATGCCCAGCATCGCCTCGACCAGTCCCATGGCGTACGGGTCGCTGCCGGTCGTGGGCAGGGCCTCGTAGCTGAAGGCCTGGGGGGCCGATGCGAGCGGCATGTCGCCGACGTCGAAATCCAGGGATTCGGGCCGTATGCCCTTGAGGATGGCCACCACGTCTTCCTGGCGGCCGTCCTGGCCGGTCAGGGCCTGCAGGCTGTCCAGGCGCTCGGGGTCGAGGGCGATGGCGTTGCGCAGCAGGCCGCGTTCCAGCAGTTTCTGGTGCAGCCGGAATCCCGCCAGCGGGTCGGCCTGCAGCTGCTTCATGCGCTGGTAGGTCCAGGCGTCGGCTTCGTCGAAGGCGGTGGCCGCCACGCGCGAGATGCCGCCCAGCAGGCCGCGGTTGGACGCCACCTGCTGCATGCGGGACACCACCTGCGCCTGGGTCAGGGCCTGGGCACTCTTGGTCAGCTCCTGGCGGATGCGGTCGGCTGCGTAGGCCTTGGCCTGGTCCAGCAGCTGCTGCTTGAGCAGCTCAGAGGCCACCGATGCGGCGGCTTTCTGGGCGGCGCTGACCGCGGCTTCGGCCGCCATCGCCGCGCCGCGCAGGCCCGAGGCCAGCGTGGCCACGGTGTAGAGCGTGCTCAGGAGGTTGGTGCCGTAGTGGTAGGTCTTCATGCGCGCGCCACCCTCTTCCGACAGGCCCTGGGTCCACAGCACGGCCCACAGGGCTTCGTCCTCGGTGGGCTCGGCGCGCACGAACTCCAGCGGGTGGTAGCTCATGAGCCAGTGGTAGTCCTGCAGGTCCGGCGTGTTGGGCGGGGCCAGCCGGGTGTAGCCGCGGCAGACCTCGAACGGGCGCACCGTGATCGGGCGGGAGGACTTGGTGTTGACATCGAACGGTTCGCCCCGGTCGCGCAGGCGCCCCAGCCGCTCCAGCAGGTCGACCGGGTCGCCGCTGGTGTAGCCGTCGATGTCGGTCACCCGCTCGCCTTTCCTGAGGGGCGAGTCCGGACTGGTGGCGACCACGGTCAGGCGCTCGTCCACGCCCAGGGCACGCACCCAGGCCACCCGGTCGTTTTCTTCCCAGCCCTTGCTGCTGGCCAGCGCGAACGGCAACTCCCACTGGCGGTCGCATTCCGGGTCGTTCAGGCTCGCCGAGCGGCGGATCGCCGGGCGCAGCACCTGCTCCCCCTGGCCATAGAGCCGGATCTGTTCGAGCAGCTGCGGGTTGACCGGGCGGCCGTCGTCCACCGTGTACTTTGGCCCCGCGCACCCCGCCAGCAGAAGGGCGGCCACCACGCCCAGCAGCCGGAGGCGGTGGCGTGTGCAGAGTGGTTGTGGGTCCAGTTGTGACATATCCGCGGACAGATGCATCTGTTGTATCGACATGTAAGCACGCGAGCATAAGTCGCCGTCGGGGCCTGCCCGGTCTTTGCCGGGCTCGGGAGGGACAAAAGAGGCCGCGTGGGCGACAAGCGACACATTCCGGCGGCCGCTTACCCGGACCGGCGGGCTTGCGCAGGGGCTGAACATGTGAAAAAAATCACGTTTGTGGAGGGGGCCGTCGGCCCGCCTGAACGGTCACGAAAGCGAGGTCCGCATGAGCGTGAGCATCCCGTCAAGTTTTGACTTCGGCGTGGACCTGGGGGTCGATCTCGACATCTCGGGCATCCCCACCAGCTACAACATCAACACCAGCGTCCAGCCGCTGACCATGAACCTGAACCTCGCGCCGATCGAGGTCCGGCCCATCGACTTTTCCCTGCGGCTCAAGGAAATTCCCGCCATCCGCGCCCACCTGCCGCTGGACTACCGCGTGGGGCTGACGGTGCTGGGGGCGGAACTGCTGTGCGTGCGCCTGTGCGGCCAGGGGCAGGTGATCACCGAGCCTTACGAGGCCAACCCCTGCGAACAGCGGGCCGGTGCGCAGCGCCAGCCCAGCCTGCAGGAGCTCGACCGGCTGGTCAGCGGGGTGGACCGTGGCTGAGCGTCCCCATGCCCGGACCCCGGTGCGTGAGCCCACCCGCTTCATGGGGCCTCCTGGTCGCATGCGGCTGGCGCTCGATGGCGCGGCCGATGGCGGCGCGGCGCTGGCGTCGGTGCACCTGCCCGACAGCCTCCAGCACCTGCAGAGCGGTCGCCACCCGTTGCTGCGCCGGGCCGGCGACCCGGCGCGTGCCCGCCTGCGCCTGCCGCCCGAAACCCCGCCGGGCCAGTACGAGGCCAGCCTCGAGTACGCCGACGGCCGGCGCCAGCCGCTGCACCTGAACGTCGAGCCGCGGCCGCGCATCCGCGTCTCGCCCGGCACGCTTCATCTGAGCGGCGCCGCCGGGGCGCGGGTGCAGGCCCAGCTGTTGCTGGAAAACCGGGGCAATGTGCCCCTGCCGATCGACGAGGCGCTGGTGACCGGAGTGTTCGACGACAACGGCATCGAGACCGCGCTCGCCTCGGCTTACCGGCTGCAGAGCGAAGACCTGAACCAGATCGTGTCCACCGTGTTCGGACGCCTGCGCGAAGCGCACGGTGGCCTGCTCAAGCTGCGCGTGACCGAAGGCGCCGGGTCGCTGGCGGTGGGCGAGCGCCGGCTGCTGCAGCTCGACACCACGCTGGGCGCCAAGCTGCAGCCCGGTCACGGCTACCACGGCGTGTTGCAACTGGGTGGCCACGCCATCGCGGTGCGACTGCACGTCACCGAACCCCCATCCACCGTCCGCCCGGGAGGCAAGCGATGAAAGACTGTTCTTCTTCCTGCAACGACCGCGGCACCGAGGGCCTGGAGTCGGGGCTCAGGTCCCTGCTCAACGCCCAGTTGCTGCTGGGCAAAGAGGTGCTCCGGCTGCTGGGCGGTGCGGGCCGGTCGGCGGCGGACATGGCGTCGGGCGTGCGGCTGCCCAAGGGCCATTCGTGCTGCGAGGTACCTGAGCCCTGCTGGATGCCGCTGTCGCTCGGCGAGGTGCGCTGCCGTCTGGCACCGGGTGACACCGGCACGGTCTGCCTGGTGGTCACCAACGGCGACTTCCGTACGCGCAGCTACCAGTTCGCCGCCACCGGCCGCTCGGCTGCGCACGTGAGCTTCTCCACCCCGGCGGTCACCCTGGGTCCCAAGGAGCGGGTCGCGGTCACCGCCCGGTTCACCGTGCCGCGCGAGGGCAAGGACGGTGAGGATTGCCGCTGCATCGACCACGAGCCGCTGCTGTGGGTGCGCGGCTGCCGCAACCACTACCTGCGCTGGCGCATCGACGAGGTGGCGGCCAGCCAGGCCTGCTGCCACGAGGTGGCCGTGGACGACAACCCCGACTACGTGCTGCACTGGTACGACCACTTCTACCTGCCCCGGCCCTGCTACGGCAGCGCGTTGGGCACGCAGAACGGCACCACCACCGGCGTGGTGGGGGTGGTGCGATGAGCCGCGTAACCGAACTACTCAAAAGCGCGGTGGAGCTGAACCTGCGCTACACCTCGACGCTGCTGCACCTGTCCAAGGACTACCTCAAAGACGCCAACGGCGTGCTCTCGCGCGAAGTGGCGCCGACGCCCGCCCCGGCACCCGATGCCCCGACCGCGCAGCGTCCGCCGCTGCTGGTGGTGGGGCGCAGCGGCGAAATGGCCAACGGTGCCTTTGCCATCAACAACCCCGGCGAGCGCGAGATCGCGGTGCACCTGGTGGTGCAGGGCGAGGTGGACGAGCGTCACGTCCGTGTGGAGCCGGCGCGGCTGAACCTCAAACCCGGGGAAGGGGCCATCGTGCGCATCCTGGCGCGCATCGACGAGAAGCTGCCGCTGGAGCAGGACCTGCCGGGCGCGGTGGTGGCGCCGGGCCTGTCCAGCCAGGGCGTGCCCTTCATCGTGCGCCGCCTGGCCGACCTGCCGGCCGAACCGGTGGCGCCGGAGCCCGTCAAGGCCGCCCGGAAAACGGCGCGCCGCGCCAAGACCTGACCAAGCCGTCACCCAGCTCATCCGATCCGCCGGTCACGGCCGCCCCGTCCATGGACCCGCTGCCACCCCCGGTGCAGGACCTGCCGCCGCCCGATCCGGCGGCGCTGGAGCGGCTGCAGGCGCTGCTGGGTGAACTGGCCGGCTTCATCGACTGGTGGCGGGCGCGGCACCTGGGCGCAGAAGCGCCGCCGGGGCCGGACGATTCCGGTCTGCAGGGACGCGGTATTGCGCACACGCTGCAGCTCATCCTGGTCCGTGTGCTCAAGGACCCGGGCTCGCTGGCCCGCCACTACGCTGCCTTCGCCGGCCTGGCCCTGCAGGTCGCGCAGCAGCGCACCGCTTTCGAACCGGCGCCCGGAGATCGCCGCTTCAAGGACCCGCTGTGGCGCACCAGCCCGCTGCACCGCGCGCTGCTGCAGCTCTACCTGGCCTGGCAACAGAGCCTGGGCGCCTGGGTGGCCGAGCAGCGGCTGACACCCGACGACGAACAGCGCGTGCGCTTCGTACTCGAACAGCTGGTCGCGGCGCTGGCGCCGTCCAACCTGCCGCTGAACCCGGCCGCGCTCAAGCGGGCGGAAACCACCGAGGGCGCCAGCGCCGTGCAGGGCCTGCGGCAATGGGCCGACGATGTGCTGCACCACCGCGCCATGCCCACGCAGATCCGGCCGGACGCCTTCCGCGTCGGCGAGGACCTGGCCTGCACGCCGGGCGCCGTGGTCTACCGCCACCCGCTGTTCGAGCTGCTGCAGTACGACAGCCTGACACCCACCGTGCACCGGCGCCCGCTGCTGATGGTGCCGCCGCAGATCAACAAGTACTACGTCTTCGACCTGCAGCCGGGCAACAGCGTTTTTCGCTACCTGCTCGAACAGGGTTTCCAGGTGTTCTGCCTGAGCTGGCGCAACCCCGACAGTGCGCTGCGCGAGGCCGGGCTGGAGCAGTATGTGCAGGCCACGCTGCAGGGGGTGGAGGTGGTGCGGTCCATCAGCCGCAGCGCGTCGGTGGGGCTCATCAGCGCCTGTGCCGGCGGGCTGACCGC
Organism: uncultured Hydrogenophaga sp.; assembly: GCA_964550405.1. Lineage (GTDB taxonomy): Bacteria > Pseudomonadota > Gammaproteobacteria > Burkholderiales > Burkholderiaceae_C > Hydrogenophaga. Next base: position 40,298 of record CAZJZD010000021.1, on the reverse strand, counting down.
GCTGGCCGCCATGGGCCGGCTGGCCATGGAGGGCAGCCGCGCCGTGGCCCACCATTCGCTGCTGGTCACGGCGCCGCTGGCGGGCAACGGTTCGGTGCTCGAAAGCCTGGCCGAACGCGAGACCCTGCTGGCCGCGGCCGCCTGGTCGGCCCAGCGTGGCACCATGGACGGTGCCGATCTGGCCCGGATCTTCGCCTGGCTGCGGCCGGACGACCTGGTCTGGAACTACTGGGTCAACAACTACCTCATGGGGCGCCAGCCGCCGGCGCTGGACGTGCTGTACTGGGACAACGACAGCACCCGTCTGCCGGCCGCCCTGCACCGGGACTTCATCGACATGGTGGACCGGCGCGTGTTCGAGCGGCCCGGCGCGCTGCGGCTGGCCGGGCAGGCGATCGACTTCCGGCGCCTGCGGGTGGACGGCTATTTCGTCGGCGGGCGCGAGGACTACCTCATGCCCTGGCGCGGCGTGTACCGGGCGGCGCGGCACTTCCCGGGGCGGCACAGCTTCGTGCTGAGCAACAGCGGGCATGTGCAGAGCATCCTGCGTCCGCCGCGGCTGGGACGCACGGAACACTTCGTGGGCGATGCGCTGCCCGACAGCGCGGACCAGTGGCTGGCCAGCGCGCAGCGCTGCGACGGATCGTGGTGGCCGCACTGGGCCGCCTGGCTGGCCCTGCGCAGCGGCGCGCGCCGCCGCGCACCGGCCGGTCCGGGCAGCGCCGCCTACCCACCGCTGTGCCGGGCGCCCGGTGAATACGTGCTGGCGCCTTAGGGTCAGGGCGGGGTCGGCGGGGCTGACACAATCGCCTCCCTGTGCTCAACATCCTGCTCGTCACCTTCCCCTTCTTTGCGCTCGTCTTCGCCGGCTACATGGCCGCGCACCGGCGCATGCTGCCGCTCGAAGCCATCCCGGGGCTCAACGGCTTCGTGCTCTTCTTCGCGCTGCCCTGCATGCTCTTCCGCTTCGGCTCCACCACGCCGATCGCGCAGCTGCTCGACGCTTCGGTGGCCGGGGTCTACCTGCTGTGCGGCCTGGTGATGGTGGCCTTTGCCGTGGTCTGGACCCTCAACAGCCGCATCCGCTGGAACGACGCCTCGCTGGGCGCGCTGGTGGCGGCCTTTCCCAACTCGGGCTTCATGGGCGTGCCGCTGCTGGTGGCGCTGCTCGGGCCGGCCAGCGCCGGGCCGGTGATCGTCACCATCCTGGTGGACATGGTGATCACCAGCTCGCTGTGTGTGGCGCTGTCCCGCCTGGACGAAGGCCAGGGCCACGGGCGCGAGGCCATGATCGACGCCGGCAAAAAAGCGCTGCGCGGCGTGGCGGCCAACCCCATGCCCTGGGCCATCCTGCTGGGCGCGGTCGCGTCCTATGTGCAGTTCCGGCTGCCCGGCCCGGTGGAAAAAACCGCCTGGCTGCTGGCCGATGCGGCCTCGCCGGTGGCGCTGTTCACCATCGGCGCGGTGCTGGCGCGTTCGCAGATCCAGTCCAACCACCCCATGCCCTTGTCCGACTACCTGCCGGTGGCCCTCATGAAGCTGCTGCTGCACCCGCTGCTGGTGCTGGCCGTGGGCACGGCGGCGCGGCAACTCGGCCTGCCGCTGGACCCGTTCGCCCTCACGGTGATGGTGCTGGTGGCGGCCCTGCCGAGTGCCAGCAACGTGTCGCTGCTGGCCGAACGCCTGGGCGCGGACAACGGGCGCATCGCCCGCATCATCCTGGTGACCACGGTGGCGGCCTTCGTCACCTTCTCGGGCGCCGTTTCCCTGCTGACCTGAACGCTGAACGCCGCGCGCCGGTGCTGCGCCGCCGCATAGGCGCGGGCTATGCAATAGATACCCACAATCAAATCGACCATTCGATAGAAGGGGTCTAAAGTTCAAAGCCGTTCACCACCGGAGACCGCCATGAACTTCGACGACTTCCTGGGCATCTGTCTGGATCACCTGGCCGCACTGGCCCAGGCGAGCTGATACCGAGCTGAACGACCCGCCGTCCGATCAACCCGAAGGAGAGACACCATGAGCGACATCACCGCAGACCGCAGCGCCGCCCCGCAGACCGACCTGGCCAAGTGCCCCTTTCACGCTGGCGGCGGCGCCCGTGCCACGCACGGCGCCCAGTCCAACGCCGACTGGTGGCCCAACCAGCTGAACCTGTCCATCCTGCACCAGCACCAGCCGGTGTCCAACCCCATGGACCCGGACTTCAACTACGCCGAGGCCTTCAAGCAGCTGGACTACAAGGCCCTGAAGAAAGACCTGGCCGACCTCATGACCCAGAGCCAGGACTGGTGGCCGGCCGACTACGGCCACTACGGCGGTCTGTTCATCCGCCTGGCCTGGCACGCCGCCGGCACCTACCGCACGGCCGACGGCCGCGGTGGTGCCAACACCGGCAACCAGCGCTTCGCCCCGCTCAACAGCTGGCCCGACAACGGCAACCTCGACAAGGGGCGCCGCCTGCTGTGGCCGATCAAGCAGAAATACGGCAACGCCATCTCCTGGGCCGACCTGTTCATCCTCTGCGGCAACGTGGCGATGGAGACCATGGGCTTCAAGACCTTCGGCTTCGGTGGCGGGCGCGAAGACATCTGGGCGCCGGAGGAGGATGTGTACTGGGGCGCCGAAAAGGAATGGCTGGCCACCAGCGACAAGCCCAACAGCCGCTACACCGGCAACCGCGAGCTGGAGAACCCGCTGGCGGCCGTGCAGATGGGCCTGATCTACGTGAACCCGCAAGGGCCGGACGGCAAGCCCGACCCGGTGGCCAGTGGCCGCGACGTGCGCGAGACCTTCGCCCGCATGGCCATGAACGACTACGAGACCGTGGCCCTGGTGGCCGGCGGCCACACCTTCGGCAAGATGCACGGCGCCGGCCCTGCGGAACTGGTCGGCCCCGAACCCGAAGGCGCGCCGGCCGAAGAAATGGGCCTGGGCTGGATCAACAAGCACGGCAGCGGCAAGGGCATCCACACCACCACCAGCGGCTTCGAAGGGGCCTGGAAACCCAACCCCACGCAGTGGGACATGGGCTACTTCAAGGTGTTGTTCAAGTACGAGTGGAAGCAGATGACCACCGCGGCCGGCGCCATCCAGTGGGAAGCCCAGAACGTGGACCCGGAGGACATGATCCCCGACGCCCACGACCCGAGCAAGAAGCACCCGCCGCACATGACCACGGCCGACCTGTCGCTGCGCTTCGACCCGGCGTACGAAAAGATCTCGCGCCATTTCGCCGCCCACCCGGACGAATTCGCTGACGCCTACGCCCGTGCCTGGTTCAAGCTGACCCACCGCGACATGGGTCCCAAGAGCCGCTACCTCGGCCCTGAAGTGCCGGCCGAAGACCTGATCTGGCAGGACCCGGTGCCGCCGGTGAACCACCCGCTGATCGACGCCGCCGATGCCAAGGAACTCAAGGCCCGCGTGCTGGCCAGCGGCCTGAGCGTGAGCGAACTGGTCTCCACCGCCTGGGCATCGGCCGCCACCTACCGCGGCTCCGACATGCGCGGCGGCGCCAACGGTGCCCGCGTGCGCCTGGCCCCGCAGAAGGACTGGGAGGTCAACCAGCCGGCCCAGCTGGCCAAGGTGCTCAAGGTGCTGGAGGTCGTCCAGAGCGGCTTCAACGCCAGCGCCGCCGGTGGCAAGAAGGTGTCGATGGCGGACCTGATCGTCCTGGCCGGCAACGCCGGGGTGGAAGCCGCCGCTAAGGCCGCCGGCCACACGGTGGAGGTGCCCTTCACCCCCGGCCGCACCGACGCCAGCCAGGAGCAGACCGACGTGGATTCCTTCAGCGTGCTCGAACCGCAGGCCGACGGCTTCCGCAACTACAGCAAGAAGGCCTACCGCGTCTCGCCCGAAGAGATGCTGATCGACAAGGCCCAGCTGCTGACCCTGAGCGCGCCGCAGATGACGGTGCTCCTCGGCGGCCTGCGCGTGCTCGGCGCCAACCACGGGGGCTCCAAGGCCGGTGTGCTCACCCAGCGGGTCGGCCAACTGACCAACGACTTCTTCGTCAACCTGGTGGACATGGGCACGGTGTGGGCCCGCGCGGGCGAGAACGCCTACGAAGGCAAGGACCGCAAGACCGGCGCTGCCAAATGGACCGCCACCCGTGTGGACCTGGCCTTCGGCTCCAACTCGCAGCTGCGTGCCCTGTGCGAGGTCTATGCGCAGAACGACGGCGGCAAGAAGTTCGTGAAGGACTTCGTCGCCGCCTGGACCAAGGTCATGAACCTCGGCCGCTTCTGAGCCGGCGGATGCAGACCTGCGCCGCACCGCGTTGATCAGGCAGGTGTTCCTGCCCATTGCCCCCGCGCATCACCGATGCCGGGGGCTTTTTTGTGGCGGGTGATAGCCGCTTTTGGCAATCGGCGTGGCCTGCGGCGGCGGGGCCACAAACGCCGCGCGCACCGCCGGTGGCTGTGCGACCATGCACGCATGTTGGGTCTGCTGCTTCCGCTGCTGGCACGGCGACGCCCGGAAAGCGAGCGCCGCCACTGGGTCTGGCTGTTCGGTTTTCTCCGGCCGCGCGCGCGGGCCATGGCGGGTGTGCTGGTGCTGTCGGTGGTCGCTTCGGCGCTGGTGCTGTTGCAGCCGCTGCTGGTCAAGCGGCTGATCGACGACGGGCTGATCGCGCGCAGCCACGAGGTGCTGTGGACCACCGCGCTGTTCATGCTGCTGGCCGGTCTGGCGGCCACGCTGCTGGCGGGGCTCAACCGCTACCGCCACACCCAGCTCTCGGCCGCGGTGCTGTTCGATCTGCGGCACGATCTGTTCGCGCACCTGCAGCGGCTCTCGCCGGCGTTCTGGGCGCGGCGCCGCACCGGCGACGTGATGTCGCGGCTGGACGGCGACATGGCCGAGATCCAGCGCTTCGCGGTCGACAGCCTGTTCGCCGTGCTGTCCAACCTGCTGGGCCTGTTGGGTGCGGTGGGCTGGATGCTCTGGCTGTCGTGGGAACTGAGCCTGCTGGTGGCGCTGCTGCTGCCGCTGGAGTGGTGGTGGCTGCGGCGCATGCGCCCGCGCGTGGCCGAGGGCACGCGCGCGTTGCGCGAGCGCTCGGGCGATGTGTCCAGCTTCTTTGTCGAGGTGCTGCCGGCGCTCAAGTTCGTGCAGGCCAGCCGGCAGGAGGCGCGCGAGGCGCGGCGGCTGGACGGGTTGCACGCGGGTTACCTGTCGTCGCTGCTGCGGTTGCAGATCATCGAGTTCGTCACCCACGCCGTGCCCGGCCAGCTCACCGCCTGGACGCGCGCGTTGGCCTTTCTGATTGGCGGCGCCTGGGTCATCGATGGCCAGTGGGCGCTGGGCTCGCTGGTCGCCTTCTCCACCTACCTCGGCATGGCCAGCGGCCCGGTCAACAGCCTGCTGGGCTGGTACGTGGGGCTGCAGAAGGTGCGCGTGAGCCTGGAGCGCGTGGCCGAGCTGCGCGACGAGCCGGTGACCGTGAGCGAACCGGCCGATCCGGTGCCGCTGCCGTCGCCGCTGCGCGGCGAGCTGCGGCTCGACGGTGTGGTGTTCGCCCACCCTGGCGGGGGCGAGCCGGTGCTGGCGGGCGCGAGCGCCGTGATTCCCGCCGGCGCCTGCGTGGCCCTGACCGGTGCCTCGGGCGCGGGCAAGAGCACGCTGATCGACCTGCTGCTGCGCCACCACGACCCGCAGGCCGGCGCGGTGATGCTCGACGGCGTGGACCTGCGGCGGTTTGCGCTGGCCGAGCTGCGCCGCGCGGTGGCCGTGGTGAGCCAGGACATCGTGCTCTTTCGTGCGCCGCTGCTGGAGAACCTGCGCTACGCCTGCCCGGACGCCGATGCCGCCGCAGTGGCGCAGGCCGCGCAGCGCGCCGGCCTGTCGGTCTGGATCGCCTCGCTGCCCGAGGGCCTGCACACCACCGTCGGCGAGCGCGGCCAGACGCTCTCGGGCGGCCAGCGCCAGCGCATCGCGATCGCGCGCGCACTGCTGCAGGACCCGGCGGTGCTGATCCTCGACGAAGCCACCTCGGCCGTGGACGAGGCCATGGAGGCGCAGATCCTGGCGCAGATCGACGCCTGCTTCGCCGGTCGAACGCGGCTGATCGTCAGCCACCGGCCCAGCGCCTGGGCCGGCTGTGAGGGGCGGCTGCACCTGGCCGGCGGGCGCCTCGCGGAGCAGACGCACGATGGCGCGGAGCCGGCGCATGGCTGAGCCGGTGCGCATGGGCGTGGTCGACAGCGGCTGGCCACTGGCGCTGCAGCACCGCGTGCTGGCGGCGCGCAGCTTCGTGACCGACGGTGACGATGCCATGGACCGCATCGGTCATGGCACGCGCACGCTGCAGGCCATGGCCGCGCTGGCGCCGCAGGCCCGCTTCGTGGTGGCCCAGGTGTTCGGCGAGGCGCTGCGCACCGACATGGCCACCGTCGCGCGCGCGGTGGACTGGCTGGTGGAGCAGGGCGCCACCGTGATCAACCTCAGCCTGGGCGTGCGGCAGGACCACGCGCCACTGCGGGAAGCCTGCGCACGCGCCGTGGCGAGCGGCTGTCTGCTGATCGCGTCCACACCCGCGCGCGGCGAACCGGTGTTCCCGGCCGCCTACCCGGGCGCGATCCGCGTCATGGGCGACGCGCGCTGCGCACCCGGTCAGCATTCGGCGCTGCAGTTGCCCCACGCCGACTTCGGCGCCTGTGTGCTGCCACCCGGTGGCGACCGCGCGCACGCCGGTGCCAGCCTGGGCTGCGCGCACCTGAGCGGGCGCGTGGCCGCGCTGCTGACGACGGGCGTGGTGCCCACACGCGACGCGGTCTGGCAGGCGCTGGTCGACAGCGCCGCCTTCCACGGCCCCGAGCGGAGGACTGTCCGGTGACCCCGGCATGCGAACGCGGCATCGTGGTGCTGGGCGCCGGGCCGGCGGGCGCCGCCGTCGCGCTGGGCCTGCGGCGGCTGGGGCACGCCGTCACCGTGGTCGGTGTGCCACGCACCTTCGACGCCATCGAAGGCGTGTCCGAACGCGTGGTCGCCGGCCTGCGGGGTGTGGGCATCGAGGCGGCGCTGGCCGCGATTGCCGAGCCGTCGCCGCGTCGCGCCACCTGGGCCGGCACCACCACCGCGCTCAACAGCGAACGTCTGGTGGACCGCGCCGCGTTCGACCGGCTGCTCTGGCAGGAACTGCAGGACCATGGCGTCGACTGCCTGGCGGCGCGTGTGCTGCGCTGGCAACCCGGCCACGAGGCGCACGAACTGCAGGTCCAGCGCCCCGACGACGCGCAGCCCATGCACCTGCGCGCGCGCTTCGTGGTCGAGGCGCGCGGCCGGCTCGCGCCGCACCCGCCGCAGGGCGTGAGCCGGGGACCCGAGACCGTGGCCCTGCTCTGGCGCGGCCAGGGCGCTGCGGACGGCGCGGCCGGTTCGGCGGTGGAGAGCCTGGCCGACGGCTGGGCTTGGTGCGCGCGGCTGCCGGGTGGCGCCGTGGCGTTGCAGCTCACCGTGGACCCGTCGGCCATCGCGCTGCCGCCGCGCGCGCAGCTGGGCGCCTTCGTTCGGGAACGGCTGTCCACGGTCGAGGCGGCCCTGCCGTTTCTGGATATCGCGGCAACCGAGGTGCATGCGCTGGCGCGCACCAGCGGCGCCGTGCTGGCGCCCGAGGTCTGCGGCGCCACCTGGCTGCGTGTGGGCGACGCGGCGATGGCGGCCGACCCGCTGTCGGGCAGCGGCATCTTCCAGTCGCTCTCGTCGGCGCTGCAGGCGCCGATGGTGGTGCACACCCTGCTGAACCACCCGGCCGACGCGCCGCACGCGCGGCGCTTCCACACCGAGCGGGTGCAGGGGCTGTTCCAGCGCTTCGCGCGCATCGGGCGCGACTTCCACGCCCAGGAGGCGCGCTGGGCCGATCAACCCTTCTGGGCCGCGCGCCGCGCCTGGCCCGATGCACTGCCCGCCCACGGCGCAGAAGGCCACGCGCCGCCACACATCGAACAACGGCCGGTGGTCGACCGCGACCGCATCCGCCTGGCCGAGGTGCTGGTCACCACCGACCAGCCGCTGGGCATCTGGCACGTGGACGGCGTGCAGATTGCCCCGCTGTGGCGCGCGGCGCAGGCCGCGCCGGGCCGCGAGGTCGAGGCCCTGGCGCCGCTGCTGGGCGGCGACACCACGCGGGCACGGTCTGCGCTGCGCTGGATGCGCGCACAGGCCGGGCGCTGAGTCGCCGCCCGGCCGCTCAGTGCTGCACCGCGGCCTTGAGCGTGGCCGAGGGCAGTTCGCCGAACAGCGACTTGTACTCCGCCGCGAAGCGTGAGGGGTGCCAGAAGCCCCAGCGCGCCGCGATGTCGGCCACCGGGGTGCGCTCGTCGGTCTGGCGGCGGATTTCGCGCCGGGCCCCGTTCAGGCGCATGTTGCGCAGGTAACGCGCCGGGTTGGTGCCCAGCACGTCCTGGAACGAGTACTGCAGCGTGCGGCGCGAGACGCGGATGTGCGCGCACAGGTCGCTCACCGTGATCGGCTCGTCCACGTGTTCGCGCATGTAGTCGCGCGCCTTGTTGACCACGTACTGCCGCGTGCTGGCGGTCAGGTCCTTGCCGCTGGCTTCGGTCGGGTTGCACACGCCCAACAGCGTGCTGTGCAGGCCTTCGGCCAGGCAGCGGCGCAACGTGGCGTGGCGCAGCATGTCGGGCGAGTGGCGCAGGCTCTGCATCAGGCTGGTCAGCACGCTGCCCAGTTCGTCGGGCGCGCGCGGCCGGATCAGGCCGTTGTCCACGCAGGCACCGGGTGGGGGCAGTTCGCCCACACGCTGGCAGTAGGCACCGAAGCGGTTCAGGTCCACCGTCACCGCCGCCAGCGCCACACGCTGCGGCGTGCGGAAGTGGAACTCCCGGCCACCACGCAGAAACAGGTAGTGGTCGCGGCTGACCGGCGCACCACAGAAGCGCCCGTCGTCGCTGCTGTCGAGCAGCGCGGCCATGGTCATGGTGCCGGGCTGGGGCTTGCCGTACTGCTGCACCACCTGGTTGGTCTCTTCGCTGAACAGCTCGATGCCGTCGAAGCTGTACGACTCGAAGTGCCCGTCGAAGCGCCCGCGGCTCATCTGCTCGTAGCACTGGCCCCAGTCGGTCAGGCAGGCGGCCTGTTCGTCGGCGTCGTGGGTATCGCTCACGCGCACCGCCACCGTGTCGGCCGCGGCGGGGCGGAGGCTGGCTTGTCCTAGGAAGCGGTTCATGGGGCGACTCGCGGGGCGTGACGGATAGCGGTGCACGCCAGTGGTGCGTGCCGCTGCTGCGGTGCAAAAAACATGCCGCCGGGCAGGTGCGCAAGCGTTTGCCAAAAGTGGATACGGCGCCATCGGGAATCTCCCTAAAGTGAGCCGCACGCCGCCAGGAGGGCGGTGACTTTGCGAGGAGAGAACCCCCATGAACTGGAAACAGACACTCAGATCGCTGCTGCCGCTGGGCGCGGCGCTGGCCGGGCTGGCGGCCATGCCGGCCGCGGCCGCCGCCACCGCGCAGGACATCATCAACAGCAAGTGCGTCACCTGCCACACCAAGGTGGGCGACCAGGTCAACCGCCTGCAGCAGCGCAAGTCGCCCGAAGGCTGGCTGATGACGGTCACGCGCATGCGCACCATGCACAACGCCGAGCTTTCGCCGGAGGAGGTGCGCACCGTGGTGAAGCACCTGGCCGATACGCAGGGCCTGGCGCCGTCGGAAACGCAGGGCGTGCGCTACGCGATGGAGCGGCGCCTGAACACCATCGAGCAGCACAAGACCGAGCTGTTCGGCCAGATGTGCGCGCGCTGCCACTCCGGTGCGCGGGTCGAGCTGCAGCGCCGGCCGATGGCCGAGTGGGAGCATCTGGTGCACTTCCACCTGGGCCAGTTCCCGACCACCGAATACCAGGCCGGCGGCCGCGACCGCGACTGGCTGGGCATCGCGCTCAAGGAGATGGTGCCCTACCTGGCCAAGACCTACGCCTACGAGTCCAAGGCCTGGAACGACTGGAAGGCCAAGGCCCCGGTGAGCCCGGTGGGCGCCTGGACGGTGGCCGGCCGCTGGCCCGGCAAGGGCGACTACGCAGGCGTGATGACGGTCGCCGCCGGCAGCGGTGCCGACCGCTACAGCGTCAGCCTGGACGGCGCCTGGGCCGACGGCAGCCCGCTCAAGGGCAGCGGCGCGGCCCTGGTCTATACCGGCTACGAATGGCGTGCCGACCTCGACGTGGGCGGCGTGAAGATGCGCCAGGTGATGGCGCTGGACGGTGACCGTGCCAGCGGCCGCATGTACGAGCGCGACCAGGACGCCAGCGGCGGCGATCTGATGGCTGCACGCCAGGGCGCGGGCACCGCGGTGCTGGCCGTGCAGCCTGCCCACATCCGCGCCGGCGAGACCGCCACGCTGCGCATCGTTGGCACCGGCCTCGACGGTGACGTGAAGCTGCCCCCGGGCCTGAGCGTGGTGGAAACCGTCTCGCGCGATGCAAACCAGCTGGTGCTCAAGGTGAGCGCGACGAAGTCGGCGGCCAAAGGCGTGAAGGCGCTGCAGGTCGGCGCGGCGAGCAGCCCGCTGGCGGTGTTCGACCGCATCGACTATGTGCAGGTCGCGCCCGACTACGCCGTGGGCCGCGTCGGCGGCAACGGCGGCTCCACGCCGGTGGTGCAGGGCCGCTTCGAGGCGGTGGCCTACTCGGTGGGGCGCGACGGCAAGAAGGGCACGAAGGACGACTGGGCCATCGGGCCGGTGCCCGCCAAGTGGTCGGTCGAACCCTTCGACGACGTGGCCAAGGCCGACCGCGACGCCGAGTTCGCCGGCATCATGAACCCGGACACGGGGGTGTTCGTGCCCGGACCGGCCGGTCCCAACCCGCAGCGCCGCATGAGCACCAACAACGCCGGCAACCTGCACGCGGTGGCCACCGTGACCGAGGGCAGGAAGACGCTGACCGGCAAAGGCCGCTTCATCGTCACCGTGCAGCGCTGGAACAACCCGCCGCTGCCCTGAAGCACCGACCCAAGGAGCACGACATGAGTGACATCCTGAGCCTGCGCGAACACAACCTGCACAAGGTGCGGGTGGGCGAGCGCACCATGATGCTGCACATCCCGACCAACGCGCTGTACGGCATCGACGAGATGACCGACACCGTGCTGGAACGGGTGCGCGCCGAATCCCTCTCGGCCGACCAGCTGGTGCAGCAACTGCGCGGCCGGTTCGACGAGCAGGACCTGCGCGAGACTGTCGGCGAGCTGCTGACGCTGGACCTGCTGAGCGACGGCCGCCCCCGGCCTGCCGCCAAGCCGGTGACGACGCTGGGCAACCTGGCGATCAACACCGTGGTGCTGAACGTCAACACCGGCTGCAACCTCAGCTGCACCTACTGCTACAAGGAAGACCTCGACACGCCCGACAAGGGCCGGCGCATGTCGCTGGAGACCGCGCAGCAGTCGATCGAGCTGATGCTGGCCGAGTCGCCCAACGAGAAGCGATTCAGCGTGGTCTTCTTCGGTGGCGAGCCGCTGTCCAACCTCAAGCTGATCCGCGCCGTGGTGGACTACTGCGAGGCCCGCTTCGCCCAGCTGGGCAAGCAGGTGGACTTCGTCATGACCACCAACGCCACGCTGCTGACCGACGAGATCGTCGACTGGCTGGACGAACACCGCTTCGGCCTCTCGATCAGCATGGACGGCCCCGAGGCGATCCACGACCGCAACCGGCGCACCGTGGGCGGCAAGGGCACCTACCGCACGGTGAGCGACAAGGCGCGCAAGCTGCTGGCCCGCTACAACGCGCGGCCCGTCGGTGCCCGCGTCACGCTCACCCATGGCACCACCGAGGTCGAGCGCATCTGGGACCACCTGTTCAACGAGCTGGGTTTTGCCGAGGTCGGTTTCGCGCCGGTGACCTCGGGCGACATCGACACCTTCAACCTCTCGGTGGACGAGCTGCACGAGGTCTTCGCCGGCTTCAAGCGGCTGGGCGAGCGGTATCTCAGCGAAGCGCTGCAGGGCCGCACCACCGGCTTCTCCAACCTGCACCAGCTCATCACCGACCTGCACGAAGGCCAGCGCAAGGCGCTGCCCTGCGGCGCGGGGCTGAAGATGCTGGCGGTGGACCACGAAGGCGGTCTCAACCTCTGCCACCGCTTCACCGGCTCCTCGCTGCCGACCTTCGGCGACGTCAAGACCGGCATCGAGAAACAGGCCCTGGGCGAGTTCCTCGACCAGCGGCTGGACCGCAGCGGCACCGGCTGCGAGACCTGCCGCATCCGCAACTTCTGCGCCGGCGGCTGCTACCACGAGAGCTACGCCCGCTACCAGGACCCGGTGCACCCGACCTACCACTACTGCGAACTCATGCGCGACTGGGTCGACTTCGGCATCGGCGTCTACAGCGAAATCATGGCCAAGAACCCGTCCTTCATCGACCGCTTCATTTCCCCCCGAAAGGTGCACTGACATGAAACACCTCCAAGCCATCAACCAGAAGGCCCAGCTGCTGGACCAGGCGGCCGAACAAAACCAGGTGGAAGACGTGGTCGCCATGCAGAGCGTGGCCGGCTGCACCGCCACCTTCGACCCCGGCTGGGAGGTCGACGCCTTCGGCGGCGTCGCCTCGTTGTGCCAGCCGATGGAGGCCGATCTCTACGGCTGCGCCGACCCCTGCTGGTGGCCGGCCCAGGTGCCGGACACCATGAACACCTACCCGGACTGGAACAAGAAGGCCGCCAGCACCAAGGACGACTGGCGCAACCTCGGCTCCGTCTTCCCCAACGAGTGACCCGCCCACGGAGAACCCGCATGAACAAGACCTTCGCTCCCGCGTGGCGCGCCCTCGCGCTGGCCGCCCTCGCACCCGTCGCGGCCCAGGCCGCGCCGCTCAACACCGACAAGCCCCTGGTCAAGGGCGACGAGTACCTGGTGGTCGGCAACTACCCCGACAACCTGCACGTGGTCGATCTCAAGACCGACAGCCTGTTCAAGACCTGTGCCGTGCCCGGCTCGGTCGGTCCGGCCACCCTGGTCATGTCGCCCGACAAGACCACCGCCTACCTGGTCACCAACCGCTTCGACGAGGTGCATGGCATCGCGCTGGACAGCTGCAAGGTGGTGTTCCACGCCCGGATGTCGCAGAAGGCGGATGAACGTGCCAAGGCGCTGTTCGCGATCTCGCTGAGCAACGACAGCAAGCAGCTCTACGTCATCCAGACGCCGACCACGCTCCATTCCGACCACTACCGCGTCGGCGAACCCCGGCTCGCGGTGTACGACGCGCTGGCCGGCGAGGGCGCCAAGCCCCTGCGCACCCTGCCGGCCCCGCGCCAGGTCACCGTGATGGCCACCGGCCACGACGGCTCGCTCTACATGGTCGGGCCGGACATCTACAAGTTCGACCCCGAGACCGGCAAACACACCGTCGCCATCCCCTCGCGCAACTGGAAGCGCCCGCGCTACGCGCCACCCGATGTGCTGAGCGTCTGGCCGCTCAGGAACGCCAACGAGGACTTCACCATCCTCTACACCACGGCCAAGTTCAAGGGCAAGACCGACGACCCGGCCACGGCGGACTGGATCTATGGCTACTTCAACATCAACCTCAAGACCGGTCAGACCGAGACGCGCGACTTCGCGCCCTTCACCGAGATCTACTTCACCGGCGTGCGCTCGCCCAAGGACCCGAACCTGATGTTCGGCGTGCTCAACCGGCTGGCGAAGTACGACATCAAGCAGAAGAAGCTGCTGGCGGCGGCCGAGATCCCGCACTCGCACTACACGATCTCGATGAACCGGGACGGCAGCAAGGTGTACCTGGGTGGCACCTGGAACAACCTCGCGGTGTTCGATGCCGAGCAGCTCAAACCCCTGAGCACGCTCGCCCTGCCGGGGGGCGACATGGGGGCGGCGGCGCCTCAGACCTTCACGCGCTGACGACGGCGCGCGCGACGCCCAGGTCATCGGGGTCCGGGTGTGTCCGGTGCTTTGCATCGGGCACACCCATTGATGCGTGCGGAGAAATGGATCGGCCACCGCGAGGTGGCCGGGATGTGCCGTCCGTTCTGTGGCGGACATCGAACACAGGCGAGATGGTCGCGGACATCTGTGAAACCCCCGTGACAGCCGCTGGGGACTGCGGCCTCAGATGCTGAGGGGGTCCACGTCCACCGCCCAGCGCACCAGGCCGCGTGCCGCGGGTGCGCTGCGCGTGGCGTGCAGCACCGGCTGCCAGGCCGACAGGAAGCGCTGCAGCGCCGCGCGCGAGGCGGCTTCCACCAGCAGCTGGGCGCGTTCCACGTTCGCCACGCGCTGGATGGTCAGCGGCACCGCGGGGTAGAGCGTCACGTCGCCTGCGTGAGGCAGGCCCGCCGCCTGTTCGGCCGCGATGTTCAGGAAGGCCTGGGCCGCTTCCTGCGTGCGCGCATCGGCCCGCAGCAGCGCCTGGAAGCCGAACGGCGGCATGCCCGCCACTTCGCGTTCGGCCAGCTGTTCGGCCGCGAAGGCCGGGTAGTCGTGCCGCTTCAAGGCCTCGAACAGCGGGTGCGTCGGGTGCCAGGTCTGCACCCACATTTCGCTGGTGCCGGCGTGCAACGCGTCGCGGCCGGCGCGGCCAGCGGCCTGCATCAGCAGTGCGAACAGGCGCTCGGGCGCGCGGTGGTCGCTGGCGAACAGCGCGGCGTCGGCGTTGACGCTGGCCACCAGGGTGATGCGCCGGAAATCGTGCCCCTTGGCCACCATCTGCGTGCCCACCAGCACGTCCACCTCGCCGTTGTGCAGGGCGGCCAGCTGGGCTTCCAGGCTGCCCTTGGCCTTGGTGGTGTCGGCGTCCATGCGGGCCACGCGCACCGCGCCACCGTCGGGCCGTTTCACGTCCACCAGCAGCGCGGTCAGCTGTTCTTCCACCTGCTCGGTGCCACGGCCCACGGGCGCGATGTCCAGGTTGCCGCAGTCCGGGCAGGCGCGCGGCACCCGCTGCGTGAAGCCACAGTGGTGGCAGCGCAGCGTGCGGTCGAGTTTGTGGAACACGCGGAAGGCGCTGCAATGCGGGCAGCCGCTTTTCCAGCCGCAGGCGTCGCACGAGAGCACCGGCGCATAACCCCGGCGGTTGAGCAGCACCAGGCACTGCTCGCCGCGCGCGATGCGTTCTTGCATCGCCGCCAGCAGCGGCGGCGCAATGGCCGCGCCCTTGGGCTGGTGGTTCATGTCCACCAGGCGTAGCCGCGGCAGGGCGCCGCCGCCGATGCGCCCGGGCATGTCCAGCCGCTGGTAGCGCCCCTGTTCGGCCGCGTGCCAGCTCTCCAGCGAGGGTGTGGCCGAACCCAGCACCACCTGGCAACGCGCGGCCTGCCCGGCGGCGGCCAGCGCTTCGGTCTCCACCTTGGCGCGGTACACGGCCAGGTCGCGCGCCGAGTAGCGCGCGCCTTCCTGGCTCTTGTAGCTGGGGTCGTGTTCTTCATCGACCACGATCAGCCGCAGCCCCGGCAGGCTGGCGAAGATGGCCATGCGCGTGCCCAGCACGATGCGTGCGACCCCGGTGTGCGCCGCCAGCCAGCTGCCCAGGCGCTGCGCCGGCGTCATGCCGCTGTGCAGGCTGACCACGCTGCCGGCGCCGAAGGCCGGCTCGAAGCGTTCGCGAAAGCGCGCCTCCAGCTGCGGCGTGAGGTTGATCTCCGGCACCATCACCAGCACCTGGGTCGGCGCCTCGCCCTCGGGCGTGGCGGTTTCCAGCACCGCCTGGGTGGCGCGCAGGTACACCTCGGTCTTGCCGCTGCCGGTGGCACCGTACAGCAGCACTGGTGCGGTCGCGGCGCTCAGCGCCTGCAGCGCGGCCGCCTGTTCTGCGCTCAGCGCCGGGCCGTTGACGGGCGCTGTGCCGGCATCGACGTTGACGGCGAGCGCGCGCTTGTCCCGGCGCTTGAGGCGACGCGCCAGTTGCACCGCGTCCAGCTCGCGCAGCTGTGGCGGCAGAGCGGCCAGCGCCACCTCGCCCAGGCTGCGCTGGTAATACTGGGCCGCGAACTTCACCAACTGGCGCCAGCGGTCATTGAGCGGTGGCAGCCCTTCCAGTACCCCGGTCACTGGTTTGGTCAGGGTTTTCCCCAGGTCCTCAGGCGGTGTGCTCGGGCAGTCCCACACCACCCCCAGCACCTCGCGCGAGCCCAGCGGCACCCGCACCAAAGCCCCCGGCGTGAGCGGCGACTCACTCCGGTAGCTCAGGATGCCGCCCACGCTGCTGTGGGCAGGGGTGGCGACCACCACGCCGGGCCAGAAGCTCATTTTTCGGGGCTTTTTTCAGTCCAACTGACGGTTTTGCCCGTAAGTCCTTGATTTACCGAAGGCTTTGGAAGCTGTCACCAGATTCTGTGGATAACTTTGTTGATAGTGCGGTTTGCGGGTCCCGGAGCCCTTGTAAATCAAGGGCTTTCTTAAATTGCCCGGAAAAAAAGCAGCCGGTCAAATCCAATCAAATCAACAACTTACGAGAGATGTGGGCTTTGTTACCGCATGTAAACCATTGACTCAAGCTTGCCGCACCGCAGCACGAAAAATGTGCATAAGTGAAGGCTGTCAAGCGCGTTTTTCGCCGGCTTTTGTGCTAGGCGCTTGACGTGTGAAACCTTTATGACTACGCAAACGGCCCGGCCCGGCCGTCACGCTTCAGCCCTGGGCGCGGAGGCGCCTGGAGTGCGCGTGCACCGCATCCACCAGCACCTTCACGTGCTCCGGCGGGGTGAACTGGCTGATGCCGTGGCCCAGGTTGAAGATGTGCGTCGGGCCGGTGCCCGCGCCCTGGTGCGGCCGACCGAAGCTGTCGATCACGGCCGCCACTTCGCGCTCGATCGCCTCCGGCGGCGCAAACAGCACGTTCGGGTCGATATTGCCCTGCAGGGCCTTGCTGTCGCCCACCAGCGCGCGGGCCGCGCCCAGGTTCACCGTCCAGTCCAGCCCCAGCGCTTCGCAGTCCAGCCCCTTCATGTCGGCCAGCCACAGGCCGCCGCCCTTGGTGAACACGATGCGCGGAATCACCGTGCCCGCCGCGTCGGTGCGTTTGAGCTGCGCCAGCACGCGCTTGGTGTAGGCCAGCGAAAACTCCTGGAACTTGCCGTCGGCCAGCACGCCGCCCCAGCTGTCGAATACCATCACCGCCTGCGCGCCGGCGTCGATCTGCGCGTTCAGGTAGGTGGCGACCGCGTCGGCGTTGATGGCCAGGATGCGGTGCATCAGGTCCGGGCGGCTGTACATCAGGCTCTTGACCGCGCGGTAGTCGTCGCTGCCGCCGCCCTCGACCATGTAGCAGGCCAGTGTCCAGGGGCTGCCCGAAAAGCCGATCAAAGGCACGCGGCCGTTCAGCGCCTTGCGGATGCTGGTGACGGCGTCGAACACATAGCGCAGCTTGTCCATGTCCGGCACGGCCAGCGTGGCCACGTCGGCTTCGGTGCGGATGTTGCGCGCGAACTTCGGGCCCTCGCCCTGCTGGAATGTCAGGCCCAGGCCCATCGCGTCCGGCACCGTGAGGATGTCGGAGAACAGGATGGCCGCGTCCAGCGCATAACGCTCCAGCGGCTGCAGCGTCACCTCGGTGGCGTAGTCCACGTTGGTGGCCAGCCCCATGAACGAACCGGCCTTGGCGCGCGTGGCGCAGTACTCGGGCAAATAACGCCCGGCCTGGCGCATCAGCCACACCGGCGTGTGGTCCGTGGACTGGCGCAGGCAGGCGCGCAGGAAGGTGTCGTTCTGCAGGGGGGCAAAGCTCATGGGGTGTCCGGGTCGGGGCTTCAAAGGGAAGCCGGGATTATCCCGCCTGGATCTGGTGCCCGGTGGGCGCTGTCAGGTCTGCCCAAACGGCGCCGTCCATGAGCAGTGCGTGTCGCATGATGGCGCCTCATCACGCCACGGAGCCCGTTCTTTGACTTCCCTCCCCCCGCTTTCACCCGGCGAACAACCGCGATCCGAGCCGGAGAACCTCTGGCGCATCCTGGCCTTGCTGCTGGGGGGGGCTGCGCTCATCGCATTCGTCCTGTTGCAGTGGGATCTGTTCAAGGAGTACCTGCGCTATTTCGCCGACGACCGCAAACCCGCGTCACTGGACTTCACCACGCTTTCCGAATCGTGGACCGAGCGAACCCTGGAGCAGCGGTTTGCCGGCAACCGGATCGACTGTGCGCCGTATCAGGGCCCGCTGTGGGCCGATCGTGCGTGTGCGGTGGATGCGGGTGCCACCAACGGCATCCCTGTTCTGTACGCGAGCTTCTTCTTTCTGAACGGCCAGCTGACCCAGATGGCCGTCAACATCCCTTGGTGGGTGCATCTGGACGCCTACCGCCAACTGGCACGAAGCCTGGGTCCCCCTGCCAATGCCAGGCACCTCCTCGGCCGCGGCAGTGAGCTGCATCAATGGAGGCTGGCCAACGGATCCGGTGTGTTTTTCAACCGGCGGCGTTCCATCAATCCGCTTCAGTGGAACACCATCTACTGGCGCAGCCCTTCGGTCTGCCCGCGAACGCCAGCGCGCTTTGACGCGCGAGCCATGGGCCCCGCCGATGCAGGGGGAATATGAAAATGAGGTGGCTGCACTTTGCAACCTGGGAACATCCATACCCCACCATGGGGGCACTCTCATGCCGCCACGCGATACTTGATCGACACCATGTCCCTGAGCCGCCACATTGCCCTCGGTTTGCTGGCCTGCGCACTGGTCTCGGGCTGCATGGTGATGCCCCGCACCAGCGCCACCTATGACGCGGACTGCCGCCTGGTGCGCAAGCACATCACGCTGGAATCGCAGCAGGTCGGCGCGATCGCGATCTGCCGCAACAACGCCGAGTGTGCGGGCCTGCTGGCGCTGTACGGTTTCGCGGCCGCTGCGTCGGTCGTGGTGTCCGGCAGCATCGCCCTGGTGGGCAACGTCGCGTACTGGCTGGAAGAGCAGGGGCAGTGCCAGCGCGACCGGGCATCGCCACCCGACCCCGCCACGGTTTCGCCCGGAGCACCGACGGGCGGTTAGATTTGCCGGGCTCCGCACCGGGGCGTCTTCGCCCCGGCGGTACAGTCTGTCGGCTTTGTCCGTTCCTATTGTCCCAATACTTCTCTTTCCACCATGCGCCTGCACCTTCCCCTGTTCACCGCTTTCGCCATCCTGCTCGCCGGTTGTTCCACCACCCAGACGGTCACGCTGGGCAAGGCCAGCCACGACAAGCCCATCCAGTCGGTGGCGCAGGTCCCGAACGAAGGCAATTCGGCTGAGATGAACACCCACTTGACCGCCGCCTTGCAGGCCCAGGGCTTGACGGTCAAGCCCGCGTTGCCGGCCGGCACCAGCCGCAGCGCTGAAGCCGATGCCCTGGTCAGCTACGTCGATGTCTGGCGCTGGGACCTGGTCATGTACCTCAAGACCCTGACGGTGAAGGTGCATGACGCGGCCAGCGGTGACCTGCTGGCCATGGGCGAATGGAACGACTCGCCGATGCACGGCTTCCGCGATGCCAAAGTGGTCATGAACGGCCTGGTGGCCGAGGTCTTGGGCAAGATCCGGGGCAACACCAAGCCCGCAGACGCCAAGTGATCGCGCGGTGCCGGTGGTGAGCGCCGCCACCTGTCGGATCAGCCCTTGTACTTGATGCTGCAGCCGTAGGCCTGGCTGCTGCTCACGCGCAGGGGTTTGCCGGCCAGCAGTTCCTCCAGGCCCTGGCGCACATAGTTGGTGGCCTTTTCGATGTCGGCCACCCGGCCCGAGGGGATGCTGTCAATGGCGCCCGCGTACACCAACTGGCCCTGCGCGCTGACGATGTACATGTGCGGCGTGACGCGGGCCGCGTACAGCCGGCCGACGCGGCCGTCCTCGTCCATCAGCGTGGCGCTGGGGCTGGCGCCCTGATCGCGCATCCAGCCCGCCAGCTGGGGCGGTGGCAGATAGTCGCTGCTGGCGTCTTCGGTGGAATTGATGGTCAGCCACACCACGCCGCGTTGCGTGAAATCTTTCTGCAGCGCCTGCATGTTGCCCTGGTAGTGCTTGCGCACGAAGGGGCAGCCGGGGTTGTTCCATTCCAGCACCACCGGCTTGCCTTTGAACTGGCTGAGCCGGACCGGCTGACCGGTGGTGTCTCGGAGGTTGAAGTCGGGCGCCGGCTGGCCCACCGCGGCGGCGTGGGCACTGCCCGGTGTCCAGGGCAGCAGGCAGGCGGCGCCCAGGGCCAGGCCCTGGGTGATGAAGGGGCGGCGTTGCAGCATGGGTGCTTCTCCAGGCAAGGGTCTGAACCTGTTGCGACCGGCTTCACCGCATTTGGTTCACGCCGGTGGCCAGGGCGCTCGGGCGCTTGTGGTGCGAGCGGCCCGCTGCCATCATCGGGCAGGTCCTTTCCCCGGTGGAGGTGCGCATGCCCACGGTGTTTCCCCGTCGTCCGGTCCGCGCCGTTTCGGCGCAGCCTGTGCACGCCGACGGGCCCATCCAGGAGACGCTGGCCTTGATCCGGTCGCACAGCACGATCCGGTTCGTCATGCTGCCTTTCATCCTGGGCGCATTGGCCGTGCTGACCCACGCTTTCTACCGCGAGCCTGGCATTCCCCGCCACCTCACGGCCACCGCGGCGCTGGCCGTCGCCGCCTTCGCCTGTGTGTTTGAGACCGTGCTCTCGCGCAACCTCATCACCTGGTGGCAGGCGTTGCGCCGGACGCCCGGCTTTGACGCCCGTTGGGGACCTGTCGTCGCGCACCGCAACCATCAGGCGCTGTGGAGCGCGCGGTGGGCGCTGTTCCTGCCTTATGCCATGTCGCTGGCGTTCTGGTTCGACCAGCTGACCTACCACCTGCTGCGCCGCGCGTTGGGCCCGCGGGTGCAGCCCGATCTGGTGTCCTGGCTGCCGGCGCTGGTCGCGTTGGCGCTGCTGGTCCTGATCCTGCACCTGGTGCGAGGCGTGTGGCAGCGGGCCGAACAGGCCGGTCCGCATGCGGAGGCGTCATCGTGATCACCGATGTGGAGGTGTTTTTCACCCAGGGTTGCGGGCGTTGTGCGCGCTTTGCCACGCCCGACTGCTCGACGCGTCCGTGGGCCGTCGGGCTGCTGGCCCTGCGGCGCATCTGTGTGGGCGAGCAGCTGGTGGAAACCGTCAAGTGGGGGCATCCGTGCTACACGCACCTCGGCCGCAACGTGGCCATCGTCGGCGCATTGCGAGGCGACTTCCGGCTCAGCTTCTTCCAGGCCGCGCTGCTGAAGGACCCGCAAGGGGTGCTGGAGCGCCAGGGGCCCAACACCCGGCATCCGGACATGCTGCGCTTCACCGACAACGCCCAGGTGGTGGCGATGGAGCCCACCATCCGGGCCTACCTTCGCGAGGCAATCGGTTACGTCCAGGCGGGTATCCAGCCGCCGCGGGTGCAAGCCGTGTCGGAACTGCCGGCCGAACTGGCACACGCGCTGGCCACCGATCCGCCGCTGGCCGAAGCCTTCGGGCGCCTCACGCCGGGGCGCCAGCGCAGATACGTGATCCTGTTGAACGCTGCCAGGAAGCCCGAGACCCGGGTGGCCCGCATGGCGACGCACCGTGCACGCATCCTGGCCGGCAAGGGCGCGCAGGAGCGCTGACCCGGCCGTTCAGAGGCTGGACAGCGCGCTGCGCACCTCGTCCACGCCCAGCACTTCGCTCAGCACCACCGGTTCGCGGCCGGTCTTGAGCAGGGTGTAGACCGGCACGCCGTTGCGGCCCAGTTCCGCCAGCGCGGCGGTGATGACCGGGTCGCGGCGCGTCCAGTCGGCGCGCAGCAGGGCGACGTTCTTTTTGGCCATCTCGGCCAGCAGGCCGGCGTCGGCCAGGGCAGTGCGTTTGTTGTACTGGCAGGTCACGCACCAGGCGGCGGTGTAGTCCACGAACACCGGCCGCCCTTCGGCCAGCAGCGCGGCCTGTTTTTCGGGGCTCCAGGCCTCCCAGTTCAGGCCCTGCACGGCGGTGGCCGTGGTGGCGGTTCCTTCGGTGGTCTGCAGGCGGGTCACATTCGGGCCGATGCCGATGCCCAGCCAGAGCAGGGCCAGGGCGGCGGTGCCGCCCAGCACCACGCGGCTCCTGCCCTTCAGGCCCAGGGCCCAGATCAGCAGGGCCAGCGCCACCAGCAGCATGAGCAGGGCAGCGGCGCCGTCGATGCCGCTTTGCTGCCCAAGCACCCACAGCAGCCAGACCACGGTGGCGAACATGGGGAAGGCCATGAGCTGGCGGAAGGTGACCATCCAGGTGCCGGGGCGGGGCAGGGCCCGCGCCACGGCCGGCCACCAGCTGGCCGCCAGATACGGCAGGGCCATGCCCAGGCCCAGCAGGGCGAACACGGCCAGCGCCTGCCAGGCCGGCAGCGCGATGGCCAGGCCCAGCGAGGCGCCCATGAAGGGCGCGGTACAGGGCGAGGCGATGGCCACGGCCAGCACGCCGGTCAGGAAGGCGTCGCCCGTGGGGCTGCGCGCCTGCAGGCTGGCGACGCTGGACGGCAGCACCGAGCCGAACTCGAACAGGCCGGCCAGGTTCAGGCCGATCACGGTGAACAGCGTGGCCAGTGCGGCCACCACCAGCGGGCTCTGCAACTGGAAGCCCCAGCCGATGGCCTCGCCCGCCGAGCGCAGGCCCAGCAGCAGCGCGCCCAGCGCCACGAAGGACAGCACCACACCGGCGGTGTAGGCCAGGCCGGCGCGGCGGTGGGCGGCGCGGTCGTCGGCGTGCTGGGCAAAGGCCAGCACCTTGATGGCCAGCACCGGGAACACGCAGGGCATGAGGTTGAGGATCAGCCCGCCGATGAGCGCCCCGATGAGCGCAGCCCAGAGGGTGACGGTGCCGCCGCCCCCGGTGGCCGGCTGACCGGGGCGTTTGCCACCCTCTTCGTCCAGGGCTTTCTGCAGTTCGGGCGGCAAGGCGGCCGGCAGCGGTGCGGCCGCCGGCCACGGGCTTTGCACCGGGGTGATCAGGCGCACACCCGGTGTGCCGGGGCCCGAGCCGGGCGGGTTGGCCAGGGCCAGCACCAGGGGCACCTCGGTCGGGCTTTCGCTGCGGAAGGCCGAGAGCGGCACGCGGGCGGTCCAGCGGCCGCCGTCCCAGGCCTGCTGCCAGTTCTTGCCGGGTTCGATCAGGCCAGGGGTTTCGGGGAAGAATTCCAGCTTCTGGCCCTGCCAGGCGGCGGGCAGGCCGGCCACGCTGGCCTGGAGGAAGCCCGGCTCGGGCCGCAGCGCGCTGTCGGCGGTGGGCAGATCCTGCGGCAGGGCGGCGCGCGCGGCGTCGAAGGCGGCGCCGTGCAGGGCGGTCGAGCCTTGCACCGGGATGCGCAGGGTGAAGCTCCCTTCTTCGGGGATGCACTCCTTGCGGCAGGCCAGCCAGGCCGCGGAGAGCCGGATCTCCAGCTGGCTGCCCTGGAAGGACGGGTCGATCTGCAGCGGCACCGGCAGCAGCACCGTGCCGTCGTAGCCGTAGTTGGCCAGGCCCGAGAGCGGGAACTTGCGCGGCGTGGGCCAGGCGATGTCGCCGGCCATCACCCCGGGCGGCAGGGTCCATTGCATTTCAGTCGGCAGGCCGGAGTCGCCCGAGTTCTTCCAGTAGGTGTGCCAGTGCGGCGCGTGCTCGATCTGCAGGCCGACCCAGACCGGCGCGCCGGGGTTGACGCCCTCGGGCGCATGGGCCAGCAGGGTGGCGGTGGTCTGTTCGGATTTGACCTGAACGGTGCCGAGCAGGCCCTGGGCGTGCGCGTGAAGGCCGGCCAGCAGCAGGGCGGAGAACAGGAGTCGGGACAGCAGTCGCATGAAACGGTGGGGAAAACAGGGGAGGCGGCGCGCGGCCAGAGCGCCAATATAAGCGGCGGCTGAACCGGCCGGGCGGTGCCGGGCGCATGGCCGTCTGAGTCGGCCGGGCGCACAAGGTTCACGCCGGCCGGCCTACACTGCGGGCCATGACTGCCCCGACACGCTTCTGGTCCGATCTGTCCACCGCCGATTTCGCGTCGCTCGACGCGGCCCGCGCCATCGCGGTGCTGCCGGTGGCGGCGACCGAACAGCATGGGCCGCACCTGCCGCTGTCGGTGGACACGGACATCGTCAACGGTGTGATCGCCGCGGCGCTGCCGCACCTGGCGAGCGACCTGCCGGCGCTGTTCCTGCCCACGCAGGCGGTGGGCTTTTCGCCCGAACACACCCGCTTTGCCGGCACCCTCACGCTCAAGGCCGAAACGCTGATCCGCGTCTGGACCGAGCTGGGCGAGTGCGTGGCCGCCAGCGGGGTGAAGAAGCTGGTGCTGTTGAACAGCCACGGCGGCCAGGTGGGCGCGCTGGACCTGGTGGCGCGCGACCTGCGGGCCCGGCTGGGGATGCTGGTCTACAGCGTCAACTGGTTCCAGCTGCCACTGCTGGACGCGCAGGGGCAGGACGTGAACGCCCTGTTCAGCGCCGACGAACACCGCTTCGGCATTCACGCCGGCGACATGGAAACGTCCATGATGCGGGCGCTGCGCCCGCATCAGGTGCGCATGGAGCGGGCGGAGTATTTCCGCTCCACCTCGCAGGACCGGGCCGAACGTTTCGCCACCCTGGGCAATGGCAAGAGCGCCAAGCTCGGCTGGATGATGCAGGACTACAACGCCAATGGCGCGGTGGGCAACGCCGCCGCCGCCACGGCCGAGAAAGGCCATGCCCTGCTGGACGCTGCGGGCCGCGCGCTGGCCCGCCTGCTGGCCGAGATCGACCAGTTGCCGCCCGACACGCTGACCGACAAGACGGCTTTCAGCTGATCAGGCGTAGGTCTCCCATCCGGCATAGGTCGCACCGTCCAGGTGCGGCAGCGTGTTGTAGGTCAGCAGGCGGTGGCGCTTCGGGTTGAACACGAACTCGGTCACTGCGCTGTTGCGGATGTGCATGTTCAGGTCGATGGTGGCGTCCGGGCTCAGGCCCAGCACATGGCCCACCGCCGTGGAAATCGGCCCGCCGCTGCTGACCAGCAGCACCTTCTGACCGGCGTGGTGCTGGCGCACATGGGCCAGTGCCTGGGTGATGCCGTGCACGAAGTCGGTGTAGTCGGGCATGCCCTCGGGGCTGACGGTACCGGCCATCCACTGCGCCAGGCCGTCGCGCAGCAGCCGGAAGTGCGCGCGCCGCCCTTCGGGCGTGTGCGGGTCGCCCAGCGTGGCCTCGCGCTTGCAGGGCAGCACGGCGCGGATGACGGCGTGGCTGTCGTATTCGTCCAGCCCGGGCCAGCGCTGCGGCTGCAGGTCCAGGCCGGCGCCCTGCGCGATGCCCTGCCAGGTCTGCTCGTGCCGTTTCAGGGTGCCGGTGAGCACGGCGTCGAACCGCAGGCCGCGCTCGGCCCAGTAGCGGCCCAGACGCGCGCTCTGGCGCTGGCCGAGTTCGCTGAGCTGGTCGTAGTCGTCGGCACCAAAGGAGGCCTGGCCGTGGCGCACAAGGTAGAGGGTTCCCATGGCGCGATTCTGGCCATGCGGTGCGCGGCGGATTTGTCCCCGCAGCGACTGCCGGGGTTTTCACCCATGCCGCGCTGTCACCTTCGGGATGCGTTCGGCCGGATCAGGCGGTGTTTGCCCGTTCTTTTGGACCGAACGGTCGCCGCCGCTTCATGCTGCAATGACGTCATGACCTTTTCCGTCCGCTCGCATGCCCTTGCCTGATCTGCCGACCCTGCTGCTGGTGCGGCTGGGCGTGGACGCGCTCGTCGCCGTGGCCTTCTGGGCGCAGATGCGCCGCTACCCGTCCATCCCGGGCCCGGGATGGTGGTCGCTGGGCGGGGCGCTGAGCATCGCCGCGTCACTGATGCTGATGCTGCGGGTCGCGGGCGCAGGCCCCTGGATGGCGGCCCTGTCGGCGCTGCTGTTCTTCGCCGGCAACGCGGTCGCCTGGGTGGGGCTGCGCGCGTATTGGCGGCGCCCCCTGCCCTGGCCGACCCTGGGTTGGCTGCTGGGCGTGCAGTTGCTGCTGCACGCGGCCCTGGTGTTCGCCGGTGATCGGCCTGCGGGCCACCAGCTGGTCTATGTGCTGAGCATGGTGGTGGTGGCGGCCCTGGTGCTGCGCGACCTGCTGCAGGACCGCGCCATGCGCACCGTGCCCGAGTACCGGGCGCTGGCCGGGCTGTCCATGGCCGAGCTCCTGCTGATGGGGGTCGTGGTCGGCTGGGTGCTGCTGGCGCACCAGCCGCTGGACAGCGTGGCGGCGGTGTTTCTGCTGGTTTTCCTGCTCACCCGGTTCCTGCGCGCCTTGCTGTTCAATGCCCTGGTCTCGCTGCGCCTGCGCCAGGAGGCCGACCAGGCCCGCCAGGCCATGGCCACGCGCGAGGCCGATTCGCGTGCGCTGATCACCAACCTGGGTGCGGGCGTGGTGGTGTTCCGGCCCGACCAGAGCATCGTCTCGGCCAACCACGCCGCGCGCCGTTTCTTCGGCTGGCCCGCCGACAGCGATGACCCGGCCAGCGTCCCGCTGGCGCCCGACTGGCAACTGGTGCGCGAGGACGGCAGCCGCATGCCGCGGCGTGAAGTGCCCTTCGAGCGCGTGCTGGCTTCCGGTCAGCCGGCCAGCGACGTGGTCGCCGGCATCCGCACCGCCGAAGCCGACGAGTTGCGCTGGGCCTTGTGCAACGCCTACCCGGAGAACGACGCCATCGGCGGCCTGCGCCATGTGGTCTTCACCTTCGTGGACATCACCTCGCTCAAGCAGGCGCAGGCGCAGCAGCGGGTGCTGGAACAGCAGCTCGCGCAGTCGCACAAGATGGAAGCACTCGGCACCCTGGCCGGCGGGGTGGCGCACGATTTCAACAACATCCTGGCCGCCATCCTGGGCAACGCCGATCTGGCGCGCCAGGACCTGGAGCCCGGCTCACCCGCGCGCGAGAGCCTGCACGAGATCAGCAGTGCGGCCCGCCGCGGGCGCGAACTGGTGCGTCAGATCCTGGCCTTCTCCCGCCAGCAGCCGATGTCGCGCACGCCGGTCTGTCTGCGCGAGGTGGTGGCCGAGACCAGCCGCCTGCTGCGCACCGCGCTGACGCCGCAGATCCAGCTGACGGTGGACGTGGAGCGCGATGTGCCGGCGATCCGCGCCGACGCGACCCAGCTCGGCCAGGTGCTGATCAACCTGGGCACCAACGCCATCCACGCCCTGGGCGGGCGGCCCGGGCGCATCGAATACCGGGTCGGCCGGATGTCGCGGGAGGACGTGCGCCTGCCGGCCGAGGTCGCTCAGCTGTGCGCCGAAACCGGGGTGGACGCGGTCTGCGTGAGCGTCAGCGACAACGGCTGCGGCATGGACGCGACCACGCTGCGCCGCGTGTTTGAACCCTTCTTCACCACCAAGCCGGTGGGCCAGGGCACAGGCCTGGGCCTGCCGGTGGTGCTGGGCATCGTGCAGGCGCACGGCGGCGCCATCGGCGTGGCCAGCCAGCCCGGCGTGGGCACCACCTTCGACCTGTTCTTTCCCGCCTCGGATGTGCCGTCAGCCGATACCGATCCGGCTGCCGTTACCATGCCGGGGTCTGTCACACCGGAGGCCCGGACGGCCTCGTCCCAGGAGATCACCCCCATGAGCGAAGCGACCGCGGCCCCTGCGCGCCACATCCTGTACCTGGATGACGACGACACCCTGGTCTTTCTGGTGCGCCGCCTGCTGGAGCGCCGTGGTTACAAGGTGACGGCCTTCACCGAACAGCAGCAGGCCATCGACGCCCTGCGCGCGGCACCGGACAGCTTCCACCTGCTCATGACCGACTACAACATGCCCGGCATGTCCGGTATCGAGGTGGCGCGCCAGGCCCTGGCCATCCGCGCCGACCTGCCGGTGGCCGTGGCGTCAGGCTACATCAGCGACGAGCTGCAGGCCGAAGCGCAGGCCGCCGGCGTGACCGAGGTGGTGTTCAAGACCGACGCGGTCGAAGCCTTCTGCGAAGTGGTCGCCCGGCTGGCCAAGCCCGCCGCCTGATCAGCCCGCCAGCACGCGCGCGAACATCGCGCTGTCCACATTGCCGCCCGAGAGCGTGAGGCCCACGTTCAGGCCGGGCAGTGCTTCTTTTTCCTGCAGCGCCGCCGCGAAAGCCGCGGCCCCGGCGCCTTCGGCCACGTTGTGCGTGTCGGCAAAGATCGCACGCATCGCAGTGGCGACCTCGGCGTCGGTGACCTGCACGATGCGATCGAGCGCCGGTGCCAGGATGGCCAGCGCCTCGGCGTCGGCCACCCGGCAGGCCATGCCGTCGGCCAGCTGTGTGCTCACCGGCGCTTCCACCACGCGCCCGGCGGCGATGGAGTCGGCGTAGGTGGTGGCGTGCGCGCTGACAACGCCCACGATGCGCACCGGATGGTTCAGCGCCCGCTTCGCCGCCACGGCTGAACACGCGCCCGAGCCTTGGCCGATGGGCACATAGACCACATCCAGTTGCGGCACCGCGCGCAGGAATTCCCACCAGTAGGTGCTGACGCCGCGCAGCAGGTCCTTGTGGAAGCTGGGCACCATGTGGGCGCCGCGTTCGGTGGCCAGTCGCTTCGCGTGCTCGCGGCTTTCCTGGAAATCGTCGCCGTGTTCGATCAGCTGCACGCCCAGCGCACGCATGGCGGCGTTCTTCTCCAGCGAATTGCCGCGCGGCACGACGATGGTGCAGGCCACACCGTGCGCACGCGCCGCCCAGCCGATGCTCTGGCCGTGGTTGCCGCGCGTGGCGCTGATCACCTCGCGCGGCAGTTCGCCGCGTTGGCGGAGCTGGTCGAAGTAGGTCAGGCCGCCGCGGATCTTGAAGGCGCCGACCGGTGTGTGGTTCTCGTGCTTGAGCCAGCAGGCCGAGCCCAGCCGTTCACTGAGCAAGCCCCAGCGGTACTGCGGGGTGGGCGGGAAGTCCCGGTAGACCACCTGGGCGGCGGCTTCGATGTCGGACAGGCTGGGCAGGTTCATGCGGGTTCGCGGTGGATCAAGGAAAGCGGTACGCCGGTGGCGGCGCCGAGCTCGGCCTGCAGCCCGGCCGGGCCGGACAGCACGCCGACACCGCCCAGCCCAATGGCGGCCAGGGCGGTCTGCAGGCGCTCGGCTTCGGGGTGTTGCAGGCGCAGGGCCTGCAGGCTCAGCGCGGCCGGCGCCATGCCGTCGGCCGGGTGTGTGTCGCCCCACTGGATCAGCGTGGGCAGCGCGCCGCCGAACAGGCGCTGGCCGTCGTCGCGCACCGTGATGCGCCAGCGCAGCAGGCCCTGCGGCGTCGAGCGTGAGGCCTCGATGACCGGGCCGCGCTCGATGCCCAGGGCGCGCAGCCGCGCGCAGGCGGTGCCGATGTCGGGCACGCTGGCCACCCAGTGGACCAGTTGCGGGCCGTTCTGCTGCAGGCGCTGGCGCAAGGCCGGGTCGTCGAGGTCGAACCAGCGCCGCAGCGGCGGCGGCCGGGTGGGCGTGGCCGCCGGGTCGATGGCGATGATTTCCAGGTAGGCCTGGGGGTGCGCCGTGCTGTGCAGGCGCAGCAGCCGGTTGTGGGTGCCGAACAGCGCATGGGCGCCACCAGGGCCGGGCGTCAGGCCCAGCGTCTCCTCGCACCAGGCCACGCCCTCGGCCAGCGAGGTCGCGGCCACCACGAGGTGGTCGATGCGTGCGCCGACCGGGGCGTTCACAGCCGCACCGTGCCGTCGACGCAGGTGACGCTGGCGCCGCCCACCCAGACCGTGCCGTCCGCCGCGCGCTCGATGTGCACCCGGCCTTCGCGCGCCAGCGCCGTGCCCTGGGCGGCCACGTAGCGTTCGGGCGCCAGGCCGGCGCCGATCAGCCACTGCGCCAGCGCGGCGTTCAGGCTGCCGGTCACCGGGTCTTCGGCCATGCCGTTGTTGCCCGGGAAGAAGGCGCGCACCTCGAACTGGGTGTCGCCCGCGTCTTGCGGGCCGACGACGCCGACCTTGCCGCGCGGCCCGACCACACCGATGTCCAGCCCGGCGAGCACGGTCGCGTCGGGCCGGAGCGCCAGCACCTGCTCGGCGCTGCGCAGCATCACGCCGCGCCAGTTGGGGCCGTTGTCGCACCAGGCGTGCGCGGTGATGTCCTCGCGCGCCACGCCCAGGCCGCGGGCGATGAGTTGCACGTCGGACTCATGGAGCGGTCCGCTCTTGATCAGCGGCGGTGCCGCGAACGCTAGCCGCCCGCCGTCGCGCCGGATCTTCACCAGCCCCACACCGCATTCCTGCACCACGTGCTCGCCGCGTGGCACGCCACCGGCTTCCAGCCAGGCGTGGCAACTGCCCAGCGTCGGATGACCGGCAAACGGCAGCTCGCGGCCCGGGCAGAAGATGCGCACGCGGTAGTCGGCCCCGGCGGCCGCGCCTTCGGGCGTGGGCGGCAACAGGAAGGTGCATTCCGACAGGTTGGTCCAGTTCGTGAAGTGCTGCATCTCGGCCGTCGAGAGACCGCTGCCGTCCAGCACCACGGCCAGCGGGTTGCCGCGGTAGGGCGTGGTGGTGAAGACGTCGACCTGTTTGAACGGGCGTTGCTGCATGAAGGTTCTCCGGAGTCAGGACAGGGGGAGGTCCAGCACGCCGCGGCTGGCGGGCAGGGCCAGCCACTGCGCGTACCAGCGTTCGAGGTGCGGCCAGGCCGGGCGCGGCCGCGGCAGGCCCCACCAGCGGTGCACCTCGCAGGCGATCGGGATGTCGGCCATGGTCAGCGCGTCGCCGGCCATGAAGGGCTGGCGCGACAGGTGCTCGTCGAGCTGCGCGAACAGCGGTTCGGTCGCGGCCACCGAGGCCGCGATGACGGCCGGGTCGCGCTGCGCCTCGGGCGTGCGGATCAGCTGCTTGAACCCGGGGCTGCCGGCCGGATTGAGCGTGGTCTGCTGCCAGTCCATCCAGCGCTCGGCGTCGGCGCGGCGTTGCAGGTTGGCGGGATACCAGTTGGCCGCCGCGCCGGGCCGCCCCAAGCAAGGCCGCGCCCCCTCGGGGGGCAGCGAACCACGCGCAGCGGGGAGCGTGGGGGCTTCAGCCCAGCGGGCGCACAGATACCGAACGATGGCGTTCGACTCCCAGAGCGTGAAGTCGCCGTCTTCCAGCAGCGGCACCAGCCCGTTGGGGTTCCTGGCGCGGTAGTCCGGCGTGTTCACCACCCCGTAGCTCAGGCCGGCGTCGATGCGCTCGAACGGCAGCTCCAGCACCTGCGCGCACAGCACCACCTTGCGCACGTTGATCGAACTCAGGCGGCCCCAGACGCGCAGCATGGCCTCAACCCTTCACCGCTTCACGGATGGCATCCGCCAGGGCCTTGATGCCGATGCGGATCTGCTCTTCGCTCGCGGTCACGAAGGACAGGCGCAGGGCGCGCGGGTCCGGATCGGCCGCGAAGAAGGCAGCGCCGGGCACGAAAGCCACGCCCTTGTCCACCGCCTTGGGCAGCAGTTCGATGGCGTTGAGCCCGGCGGGCAGGCGCGCCCACAGGAACATGCCGCCGTCGGGCGAATTCCACTGCACGTCCAGGCCCGCCATTTCCTTCGCCAGCGCCTCCAGCATCACCTCGCACTGGTGCTTGTAGAGCGCGCGGATGGTGGGCACATGGCGGTCAAGGAAGCCGTCCTTGAGCACCTCGGCCACCATGCGCTGGTTGAAGCTGGGGCTGTGCAGGTCGGCCGCCTGCTTGGCCTGCAGCAGCTTGGGCATGATGGCTTTCGGGGCCACGACATAGCCCAGGCGCAGGCCGGGTGCCAGCACCTTGGAGAACGAGCCCAGGTAGATGCCACCTTCGGGGTGGCGCGCGGTCAGGGGCTTTGGCGGCGGCCGGTCGAACCACAGGTCGCCATAGGGGTTGTCCTCGACGATGGGCAGGCCGATGCGCCGGGCGGTGTCCACCAGGGCCTGGCGCCGCGCCTCGCTCATGGTGCGGCCGGTCGGGTTCTGGAAATTGGGCAGCACGTAGAGGAAGCGCGCACCGGCCGCCTTCCTTTCCAGGTCCTGCACATCGATGCCTTCGGCGTCGCTGTCCACGCTGACGATCCGGGGCTCCATGGGCGTGAAGGCCTGCAGCGCGCCGAGGTAGGTGGGCGTTTCCACCAGCACCGGGCTGCCTTCGTCGATCAGCACCTTGGCCACCAGGTCCAGGCCCTGCTGGCTGCCGGTGGTGATGAGCACCTGGTCCGGGCTCACATCCCAGGGCAGGTGCTGTGCGACCCATGCGCACAGCGGGCCGTAGCCTTCGCTGGCCGCGTACTGCAGGGCGGCGCGGCCGTCGGTGTGCAGCACCGTGTCGCAGGCCTTGGCGAAAGCCTCGACCGGGAAGGTCTTGGGGGAGGGCAGGCCGCCGGCAAAGCTGATGATGCCGGGCTTCTCGGTGACCTTGAGGATCTCGCGGATCACCGAGGGGTTCATCTTGTGGGCGCGTTGTGCGAGTGTCCAGGTCATGGCTGTTCCTCTTGGTTCTTTGGACTTGGGTGAAGGCTCAGGGAGTCTTGAGCTTGATCGGGCAGGCGTCGTGTGTAGCTCAGCCAGGCCGCCCGAATCTGTGCAGCTTCGGTGGTGTCCGGGAAGAAGGTGTAGCTCGGAGCCCGTATGGGGGCACTGGCTTGCACATGCACACGGATGAGGCCCCTCAGTGGGAACCGGTCTCCCGTGATGCGCGCCAGCGGGGCGGCCAGTGAGTCGAATCCGGGCTCGGACGGATTCATGACGGTGGCGAGGCCCTGCAGTTTGAAACCCTTTTGCGCGAAGACATCCACGAAGGAGGCGCACACCTTGGGATGGTGCTGGATGTTCCTCGCGCTGACCGGGGACGCGATGTGTGCGATCAACAACTGGTCGTCTCCCCAGGGAACGAACACCTCTTTGGGCGCGACATTGGGCTGGCCGTCGGCATCCACGGTGGCTAGCCAGCACAGCACACTGCGACCCAGCCAGTGCAGGTGATCGGCGGTCCAGGAAAAGCCTGACGGGTTCATGTGGAGTGCCTGATGGGGGGTGGGTTGCGCGGCAGGGACATCCGTCTTCCCATGAACACGGTGGCGACCACGGCCAGGGCGAAGCCCAGCGTGATCGCGTCCAGCGATTCGCCCAGCAGCGGCACGGCCGCCAGGATGCTGACGAAGGGTTGCAGCAGCTGGGTCTGGCTCACGCGCAGCGCGCCGCCCAGGGCCAGCCCGCGGAACCAGGCGAAGAAGCCGGCCCACATGGAGAACACGCCGACATAACCCAGGGCCAGCCAGGCCGACAGGGCAACGGGTTGCTCGGGCCAGGTCAGCAGCGCGCCCGGCACCGTCAGCGGCAGGGCCATCACACAGACCCAGCTGATCACGCGTTCGGCGCCCAGCGTGGGCGTCACCTTGGCGCCGCCCACATAGCCCAGCGCCGCGGCCAGCACCGCGCCGACCAGCAGCGCGTCGGCCCAGGTCAGCCCGAAGCCATGACCCGCCTGCGCGGCGCGGATCAGGCTGTAGGTGGCGACCAGGGCGCTGCCCAGCACCGCGAACAGCCAGAACCCCAGGCGCGCGCGCTGGTGCATCAGCCAGGCGGCCACGGCGGCGGTGGCCAGCGGCAGCAGGGCTGTGATGACGGCGGCGTGGCTGGCCGTGACGTGGCGCAGCGCCCAGCCCAGCAGCAGCGGGTAGCCGATGGCATTGCCCGCCAGCGAGAGCAGCAGCGGCCCGCGTTCGGCCGCCGTGGGCAGGCGCGAACGCGTGGCCAGCAGGTAGACGGCCGACAGACCGCCCGCCAGCGCGGCCCGTGCCCAGGTCACGAACCAGGGCGAGAGCTGGGGCGCCTCGGTGGTGCCGGTGGCCAGGCGCGTCATCGGCAGCGTGAGCGCGAACACGACGACACCGACCACGCCGAGCCAGAGGCCCAGCGTGGCATCGCTCATACGGGCGGATGGCAGTGCAGTGGCTTGTGTCATGCGGACCCCTTGTTCAGTCCGGTGCCACCGAGCAGCATCCACACCGCGGTCAGCACCAGGGCCAATGCCATCAGGCGGTTGAATACCAGCAGGCGCGCCCCGGTGGGCTGGCCGTCCACCACCGGCCCGGCCAGCCAGTGGCGCAGCAGGGAACCGACCAGCGCGTAGCTGAGGTTGCTGAAGAAGGCGAAGGCCAGCAGCACCGGCAGCACGGTGATGAAACGATGCGACGCATCGGCCTGCCCGGCGATCCAGCCCGCGACGATGGACAGCGCCAGCATCCAGGCCTTGATGTTGAGGAACTGCAGGCCCACACCCTGCCAGAAGGTCACGTTCAATCGTGCGGGATCGGCGCTGCTCAAGGAGCGGCTGCCCCACAGCCGCCGCGCCAGCCACAGCAGGTAGGCCGTGCCGCCCAGCAGGATGGCCCAGCGCAGCGCCGGCACCGCCACCACCAGCGAACCCACACCGGCCGCGCAGAGCGTGAACAGCAGGCCCCAGCCCACTGGCACCGCGACGATGAAGCGCAGCGCGCGCGGCAGCCCGCCGTTGGCCGCCAGGGCGGTGGACAGTGTGGTGTTGGGGCCGGGCGTGAAGCTGGTGGCCGTGGCCAGCACCAGCAGGGCGCTGAACTCGCTGGCGGTCATGGCTTCACCGTGGGGGCTTGTGCGGACATGCGTCGCACTTTATCCTTGCCGGTCCATACACCAGCCATACAGATGACGGGGTCACGCCTTCCATCTGTGTGGTTCTGCAGATCCATACACCGCATGTTCGATAGCACCGACACCACAGGCGCTGCCGCGACCAGCCTGACCCGCAGCGCGGCCCAGACCCTGACCGAACAGCTGGCTGAACGCTTTGCCGCCCGCATCCGCGACCGCCTGCTGGCGCCCGGCGCGCGTCTGCCCAGCGTGCGCCAGTGCGCGGCCCAGCACGGCCTGAACCCGTCCACCGTGGTGGCGGCTTACGACCTGCTGCTGGCGCAGGGCCTGGTCGAGGCGCGGCCGCACCGCGGCTTCTTCGTGCGCGAGCGGGCACCACTGCGCGAGTTGCCGGCCGCGCCGACTGCTCCGCGCCGGGCGGCACCGCTGTCGGCCGCCACCCTGATCCGCGGCATGTTCCATCCCAGCGGTGGCAAGCCGCAGCCGGGCATGGGCGTGTTCCCGCCCGACTGGTTGGAATCGACCTTCATGCCGTCGGCGGTGCGCAAGGTCAGCGGCCATGCGGCCCTGGCCGACAGCTCGCTGCGTTACGGTGAACCGCTGGGCGACGGCCACCTGCGCCGCGTGCTGGCCGCACGGTTGCAGGGCCTGGGCCTGCCGGCCGATCCGGCGCAGATCATCACCACCGTGGGCGCCACGCACGCGCTGGACATCGTCAGCCGCACCCTGCTCAAGCCGGGCGATGCGGTGATGGTCGAGGAGCCGGGCTGGGCGGTGGAGTTTGCGCGGCTCGATGCCCTGGGCATGCGCATCCTGCCGGTGCCGCGCGGGCCGGCCGGCCCGGACCTGGCGGTGATGGCGCGTTACTGCGAGGCGCACGCGCCCAAGTTGTTCGTCAGCGTCAGCGTGCTGCACAACCCCACGGGCTATTGCCTGTCACCGGCCAGCGCGCACCGCGTGCTGCAACTGGCGCAGCAGCACGATTTCCACATCGTCGAGGACGACACCTACAGCCACATCGCGCCCGAGCACGCCACCCGCATGAGCGTGCTCGACGGCCTGCAGCGCACCATCTACGTCAGCGGATTCGCCAAGATCCTGGTGCCCAACTGGCGCGTGGGCTTCCTGGTGGCGCCGCCCGACCTGACCGAACGCCTGCTCGACACCAAGCTGCTGGCCACGCTGACCACGCCCAGCCTGCTGGAGCGTGCGCTGGCGCACTGCATCGAAAGCGGCCAGCTGCGCCGCCACGCCGAACGCATCCGGGCCCGGCTGGACGCCGCGCGCAGCCGCAGCGTGAAGTTGGCGCAGGCGGCGGGCTGCCGTTTCATGGCCGAGCCCGCCGGCCTGTTCGGCTGGGTGGACACGGGCGTGGACACCGAGGCGCTGGCCCAGCGCATGCTCGACGAAGACATCCTGATCGCGCCAGGCGCGCTGTTCCATGCCGCGCGCACGCCCGGCACGCTGATGCGCATCAACTTCGCGACCACGCAGGACGCGGCGTTCTGGAAGACCTTCAGGCGCCTGGCGCAGGGCTGAGAGGGCGAGAGGGCATTGGTCGTGCCCGCCCTGACACCCCATGCCCCCTCACTCTCTGAGCAGCGCGGCCAGTGCGGCGTCGATCTGCTGCGCCTCGGCCTGCATCAGCGGCAGGGCGCGCGCGAACAGCTTCCAGTCGCGCGACCGCGCCGCCAGTTCCAGGCCCTTGGCCAGGCGGGCGCCGCGCTCGGCCGTCATGCTGCCCAGCGAGCCCTTCAGGCCGTGCGCGTGCGCAATGGCCTGGTCAGCGTCCTGGGCGTTGAGTGCGGCCTGCAGCTGCTGCAGGCGCTGGCCGAGGTCGGTGCGCATGGCGACGGCCAGGGCATGCAGGGTTGCCCGGTCACCGTCCAGACGCCGCAGCAGCTTGGGCACGTCCAGCGCGCTGGCGGCCGCGGGGCTGTGCTTGTCGGCATCGTCCGGCACGGGGTACGAGGGGGCGCGCGGGGGCTGGCCGGCCGCGTGCAGCAAGGCCTCGTCCATGGCCCGCATCAGGGCCTGCGGGCTCAGCGGCTTGGGCACATAGCCGTCCATGCCGGCGGCCAGGCAGGCCTCGCGGTCACCGTTCATGGCGTTGGCGGTCACGGCGACGATGGGCGTGTGCGGCAGTTGCCGCTCGATCTCCAGTTCGCGGATGCGGCGCGTGGCCTGCAGCCCGTTGACACCGGGCATCTGCACATCCATCAGCACCAGGTCCACATCGCCGGCGGACCACTGGGCGACCGCCTGTTCGCCGTCACGGGCGTTGCGCACCTGGCAATGCAGACGTTGCAGCAACTGGTTCATCAGCAGCTCGTTGACCGGGTGGTCTTCTGCGACCAGCACCTTCAGGCCAGCGAAACGGTCGCGGGCCTGGGCCACCTCGTTCAGCTCCAGCGGCGCACTCAGCGGCGCGGACTCCGCCGCGGCCACATCGCCCATCGGCAGTGTCACGGTGAAGCGGCTGCCCTGCCCCAGTTCGCTTTGCAGTGCGATGTGCCCCCCCATGAGCTTGACCAGGCGGGAGCAGATCGCCAGACCCAGACCGCTGCCGCCATAGCGGCGGGCGGTGGATGCGTCGGCCTGCGTGAAGGCGTCAAAAATGGTGGCCTGCTGCTTGGGTGAGATGCCCACGCCGCTGTCTTCCACCTGCAGGCGCAGCTGGCGCTGTGCACTGCCCGAGGCGATCACCGGTTGCGCGTGGACCCGGATGCTGCCGCCGCGTGGGGTGAACTTGAGGGCGTTGGACAGCAGGTTGCCCAGCACCTGGCGCAGCCGGCCGGGGTCGCCCTGCATCTGCCGCGGCAGACCGGGCGCGAGCACCAACTCAAAGTTCAGGGGTTTTGCCTGCGCCTGCTGGGCGTAGAGCGTGCCGACCTCGTGCAGCACCTCGTGCAGGTCGAAGGCCACGCTCTCGATGCTCATCTTGCCGGCCTCAATGCGCGAGAGGTCCAGCACGTCGTTGAGCATCGCCAGCAATGCGTGGGCCGAACTGTCCATCAGCTCCAGCCAGTTCTTCTGCTCGTCGTTCAGCGGCGAATCCATCAACAGCCGCGTCAGCCCCATCAGCGCGTTCAAAGGCGTGCGGACCTCGTGGCTCATGTTGGCCAGGAACTCGCTCTTGGCCCGGCTCGCCTGCTCGGCCAGCTCGCGCGCATGCTCCACCTCGGCCTCGACCCGCTTGCGTTCACTGATGTCGGCCACGGTACCCATCAGCCGCAGCGGCCGACCCTTGGCATCGTGTTCGGCCACCATGCCGTGGCTCTCGACCCAGATCCAGCTGTCGATGGTGCGCACCCGGTGCTGCGACACCGCGCGCTGTTGCTGACCGTCGAGCAGGCTGCGCGCCGCCTTCGCCACCCGGGAGCGGTCGTCGGGGTGGACACGTTCGAGCAGGGTGGTGGTGTCCCACACGCCGTCCATCGCGATGTCGCCGAGCATCTCGCCCCAGCGGGCGGTCAGGAACATCTGCGGCGACGGCAGCTGCCAGTCCCACAGGGCCAGGCCGGCGGCGTCCACCGCCAGCTGCAGGCGGTCGCGCGTCTCGTCCAGCGCTTCTTCGGCCAGCAGGCGGCTGTTCGACTCGCGGTGGACCGAGCTGCGCAGGCGGTCGAGCTCCGCGTTCTGCCGGTCCAGTTCGGCCAGCAGCTTCTGCACCCGGTCGCGCTCCAACTTCACGTCCTGCAGGGCGCGCTGCAGATCCAGGGCAAGGCGTTGGGGTGCGTCGGGCATGGATTCGGGGGCCGGGTCAGGAGGTCAGGAGCCGCCCAGCGCCTCCCAGCGCTCCAGGGCCAACAGCCATTCTTCCTCTATTTCGGCATGGCGGGCGCTCAGTTGAGTGGCGCGGGCCGCGTCGGTGGCGAACAGTTGACCACCGTCAAGCGCGGCCATGATGGCGGCCTGCTCCTCCTCCAGGGCCTTGAGCTGGGCAGGCAGGGCTTCGTACTCCCGCTGTTCCTTGTAGCTCAGCTTGCGCTTGGCGGCGGGGGGCGGGGCGACGGGTTCCGGCGCCGGCAGGCTGGCCGGTGCAGAGGTCGACGCCTCGGTCTGCGTCGGTGCGCGTTCGCGCTGCAAGGCCTGCGCACGCGCCGATTGGGTCAGCCAGTCCTGCACGTCGCCCACATATTCGCGCCAGCGGCCATCCCCTTCGGCCACCAGGGTGCTGGTGACCACGTTGTCCAGGAAGCGCCGGTCGTGGCTGACCAGGAACACCGTGCCCTCATATTGCTGCAGCAGGTCTTCCAGCAGTTCCAGCGTGTCGATGTCCAGGTCGTTGGTCGGCTCGTCCAGCACCAGCACGTTGGCCGGCCGCGCGAACAGGTGCGCCAGCAGCAGGCGGTTGCGCTCACCGCCCGAGAGCGTGCGCACTGGCGCATTCGCCCGCGCCGGCGAGAACAGGAAATCGCTCAGGTAGCTTTTGACGTGGGTGCGCTTGTTGCCGATCTCGATCCACTCGCTACCGGGGCTGATGAAATCCTCCAGTGTCGCGTCCAGGTTGATCTGGTCGCGCATCTGGTCGAAATACGCCACCGTCTGCTTGCTGCCCTGGCGCACCGTGCCGCTGTCGGGCGCCAGTTCGCCCAGGATCAGCTTGAGCAGGGTGGTCTTGCCCGCGCCGTTGGGGCCGATCAGGCCGACCTTGTCGCCCCGCAGGATGGTGCCGCTGAAGTCGCGCACCACTGTCCGCCGTCCCCCGTCGGGTGCGGGAAACGATTTGCTCACGCCGTCGAGTTCGGCCACGATCTTGCCGCTGGCCTGGCCACTGGCCACTTCCAGCTTCACCCGACCCAACGCGTCCCGGCGCTGCGCGCGCTGCTCACGCAGGTGTTCCAGTCGGGTGATACGCCCCTGCGCCCGCGTGCGTCGGGCCTCCACGCCCTTGCGGATCCAGACCTCTTCCTGCGCCAGCAGTTTGTCGGCCCGGGCGTTGATCACCGCCTCCTGAGCCAGCTGCTCTTCTTTCAATGCCTGGTACTGCGCGAAGTTGCCGGGGTAGCTCAGCAGCCGGCCCCGGTCGAGTTCCACCATGCGGGTGGCCACCCGGTCCAGGAACGCCCGATCGTGGCTGATCGTCACCACGCTACCGCGGTATTCCAGCAGCAGGTCCTCCAGCCAGGTGATGCTGTCCAGATCCAGGTGGTTGGTCGGTTCGTCGAGCAGCAGCACATCCGGGCGGCTGACGAGTGCCTGTGCGAGGGCGACCCGTTTGCGATTGCCCCCCGAGAGCGTCCCCACCTTCACGGTCCCATCCAGATGCAGGCGCTGCAAGGTCTCCTCGACGCGCTGCTCCCAGTTCCAGGCATCCAGCGCCTCGATCCGGTTCTGCAACTCGGCCAGATCCTGGCCGTCACCACCACTCATATAGAGATCCCTGGCCACCCGGGCGTCGGCCAGACCGAGACTTGCCGCCTCGAACACGGTGTCCTGGGCCTCCAGTACCGGCTCCTGGGGGACGTACGCCACGCGCAGCCCTCCCTGAACCTGGAGAATCCCGTCATCGGGGCGCTCCAGTCCCGCGAGGATCTTCAGCAGGGAAGACTTGCCCGTGCCGTTGCGTCCGATCAGGCCGACGCGCTCCTGTGATTCAAGGGCAAAGTCCGTGTGATCGAGCAGTGCGACGTGTCCGAACGCCAGCTGGGCGTCCTGCAGAGTGATGAGGGCCATGTAGTGTCTATATAGAAGCAGCGGGCATTATCCGGGGCGACCCGGCGGGCACCCCGGCCACAGCAAGGGCGGGCGCCGTGCCCAAAGCAAAAAATTTTTGGAAGTTTTGACACAAGCCCAAAAACTGGCATATACTGCAAGGCTTCGCTGATCGCTGAAAACAACAACGGCG
>CAZJZD010000020.1:0-72695 GCA_964550405.1 uncultured Hydrogenophaga sp. | reverse complement strand
TGAGGATCAGGCGCCGAGATTCAAGAAGACCCGTCCGCCCTCGACCTTCGCCGGCCAGACCTTGATCGGCTGGGTGCAGGGCGGCAGCGTCGCCTCGCCCGTGCGCAGGTCGAAGCGGCCCTGGTGAAACGGGCACTCGATCTCGTGCCCCACCACAAAACCGTCGCACAGCTTGGCGTTGCCGTGGGTGCAGAGGTTGTCGGTGGCGAACACCTCGCCCTCCACCGCAAACAGCGCGATGTCGCGCCCGCCCGGCGACACCGGAATGCCCGCGCCTTCGAACAGATCGGCCTCGGCGGCCACGTCGGTCCAGTTGCTCATGAAGTGCTCCTGCATTGTCAAAGTCATGTCCAGCGCGAAATGCCTGTTCGGGGATGCGGTGGAACCGGCTCTGCCGGGCCACTCGCATCGCCCCCTTGAGGGGGTGACGCCGCAGGCGGCGCAGGGGTGAGCTCAATTGAGGGCCATGCTCAGCTTGCGCCGGTACTGCGACACCATCTGCGCCTGCGGGTCTTCCTGCACCGCCGCCTTGCCCGCCAGCTCGATGCCACCGGCACTCTTGCCGGCGGCGGCCGGGTCGGCCTTGGGCTTGGGCGGGGTCATGAGTTCCAGCAGGCCGACGTAGGTCTTGCGCGGGGCCTCGTCGTCCCACTTCTTGTCGCGCATGATGATCTCCAGCAGCTCTTCGAGCGCGGCGGGCCATTCGCCCATGGCGATCAGCACGCGGCTCTTGGCGAAGCGCGTTTCGAAGTCGCGCTTGTTCTGACCGATCAGTTCGTCGAACTTCTCCAGCGGCCACTGGCCGCGCGGATCGGTGCCGACGAAC
Source organism: uncultured Hydrogenophaga sp. (assembly GCA_964550405.1). Lineage (GTDB taxonomy): Bacteria > Pseudomonadota > Gammaproteobacteria > Burkholderiales > Burkholderiaceae_C > Hydrogenophaga. The sequence goes on along the minus strand of CAZJZD010000020.1, from coordinate 71,869 downwards.
TCCAGCGCCTGCAGCCACTGGTTCAGCGCGTCAAAGCGCAGCGGCACCGGGATGCGCGAGAGGGCTGGGGCCAGCGCGCCGGCCGCCTGCGCGAACAGGCCGTGGCCGATGCACTGGCGGACGAACTCGAAGCGCAGCTCGTCGTTGTCGGGTGCCTGCTCCAGGGCATGGGCCATTTTTTCCAGCGCCGACATCGGGTCGGCGTCTTCACCCTCGGCGCCCTGGGCCAGCATCTGCTGGGCCTGGTCGGCTTCGGCCATGGCGGCCAGTTCCTCGGCGCTGGGCAGGTGCTTGTCCAGGAAGGCCTTGATCTGGCCTTCGGGCAGGGCGCCCATGAAGCCGTCCACCGGCTGGCCGTTGACCATGAGCACGCAGGTCGGGATGCTGCGGATGCCGAAGGCAGCGGCCAGCTGCTGCTCCTGGTCGGAGTCGATCTTGACCAGCTTGAAGCGGCCGCCGTAGTCGGCTTCGACCTTTTCCAGGATGGGGCCGATCACCTTGCAGGGGCCGCACCAGGTGGCCCAGAAATCCACCAGCACCGGGGTGTGCATGGAGGCTTCGATGACCTCGGCTTCGAAGTTGGCGACGGTGACGTTGATCATGGCGGGCGCGGTGCAAAACGTAAAATCCGCACTTTACCGGAGGCGCCTGCCGGCGGTCTCCGGCCTTCCCCCGAGTCACTTCTCCACCGCGTCCCGTCCGGGCGCACTCACCGGCCCTTCCCCATGAGCACCATCCAGGTTGGCGTTGTCATGGGTTCCAGCAGCGACTGGGACACCATGCAGCACGCCGTGCAGATCCTCCAAGACTTCGGTGTCGCACACGAGGCGCGCGTGGTCTCGGCCCACCGCATGCCCGACGACATGTTCGCCTACGCCGAGGCGGCCGTCGGCCGCGGGCTGCAGGCCATCATCGCCGGGGCTGGCGGCGCCGCCCACCTGCCCGGCATGATCGCCGCCAAGACCGTGGTGCCGGTGTTGGGGGTGCCGGTGATGTCCAAGGCCCTGTCGGGCGTGGACTCGCTGCATTCCATCGTGCAGATGCCCAAGGGCGTGCCGGTGGCCACCTTCGCCATCGGTCCCGCCGGGGCCGCCAACGCCGCGCTGTTCGCCGTGGCCCTGCTGGCCAACCAGGACCCGGCGCTGCGCCAGAAACTCGAAGCCTTCCGCGCCGCGCAGACCGAAGCGGCCCGTCACATGACCCTGCCCGTCTGACCCCATGAGCCTCAAACCCCTTCTGCCCGGCGCCCTGTCCGACCGTGGCCAACAGATGACCCTGGGCGTGATGGGCGGCGGCCAGCTCGGCCGCATGTTCGTGCAGGCCGCGCAGGCCATGGGCTATTTCACCGCGGTGCTGGACCCCGATCCGGCCAGTCCGGCCGGTCTGGTGGCGCATTTCCACATCGACACGCCCTACGACGACGAACAGGGCCTGGCCCAGCTGATGCAGCGCTGCGACGCCATCACCACCGAGTTCGAGAACGTGCCCGCGCCGGCGCTGATCACCCTGGGCGCGCACCGTCCGGTGGCGCCGGCGGCCAACTGCGTGGCCGTGGCGCAGGACCGCATCCAGGAAAAGGCGCACTTCGTGCAGTGCGGCCCCGTCAGCGGCGTGTACCCGGCGCCCTACGCGGCCATCGAGACGCCCGAACTGCTGGCGGCGGTGCCGGCCGACCTGCTGCCCGGCATCCTCAAGACCGCGCGCCTGGGCTACGACGGCAAAGGCCAGATCCGCGTGAACGACCGCGCCGAACTCGCGGCCGCCTGGGACCGGCTGGGCCAGGTGCCCTGCGTGCTGGAAAAGCTGCTGCCGCTGCAGAGCGAGTGCTCGGTCATCGTGGCGCGCGGCGCCGATGGTCAGGTGGTCAGCTTCCCGGTGCAGAAGAACACGCACCGCGACGGCATCCTGGCGCTCACCGAGGTGTACGAGGGCGCGGTGCCGGCCGATCTGGCGGCGCGCGCGCAGGCCAGCACGGTGGCCATCGCGAACCACCTGAACTACGTCGGCGTGCTGTGTGTCGAGTACTTCGTGGTGGACAACGGCGCGGGTGGTTCGGACCTGATCGTCAACGAGATGGCGCCGCGCCCGCACAACAGCGGCCACTACACGCAGAACGCCTGCGACCTCTCGCAGTTCGAAGCGCAAGTGCGCGCCCTGGCCGGCCTGCCACTGCCCACGCCGCGCCAGCACAGCCCGGCCATCATGGTCAACCTGCTGGGCGACCTCTGGTTCAACGCCAACGGCGTGCGCGCGCAGGCCAGCGAACAGCCGGTGCCGCCGCCCTGGACTCAGGTGCTGACCCTGCCGGGCACGCACCTGCACCTGTACGGCAAGCTCAGCGCCCGCCCGGGCCGCAAGATGGGCCACCTCAACATCACCGGCGCCTCGGTGGCGCAGGTGCGCGAGACCACGGCGAAAGTGCTCACGCTGCTCGGCCTTCCTGCGCTGGACTGACCGTTTCGCGATGCCCCTGACCCTGAACGCCCGCGACCCGGCCGCCATCGAACAGGCCGCGCAGCGCCTGGCCGCGGGCGGTCTGGTGGGCATGCCGACCGAGACCGTCTACGGCCTGGCCGCCGATGCCGGCAACGCCAGCGCGGTGCGCGGCATCTTCGAGGCCAAGGGCCGGCCCAGCGACCACCCGCTGATCGTGCACATTCCGCCCGCCGAAGGCGGCGACTGGCGCGCGGCGGTGGCGCCGCTGGCCCACAGCGTGCCCGACTTCGCGCTGGCGCTCATGCAGGCCTTCTGGCCCGGCCCGCTGACGCTGATCCTGCCGCGCCGGCCCGAGGTGGCGGCGGTGGCGGCCGGCGGACAGGACTCGGTGGGTGTGCGCTGTCCCTCACACCCCGTGGCGCAAGCGCTGCTGGTGGCGGCGCGGGCGCACGGCGTGCCGGGCGTCGCGGCGCCGAGCGCCAACCGCTTCGGGCGTGTGAGCCCGACCACGGCCGCACACGTGGCCGACGAATTCGCCGACCTGCCGGACGACGAACTGCTGATCCTCGACGGCGGTGCCTGCCCCGTGGGCATCGAATCGACCATCGTGGATTGCTCGCGTGGCGTGCCGGTGCTGCTGCGCCCGGGCATGATCACCCCGGCGCAGATCGCCGCCGTCTGCGGCCAGCCGCTGCGCGCGCGAGACGGGGCCGCACCGCGTGCCTCCGGCACGCTCGAATCGCACTACGCGCCGCGCGCCAAGGTGCGCCTGATGGACGGCAAACAACTGCAGGCCGCGCTCGACGTGCTGGGGGCCGATGCCAGGAGCATCGCGGTCTATGCGCGCACCGCGCTCAGCTGCGCCCGTGGCGTGACGCAGCGCCGCATGCCGGCCGATGCCGCCGCCTGTGCGCAGGAGCTGTTCGCGGTGCTGCGCGCACTTGACGCCACGGACGTGAAGCTCATCTGGGTCGAAACCCCGCCCGCCGGCGCCGACTGGGACGGTGTGCGCGACCGCCTCCAGCGCGCCGCTGCCTGACCCTCCACGCGCCCGTCAGAAGCTGTGGCGGATGCCCAGCGCGATGGCCGTCGCGTCCTGCCCGGCCGAGCCGGTGACACCGCCGAGGTAGCCGTTGCCACCCGGTGCGGCCTGGCCCGTGCCCTTGTTGTCGAAGCGGGTCAGCACCGCGTTGAGGTTGGTGCGCCGCGACAGCGGGTAGGTGTAGGCCACACCGTACGAGGTGGTGTCGGCGTTCGCGTTGCGGCGGTCGTCCATGCGGTTGACGGCCAGCGTGACGTGGCCGGCCACGCCCATGTCGTAGCGCGCGCCCAGGTGGATCAGGTTGGCGTCCTGCTTGAGGCGGTCGATCACCGTGGCGATCAGCGGTGTGGGCACGCCGGCCAGGGTCAGTCCGGCACTGAGTTCCGGCCCTGAGGAGGGGTTCGGTTCCTCGATGCGCGCGTACAGGCCCGAGAGCTTCCAGGCGCCGATGTTGGTGGACGCGCCCAGGGCGGTGGTCTTGAGGGCCTGCTGGCCGGCCGAGTTCTTCTTGGTGTTGAAGCCGAAGCCGGCCTGGAAGGCGTCACCGCGGTAAATGGTGTTGATGCCCAGCAGGCGGTTCTGGTCGCTGCTGCTGCCTTCGCCCAGGCCCAGCATCAGCGATCCGCTCCAGGGACCCTGCACCACGCGGTACTGCAGGGCGTTGTTGTAGCGGATGTCCAGGCCCACGGGAATGGTCACCACCTGTGCCGGCGACAGGGCGCTTTGTGTGCCCATGATGTCGAAGGTGGCAAAGGCCTCGAAACCCGGGGTGTACTGGCGGCCCATGAGGAAGCCGCCGATGGGTGTGACCAGCCCGACCCAGGCCTGGCGGTCGAAGGTGGCGCCGTTGAGGTTCACACCCAGCGTGGGTCCGACCGCGCCGGCCACACCGGCGGCCACCGCGCCCGGCAGGCCGGCGGTCAGCCGGTCGGGCACCTGATTGCCCGACAGCGGGCGGTTGCCCAAGGTGCCGGTGTCGGCTTCAAAGCGGCTTTCCAGGGTGAACAGGGCCTTGTAGCCGCCCCCCAGGTCTTCCTCCCCCTTGAGGCCCCAGCGCGAGCCTTCCATGTGGCCGCTGGACAGCGCGGTAACGCCGCCTTGCGCGTAGCCGCTGACATGCGTGAGGCTGGCATCCACCAGGCCGTAGAGGGTGACCTGGGCCGAGGCGCCCAGACAGGTGAAGGCGGCCGCGGCCGCGATGAGGTGCTTGTTCATGTGCGTGGGTCTCCGTGGTGCGGATCAGGGTGCGCTCGCGGCGGCAGCAGCAGCGGCAAGGACACCGTTGAAGTAGCCCCTGGTGGCGGCGTTGCAGAAAGGTGGCACGAGGCTGCCGTGGTAGGCCTGTGCCACCGCCGCCACGGCGTTCTCGCCGGCCGCAGTGGCCGTGGCCGTCAAGGCCTGGTCGAAACCGACCTTGGCCGCTGCGAACGGGTCGGACGGGCCGGTGGGGTCGCTGTCCACGTCGAGCACCGTCACCGCCTGGGCCGGCACCCCCTTGCCCGCGAAGTAGGCTTGTGCCCCCAGGGTGTTGAGGTTGAAGAACACGGTCGGGTCGGCATTGCCACCGCACAGCAGCATGGGCCGGTTGGGGGTCCAGTCCTGACGCAGCAGGTCGTTGCGGTAGCCGGCCACGCGCAGCGGGTGGGCCGGAGCCGCAGGGTTGGCCAGCGCGTCGGCCAGCACGGCGTTGCGGTAGCTGCTCTTGATCAGGTTGTTGGCGCCGAAAAAGATGGCGAAGTTGCCCCCCGGATTGGGCAGGCTGTCGGCCGCGAACAGGGCGGTGGCGGGCAGGCGGCCGCTGCTGATCAGCGTGCTGGCCGAGGTGCTGGGCAGCAGGGTCTCGACGTAGCTGGCGTAGGGCGCTTCGTACATGTCCGACGGACTGCCGTAGATGTTGCCGTAGGCGCGCTGGAAGCTGGTGTTGAGCAGGGGCAGGAACTGGGTGGCGCCCAGGTTCACGTTGCCGGCGTAGACGGCGTCACCGAAGGTGCCCAGCGCGTAGGGGCCCGAGGAGTGGGCGCCGGCGGTGACAGGGGTGCCGTCGAGCTGCAGCTTGCGCTGGGCCGCCATCGACACGTAGCCGCCCTGCGAATAGCCGGCCACGAACAGCGCCGGGCCGGCGTTTGCGCCCACCGCGGCGAAGCCCTTGCGGGCGGCGGTCAGTGCGTCCACCACATCCTGCGCCTGCTGCTGCAGGTTCAGGTAGGGGTGGTAGGGGAGGGTGGACGCTTCGTAGCCTGCGTAGTTGGGCGCCACCACGATGTAGCCCTGCGCCGCATAGATGGCGGCCACCAGGGCGGCCTCGCCGTCCTGCGGGCTGGCCATGTTCTTGTTCTTGTAGGTGCTGGTGCCGTGCGCATACAGCAGCACCGGGCGCGGACCGGTGCAGGCGGGGTCGCTGCCGCTGGGCACCATGATGCCGCCGGAGGCCATGGTCTTTTCTCCCGCGCCGCCGACCGTGCCGTACTGGAAGTAGTTGAAGGTGACGGTGCATTTGGGCGCGCCCGCCACCAGGAACAGCGAGGCAGGCGCAGCGGCCTGGAAGGCCTGCGGGGTCAGGCTGGTGAGCACCGTGGGTGTGGCCACCAGGCTGCCCGGCGCACCGCTGAGGTCCAGGTTCGCACCGTCACCGGCGTCCTCGCCGCCACCGCATGCGGCCAGCAGGCCGGCCACAAGCAGAGCGCCCGCACTGGGTTTCCAAAGTCTCATGTGTGTCTCCAGAACAAGAAAAGAACGACCGTTCGTTTTCTTCATGGTACCCACACCGGGGGCGGCGACACAGAGGGAAAACGCGCAGTCGGTCCTAGTCTTGCAAGCCGGCGGTCCAGTCCACCAGGGCTTCGAGCGCCGGGCGGGCTGCGCCGGCGTTGGGGTGGTTGACGATGCCCACCACGGCATAGCGGGTGCCGCCCGCCGCCTGCACATAGCCGGCGATGCCCACCACGTCCCTGAGCGTGCCGGTCTTGAGCCAGGCGTTGCCGCGGGCGGCGCTGTCGGGCGCCCGGGCGTAGCGGGCGGCCGTGCCGCTGACCCCGGCCACCGAGAGGGACTGCACGAAGCGTTCGCCGTTGGGGTGGGTGGCGGCATGGCGCAGCAGGGCCACCAGCGCGTCTGCCGTGATGCGCTCCTCGCGCGAGAGGCCGGCGCCGTTGTCCAGCACCGGTGGGCTGGGCCGGATGCCGAAGGTCTGTGTCCACCAGCGTGCGACCACTTCGCGCGAGCGTTCGAAGCGCCCGATGCGCACCGGCGTGAGCGGGCCGCGCGGGGCGGTGGCGGCGTCCACCCGCGCGGGCGACAGGCGCCCGAGCGTGAGGAAGACCTGCTGCGCCATCACGTTGTTGCTCCACTGGTTGACGTCGCCGATGATGTCCGCCAGCGGCAGCGACTGGGCTTCGTGCAGCAGCCGCGCGCCTTTGGGGGTGATGCCGCTGCGCACCTGGCCCGTGAGGGCGCCACCGCTGGCACGCCACAGGCCGTCGATGGCGCGCACCGCATAGCTGCCCGGGTCCTGGTAGGCCACGGGCCAGACCTTTTCACCGCAGCTGGCCGGGAAGCGGCCCTCGAAGCGGATCGCGTTGGCGTCCTCGAACCGCGCCAGCAGGCCGGTGCGCCAGTCGCCGCAGCCGCCCTTGCCCAGCGGCACGGTGCTGTCGATGGCCAGGCCGGCCAGCGGCGGCTCGCTGACCACGCGCGCCACGCCCGCCGCCGGGTCGGGCTGGAAGGTGAGGATCACCGACTTGAAGTTCACCAGCAATGCCTCGGGGCTGGCGTTGTAGGGGCGCAGGGCCTCGCCGTCGAAGGCGCCGGGGTCGCGGGCGGGCAGGTCGAAGGCGCTCTGGTCGAGCACGATGTCGCCCAGCACCACCTGCACACCCTTGGCGTGCAGGGCGAAGAAGGCATCCTGGATGCGTTCGAGCACCAGCTTGGGGTCGCCGCCGCCGCGCACATACAGGTTGCCCGCCAGGGCACCGTCACGGGCCTGGCCATCTGTGTAGAAGCCGGTGCGCCAGGTGAAGTCCGGCCCCAGCAGATCGATGGCGGCGTAGGTGGTCACCAGCTTCATGACCGAGGCCGGGTTCACCGGGGCTTCGCCCCGGTGGCGCACGCGTTCCGGACCGGTGACCGACACCGGCGCCACCACCACCGCGAGGGCGTCCGCCGGCAGACCGGCGCGCTGCAGGGCGCTGGCCACCGGCGGTGGCAGATGACCCTGTGCGGCGCTCCAGAGCGGGACGGCGGTGATGACTGTGGCCAGCAGCCGGCGCAGAAGGCTTGGGAACAGGGTGGAAGTGGGGGCTGACATCGCCCCGGATTATCGAGGCCGGATCGGGCCGCTGCAGGCCCTCGCCGATAATCGCCCGATGCCCCACGAGACGCCGAAGTTGCTTGCCATCGAGACCAGCACCGATGCCCTGTCGGTCGCGGTCGGCGACCCCGGCGTGCGGGCCGTGTTCCAGGGGCCGGGCGCGGCCCAGTCCTCGGCTTCGCTGTTGCCGGCGGTGCAGGACCTGCTGCAGCAGGCCGGCTGGACGCTGGCGGCGCTCGATGCCATCGTCTTCGCCCGCGGGCCCGGTGCCTTCACCGGCCTGCGCACCGCCTGTGCCGTGGCCCAAGGCCTGGCCTACGGTGTGCGCCCGGCCGCCCACCCGGATGGGTTGCCCGTGCTGCCGGTGGACACCCTGCTGGCCCTGGCCGAAGAGGCCCGCTGGCGTTGTACCCAGGCCGGGCGCGCGGTGCCGGGGGTGATCGTCGCCCTGCTGGATGCCCGCATGGACGAGATCTACGTCGCCGCCTACCGCTGCAGCGCCGACGGCCTGACGACCACGCCCCTGCAGGCGCCGCGCCTGTGCGCGCCGGCCGATCTGGGCACCTGGCTGTCGCAGGCGCTGCCCGCCGGCCCGGACCCGGCCGGCTGCCTGCTGGCCGGCAATGTGTTCGGGGTCTATGGCAACGCCCTGGCCGGCCTGCCGGGCGAGCGCATGGACCTGCTCCCCACCGCCGAAGCCCTGCTGCGCCTGGCGCCCGGGCTGCTGGCCGCCGGGTCCGCGGTGGCCGCCCGCGACGCCCTGCCGCTGTATGTGCGCGACAAGGTGGCCCGCACCACCGCCGAAAGGGAAGCGCAGACATGAGCGCCGCCCGGCCGCTCCGAAGGTGCTCAGCCCCGCAGTGCGTAGCACGGAGGGTCGTCCAATGAGCGCAACCGTGCTGGGCGATTGGCCGGCGGTGAACGCCCGCCGTGACCGCCGCATCGCCTTCGAACCCATGACCACCGCCGACCTGGACGCGGTCTGCGAGGTGGAAAAGCGGGCCTACGCGCACCCGTGGTCGCAGCGGCACTTTGCGGACTCGCTGGTCGCGGCCTACCCGGCGGTGATGCTGCTGGGCGAGGCCCTGCCGGGTGAAACACCGCACCCGCACCGTGCCGATGGCCGGGTGCTGCTGGGCTACCTGGTGGCCATGCCGGGCGTGGACGAGGTGCACCTGCTCAACATCACCGTCGCCCCGGCGCACCAGCGCCAGGGCTGGGCGCGCTTCATGCTCGACGCGCTGGTCCTGTGGTCGCGTGGCCAGCGGGCGCAGAACCTGTGGCTGGAGGTGCGCACCGGCAACGCGCCGGCGCGCGCGCTGTACGCGGGTTACGGCTTCCGGCAGGTCGGGCTGCGCAAAGGCTACTACCCGGCCGGGAACGGCCTGCGCGAGGACGCGGTGGTGATGTGCCTGGGGCTGGCCGAAGGGGGGGCGCCGTGAGCGAACACGATCTGCCCGAACCGGCGGACACGTCCTTCGTGCCGCAACTGGACGCGCGCCAGCGCGCCATGCTGGCCGAGATGGGGGTCCGGGTCTGGGCGCCCAAGGCGGCCGCGCCCGACGCCGCACCCGCCCAGCCCGCCGATCCGCGGCCGGTGGCCGAGGCGCCCCGGGGGGCGCCGCCCGCTCCCGCGGCTGTCGCGCCGAGACCCCGACCCGTCATGGCGTCCGTCCCGAGCGCACCGGCACCGGTGGCGGTCCCGCCAGTGGCCGATGCGGGTGGGCGGGCGCCGCGCCCCGCCGGCATCGACACCATGGACTGGCCGGCGCTGCAGGCCGCGGTGGCCGGCTGCCAGGCCTGTGGCCTGTGCCAGGGCCGCAAGAACACCGTGTTCGGCATTGGCGATGTGCAGGCCGACTGGATGATCGTGGGCGAGGCACCGGGCGAAAACGAAGACCTGCAGGGCGAACCCTTCGTCGGGCAGGCCGGGCAACTGCTGGACAACATGCTGCGCGCTGTCGGCCGCAGCCGCGGCGGACAGGGCGCGCAGGGCGCCTACATCGCCAACGTGCTCAAGTGCCGCCCGCCGGCCAACCGCAACCCGCAGCCACAGGAGGTGGCGCAGTGCGAGCCCTATCTCACACGCCAGGTGGCGCTGGTGCGGCCGACGATCATCCTGGCCATGGGGCGGTTTGCCGTGCAGTCCCTGCTCAAGACGGAGGAGCCCATCGGTCGCCTGCGCGGCCGCGTGCACCGCTACGAAGGCGTGCCGGTCATCGTGACCTACCACCCGGCCTACCTGCTGCGCACCCCGGCCGACAAGGCCAAGGCCTGGGCGGACCTGTGCCTGGCCATGGACACGGCGCAAGCGTCCGCCGCGTCGACATGACCGGGTGGCGCGCCGCCTGTCAGATCCGCCAGCCGGCCGCCGCCGCTGTTCCCAGGCCTTCCGGACAATGCGCGCCATGGACACCCTCAACACCTGGCTGAACCCGCTGCTGCCGCCGCACCCGGTGCTGCTGCCCATCGTCGCGACCCTGCTGATTTTCGGCCTGCGCTACCTGGTGATGGCCGGGCTGGCCTACTGGGTGGCCCATCCGGCGCGCGAACGCGGCATCGGCCGGCCGCACGCGCAGGTGCCGCGCGCCTTCGACAACCGCGCCCACCTGCGGCGCGAGATCGGCTACAGCCTGCTGTCGGTCGGTGTGTTCGCGCTCATCAACGCCGCGCTGTACGGCTACGGCTGGGTCCACGCCAGCCAGCTCTATTACCGCTGGGACGACTACCCGCTGTGGTGGGTGCCGGTGAGCATCTTCCTGATGCTGGTGCTGCACGACAGCCTGTTCTACTGGGTGCACCGGCTCATGCACACGCCGTTCTGGTACCGGCGCCTGCACGACGTGCACCACCGCTCGGTCTATCCCACGGCTTTCGCCACCTACAGCTTTCAGCCCAGCGAGGCCCTGGTCGAAGGCCTGATCGTCACGGCCGTGATCTTCCTGGTGCCCACGCACCTGATGGCCTTCCTGGTGTTCCAGTTCATCTCGACCGCCTACAACGTCTACGGCCACTGCGGCCGTGAGCTGTACCCGCGTGGCCAGCCGGACCACTGGCTCGGGCGCTGGCTCAACACCTCCACCCTGCACGCCGGGCACCACTACTGGCGGCGTGGCAACTACGGGCTGTACTTCACCTTCTGGGACCGCGCCATGGGCACGCTCAGGCCGCCGGAGCCGGTCCGGACCTGACCGGCCAGAGCACCGTGGCGATGGCGAGCATCACCAGCGCCACGGCCGCCCAGTCCTGCCAGTGCAGCACCTCGCCCAGCCACCAGGCGCCGCTGAACACACCCAGCACCGGGATGAACATCACCGACAGGGTGGATGCGATGGGCGGCAGGTCGCGCGCAAGCATCAGCCAGACCACCTGAGCGAAGGCGAACACGCCGATGGCGTTGTAGACGATGGCCGCCCACTGGGCTGGGGTGGGCGCCATCCAGGCGCCCCGTTCGAACAGCAGCGACAGCAGGCTCATCCACAGCGTGGTGGCCAGCGTCATCCAGAAGCTCATGGCCAGCGTCGGTGCCGGGATGCGGGTGCGCCGCATCTGCTGGGTGCCGATGGCCCAGGTGGCCGCGGCCACCAGCATCATGGCCACGCCCAGCGGCCGGCCCGAGAGCGCGGTGATCTCGTGCCAGAGCAGCAGCACCACCCCCAGGGCTGCCGCGGCCACGCCGGCCCAGGCGCGCGCCGGCAGGCGCTGGCCGAACCAGAACGCGCCGATGACCGCCGAGAACACCGGCATGGTGTAACCCAGGATGGCCGCGCGCCCGCTGGAGAGCGACTGGATGGCCAGGATCGCCAGCGTGTGCCAGAAGAACATGTTGAACACCGTGAGCACCGCCAGCTCGCGCCAGTGCTCGCGGCCGATGGCAAACGGCACGCGCCGCCACAGCAGAAAGCCGCCGAGCAAGGGCAGACCCAGCCACATGCACAGGGTGCGGAAGGTCAGCGGCGGGAACCCGGTGACACCGAACTTCATGACCGGCCAGTTCAGGCCCCAGACCAGCGTGAGCAGGACCAGCAGGACCAGCTGCTGACGGGAGAGATGCGACATGGTCGCGATGGTATGCGCAGCGGTTCGCGGAGGCTGTCGCGGAGCGGGCTCTTTAGAATCCGCGCATGACTTTCCTCGACATGCTGGGCGCGGCAGAGCGCCAGAACCAGTCCCTGCTCTGCGTCGGTCTCGACCCCGATCCCGCCAAGTTCCCGGCCAGCATGAAGGGCGACGCCTCGAAGATCTACGACTTCTGCGCCGCCATCGTCGAGGCCACGGCCGATGCCGTGATCGCCTTCAAGCCGCAGATCGCCTACTTCGCCGCCCATCGTGCCGAGGACCAGCTGGAAAAGCTGATGCGGCACATGAAGGCGGTGGCGCCGCAGGTGCCGGTGATCCTCGACGCCAAGCGCGGCGACATCGGCAGCACCGCCGAGCAGTACGCCATCGAGGCCTTCGAGCGCTACGGCGCCGACGCGGTGACGCTCTCGCCCTTCATGGGCTGGGACTCGGTCCAGCCCTACCTGAAGTACGAAGGCAAGGGCGCCTTCCTGCTGTGCCGCACCTCCAACCCCGGCGGCGACGACCTGCAGAACCAGCACCTGGCCTCGGTCGAAGGCCAGCCGCGCGTCTACGAACACATCGCGCGCCTGGCGCAGGGACCGTGGAACCTCAACGGGCAGCTGGGCCTGGTGGTGGGCGCCACCTACCCGGCGGAAATCGAGCGCGTGCGCGCGCTCGCGCCGACGCTGCCGCTGCTGATCCCCGGCGTGGGCGCGCAGGGCGGTGACGCGGTGGCCACCATCCGGGCGGGCTACCGCACCCAGGCCGGTGCCACCACGGGGCCGGTCATCGTCAACAGCTCGCGCGCCGTGCTCTACGCCTCGGCCGGCGACGACTTCGCCGCCGCTGCACGGGCCGAAGCCCTGCGCACGCGCGACCTGCTCCGGGCGGCGGCTCAGGCCAGCGCCTGAGCGCAGCGCACCGCGACGGTGCCTGTGCGTAAACACATGTAAGCGACCGGCGGCCTCGTGCCCGCCACGGGCGGTGTACAGCGGCGGCTATCGTTTGCCGATCCCATTATGGTGGTGTCTTGTGCGCCGGCTGCGCTGGTGCATGTATTGCTTTTGTCTACACTTTACCGGCTTTTCTTGGAGTTGGCATGGTCGAAACCGAACCATTGGTACCACCGGCAGCGGATCTTGTCGCGCCGGATGATGTGCCGCGTTCCGATGCCCCGCACGGGGCCGGACCAGGTGTTCCCGCCGCGCTGGCACTGAGCCTGGCCTCGGCCGCGCTCACGGCCTGCGGTGGCGGGGAGGGGGGGGCACCGTCGGACAGCGGCTACCGCCACGCTTCCGCGACCAGCGATGCCGACGCCGCGCGCTTCCTGCAGCAGGCCCAGTTCGCCTCCACCCGGGAAGACATCGCAGCCTTGCGCAGCACGACCTACGCCGCCTGGCTGCAGCAGCAACTGGCGCGGCCCCAGGGGCAGACCGGCTGGGACTGGCTGGAGGCCCGGGGCTACGGGGCCGACGATGCCAACAACTACTACTTCCAGGCCTATCCGGCCGACTTCATGATCTGGCAGCAGCTGCTCGGTGGTGAAGACCCGGTGCGCCGCCGCATGGCGCTGGCCCTGTCCGAGTTCTTCGTGGTGTCGACCAATCTGATCCCCATGAGCTGGGGCAGCCATGCCATGGCCCACTGGTGGGACATCCTGGTGGGCCACGCGTTCGGGAATTTCCGCGACCTGCTCGAAGCGGTCAGCCTGAATCCGGCCATGGGCGTGTTCCTCAACACCCGGGGCAACCAGAAGGAAAACAACAAGGGGCGCGTGCCCGACGAGAACTACGCGCGCGAGGTGATGCAGCTGTTCACCATCGGCCTGTACCAGCTCAACGCCGACGGCAGCGTGAAGACCGACGGAGCGGGTCGCGCGCTGGAGAGCTACACGCAGGATGATGTGACCAACCTGGCGCGGGTGTTCACGGGTTATGTGTTCGACACGGATCCGAACTTCACGTCCCGTTCGGGCTACAGCATTCCGCCCCGCTCCTATGCGCGCCGCCCGATGCGGCTGGACGCCAGCAAGCACTCGATGCTGGAGGTCCGTTTCCTGGGCACCACCATTGCGGCCGACACGCCCGGCCCGCAGGCCCTGCGCCTGGCCCTGGACACCCTGTTCAACCACCCGAACGTCGGTCCGTTCTTCGGGCGCCAGATGATCCAGCGGCTGGTCACCAGCAACCCTAGCCCGGCCTATGTGGCCCGGGTGGCGGCGGCCTTCAACAACAACGGTGCCGGCGTGCGCGGGGACCTGCGCGCGGTCTGGGCGGCGGTGCTGCTCGATGACGAGGCGCGCGATCCGGCCCGCCTGGGGGACAGCATGCACGGCAAGCTGCGCGAGCCCCTGCTGCGGTTCATCCAGTGGGCCCGGACCTTCGGTGCCGTCTCCGCCGCCGGCAGCTGGAAGATCTTCGACCTGAGCGATGCGGCCAACCGGCTGGGCCAGAGCGCCCTGCGCGCGCCGTCGGTGTTCAACTTCTTCCGTCCCGGTTATGTGCCACCGTCCACCGGCCTGGCCGATCAGCGGGCCGTGGCACCGGAGTTCCAGCTGGTCAACGAATCCTCGGTGGGGGGGTACCTCAACTTCATGCAGGGCGTGATCCAGAACGGCATCCACTGCCCCCGGCCGTCGGTTCCGGAAGCCGCTTACACGGACTACCAATACGACGTCAAAGCGCGCTACAGCGCCGAACTGGCGCGCGTGACCGATCCGGTCGCCCTGATCGATCACCTGAACCTGGTGCTCTGCGCCGGGCAGCTGCCCGCTTCGCAGCGCAGCCTGATGGTCGATGCCCTGAAGGCCATGGTGTACGAGCAGCCCACGTCCATGACCGAAGAAGCCCGGCGCTACGACCGGGTGGCAGCGGCCGTGCTGATGGTCATGGCCTCGTCGGCCTATCTCGTCCAGAAATAAGAGGCGGTCGCCATGTACCTGCTCCAGCCCGAACACGTCTCCCGCCGGGCCTTCCTGCGCCGCTCGGCGCAGCTGGCCTTCACCGGTGCGGCCCTGCCCACGGCCCTGAACCTGGCCGCGATCGGCGAGGCGGCGGCCTTCGGGGCCACCGACTACAAGGCCCTGGTCTGCGTCTTCCTGTATGGCGGCAACGACTATGCCAACACCCTGGTGCCCTACGACAGCACGCGTTACGCCCAGTACGCGCAGATCCGGGGTGACGGCCGCACCGACGGTACGGCCAGCGGCATTGCCCTGGCCCGCAACGACCTGGCCGCCACCCTGCTGCAACCCACCACCGTCCTCAGCGGCGGCATGCAGTACGCCCTGCACCCCCGCATGGGCGGCCTGGCCAGCCTGTTCAACGCCGGACAGGCGGCGGCCTTGCTCAATGTGGGCACGCTGGTGGCGCCGACGACCCGGGCGCAGTACACCAGCGGCAGCGTGCCCTTGCCGCCCAAGCTGTTCTCGCACAACGATCAGCAGTCGGTGTGGCAGTCTTCCGCGGCCGAAGGGTCCACCACGGGCTGGGGCGGGCGCATGGGCGATCTGGCCCTGTCCAACAACACGCGCTCGCTGTTCACCTGCATGTCGGTCACCGGCAACACGGTGTTCCTCTCGGGCCAGTCGGCGCTGGCCTACCAGGTCGGTACGGGTGGCGCGGTCAAGATCAACTGCGTGACCAACAACGTCTACCGCTCGGCGGCGGTGCGCGACGTTCTGGCGCAGATCACCCGCCAGGCGGGCAGCAACCACCTGATGGAGCAGGCCTACACCGACGTGACGTCCCGCTCCATCAACGCCGAAGGCGCCATCACATCGGCCCTGACCGGGGCGGGCGCCGACGGTGCCAGCTTCGCGCCCTTCACCAACGACGTGCTGGCCAACAACAGCCTCGCCAGCCAGCTCAAGATGGTGGCCCGCCTGATCGCTGCACGCAGCGACCTGGGCAACAAGCGGCAGGTGTTCTTTGTCTCCATGGGCGGGTTCGACATGCACGACAACCTGCTCAGCGGACACAACACCCTGCTCGACCGTGTGAGCCAGGCCATGGCGGCGTTCCAGCAGTCCATGGTGAACCTCGGCATCAACGACAAGGTGACCGCCTTCACCGCGTCCGACTTCGGCCGCACGCTCACCTCCAACGGCGACGGCTCCGACCACGGCTGGGGCAGCCACCACTTCATCGTCGGAGGAGCGGTCCGGGGCAAGGCCTTCTATGGCAAGGCCCCGCCGGTGAGCGTGGGCAACGGCACCGGTTCCGAGGACCAATGGCACGTGGGCAACGGCCGTCTGCTGCCCAGCACCTCGGTGGACCAGTACGCCGCCACGCTGGCGCGCTGGTTCGGCGTGCCCCCGTCCGACCTGCCCGACCTGCTGCCCCATCTGCGCAACTTCGGCGGATCGGACTACCCGACCGACCTGGGCTTCATGGGCCCGGTCGCGGAGGCGTAGCCGGCGCGACAGCGCCGCGCTGACAGCGGCCCGGACGGGCCCTAAGATGCCGCAGCGGCGGGCCGGATGGCCGGTCCCGCATGGCGCATCACAGGAGTCCCGCATGCAGCTCTACGTCTCGCCCCGCGCGCCCAATCCGCGCCGTGTGCTCATGTTCCTGGCCGAGAAAGGCGTGCAGCTGCCGCTGCAGAACGTGGACCTCAACGCGCAGGAACACAAGTCGGCCGCCTTCCGTGCCAAGAGCCCGCTGGCACGCATCCCGGCGCTGGAGCTCGACGACGGTCGCGTGCTGACCGAAACCCGCGCCATCTGCACCTTCCTGGAAGGTCTCCACCCCGAACCCAACCTCATGGGCGTGGACGCGACCGAACGGGCCTTCATCGAAATGGCCGACCGGCGCGTGGAGTGGTACTTCATGCTGCCGATCGGCAACTGCATCCGCCACACCCATCCTGGGCTGGCGCCGCTGGAGCAGCCACAGTTTCCCGACTTTGGCCGCTCGCAGGGCGAGAAGCTGCGCGAGACCTCGGCCTGGCTGGATGCCGAACTGCAGCGCCAGCCCTGGATCGCCGGCGAGCGCTTCACCATCGCCGACATCACCGCCTTCTGCGCGCTGGAGTTTGCGAAGCTGATGCGCTTTTCCGCCGGTGCGGAAGGCTTCGCTGCCCTGCAGGCCTGGCGCGACCGGATGGCCGCCCGGCCGAGCGCACAGGTGGTCTGATCAGTCCTTTTGCGTGGCGCGAGACGCGTCGAGCTGCGCCTTCGCGCTCTGCGCCAGGGCGACCTCGCCCGGGGTCTCGGGTGTCCACCCCTCCACCGGCATGGGGCGGCCGTGCGAATCGACCGACACGAAGACGATCAGGCACTCGGTGGTCTTCTGCAGCTGGCCGCCTTTCATGTCGCCGCTGCGCACCTCCACCGCGATGTTCATGCTGGTGTGGCCGGTGTAGGCCAGGCGGGCTTCGACCTCCACCAGGTCGCCGATCATGATCGGCCGGTGGAAGCGGATGCCGCCGACATAGACGGTGACGCAGTAGCGCTTGGACCAGCTGGTCGCGCAGGCGTAGCCGGCTTCGTCGATCCACTTCATGACGGTGCCGCCGTGCACCTTGCCGCCGAAGTTGACGGTGCTGGGTTCGGCAAGAAAACGCAGGGTGATGTTGGACATGGTGCGGTGTTCGGATCGAGCCTCAGGGATGCGCATTGTCTTGCAAGAACAGCGCCAGACCGCGCTGGGCCTTGCTCAGATCGAACGGATGCAGCCAGGCCGGGTCGCTGCCCGCCTGCAGCGCCGCGGCCAGCGACAGCAGGGCTTCGGGCGGGCCGTCCAGCAGTTCCAGCTCCAGTTCCAGGATGGGCTCGCTGCGCGTGCCGTCCGGTGCGTCGGCGCTGTGTCCGGTGCTGATCAGGCCCTCGTCCAGCGCCAGTTCGACGCGTGCGCCACCGTGGGCCAGCACCCAGCGGCGGCGCTGGAAGTCGGTGCGGAAGACCGGGCGCAAGCGGGGCGCCAGCGCCACCAGGTCGGCCGCCAGCGCGGCGTCGTCCACCAGCGCCCCGAAGTCGGGCTGCCCGGGGCGCGTGGGGGCCTCCCATTCGCTGCGCCGCGTCAGGCCGCCGACCGACTGCCCGGCGGTCTTGACGGTCAGCAGGGTCTGCTCACCCACCCGGCGCTCCCGCACCGCGATGCGCCGCGCCTTGAGCGCGAGGTCCGGCGTGTCGAAGTAGGTGTTCAGGAGATGCAGGGTCTGCGGTGTTCCGGCCAGCAGGGTGTGTGACAGCAGGCGCGGCACATCGCGCGCATCCAGCCGCAGCTTGAGTTCGGTTTCGGTATGGGCCATGGCGCGAGTCTGCCATTGCCCCGGGCCTGCCACGTTTGCTTACGGCCACCGGCACACTCTGAGGCACACTTTCACCCTGTTCTCACATCCTGTGCGCCCCATGCTGCCCACCGCCCGTCATCTGCTCGTCCTGGCCCTGTGTGCCAGCCTGTCGTCTGCCTTCGCCGGCAAACCCAAATGGGAAGACGACGACCACCACCAACGGCGCGGCAACCCGCACCACGATGCCCGCCAGGGCGACGACCGCCGCGAAGCCGGCCCGCGCGCCCAGGGGCCGGCGCCGGGGATCTCGGTGCAGATCCAGATCGGCGGGTACTTTGGCGAGGACCAGCGCCGCGCCGCCCGCGCCTACTACGAACCGCGCTGGAAAGCCGGCAAGTGCCCGCCGGGACTGGCCAAAAAAGGCAATGGCTGCCGGCCGCCCGGGCAGGTCCGCCATTGGCACCGGGGTGAACCGCTGCCGCGCGAGGTCGTGTACTACCCGGTGCCGGCCAGCGTGCAGGTGCAACTGGGCACGCCTCCCGCCGGCCACAAGTTCGTGCGCGTGGCCACCGACATCCTGCTCATCGCCATCGGCACCGGCATGGTGATCGACGCCATCGAAGACCTGGGCGGCCTGTGACGTTTCGCGCGCTGGCGCTGGGCCTGGGTACGTTGTGTGGCGCCTGCGGGCCGGCGCTGGCCCAGGGCAGCGAGCCGGTCACCCTGCAGGCCAGCCGCGACTGGCTGGCCGGTGGCGCACTGGTGTCGTCGCAGGGCCATCTGGGCCAGGGCGGGCGCACCTGGCAGCTCGATCCGGTCTGGGCGTTCCAGCTCGGGCGTTTCCGCCTGGCTTCGGGCCGGGCGGGCAGTCTCCTGAGCGTGGGCCGCGAACCGGTGGACACCGGGCTGAGCACCGTGCTGGCCACGGCGGGCAGCTGGCGCCTGAGCACCACCCTGCGCATCCGCGACGGGCGTGAGGCGGACGACAGCGACCCTTTGTTGCGCGGCGTGCCGGGCACGCGGGCCACGCTGCTCGGTCGCCTGAGCGCCAGCCGTCCTGTCGGCCAGCGCTGGACCGCCAGTGCGGCGGCCACACAAGACCTGCTCGACCGTGGCGCGGGCCTGGCCCTGGGCTTCGGACTGGGTTACCGCTACCCGCTGTCCGCCAGCACCTACTGGGACGCTTCGGCCGGGCTGGGCTGGAGCAACGCCACCGCGCGCCGCACCGGTTTCGGCATCAGCCCGGACGCGGCGGCCGCCAGCGGCCGCACCGCCTATGTGCCCGGCGCGGGCTGGGACAGTGCATCCCTGTCGTGGGGCCTCACCAGCGCCCTGGACGACCACTGGGTGGCCTGGGGTGGCGTGGGCCTGTCGCAGCTGCAGGGCGCTGCGGCGCGCAGCCCGTTGGTGGGGCGGCGCACGGTCGCCAGCGCCAGCATCGGCCTGGCGTACCGCGACCGGCACTGAGTGGCTGAACCTGGCGTTCAGCGCCCCAGCAGCCGGGCCAGGTACCGCCCGGTGTGGCTGGCCTCGCAGGCCGCCACCGTCTCCGGCGTACCCTGCACCACCACCGTGCCGCCGCCCGAGCCGCCTTCGGGGCCCATGTCGATCAGCCAGTCGGCGGTCTTGATGACGTCGAGGTTGTGCTCGATGACCACGATGGTGTTGCCGGCGTCGCGCAGCTGGTGCAGCACTTTCAGCAGCAACTCGATGTCTGCGAAGTGCAGGCCGGTGGTGGGCTCGTCGAGGATGTAGAGCGTGCGGCCGGTGTCGCGTTTGCTCAGCTCCTGCGCCAGTTTCACGCGCTGCGCCTCGCCGCCCGAGAGCGTGGTCGCGCTC
The DNA here is from genome assembly GCA_964550405.1 of uncultured Hydrogenophaga sp. GTDB lineage: Bacteria > Pseudomonadota > Gammaproteobacteria > Burkholderiales > Burkholderiaceae_C > Hydrogenophaga. The sequence goes on along the minus strand of CAZJZD010000020.1, from coordinate 51,950 downwards.
TGCCCCAGGCGGATGTAGGACAGGCCCACGTCCAGCAGGGTCTGCAGCTTGCGGTGGAGCGTGGGCACGGCGCTGAAAAACTCGGCCGCGTGCTCCACCGTCATGTCCAGGATCTGCGCGATGTTGCGGCCCTTGTACTGGACCTCCAGCGTCTCGCGGTTGTAGCGCTGGCCGTGGCAGACCTCGCAGGGCACATACACGTCGGGCAGGAAGTGCATCTCCACCTTGACCACGCCGTCGCCCTGGCAGGCCTCGCAGCGGCCACCGGCCACGTTGAAGCTGAAGCGTCCCGGGCCGTAGCCGCGTTCGCGCGCCATCGGCACCTCGGCCATCAGCTCGCGGATGCCGGTGAACAGGCCGGTGTAGGTGGCCGGGTTGCTGCGCGGCGTGCGGCCGATGGGGCTCTGGTCAACGTTGATGACCTTGTCGAAATGTTCGATGCCTTCGATGGCCTCGTGCTCGGCCGGCTCGTCGTGCGAGCGGTAGAGTGTGCGCGCCACGGCGGCATACAGCGTGTCGTTGACCAGGGTCGATTTGCCCGAACCGGAGACGCCGGTCACGCAGGTCAGCAGGCCAACCGGGAAGGCCACGCTCACGTCCTTGAGGTTGTGGCCCTTGGCGCCGCGCACGCGGATTTCCTGCAGTTCGCCCAGCGTGGCCTCGTGCGCGGCCTGGCGTTCGGCGCGGCGCTCGGCGGCCGGGCTCATGGGGAATTTCGACTTGACCGGCGCGGCTTTCGCCTTGGGCTTGATGACCGGCAGCCAGGGTGTGCGCCGCGCGGGCACGGCGATTTGCTTGGCGCCGCTGAGGTACTGGCCCGTCAGCGAATTCGGGTCGGCCATCACCTGTTCGCAGGTGCCCTGCGCCATCACGCGGCCGCCGTGCACGCCGGCGCCGGGGCCGATGTCGATCACGTGGTCGGCGGTGCGGATCATGTCCTCGTCGTGCTCCACCACCAGCACGGTGTTGCCCAGGTCGCGCAGGTGCTGCAGCGTACCGATCAGGCGGTCGTTGTCGCGCTGGTGCAGGCCGATGCTGGGCTCGTCGAGCACGTACATCACGCCACTCAGGCCGCTGCCGATCTGGCTGGCCAGGCGGATGCGCTGGGCCTCGCCGCCAGACAGCGTGTCGGCGCTGCGGTCCAGGCTCAGGTAGTTCAGGCCCACGTCGTTGAGGAACTTCAGGCGCTGGCGGATTTCATTCACCACGCGCGCGGCGATGTCGGCCTTGGCCCCCTGCAATTCCAGCCGGCGGAAATAGTCCAGCGCCTCGCCCAGCGTGATGTGGCTGACCTTGTAGATCGGCTGGCGCTGCCCGCCTTCGCCCACGAACACGTGGCGCGCTTCCTTGCGCAGGCGCGTGCCGCCACATTCGGGGCAGGGCTGGGTGCTGCGGTAGCGCGCCAGCTCCTCACGCACCGCGACCGAATCGGTCTCGCGGTAGCGGCGTTCGAAGTTGCGGATGATGCCTTCGAAGGGGTGTTTCTTCGCGATTTTCTTGCCCGCGCGCTCGCCCGATTCCAGCGCGTAGCTGAACCGGATCTCTTCCTCGCCCGAGCCGTAGAGCAGCACCTGCTGCACCTTCTCGGGCAGGCTTTCCCACGGCGCTTCGGCGTCGAAGCCGTAGTGGGCCGCGATGCTCTCGATCATCGCGAAGTAGTAGCCGTTGCGCCGGTCCCAGCCCTTGATGGCGCCGCTGGCCAGGCTGAGCGTCGGGAAGGCGACCACGCGCTCAGGGTCGAACACCTCGGTGTGGCCGATGCCGTCGCAGGCCGGGCAGGCGCCCAGCGGCGAGTTGAACGAGAACAGGCGCGGCTCCAGCTCGCCCACGGTGTGGGTGCAGACCGGGCAGGCGAACTTGGCGGAGAACGCCAGCTCGGCGCCGGTGTCCATGTCCACCGTCAGCGCGCGGCCTTCAGCCAGGCGCAGGGCGGCCTCGAAACTCTCCGCGAGCCGCTGGCGCTGGGGATTGGTCCCTTCCTCCTCGGCCGACCGCACCTTGATGCGGTCGATCACCACGTCGATGTTGTGCTTCTCGGTTTTCTTCAGTGCCGGCAGCGCCTCGGCCTCGACGACTTCGCCGTTGAGGCGGAAGCGCACATAGCCCTGGGCCTGCATCTCGGCGAACAGCTCGGCGAACTCGCCCTTCTTCTCGCGCGCCACCGGCGCCAGGATCATCAGCTTCGTGCCCTCGGGCAGGGCCAGCACCGTGTCCACCATCTGCGCCACGCTTTGCGACGCCAGCGGCAGGTCGTGGTCGGGGCAGTAGGGCGTGCCGGCGCGGGCGTAGAGCAGGCGCAGGTAGTCGTGGATCTCGGTCACCGTGCCGACGGTGGAGCGCGGGTTGTGGCTGGTGGCCTTCTGCTCGATGGCGATCGCGGGCGACAGGCCCTCGATCAGGTCCACGTCGGGCTTGTCCATGAGCTGCAGGAACTGCCGCGCGTAGGCCGAGAGGCTCTCGACGTAGCGGCGCTGGCCTTCGGCGTACAGCGTGTCGAAGGCCAGGCTGGACTTGCCCGAACCCGACAGCCCGGTGATCACCACCAGCGCGTGCTTGGGGATGTCCAGGTCGATGTTCTTGAGGTTGTGCGTGCGCGCGCCGCGCACCGACAGCACGGTGGCGCTGGCAGGCGTCTGGGGCAGATGGGGAGGCTTGGAATCCACAGGGGAGGCGTCAAAAGGGCAACCCAGCATGATACGAGCCAAGTGCATTTCCGAGCGAACCGCCCAGTCGACCGGACGGCATGCCCGACAATCACGCCTTTGCCCCGACCGCCGCTTCCGCTGTGTCCTCGACCACCGCTTCCCCGGTTTCGACCGATTCCCACCGCATGACGCCCGATGAGCGCCGTGCCAGTGCCTCGCTGGCCCTGGTGTTTGCGCTGCGCATGCTCGGCCTGTTCATCGTGCTGCCGGTGTTCGCGCTCGAAGCCGCGCGCCTGCCCGGGGGCGACGACCCGGCCCGCGTCGGTTTTGCCATGGGGCTGTACGGCCTGACCCAGGCCTTCCTGCAGATCCCCTTTGGCATCGCCTCCGACCGCTTCGGCCGCAAGCCCACCATCGTCACCGGCCTGTTGCTGTTCGCCGCCGGCAGCGCCATCGCGGCCTGGGCGCCGGACCTGACCTGGCTGGCCATCGGCCGCGCGGTGCAGGGCGCGGGCGCCATCTCGGCCGCGGTCACCGCCTTCCTGGCCGACGTCACGCGCGACGCGGTGCGCACCAAGGCCATGGCCATGGTGGGTGCCAGCATCGCCCTGATGTTCGCGCTCTCGCTGGTCATCGCCCCGCTGCTGGCGGCGGTGGTGGGCCTGTCGGGCATTTTCTGGATGACCTGCACGCTGGCCCTGCTGGGCATCGCCGTGGTGCTGTGGGTCGCCCCGCCGGAGCCGGTGGTGCACAAGCCGTCGGACATGCAGCAGGTGCGCGGTGGTCTGGCCGAGGTGCTGCGCCACGCCGGGCTGCTGCGCCTGAACCTGGGCGTGTTCGTGCTGCATGCGGTGCAGCTGGCCATGTGGATGGCGCTGCCGGCCCTGCTGGTGGCGGCCGGCCTGTCCAAGGCGGACCACTGGCAGGTCTACCTGCCGGCGGTGGCGGCCTCGCTGCTGGTCATGGGGGGGGTGCTGTTCCCGATGGAGCGCAAGGGCCGGCTGCGCGCCGCCTTCCTGATCTCCATCGGCCTGATCCTGGTCGTGCAGCTGGGCCTGTGGGCGGTGGCCGGCGCGGCGCCGGGCCTGTGGACCCTGGGCGGCCTGCTGTTCGTGTTCTTCATCGGCTTCAACATGATGGAAGCCAGCCAGCCCAGCCTGGTCTCCAAACTGGCGCCGGCCCATGCGCGCGGCGCCGCGCTGGGCGTCTACAACACGCTGCAGTCGGTGGGGTTCTTTGTGGGGGGGGCGGTGGGCGGCTGGCTGGCGCGTGCCCACGGTCCGCAAGGCCTGTTTGCGGCCTGCGCCGTGGCCACGCTGGTGTGGCTGGTGGTGGCCTGGCCGATGCAGGCACCGGTGCCCGCCGCCTCAACGCGGCGCTGAACCCGGCCCGTCGGCCAGCGGGGCCTTTCGGCTGTCGCCGGCCACCGCCTCGTCCGGCGTGGCGTCTCGCAAGGACCGTGTCATGAGCAAGGCCATGGTGCTGTAGAGCGGCCGGCTGATCATGCGCGCCACCAGACTGGCCAGCAGGGCGCAGGCCATCAGGCTGAGCACCATGCTGTGGCCGTCGGTCATCTCCATCACGATGATCATGGCGGTGATGGGTGTCTGCGTGACGGCGGCCAGGAAGCCGCACATGCCCAGCGCGATCAGGGCCGCGCCATGCGGTGAATCCAGCAGCCAGGCCACGTCGGCGCCCAGGCCGGCCCCGATGCTCAGGCTGGGGCCGAACAGGCCGCCGGGCACGCCGGCCCAGGACGACAGCCAGGACGCGATCAGCTTGAGCAGCGTGAACAGCACCGGGGTGTGGTTCGCTTCGTCCGGCGTGTTGAGCAGGGCCTGGGTGTGCTGGTGACCCACGCCGACCGCCTCGCCGTCGGTGGTCACCGCGATCACCGCCACCGCGAACCCGCAGAGGGCGGCGAAGACCACCGGCCGCTTGCGGCGGTAGGCGCAGAAGCGGTCCGGCAGGCCGGTGAAGGACGCCAGCATCAGGCGCGAGAGCAGGCCGCCCAGCAGGCCCGCCGCCAGCGCCACCAGCAGGCCCGGCCCCATCAGCCCCCACCACGAGACGCCGTCGGCCCGCACCCGGCCGAAATACGACAGGTTGCCAAAGGCCGAGACGGCCACCAGACCCGAGACCACGATGGCCGTCAGCATCAGGCCGCTGCTGCGTTCGTGCAGCCGGCGCGAGAGCTCCTCGATGGCGAACACGATGCCGCCCAGCGGCGTGTTGAAGGCGGCGGCGATGCCGGCCGCACCACCGGCTACCAGCAGTTCACGCGTGGAGATGCCCGAGGCGGGTGACAGCCAGCGCCGCGCGTGCAGCATGACCCCGGCCGCGATCTGCACCGACGGCCCCTGGCGGCCGATGGACAGGCCCGCCAGCAGGCCGCTGGCCACGGCGCCGATCTTGGCCAGCGACAGGCGCAGCGACACAAAACGCGAACGTGCGGCGATGGGTGTGTCGGGCGCCAGCGCGGCCAGCACCTGGGGCACACCCGAGCCGGCCGCCCCCGGCGCCCAGCGCCGCGTGGCCCAGACGATGAGCGCGGTGAGCGCGGGCGTCCAGAGCAGCGGCGCCCACCATGCGGCGCTGCGCAGGCCCTGGTAGAGCTCGAAGGCGGCGTCGGCCAGCAGGGTCAGCAGGACCACGGCCAGGCCGGCGAGCACGGCGTAGGCGATGACGATGGTGCGGTCCAGCCACTGGCGGCCGTCGCCCACTTCGTTGCGCACGTTCTGCAGGAAGTCCGGTTCGCCTTTCATCGGACGGCCAGTGTAGGGGCCTCGACGCATGGGGCATAGCCGGCGGGCGCCGCATGGGCGCCGCCGGGCAATTGCGGCACAATGACCGACCGTCCGGCACAGCGCCGCACCCGCTTTCCATCCCCATCAGGGTTCACACACATGGCATCCGTCAACAAAGTCATCCTCGTCGGCAACTGCGGCCGCGACCCCGAAATCCGTTATCTGCCCTCGGGCCAGGCCGTGGCCAATGTGAGCGTGGCCACCTCCAGCCGCCGCAAGGACAAGAACAGCGGCGAGACCATCGAAGACACCCAGTGGCACCGCGTCACCTTCTACGACCGCCTCGCCGAGATCGCCGGCGAATACGTCAAGAAGGGCCGCCCGATCTACGTCGAAGGCCGCCTGAAGTACGGCACCTACACCGACAAGGCCACCGGCGTGGAAAAGAACACCGTGGACATCATCGCCACCGAACTGCAGCTGCTTGGCGGCCGCGAAGGCATGGGCGGTGGTGAAGAAGGTGGCGGCGGCGGTGGCTACAGCCGCCCGGCCGCCGCGCCGCGCCAGGCCCCCGCGGCCCGCCCGGCACCGGCGCCCGCACCGGCCGCCACCCGTCCGGCCAGTGGCTTCGACGATATGGACGACGACATTCCGTTCTGATACCGTCCGCCCATCCCTGACGCCATGCCTGCCCTCCCGGGCATGGCCTTTCAGACCCGCCCGGCGCGAGCCCGGCGGGTTTTCTTTTTTTGCGACAGGTGCGGGCCCCTGTGCCGTGGCCGGTGACAGGGTGATTTCGGCACAATCGGCCCATGAACCCGAGCACCGAACAGCCCATCGCCAACCTGCTGCCGCCGAGCGACCCGCAGCGCGAACTGCTGCACAACGAGGTGCACGCCCGCCCACCGGCGCGCATCCACCTGCCGGCGCTGGTGGTGTTCATCGCGGTGTTCAACCACGGGGTCAGCCGCGACGACGAGTTGCAACACCTGCGCCGCCTGCCGGGCCAGCAGGACCTGCCGGCCGAATCGCTGGGCGGGAGCTTCCTGCGCCTGCGTCTGCCGGGCTACACGCTCAAGTGGGAGCGCCACACCGAGTTCACCCGCTATTCCCTCGTGCAGCCGCTGCCCGAGACCGCAGCCCTGGGCGCGCGCGACCCCGAGCTGCTCTCGCACATCGTGCTGCCGGCCGACTGGATGGCCAGTATCCCCGGCCGCACCTTCGTGGCCATCAAGCTGGTCATGCTGCACGGTGACCCGCACGCCGCGCAGGAGACCCTGTCCGAGAGCCGGCGCTGGCTGGGGGAACACACGGTGGTCGCGTCCCTGATGGGCAACAACGCCCATTCCATGGTGGTCACCGACTTTCTGCTGCGGCCCTCGGGCTTCGAGCGCATCCTGGTCGTGGCCCCGCCCGATACATCCGAAACCCGCGCCGGCCGTGTTTCGCAGCGCCTGCTGGAGATCGAGATCTACCGCCTGATGGCACTGGTGGGGCTGCCGGTGGCCAAGCGCCTGGGGCCCTTTCTGGCCGACAGCGAACAGCAGCTGGCCGACATCACCGCGCAGATGGAACACAAGGGTGCGACCGACCAGGCCCTGCTGGACCGGCTGGTGTCGCTGGCCGCGGGTGTCGAGCGCGCGATTGCCGAAAACGCCTACCGCTTCTCGGCCACCCGTGCTTACCACCAGCTGGTGATCCAGCGCATCGCCGAACTGCGCGAGCAGCCCATCCCCGGCACGCAGACCATCGGCGAATTCATGCAGCGCCGGCTGTCACCGGCGATGGCGACGGTGGAATCCACCGGCCAGCGCCTGGCCTCGCTGTCCGAACGCGTCACCCGCACCAGCGCGCTGCTGCGCACGCGGGTGGACATCGCCACCGAAGAGCAGAACCAGCAGCTGCTGGCCAAGCTGACCAAGGGGCAGGAACTGCAGCTGCGTCTGCAGAGCACGGTGGAAGGCCTGTCGATCGCGGCCATCTCGTACTACGTGATCAGCCTGATCCTCTACCTGGGCAAGGCCGGCAAGGAAGCGGGCCTGCCCGTCAAGCCCGAGCTGCTGGCCGGCGCGATGATCCCGCTGGTGCTGTGGGGTGTGTGGCGCACGACCAAGAAGATCCACGAGAAGCTGCACGCGGGGCATTGAGCCCCCAAGCGCCGCCGCTGCGCGGGTCGCTGCCCCCCGAGGGGGTGCGAATTCAGCTTGGGGCGGCCCGGCGCTGAATTCCAGGCCCCCACGCTCCTGCGCGGGGCTTCAGCGCCCCGCAGCGGCGGTCTTCACCCCCGCACCGCGCACCTCCACGCGCACGCGGTCGAGCACCTCGCCGCCGGGGGTGGTCAGTTCGATCACATGCCGCCCCGGCCAGGGCATCCACTGCACGCTCTGTCCGCGGCCCAGCGGCCGGCCGTCCAGGCGCCATTGCACACGGGCCGTTTCGGACCTCAGGGTCAGGCGCTGGTGCCGGGGCGGGATGTCCGGGTCCAGCGCCAGGATGCTGCCGTCGGCCGGGCTCAGGATGCGGGGGCGAGCGGCCAGGCCGTCGTCCGGTGTGCGCAGGGCGAACACGGCCTGTTCGGTGCCGGGCAGGAACCACTCGCGGCGGGCCGGTTCCGGCGCGCCGTCGAAGCGCACCGCCTGCGCCACCAGCCCCGGCGGGGGCGCGGGCGCGCGGCTGGGTTCGCGCGCGTGCAGCCAGCCCATCAGCCCGGCCCACACGGGCGCGGCGCCGGTGGTGCCGCTGACCTGGCCCATGGGCGCGCCGCTGGCGTTGCCCACCCACACGCCCACGGTGTAGCGCGCCGACCAGCCGATGGCCCAGTTGTCGCGCATGTCCTTGCTGGTGCCGGTCTTCACGGCAGTCCAGAAGCGGGTGGCCAGCAGGCTGTCGCTGCCGAAGGTGGCGGCGCGCGCGTTGGCGTCGCTCAGGATGTCGCCGACGATGAAGGCGGCCCCGGCGTCGAGCGCCGGCACGGCCGCAGCGGGCGCCGCAGCACCGGCCAGCGCGGCCACCGGTGTGTGGCGCCCCTGGTTGGCCAGGCTGCGGTAGGCGTTCGTGAGGTTCAGCAGGTTCACTTCGGCGCTGCCCAGGGCCAGGCCGAGGCCGTAGTGGTCGCCGCTCTCGCGCAGTGGCAGGCCCAGCGCCGCCAGCTGCCGGGCGAAGGCGTCGGGCGAGACCATGGCCAGGGTGCGCACGGCCGGGATGTTGAGCGAGGAGGCCAGGGCGGTGCGCACCGAGACCCAGCCGCGAAAGCGCCGGTCGTAGTTCTGCGGGATGTACAGGCCGGCAGCGGTGGGGATGTGGGTGGGCGCGTCCTCGACCAGCGAGGCCGCGCTCAGCCGGCGCTGGGCGATGGCCTGTGCGTACAGCAGCGGCTTGAGGGTGGAGCCGGGCTGGCGCGGCGCGAGCACGGCGTCCACCTCGGGGGCCTGGCTCAGGCGGCCCGAGGAGCCGACCCAGGCCAGCACCTCGCCGCTGGCATTGTCCAGCACCACCACCGCGCCGTCTTCCACGCGCTGGGCCTGCAGCTCGCGCAGCTGGCGCTGCAGCAGCGCCTGCGCCTGGCGCTGCAGCGGCGCCCAGAGCGTGGTGCGCAGCTGCGCCGGCGGGGTCTGTGCGCCCTGCTGCGCCTGCCACTGGGCCAGGGCGCGGCGGGCGGCGTGGGGCGCCACGCCGTCGTCGGGCGCCCAGCGGCGGCTGCGCAGCGCGGCCTCGGTGAGCAGGCGGATGCCCAGGCAGTCCGGCACGGCCTGGCCGGCGGCGCGCCGCAGGGCCTGCTGCACGCCGCAGGCGCGCTGGGCCACCTGCTCGGGGCGGGCGTTGGGGGCGCGCACCAGCGCGGCGGTGATGGCCGCTTCGTCGTCGTCGAGCCCGTGCGCGGCCTTGCCGAACAGGCTGCGCGAGAGGGCGTCGATGCCCACCAGCTCGCCCCGGAACGGCACGCGGTTGAGGTAGGCCTCCAGGATCTGGTCCTTGCGCCAGCGCCGCTCCAGCCACTGCGCCCAGACCACCTGGCCGGCTTTCTGGGCCCAGTCCCGGCCGCCGGGACCGGCCCGGAGTTCGGCGTCGAGCAGGCCGGCCAGCTGCATGGTGATGGTGGACGCCCCGCGTGTGCGGGTGTTCCACAGGTTGCCCCAGGCCGCGGATGCCACGGCCTGCCAGTCCACCCCGGCGTGTTCGTAGAAGCGCCGGTCTTCGCTGAACACCAGGGCCTGGCGCAGCGCGGACGACACCTCGGGCAGCGCCACCCAGTCGCCCTGGCGCAGCCGCGGGTTGGTGCGCAGGCGCTGCAGCGCTTCGCCGTGGCGGTCGAGCACCCGGGTCTCCGACGCGGTGTGCGCGGCCTTGACCTCGTCGAACGTGGGCAGGGCCCAGGCCGGCAGCGCGAGGCCCGCGCACACCAGACCGAGCAGCCACGCGCGCCGTTTCACGGCCGCGCCTCCACCGTCAGGCGGGCGTTGGGCAGTTCGCCGAACACCTCGGGGGCGTACATGGCCTCGATGCGCGTGGGCGGCAGCGCGAAGCTGCCTGCGCTGTTCAGGCGCACGGTGTATTCGGCCTTGAAGCGGCCCGCCCCCAGGTGGTCGTAGTAGGCGCGGTAGGCCTCGAAGCTGCGTTCCTCGAACACCGGCCAGGCGTTGCCGCTGCGCTGTTCGCCCCGGGTGGCGATGGCCGAATCGCGCCCCAGGCCGCTGCCCAGGATGCTGGCCCCGCCGGGCACCGGGTCGCTGAGCACGACCCAGCGCATGTCGGTGCTGGCGGTCACCTCCAGCGTGATGCGCAGGATGTCGCCCCGGCTGAAGCGCCCGGCCACCGCCTGCTCCACCGGCGTGACGGTCTTGCGGATCTGGTAACCGGCCCACAACGGGGTCTTGCGGTCCACCGCCGCCAGCGACTGCAGGGTCACCCAGGGCTGGCCGCTGCCGCTGTGCACCACGGACAGCGGCGCGCCGTCGCGCGGCCAGGGCAGGGTGGCGCTGTTGTTGCGCCACGGGCCCGGGGCGTCGCCCGCGGCCGTGGTGGTCGGCCCGACGGTGGCGAAACCGGCGGCCACCGGGGCCTGGCGGTCGGCGCGCACGACGCGGCTCCAGTCCACCGCGGCGCTGGCCGTGCCCAGCGTGGCGCGGGTGCTGCCACTCACCGGCGTGGACTCGAAGCGGGCCGCGAACTTCTGCAGCGCCAGGCCGCCCCAGAGGTTGGCGGTGGTGGTCTGCCAGGTGCCGCGCTGCTGGCGGCCGATGAAGCCGCTGGCCAGGCGGCCCATGTCGTCCTTCCACGCCGGGTCGTCCATCACGGCCAGCAGCAGGCGCGCGGTGTTGACGTCGCCGTTCTGCATCAGCCACCACCACTGGTCGTCGGCCTCGGTGCTGAAAACCAGCTTTGTGCCCTGCCAGGACAGGCGCGCGCGCAGGAGCTGCCGCACCTCCTGCAGCCGTTCGGCGCGCCGGGGCACGTCGGCCACCCGCTGCAGGATGTTGAGCCAGTCGATCAGCGCGTGCGTCGGCCACTGGTTGGGCGCGATCTCGATGCTCTGCAGCAGGCGGGCCGAGGCCTTGCCGTGGCGCGAGAGCGCCTCGATCGCGGCGAGCTTGCGCACCGTCAGGTCCTGGCGGGGACTCCACCCCTGGCGTTCGATCTGGCCCTTCACGAAGGCGTCGAGGCCGCGCAGCATCGCATCGCGCGGTTCGGCGGGCAACGCCCAGGCCGGGTCCAGGGTCGAGGCCTCGTGGCTGGCGGCCAGCAGGTAGGCGCTGAGCGTGTCGCTGCCTCCGGCCACGTCGCCTTCGCGTGGCGGGAAGTAGTGCGCCAGGCCGTCACCATCCAGGTACACCGGCAGCTGCGCCAGCAGGGCCTGCCACAGGGCCGCGTCGCCCAGGCCGATGGCCCGGGACGCCTTCTGTTCCAGGCAGGTGAACGGGTAATCGGCGAACCAGGCCCGCACCGCCGGCAGGCCCTCGGCCAGGCTGGGTTGCAGGCTCATGCGGATGCCACCGCGCAACGCGCCCTGCGCATCGGCGGTGGCGCCGGCCGGTGCCGCCACCGGCAGGGTCAGCGGCGCGTCCAGCCGCGCCAGCGTGGCCTGCTGCACCGTCACCGGCACCGCCGGCAGCACACGCTGGCTGGCCTTAAACGCGTCGCGCGCGCCGCCGCCCAGGTCCCGCGCCTGCACCTCCCACAGCAGCGCCGGCAGGCGGTTCAGGCCCAGCGGCTCGGGCACGCTGACCGGCCACTGCAGCTCGCGCGTCTCGCCCGCCGGCAGGTCCAGCGTCTGCTCCGGCGTCTCCAGCTGCGTGGCGCGCGCCGTGACCGCCACCCGCATGGCCTTGGGCGTGGTGTTGCGCAGGCTGAACTGAGCGATGAAGCGGTCGCCTTCGCGCACCAGCGGCGGCAGGCCGCTGATGATCTGCAGGTCCTGCGTGGTGCGCATCTGTGTGCGGCCGGTGCCGAACAGGCCGACACCGGCATCGGCCACCGCCACCACCTGGAAGCTGGTGAGGGCGTCGTTCAGCGGCACCGTCACCGTGGCGCGGCCCTGCGCGTCCAGCACCACGGCGGGGTTCCAAAGCAGCAGGGTGTCGAACAGCTCGCGCGTGGGGCTGTGGCCGCCGCCGCCGCCGGCCGGCACCGCCTTGCGGCCGTAGTGCCGCCGGCCGATGATCTCCATCTGCGCGGTGGCGGTCTCCACGCTCCAGCCGCGCCGCTGCCACATGCCGGCCAGCAGGTCCCAGCTGGTGTTCGGCCCCAACTCCAGCAGGGCCTGGTCCACCACCGCCAGGGCCACCTCGGCGCCGGCCGCGGGCCGGCCGTCGGGCAGCTTCGCCTCGATGCTCACCTGCGCCTGGCCGCGCACCGCGTAGGTGTCGCGGTCGGTCTTCACCGTGACCGCGATCTCGTGCGCCGCGATGCCGACCTGCAGTTCGGCCACACCCAGCCGGTAGGCGGGCTTGCTCAGGTCCACCAGAGCCGTCGGGGCGACGTACTCGCGACCCTCGTGCCAGAACGCCTGCCACCACTCGCGCGGGGCCTTGTAGCCCCAGCTGAAGAAGCTGTACCACGGCACTTCGCGCAGGCGGCCGCGCAGGGCCAGCACGCTCACGTACACGTTGGGGCCCCAGCCGGGCTCGATCTTCAGTTCGATGGTCGGGTCCTCCCCGCGCAGCGACACCACGCGGGTTTCCAGGATGCCTTCGCGTTCGATGCTCACCAGCGCGGTCGCGAAGCGGAACGGCATGCGCACCTGCAGGCGCGCGGTCTCGCCCGGCTGGTAGCGCTTCTTCTCGGGCAGCACGTCCATGCGGTCGTGGTCCTCGCCACCGAACCAGAGCTCGCCCTGGCGCGTGACGTACACCGAGGCCACGCTCTGGTGGCGCCGGCCTTCGCTGTCCTGTGCCGTCACGGTCAGCTGTACCTCGCCGGCGTCGCGCAGTTCGGCTTCGCACAGCAGCAGGCCGCGCGCGTCGCTGCGGCCCGAGCACACCGTCCCCAGATCGCGCGTGCTGGTCTGGTTGTCGTAGCTGTAGAAACCGCCCACCAGTCGCTTGCGCGTGCTGGTGGTGGTGCGCAGCGTGGCCTGGACCTCCAGCCGCACGCCGGCAGCGGGCTTGCCGTCGATGCCCAGCGCCAGCGCCTGCCAGCGCGCCCGCTGCCGCGTGGAGACCCAGCCCTCGGTGCGGATGCCGGCCAGCACGGCGGCCGGCCACAGCGTGGTCACATGGCGCAGGGTCTGGATCTCGCCGTTCGGATCGGCGTAGCTGGCCTCGACCAGCAACTGCTGCGGCGAGCGCACCGCCGGCAGGTCTTCGAGCGTGGTGCGGCCCCGGCCGTTGCGGTCCAGCACCAGCGGCAGCTTGTCGGCCACCAGCTTCTGCGGGCCGCCTTCGCCCGCCTCGCCCCCGTCCTCCCCGGTGTCAGCGGCCGCCCCGGTGTCCTCAGGTGCCTCGAAGGAGAAGCCCTCGTGGTCGGCGAAGAACAGGGCCTTGGGACGCAGCAGCGCGGACACCTGGGTCGCCAGGTTCGCCGCGCCACCGCCCGAGAGGTGGTTGACCTGCAGGTCCACCGGGGCCCGCGTGACCGCGATCAGCGGCTGGCCGTCGTTGGACAGCAGCTGGCCTTGCAGCACGGGCAGGCGGAACTCCTCGACCCGGAACTGCGCCGTCTCCACCACCTCCGTGCCCTGGCGGCCCAGGTCCTGCGCCAGTTCCACCGTGTAGACCCCCAGGCGGGCGGCGGGCGGGATGTTCCATTCGCTGCTGGCGCTGAGGCCACCGGTGGCGGTCTTGCGCCAGGTCACCGGCTGCCGGAACGCCTGGCCGCTGCCCTGGTGGGTGATGACCAGCTCGGCGCTGCTCACCGCCGGCAGGCGCAGGCCCGCCGCGCTTTCGAGCCGCACGAAGTGCTTCATCGACACCCGCTCACCGGCGCGCAGCAGGGCCCGGTCGAGCACCGTGTGGGCGCGCAGGCTGGGGCGCGTGGCGTCGCCGGTGGGCAGGTCGAAGCGCCAGCCCTCGATGCCCCGGTTCCAGTCGCTCCAGGTGAAGGCCAGGTCGTTCACGCCGTCGGCCGACGGCGCGCGCGCGCTCACGAACCAGGCGCCGGCACCGTCCTCCTCGTCGATGTCGTCCTCACCCACGGCGCACAGCGGTGCGCGGGCCGGCACCGTGTCCAGGCGCACCACGCCGCTGGCGTCGGTCTGGCCCTGGGCCACCACGCGGCCCCGGCAGTCGGACACCTTGACCGCCGCCCGGGCCACCGGGCGGCCCTTGTCCAGCGTGGTCACCCAGGCCAGGGCGCCCTCCTGCCCCAACTTGAAGTGCACGCCCAGGTTGGTCACCAGGGCCGAGCTGCGCACGTACTGGGTCCGCGCGTCGCCGTGCCGTTCGTCCAGCAGGGAACGGCCCAGCCGGGGCGACGCGATCTCCAGCACATGAAAGCCGGCCGGCAGCGGAATACCCACCACCTCCATCGGGCGCGGGTCGCCCGGGACGGTCTGCGGCAAGGCCGAGGTCCGCAGCTGCGGCAGGCCCTTGAGCAGGCCCACCATGCGCGCGTCCACCCAGTCCCGGTTGTCCGGATCGACCACCTTGGGCAGGGGCGTGCGTGCCCAGCGGGCGGCCAGCGGGCGCGGCACCTCGCGCCGGTCGAACTGCGCCAGCCGCTGGTACCACGCGATGATGTCCGCATCGTCATCGAGCCGCAGCACGCCGACCTGGCCGGCCGCGGCCCGGCCCGGGGTGGCGGACTCGATCTGGCGCACCGTCACCGGCATCAGGGCCGCCCCGTCCGGATCGGCCAGCCGTTCCACGACGCCGAACGGCGCGGCCGCGAACTTGACCAGTGGCGGCATCGGCCCGATGGCCACCTTGAGCGGGAACAGGTCGGCGTTGGCCGGTGCGCGGCCCGAGGCGTCGGCGAACCCCTTGGGCAGCTCGACCGTGTAGGAGGCGTTTTCGGCCAGCGTGGGCGCGAAGCGCACGCTCTCGACCACCGCGTCCGCGTCGCCGTCGTCGGCCTGCTCGGGCGCGATGGCGGCGCCTCCGCCGGCCGGCCGCAGCCGGATCGCCTGCGCCAGGCCGCGCGTCACCGGGGTGTTGAACTCCAGCTGCATCGGGCGCAGGGGCAGGCAGGCGGCCTGCGCGTTCTCGCGCTCGCAGGAAAAGCTCACACGGAACGGTTCGCGCACCGTGAAGGACAGGCGCTGCGGCTGCCGCGTGGCCACGCCACCGGGCGTGGCCACGCCCTTGCCCAGCACCAGTTGCACCTGCGCCGCGGGCGTGAGCTGGCGCCGGCAGGCCAGGGCCACCACTTGCTCGGGCGGTACCTTGCCGGCGTCCCAGCCGCGGGACCGCAGCAGCTGCTCGCGCTCGTCGCCCTCGATCAGGCGCACCGCGATGCGCTCGCCCAGGCCGTCCATGACGCAATGGCTGTTGGCCTGCACGCTGGCCGGGGTGACCGCGCCATTGAAGCGCAGCAGGAAGTACGGGTTCTCTTCGATGGTCGCGCCCTGGCCGGGCACCGACTGGCGCACCAGCGGCCCGCCGGTCTGGAACGCAAAGCGCTGCCGGCCCGACAGGGGCTGACCTTCGGTGGTGCGAAAGCCCGGCACCACCTGCACCGTGCAGCGCACCCCGGGGGGCAGCAGGTCGTTGAAGTCAAAGACCCACTGGCGGTCGTTGACCCAGCGGCCGTGGCCAGCGGTGGCGACGCTGTCGTCGCAGTCCAGGCGCAGGGGCGACGGCTGGTTCGGGCTGCCGAAGGCGATGGCCGCGGCGTCGAAATTCGCGACCACCTGGCGCACCCGCGCCACCTCGCCTTGGGGGCTCAGCTGCGTGATCTGAACCGCCGATGCGGCGCCGGTCAGGCCCGCCCCCAGACACAGAACGGCCGCGCTGCGGCGCCAATGGAGCAACATGAAAAGTCCCCTGCTGAATCAGGCGACGAGCCTACTCCAGTTCAGGGAGCGCGGGCACAACGGTCGGCGCGCAGGTCTTCAACCGAGGATGCGGTGGAACCGGCTCTGCCGGGCCACTCGCATCGCCCCTTGAGGGGCGGAGCGGTTACGCGAAGCGAACAAGCGACGGGGGTGGGGCAGTCCTGCGGCGCAGGGGGCGTCAAGAACACCCGTTGTGCAGCTTCCACTGGGCTTCGTGGCCGATGGCCTTCGCGAACGCGGGCACTTCGCAGCGCTTGGCCTCGTCGGCCGACACCGCGCCAGCGGTCGGCTTCAGCCCCATCTCTTCCAGCGTGGCCATCTCGTCGAAGCCCTGCATCGGCCCGGTGGCGTCCACCCAGCCCTTGGCGGCCACGAAGGCGCCGACGAACAGCACCAGCACCGCGGCCTGCGGCAGGGTGATGCCCCAGCCCTTCTTCTGCGCCGGCACCTCGCACACGCCACCGGGGCAGAGCTGGGCCTTCTCGCGGTTGAAGACGTTGTAGAGCTTGCAGCCCAGGCAGATGCCGAAGGCGGTCTCGAAGAACATGAGCAGCAGGCAGCTGCCGCAGATGAGCATGTTGGCCGGGCCCATGTACCGGTTGAACACCATCAGGTACAGCATGGCCAGGCCCAGCAGCAGGCCCAGGCCCCAGGCAAAGCGCTTCTGCGGCGCGCCCACCCATTCGGGTGCCTGGTGGCGCACGATCCAGCCGCCGACGATCATGCTCGGCGCCAGCTTCGGGTTGAGCATGCGCAGCGTCATGTCGATCAGGAACACGATGATGAACAGCCGCGTGTACTGGAAGTTGCCCAGCAGGAAGGAATGCATGAACGAGAGCACGGCCGGGAAGAACAGCAGGCCGGCGGCGGCGCGCACCATGCGTTCATTGACCACCCGCACCGGGTAGCCCTCGACGGTTTCGCCGAACTGCATAAGGGATGACATGGTTATTTCCTTATATCGTCATGTGCTGTTGTAGCCGCTGTGGGAGCGCTTCGGCAAGCGGAGGTTCCCGGGGGTGGCGGACCGGCCGGGGGGGGGTGATCAGCCCCGGCCGGTGCGGATGCCCAGTTCCTTGAGTTTCCGGTAGAGCGAGCGCTCACTGATGCCCAGCCGCTGCGCCAGTTCGGCCCGGCTGCCGGTGTGCCGGGCGACGGTTTCGCGCAGGGCGGCCTGTTCCAGGCTGCGGAGGTCCTGGCCGATGGCGGGCGCCGCCACCGCCACCGGCGCCGCCGTGGGGGCGGGCACCCGCACTCCGGGGCGGCGGCCGGTGCTCAGGGCCTGGCGCACGTGCTCGGCCTCGATCACGTCACCGTCGCAGAGCAGGGCGGTGCGTTCCAGCAAGTTGCGCAGCTCGCGCACGTTGCCGGGAAAGTCCTGTTCGTCCAGGCAGCGCAGCGCATCGGCTGTCAGCCGCAGGCGGCGGGGGGCGGCCACGCGCTCCAGCAGGGCGGGCGCCAGCAGGGCCACGTCGCCGTGGCGCTCGCGCAGTGGCGGCAGGTCGATGGGGAAGGTCGAGAGCCGGTAGTACAGGTCTTCGCGGAAGCGCCCGTCCTGCACCATGGCATGGATGTCGCGGTGGGTGGCCGACACCACGCGGATGTCGGCGTGCCGCAGCTCGGTGCTGCCCACGCGGCGGTAGGTGCCGGTTTCCAGCAGGCGCAGCAGTTTCACCTGCATGGGCAGCGGGATGTCGCCCACTTCGTCCAGGAACAGGGTGCCGCCGCTGGCCGCTTCCACCAGGCCGCCGCGCGCCGTGGCCGCGCCGGTGAAGGCGCCGCGCTCGTGCCCGAACAGCTCGGACTCGAACAGGTTTTCCGGCAGGCTGGAGCAGTCCACCGCCACCAGCGGCTTGCCCGCACGCGGGCTGGCCTCGTGGATGGCGCGGGCCACCAGTTCCTTGCCGGTGCCCGACTCGCCCAGCAGCAGCACGCTGGCGCGCGAGGGCGCCACGCGGGCCACCAGCGCCAGCATGCGCTGGAAGGCGTCCGACCGGCCGATCAGGCCCTGCGCCGAGGGCTGGCCGTGGGCCACACGCAGCGGCTCCATTTTTTCCACGTAGAAGGCCGGTTGCCCGTCCTCGCCCGGCAGGGGCGAGAGCTCGATGTTCACGTACTCCTCGCCCTGGCGCGTGTGGTGCAGGTGCAGCACACGCTCGCGCTGGCCCGACAGCCTGGACTGCGCCAGCGGACAGGACTCGCCGGCCTGGTCGCAGGGCACGGCGAAGTGGTGCGAGACCTCGTAGCAGCGCCGGCCGATCACGCTGCGCTCGGGGCTGAACTGGCGCCGGTAGGCCGCATTGGCCGCCAGGATGCGGTACTGCGCGTCGAACAGGATGTGCGGCTCGGGCAGGCCTTCGAGAAAGGCGGTGAGTTCGGGCAGGGGTTTCAAGCAGGCTCCTGTGGCCACCGGGCAGCCAGTGCCTGACATTCTCTGTCATATCTGGCAGTTGGTGTCGGCCGGGGTCTGAAGCCGTTCTGCCGGATGCGTGGCAGATGCTTGATCTGAAAAGGCTTTTTTGAGGCGAACGCGCTGGCACGGTTCTTGGGAAAGCAGGTCCACACCGCCCATTGCCATGGACCGAACGCCTCTTCCCCTGCCCCGCAAGCTTGCCATCGTGCTGGTCATCAAGCTGGTCGTGTTGATCGGCCTGTGGTGGGGTTTCGTTCGGGACGCGCGGGTGCCGGTGGACACCGACAGTGCAGCGGCCCGCCTGCTGGGCGCGCTGCCGGCCCCCGATGCCTCCAAGGAGTGATCCGTGATTTCAGACCAGCTGGTTGACCTGTCGAGGCTGCAGTTCGCGGCCACGGCCATGTACCACTTCCTGTTCGTGCCGCTGACGCTGGGCATGGTCTGGCTGCTGGTCATCATGGAGAGCGTCTACGTGATGACAGGCAACGTGATCTGGAAGGACATGACCCGCTTCTGGGGCAAGCTCTTCGGCATCAACTTCGCGCTGGGCGTGACCACCGGCATCACGCTGGAGTTCCAGTTCGGCACCAACTGGGCCTACTACTCGCACTACGTGGGCGACATCTTCGGGGCGCCGCTGGCCATCGAGGGCCTGATGGCCTTCTTCCTGGAGTCGACCATGATCGGCCTGTTCTTCTTCGGCTGGGACCGGCTCTCGAAGACCCAGCACCTGATGGTCACCGTGCTGATGGCGGTGGGCACCAATCTGTCGGCCCTGTGGATCCTGATCGCCAACGGCTGGATGCAGAACCCGGTGGGCGCCGAATTCAGCTACGACACCATGCGCATGGAGATGGTGGACTTCTGGGCCGTGCTGTTCAACCCGGACGCGCAGGCCAAGTTCGTGCACACCGTGTCGGCCGGCTACGTGACCGGCGCGATGTTCGTGCTGTCCATTTCGAGCTGGTACCTGCTCAAGGGCCGCGACATCGAATTTGCCAAGCGCAGCTTCCGCGTGGCCGCTGCCTTCGGCCTGGCATCGGTGCTGAGTGTCATTGTGCTGGGCGACGAATCGGGCTACACCGTGGGCGAGGCACAGCAGACCAAGATGGCCGCGCTCGAAGCCATGTGGGAAACCAAACCCGCGCCGGCCGGCCTGACGCTGATCGCCGGCATCAACGAGGCCGAGCAGAAGAACGACTGGGAAATCGACATCCCCTGGGTGATGGGCCTGATCGGAACGCGCTCGGTCAGCAAGGAGATTCCCGGCATCCACGAGATCAAGGAAAAGAACCGCGAACGCATCCAGAGCGGCATCCACGCCGTGACCGCGCTCGAAGCCCTGCGGGCCAACCGTGAGGACGCGGCCGCCAAGGCACTGTTCGAGCAGCACAAGGCCGACCTGGGCTTCGGTCTGTTGCTCAAGAAATACGTGGTGGACGTGCGCCAGGCCACACCACAGATGATCCAGCAGGCGGTGGACAGCACCGTGCCGCGCGTGACCCCGATGTTCTGGGCCTTCCGCGTCATGGTCGGCCTGGGCTTCCTGATGCTGGCGCTGTTCGGCATGGCCTTCTGGTGCACGCTCAAGCTCGAATGCGGCAAGCGCCCCTGGCTGCTCAAGTGGGCGCTGTGGATGCTGCCGGCCCCGTGGATCGCCTGCGAGCTGGGCTGGTTCGTGGCGGAGTACGGTCGCCAGCCCTGGACCATCTACGGGGTACTTCCCACGCACCTCTCGGTCTCCACGCTCAGCGTGAACAGCCTCTACGGCTCGCTGGCCGGCTTCATCGGCTTCTACACCCTGCTGCTGATCGTCGAGATGTTCCTGATGGTCAAGTTCGCGCGCATCGGCCCCGGCAGCCTGGGAACCGGGCGCTACAGCCACGAACCCCAGCACTTGGCCCACGCCTGATCACGGGAGCACGACATGTTCGACTACGAAACCCTCAAACTGGTCTGGTGGCTTCTCGTGGGCGTGCTGCTGGTCGGCTTCGCCGTGATGGACGGCCACGACATGGGCGTGGGCACGCTGCTGCCCTTCGTCGGCCGCAACGACGTGGAACGCCGCGTGGTGATCAACACCGTCGGCCCGCACTGGGACGGCAACCAGGTCTGGTTCATCACCGGCGGCGGCGCCATCTTCGCGGCCTGGCCGCTGGTCTATGCCACCGCGTTCAGCGGCTTCTACTGGGCCATGCTCGCGGTGCTGTGGGCGCTGTTTTTCCGCCCGGTAGGTTTCGACTACCGCAGCAAGATCCACCACCCCATCTGGCGCAGCACCTGGGACTGGGGCCTGTTCGTCGGCGGGTTCGTGCCCCCGGTGATCTTCGGCGTGGCTTTCGGCAACCTGTTCCAGGGCGTGCCCTTCCAGTTCGACGCCTTCCTGGTGCCCACCTACACCGGCAGCTTCTGGGCACTGCTCAAGCCCTTTGCCCTGCTGGCCGGCGTGGTCAGCAGCGCCATGATCACGCTGCAGGGTGCCACCTACCTGGCGCACCGCACCGAGGGCGCGGTGCAGGCGCGCACCATCAAGGCGGGCACGGGCGCGGCGCTGGTCATGGTGCTGGGTTTCATCGCGGCAGGCGTGTGGCTGCAGTCCATCGACGGTTACCGCATCAGCTCGGTGGTCAGCCCCGCGGCCCTGCCCGACCCGTTGGCCAAGACCGTGATGCGCGAGGCCGGGGCCTGGATGGCGAACTACGCGGCCATGCCCGCGCTGTGGCTGTTGCCGGCTTTGGGCGTGCTGGGTGCCTTGGCTGCCGTGGGGCTGATGCGCACGGGCCGCACGCTCACGGCCTTCGTCGCCTCGTCGCTGGCCACCACCGGCGTGATCGGCACCGCGGGCGTGAGCCTGTTTCCCTTCGTCATGCCGTCCAGCATCCAGCTGCAGGCCAGCCTGACGGTGTGGGACAGCGTCTCCAGCCACCTGACGCTGGGCATCATGTTCTGGGCCACGCTGATCTTCATGCCGTTGATCGTGCTGTACACGTCGTGGGCCTACCGCGTGATGCGCGGCAAGGTGACGGCCGCGTACATCCGCGAGAACGAACACGGGGCGTATTGACATGAACACCCCCCGCGCCGCTTCGCGTCTCCCCCCTCCAGGGGGGCCACGCCTGTGGCCCGGTGAAGCCGGTTCCACGGCGTGTGCTGGATGGGAAGTCCGCGCGCTGGTGTGCGGTCGTTTCTTGAGTCAATGCAAAGCCCGTCTGCATACCTGGGTGAGTATTGATGGAAAGCAAAGACTCGGGGGGGATGAGGCCGGGAGACTGGCGCCTCGTTCTTTTTTTTCCACCACCCGAGCAGGAGACAAGGCATGACAAGCCACACCATGAAAGAGCCGCCGCCACGACAGCGGCGCACCGCCTGGCCTTTGCTGGCTACTTTGCTGGGCTGGGCGCTGGCCGGCAGCGTGCTGGCCAACCCGGCACCGGCACCCGCTGCTCCGGCGACGACCGAGCCCGGCGCCGCGGCGGTGCTGGCCGCGGCGCCGAAAAAGTCCAAGTCCACCGCCGACCACAGCAAGTTCAAGGAGCTCAAGGGGCCGTTTGCCAGCGGCTCCGAAGTGACCAAGGCCTGCCTGAGCTGCCACACCGAGGCCGGCAAACAGGTGATGGGCACGCGCCACTGGACCTGGGAGTACACCAACCCCGACACCGGGCAGAAGCTGGGCAAGAAGACCATGCTCAACAGCTTCTGCATCGGCGACCGCTCGAACGAGGCGTTCTGCCAGAGCTGCCACGTGGGCTACGGCTGGAAGGACGACAAGTTCGACTTCCACGACGAGACCAAGGTGGACTGCCTGGTCTGCCACAACACCGGCGGCTACAAGAAGCCGGCCGGCATGGCCGGCGAGGTGCCGGTCGAGCGCACCGAGCTGCCGCCCGGTTCGGGCAAGTTCGTCGACCCGGTGGACCTAGCCATGGTGGCCCAGCACATCGGCAAGACCAGCACCAGCAACTGCGGCACCTGCCACTACAACGGCGGCGGCGGTGACGGCGTCAAGCACGGCGACCTCGACTCCTCGCTGAACAAGGCCGACAAGTCGCTGGACGTGCACATGGCCAGCAAGGCCAAGGGCGGCGCCGGCTTCAGCTGCGCGACCTGCCACCAGGCCGACGGCCACGTGATCGCCGGCAGCCGCATCAGCATGTCGGGCGCCGACCCGCATGGCCCCATGCTGCGCGGCGACACGGTGCACGCCGGGCGCAACGCCGCCACCTGCCAGAGCTGCCACGGCGACAAGCCGCACAAGCAGGGCCTGCTCAGCGTCGAATTGCTGAACAACCACACGAACAAACTGGCTTGCCAGAGCTGCCACATCCCCGAATTCGCGCGCGGCGGCGTGGCCACCAAGATGGCCTGGGACTGGTCCACCGCCGGCCGGCTCACGCCCGAAGGCAAGCCGATCCAGAAAAAGGATGAGCACGGCCACGTGATCTACGACAGCAAGAAGGGCGACTTCAAGCTGGGCGAGAACGTGGTGCCCGACTACGTGTGGTTCAACGGCAAGGTCAGCTTCACCACCCAGGACATGAAGATCGACCCGACCCAGGTGCTCAAGATCAACAGTTTCATGGGTGGCCCGGACGATCCGAATGCCCGCATCTGGCCGGTCAAGCGCTTCCAGGGCAAGCAGCCCTACGACGTGGTGCACCAGCAGCTGCTGGTGCCGCACACCGCCACGCCCGACGACACCGCCTTCTGGTTCAACTTCGACTGGCCCAAGGCGCTGCAGGCCGGCGCGACCGCCACCGGTCAGCCCTACAGCGGCCAGCACGATTTCGTGAAGACCGAGATGCTCTGGCCGATCACGCACATGGTCGCGCCCGCCAAGGACGCGGTGGCCTGCGCCTCCTGCCACGCCAGCGCCAAGACCAGCCGCCTGGGCGACCTGCCCGGCGTCTACCTGCCCGGGCGTGACCACAACGTCTGGATCGATTCGCTGGGCTGGCTGGCCGTGGCCGGCTCCATCGGCGGAGCCCTGGTGCACGCCACTGCCCGCATCGTGACCCGTCGCCGCAAAACCGGAGCCCACTGACATGGAACACACCACCACCGTCCAGGCATCCGGCGACGCACGGCCGGGCCGCATCTACATCTACAAGCGCTACGAGCGCTTCTGGCACTGGTCCCAGGCGCTGCTGGTCATCACCATGCTGCTCACCGGCTTCGAGGTGCACGGCGCCTACCAGCTGCTGGGCTTCGCGCCCGCAGTGCGCCTGCACACCCTGGCCGCCTGGGCCCTGCTCACGCTCTGGGCCTTCACCATCTTCTGGCAGTTCACCACCGGCGAATGGCGCCAGTACCTGCCCACGCACAAGAAGGTGCTGGCGATGGCCATGTACTACAGCTGGGGCATGTTCCGTGGCGCGCCGCATCCTTTCAGGAAGACCGCACAGAAGAAGCACAACCCGCTGCAGCGCCTGGCCTACCTGGCCCTGCTGGCCATGATCTCGCCGCTGATCTGGGGCTCGGGCCTGCTCTACCTGTTCCGCGCCTTCTGGCCCGGCCTGGGCATCGACCGGTGGCTGACGCTGGAATGGGTGGCCTGGGCGCACACGGCCGGCGCTTTCATGATGCTGGCCTTCTTCTTCATCCACGTCTACCTCACCACCACCGGTCACACCGTCACGGCCCACATCAAGGCCATGGTCACCGGCTGGGAAGAGGAGCACGACGAAGGGCACGGCGCCGCCGCGACCCCGACCGCGAAACCCTGAACCCACGGAAGGAACGCCCCATGGACCACGCACTGCCCCTGCCCCCCGTCGAAGGTATCGACCCCGAACGCCGCACTTGGTTGCTGGCCACCGGCTGCATGGGCGCCGCGGCGGCCGCGGCGGTGGCGGTGCCCTTCGTGTCCAGCTTCGCGCCCAGCGAGCGCGCCAAGGCCATGGGCGCGGCCGTGTCCATGGACCCATCCACCGTCGCCCCGGGCGAGGTGCGCACGGTGGAGTGGCGCGGCCAACCGGTCTGGGTCATGCGCCGCACGCCCGCGATGCTGACCGCGCTGGAGCACATGGAAGGCCTGGCCGATCCGGCGTCCGAGGTGAAGCAGCAGCCCCCCTACGCCACCAACACCCACCGCTCGATCAAGCCCGAGCTGCTGGTGGCCGTGGGCATCTGCACCCACCTGGGCTGCTCGCCGGTGAACCTGCCGCAGGGCACGGTCAACACCAGCGTGCCGCCCGACTGGCAAGGCGGCTTCTTCTGCCCCTGCCACGGCTCCACTTTCGATCTCGCGGGGCGCGTGTTCAGGAACAAGCCCGCACCCACCAACCTGGTCGTGCCGCCGCACCAGTATCTGCCGGACGGCACGCTGCTGATCGGCGAGGACGGCGCCGGCGCGGTCTGAGCCTTTCGTTTCAACAGGAGAACTGTATGTGGTACTTCGCCTGGATCCTCGGTGTCGGCTTTGCCGTGCTGCTGGCCATCCTCAACGCCATGTGGGGCGAAACCGAGGAGGGCCGCAAGGCGGCCCGTGGAGGCGCGCAGTGAACGCTGCGTCCGCCCGCGTGCTGGCTACCCCGGCCCGCGTGCACCTGCCCAGCCTGCTGGTGGCGCTGCTCATCATGGTGGTGGGCAGCGTCTACCCGCTGCTGTTCGCCGATGCGCAGGGCCGTGCCGACCACGGTCTGGCCATGGCCCTGTTCTGGGCCATGAGCGCGGGCCTGGTGCGGGGTGTGGGCTTTGTGCCGCGCCTGCCGGTGTGGCGGTGGCTGTTCTCGGGCTGGGCCTGCGCCATGGCGCTGGGCCTGGCCGCCGCCATCCGCTGGGGAGCGCTGGTGTGATGTTGCACATGCTCAACAACGAACGCAGCGGCGAGCTGAGCTACCTGCTGGCCGACACCGACGCGCGCGAGGCGGTGCTGGTGGACCCGCGCAGCAGCGACCTGCCCGTGTGGCAGGCCTTGCTGGACGAACGCCAGCTGCGCTTGCGCTGGGTGCTGCGCACCCACCAGCACGATGCGCTGCTGCCGGCCGAGTTCGCCCGCATCGCCCGCCTGGGCGCACCGGTGGTGCAGGGCCAGGCCCGTGCCGGCGCGCAGATTGCCGCCGACGGTGAACTGCTGCCCTTTGGCAACGAATTCCTGCGCGTGTTGCGCACCCCCGGCCACACCGCCGACTGCCTGAGCTTCGTCTGGCGCGACCGCGTGTTCTGTGGTGGCCTGCTGGCGGTGGACGCCTGCCCGCACCAGCCGCGCCCGAGCGATGCCGCCGCCCTGTGGGACAGCGTGACCCAGCGCATCTTCATCCTGCCCGACGAGACCCTGCTCTACACCGGCCATGACCCGCGCGCGCGGGCGGTCAGCACGGTGATGGAGCAGCGCCGCTGGCATCCGTTTTTCAGCCGGCTCAGCCGCGACGAGTTCCTGGCCCGCATGTCGGCCCTGCCATCCATCACCAGCGAACACGGTGCCACAGCCTGATGCCCGATGGGTATCGGGTCGAGGCGACGGGTTCGTGCTGTTTCCATTTTTCAACCCAGGAGTTTTGGTTCCATGAAGCAGTTGCATTTCCAGGAAAAGTACCCGATCACCGTCTTGGACATCGCCAAGAACGAGACGACCTACACCAGCGTGGCCGGCATCGTCGAGTACTTCAAGGCCTGTATCGCCAGCACGCCGCGCGTGAGCTACATCGGCACCTTCGACCACTTCGCCCACACCACGGCCATCGGCGGTGACATCGCACCCGGTATCGTGGCCGCCAGCAACGTGCTGTTCTGTTTTGGTCATGCCCTGCCCAACCCGCAGGTGCTGGCGGTGCGCCCGCGCAGCATCGGCATCGCCGACATGGGCAGCCACTTCGTCATCAGCTTCATGGACGCCCCCATGAAGCCGGCCAACGACGCCATGCAGGCCTGGGCCCTGGCCCTGAAAAACGCCTGATCGGCGCGCGCGGGAGCACACCATGTGGAACGTCCTCAACTGGCTGCAGAAGAACCTGGTCTGGAGCATCCCGCTGGCCATGCTGGCGGGGCTGGGCTTCGGCCAGGTGGCCGACCCCGGCTTCCTGCGCGGGGCCATCCTGCCGCTGACCTTCCTCATGGTCTATCCCATGATGGTGACGATGAACGTGAAGGAGCTGCTCAAGCCCGGTGGCGGCACGCTTCAGGGCACGACGCTGGCCATCAACTTCGTGCTCATGCCCGCCATCGGTTACGCGGCCGGCCTGCTGTTCTTTGCGGAACAGCCTATGGTGCGGCTGGCGCTGCTGCTCACCGCGCTGCTGCCCACCTCGGGCATGACGATTTCGTGGACCGGTTTTGCCAAGGGCAACGTGCCCGCCGCGGTGAAGATGACCGTGGTCGGCCTCATAGCCGGTTCGCTGCTCGCGCCGGTCTACCTCAAGCTCCTGCTGGGCACGGTGGTTCAGATCCCGGTGCTGCAGGTGTTCCTGCAGATCGCGCTCATCGTCTTCCTGCCGCTGCTGCTGGGCAGCATCACCCAGCGCTGGCTGATCGGCCAACACGGTGAACCCCACTTCAACCAGAAGCTCAAGCCGAAGTTCCCGCCCTTTTCCACGCTGGGCGTGCTGGGCATCGTTTTCGTGTCCATGGCGCTCAAGTCGCAGGACATCTTCACCCAGCCCGGGCTGCTGCCCGGCCTGCTGCTGCCCCTGGTGCTGGTCTATGCGCTGAACTTCGCGATCAGCACCGTGGTCGGCAAGCTGCTGTTCAAGCGCGGTGACGCCATTGCCCTGGTCTACGGCACCGTCATGCGCAACCTCTCCATCGCACTGGCCATTGCCATGGGCGTGTTCGGCAGCGCAGGCGCCGACGCAGCCCTGCTGATCGCACTGGCCTACATCGTCCAGGTGCAGGCCGCGGCCTGGTACGTCAAGCTCACCGACAGACTGTTCGGTGCCCCGCCCACGGCCGCTGCGCCGGCCCCCGCCAAGGCCGGCTGAAAGGAAACCCCATGTCCGACATTGCCAACCCCACCGTCTACGAAGCCCTGGGCGGCGCCGACGGCATTCACCGTCTGGTGGACCGCTTCTACGAACTCATGGACGAGCTGCCCGAGGCCTACGCCGCGCGCCGCATCCACCCCGAGAGCCTGGCCGGCGCCAACGAGAGCCTGTTTCAGTTCCTCTCGGGCTGGTTCGGCGGTCCCAACCTCTACATCGAGAAGAAGGGCCACCCGCGCCTGCGCATGCGGCACCTGCCGTACGCCATTGGCGCCACCGAGCGCGACGAGTGGATGCTGTGCATGCGCACCACGTTGATCGAACAAGTGGCCGACGAGTCCCTGCGCGCCGGCCTGCTGCAGGCCTTCACGCAGATGGCCGACCACATGGTCAATACCGATGACCGCGCCGGCTGTGGCCACGGCGCTACCGACCAACCCCGCCCATGCGAGACCGCATGAAAAGGACCCTTCTCGCCTTGTGCCTGGCCGGCCCGCTGTGGGCGCTGGCCGGCCCCGTCGAACCGGGACGACCGCTGCCGGCGCTGTCCCTGCAGAACCAGCACGACCAGGCCTGGCGCATCGCGCCCGACACCCGGCTGGTGCTGTTCGCCGCCGGCCGCAAGGCCTCCAACCTGGTGCTGGGTGTGCTGGCGCCGCAGCCCAAGGGCTTTCTGGCCGGTCGCCACGCGGTCTACCTGGCCGACATGAGCAAGATGCCCGGCTTCATCACGCGCACGTTCGCCATGCCGTCGCTGCGCGAGCAGAACTTCGAGGTCGGCGTCTCCATGGACGACCAGACCCTGGCCGGCTGGCCGCGGCAAGACGATGCGGTCACCCTGATCCGACTGGAACAGGGCCGCGTGGTCAGCCATGAATACCTCACCACCGAAGCCCAGCTCAAAGCGGCGCTCGGACTTTGAACCCACCCACGGAGTCCCCCATGGACGCTTTCCAGGACCACTACCCCGACAACGTCGCCCACTGCTACGGCTGCGGCAGCCACAACGAACACGGCCACCGGATCAAGACCGTGTGGGATGGCAACGAAACCGTCACGCGTTTCCGGCCCGAGCCCTTTCACACCTCGGTGCCCGGTTACGCCTACGGCGGACTGATCGCCTCGCTGATCGACTGCCACAGCACCGGCACCGCCGCGGCGGCCATGTACCGCCAGGAAGGGCGCGATATGGACTCCTTGCCCGCCTTCCGCTTCGTCACCGGTTCGCTGCACGTGGACTTCCTCAAGCCCACTCCCATCGACGTGGAACTGGTGATCCGTGGCCGCGTGAAGGAGATCAAGGGCCGCAAGGTGATCGTCGAGACCACGGTGTGGGCCGGTGACGTCGCGACCGCGCGCGGCGAGGTGGTGGCCGTGCAGATGCCCGAAAGCTTCGGCGCCTGAGCGCCGAAGCCGGCCATGAAAAAAGGCGCCCCGCGGGGCGCCTTTTTGCGGGGTCGGAAACCGCTCAGAACGCCAGCGTGTTCACGCCGGGCTTGAGCAGGTGGGCGGCGATTTCGGCCGGCTTGGCCGGGGTCACGCCCTCGATCAGGTCGCTGGCTTGCTTGCCGGTGTTGGGCAGGTACAGGGCGCAGACTTCGACCTTGGCGCCGGCCTTGATCACGCCCTGCAGGATCTGCTGCGTGGTGACGTCGCGCGGCTTGAGCTTGGGCAGTTCCTTGCCGACCAGGGCGATGTCGCCAGCGGCGTCGCACAGCAGCACGCGCACCGTGGCTTTCTGCTCCAGCGCGTTGGTGGCGATGGCCAGACCAGCACCCTGCGCCATCGCGTTGCCGCTGTGGATGTTGACGAACAGCTCTTCGGCGTGGACGGCGCCGGCGGCCAGCAGGGTGGCGGCGGTGATGGCGATCAGACGGTTCATGTGCAAAACTCCTTGGGTGTGACAGAAATGGAACGGGCCTGGGGCCCCGAAAGACGCATTCTTCAGATACTCCATTGGGTATCAATGAGAAAACGCAAGTCCCCACCCTTCATACGGATTGAGAAGCAACGAAATGCAACCCATGTTCACCGACCCCGATCAACTGCCCACCCTGCGCGACGAACTCGACCTGCTGGCCGATCTGGTGCCGCTGGCCGAGCAGCGCCTCATCGAACTGGGCTGCGGCAACGCCCGTCTGGCGCGCAGCCTGCTGGCGCGGTACCCCGGCAGCCAGCTGGTGGGGCTGGAGGTGGATGCCGTGCAGCACGCCAAGAACGTGGCCAACCCGCAGCAGCGCCTGGTGTTCATGGCCGGCAGCGCCGAAGCGATCCCGTTTCCCGACGCCAGCTTCGACGGCGCCCTGATGCTCAAGAGCCTGCACCACGTGCCGCTGGACGGCATGGACCAGGCGCTGGCCGAGGTGGCCCGCGTGGTCAAACCCGGCGGCTGGTTCTATGTGAGCGAACCCATCTTCGGCGGCGCGCTCAACGAGATCGTTCGCCTCTACAACGACGAGAACACCGTGCGCCGCGCGGCGCAGGCCGCGCTGGACCGCGCGCTGGCGACGGGTACGCACTGGACGGCGGCTGAAGAACGCCGCTTCGCACAGCCTGCGCATTTCAAAGACTGGGCCGAGTTCGAGCAGCGCATGCTCTACCCCAGCTTTGCCGATCACTTCATCACCCCTGCGCTGGCCGAACGCGTGCGCGTGGCCTTCATGCGCCAGATGACGGCCGACGGCGCGCACTTCGTGCGGCCCATGCACGTGCGGCTGCTGCGCCGCAAGGGCTGATCGGGTCGCGTTCGCGACCCCGTCAGATCTGCGCGGCCGGGTCCGGAGCCTGCTGGTCCAGTGCCGTGATGGCCTGGTGGTGGGTGAGGAACACGCGACCGGACAGTTGCTGCAGGAAGTCGCTGCGCTGGAGCCGGTCCATCACCGGCCCCTTGACCTCGCTCAGGTGCAGCTGCACGCCGGCGTCCTGCAGGCGGCGGTTGAGGGTCAGCAGGGTCTCCAGGGCGCTGGCATCGATGTCGTTGACGGCCGTGCACTGCAGCACCAGGTGGCGCAGCTGCGGTCGCGCCACCACTTCGTGGTTCACCCGGTCTTCCAGGAAGCGGGCATTGGCGAAGAACAGGCTCTCGTCCACGCGCAGCCCCAGCACCTGCGGTTGTGTCACCACCTCGTGGCGCAGCACGTTGCGGTAGTGCTCGGTGCCTGGCACGTTGCCCACCACCGCGATGTGCGGCCGGCTGCTGCGCCAGATGAAGAGCGTCAGCGAAGCGAGCACGCCCACCGTGAGGCCACTGACCAGGTCCACCAGCAGGGTCACGCCGAAGGTCAGCGCCTGCGCGGCAAAGTCGGCGCGCGAGTAGCGCCAGGTGCGCGCAAAGCTGCCGAAGTCCAGCAGGCTGCCCAGGGCCATCAGGATGGTGGCTGCCAGCACCGCCAGCGGCAGGTGGTGCAGCCAGGGGGTGAAGAACAGGGCCGTGATGCCGAGCAACACGGCGGTCATCAGGCCCGCGGCGGGGGTGCGCGCGCCCCCTTCGTGCAGCACTGCGCTGCGCGAGAAGCTGGCGCCCACCGCGTGGCCCCCGGTCAGGCCGGCGGCCAGGTTGGCCGCGCCCATGGCCCGCATCTCGGCGTCGCCATCCACGCGCTCGCGCCGCCGCGCGGCAAAGGCCTGGGCAATGGAAATCTGCTCGACAAAGGTCAGCATGGCGATCAGCAGGGCCGGCAGCAGCAGCGCCTGCAGGGTGGACGGCGCCACGCCCAGCACCTGTCCCAGGGTGAAGGGCGGCAGGCCGCCGGGCACGGCGCCGACCACCGCCAGGCCCTGTTGCGCCCAGCCCCGTGCCTGCGACAGCGCAATGAAACCCAGCAGGATCAGCAAGGGCGCCGCCTTGGCCGCCAGATCGGCCGCACCGGCCGGGACCCCCAGCCGCCGCAGCAGGGGTTTGATCCAGCGGCGTGCCGCCCAGAGCGCCAGCAGTGCGCACAGCCCGGTCATCCAGGTCAGCGTGTGCAGATCGGCCAGGTGCTGCCACAGGCTCTGCACGAGCAACCACAGGTTGCTGCTCTGCAGCGGCACACCCAGCAGGTGCGGCAACTGGCTCATGGCGATCAGCAGCCCCGAAGCGGTGACAAACCCCGACAGCACCGGGGCACTGAGAAAACCGGCGATGAAGCCCATGCGCAGGCTGCCCATGACCAGCAGCAGCACGCCGACCAGGACCGCCAGCAGCAGCGACGCCGCGATGAAGTCGGTGCTGCCCACCGTGACCACGGTGCCCACCGCGGCCAGGGACATGATGGAGCGCAAGGCCGCCGGCCCGGTGGCCAGCGCCGGGCTGGTGCCCATCAGCGCGTACACCACCAGTGGCAGCAGGCTGGCGTACAGACCGGTCACGGCCGGCAGCCCGGCCAGCAGCGCATAGGCCAGGCTCTGCGGGATCATCAGCAGGGTCACCACCGCGGCGGCGGTGGCGTCGCCCGCGAACTGCGCGCGCCCATAGCCGCGTGACCAGTGCAGGATGGGAAACCAGTCGCGCAGGGCGTTGTGGGGGCGAACGGGGGTGTCGGCGGGCATGGCCGCCATTTTCAGGCACGCCACGCGGGCGGGCGCGATGGCCGGCAGGCTGTCGATACACTGCGACCCACCTGCGGTCCGTCGCTGCGACGGGCCCGCCAACCCCGATCAGGACGCCATGGAACTGCGGCAGCTGCGCTACTTCGTGCGCATCGTTGAACTGGGCTCGATGAGCCGGGCCGCGGCCGACCTGGACATGGTGCAGTCGGCCCTGAGCCAGCAGATCACCCGGCTGGAAAGCGAACTCGCCACGCGCCTGCTCAATCGCACGCCGCGCGGCGTGGCGCCCACCGAAGCGGGCGTGGCCTTCTTCCGTGAGGCCCAGCTGACCCTGCGCCACGCCGAGCAGGCCACGCGGGCCGCGCAGCAGGCGCGCCTGTCGGGCTCGGTGTCGGTGGGGCTGGCGCCCACCACCTCGGCCGTGCTGGGCCTGCCGCTGATGCAGGCCATGCGCGAGCGCTACCCCGACGTGCGCCTGCACATGGTCGAGAGCATGTCGGGCCACCTCACGGCGATGCTGAATGCGCGCCAGCTCGACCTCGCGGTGCTGTTCGACACCCGCCTGCACCAGACCCGGCAGGACGGCGGCGGTCGCGGCTGGAGCGTGATGCCGCTGCTGGAGGAAGACCTGTTCCTGGTGCAGCGCGCGGGCGCGCCGCGCCTGCCGGCCGAGATCGCCATCGCCGACCTGGCCGAGGTGCCGCTGATCCTGCCCACGGGGCCGCACGGCCTGCGCAGCACGCTCGACACCGCGTTCGCAGGCGCGGGCATTTCGCCGCGCGTGGTGCTGGAGGTGGATTCGCTGGCCATGGTGATGGCCGCGGTGGACGCCGGCCTGGGCGCCACGCTGCAGCCCTGGGCGGCGCTGGGGCGCTACCCGGACGCGGCGCAGCGCTTCCAGTGCGCGCGCATCACCGGTGCACCGGCGCGCCGCGTGAACCTGCTGTGCAGCCTGTCGGAGGACGAGCTGTCGCCCGCCGCGTTGGCCGCGCGCGTGGTGCTCAAGGACTGCGTGCGCACCCTGCTGGGCGAGGGCCGCTGGTCCGGCGCCACCGCGCTCGCGGCACTGCCCGATACCCATCACATTCCGTGATACCCCCATGAGGGGAGCCCGCTGCACAGCGGGTGACGGTCTTCCTACAGTTCCTCACGCGCCGGATCGGCTCCGGCGTTCCCCGAGAGAACACGAAGGAGACCCATGTCAACGGACCCCGATGTCCTGGTGATCGGCGGCGGCAACGCCGCCCTGTGCGCCGCCCTGATGGCGCGCGAAGCCGGTGCCAGCGTGCTGCTGCTCGAAGCCGCGCCGCGCGAATGGCGCGGCGGCAATTCCGCCCACACCCGCAACCTGCGCTGCATGCACGACGCGCCGCAGGACGTGCTGGTCGACGCCTACCCCGAAGAAGAGTTCTGGCAGGACCTGCTCAAGGTCACCGGCGGCAAGACCAACGAAGCCCTGGCCCGGCTGGTGATCCGCGCCTCGGCCACCTGCCGGCCCTGGATGGTGCGCCACGGCGTGCGCTTCCAGCCCTCGCTCTCGGGCGCGCTGCACACGGCGCGCACCAACGCCTTCTTCATGGGCGGTGGCAAGGCCCTGGTCAACGCCTACTTCCGCAGCGCCGAGCGCCTGGGCGTGCAGGTGCGCTACGAATCGCCGGTGGACCGCATCGAGCTGGACGGCGACCGCTTCGTGGCCGCCTGGGTCCGGGGCGAGCGCATCACCGCGCGCAGCTGCGTGCTCGCGGCCGGCGGCTTCGAGTCGAACCGCGACTGGCTGCGCGAGGCCTGGGGCCAGAACGCCCGCGGCGAATGGCCGTCGGACAACTTCCTGATCCGCGGCACGCGCTTCAACCAGGGCGTGCTGCTCAAGCAGCTGCTGGCCCTCGGCGCCGACCCCATCGGCGACCCGACGCAGGCCCACATGGTGGCCATCGACGCGCGCGCGCCGCTGTACGACGGCGGCATCTGCACCCGCATCGACTGCGTGTCGCTGGGCGTGGTGGTCAACCGCGAGGCGCGCCGCTTCTACGACGAGGGCGAGGACTTCTGGCCCAAGCGCTACGCCATCTGGGGCCGCCTGGTGGCGCAGCAGCCCGGCCAGGTGGGCTTTTCCATCATCGACGCCAAGGCCATCGGTCGCTTCATGCCACCGGTGTTCGACGGCGTGATCGCCCAGACCTTGCCCGAGCTGGCGCAGAAACTCGGCCTCGATCAGGCCACCTTCATGCAGACCCTGAATCACTACAACGCCGCCTGCCGCGTCGGCACCTTCGACCACACCGCGCTGGACGACTGCCACACCGAAGGTGTTGCCCCCGCCAAGACGCACTGGGCCCGGCCCATCGACACCGCGCCGTTCTACGGCTACATGCTCAAGCCCGGCGTGACCTTCACCTACCTCGGGCTCAAGACCGACGAGACGGCTGCGGTGCACTTCGGTGGCCGGCCGAGCGACAACCTCTTCGTGGCCGGCGAGATGATGGCCGGCAACGTGCTGGGCCAGGGCTACACCGCGGGCGTGGGCATGAGCATCGGCACCGCCTTCGGCCGCATCGCGGGCACCCAGGCCGCGCAGGCCGTGCTGAAAGGAGCGCGCCATGCAAACGCTTGAAGCCCTGGCCCGCGATGCCCGCGCCCTGGCGAACGGCGAGGTCGTGCTGTCCGCGCCCGAAACCGAGGTCGCACGCCAGATGCAGATCTGCAACGCCTGCCGCTACTGCGAAGGCTTCTGCGCCGTGTTCCCGGCCATGACGCGCCGGCTCGCATTCGGCCAGGCCGACATCCACTTCCTGGCCAACCTCTGCCACAACTGCGGCGCCTGCCTGCACGCCTGCCAGTACGCGCCGCCGCACGAGTTTGCGGTGAACGTGCCGCAGGCCATGGCCCAGGTGCGCGGCCAGACCTATGCGGACTACGCCTGGCCGCCCGCGCTGGGCCGGCTTTACCAGCGCCAGGGGCTCACGATGTCGCTGGCGCTGGCCGCCGGGCTGGCGCTGTTCCTGGTGCTGGCCGTGGTGCTGCAGGGGCAGGGCCTGGGCGCGCTGTGGAGCACGCCGGGCAGCGACTTCTACGGCCTGTTCCCGCACAACCTGCTGGTGGGCCTGTTCGCGCCGGTGTTCGGGTTCGCCACGTTGGCGCTGGCCCTGGGCGTGCGCCGCTTCTGGCGCGAGATCACGCCCGCCACCAGCGGCGCGCCGCTGTCGGCCCCGGCCACCACCGAGGCGACCGGTGCCGTGCTGCGCCTGAAGTACCTGGACGGTGGCCATGGCGACGGCTGCCACAACGAGGACGACGCCCACACGCTGGCGCGCCGGCGTTACCACCACCTCACGTTCTACGGCTTCCTGTTGTGCTTCGCCGCCACCAGCGTGGCCACGCTCTACCACTACCTGCTGGCCCTGCCCGCGCCCTACGACCTGCCCAGCCTGCCCAAGCTGCTGGGCGCGGTGGGCGGTGTGAGCCTGGCCATCGGCACGGCGGGCCTGTGGCGGCTGAACCTGCGCCGCCACCCGCTGCACGGCGACGCCGCACAGAAGCCCATGGACCGCGGCTTCATCGCCCTGCTGTTCCTCACCGCCACCAGTGGCCTGGCCCTGTGGGCCGCGCGCGGCACGCCCGCCCTGGCGCTGACGCTGTGCCTGCACCTGGGCGCGGTGATGGCGCTGTTCGCCACGCTGCCCTACGGCAAGTTCGGCCACGGCATCTTCCGCACCGCCGCGCTGCTGCGCCACGCGGTGGAGAAGCGCCAGCCCAACCCCATCGGCCTGGGCGACGACTGAGCGCCGCATTTCTTTTCTTTCCACCCCACGAACCTCACCGAGGAGACCTTGCCATGCACAAACGAAGCTTTTTGCGCACCACCGCGCTCACCCTGTCCGGCCTGCTGCTGGGCGGTCTGGCCCAGGCCCAGGACTTTCCGCCGTCCAAACCCGTCACCCTGGTGGTCGGCTTCGCGGCCGGCGGTGCGGCCGACTCGGCCGCGCGCCTGATCGCCAAGAAGCTGGGCGAGAACATCGGCCAGTCGGTGATCGTGGAAAACAAGGGCGGTGCGGGCGGCAACATCGCGCACCAGTTCGTGGCCAAGGCCGCGACCGACGGGTCGGTGCTGCTGTTCGGTTCGGTCGGACCGCTGACCATTGCGCCGCACCTGATGAAGCTGCCCTACGACCCCTTCGTGGACCTGGCCCCCATCTCTGGCGGCGTGAACTTCCCCAACGTACTGGTCGTGCACAAGGGCGTGGGCGTGAAGACCCTGGCCGAATTCGTGCAGCTGGAAAAGAAGAAGCCGGGCAGCCTGGACTACGCCTCCACCGGTCCCGGCTCGGCCTCGCATCTGGCGGGTGAACTGTTCAACGACCGCGCCGGCATCGAGATGGTCCACGTGCCCTACAAGGGCGGCGCACCCGCGCTGCAGGACCTGCTGGGCGGCCGCATCGCCGCCTACTTCTCGGCCCCGCCCACGGCCCTGCCGCACATCGAAGCCGGCAAGCTGGTGCCCCTGGCCACCACCGGCCTCACACGCCCGGCCTACCTGCCCAACATCCCCACCGTGGCCGAAGCCGGCTACCCGGGTTTCGAGGCGCTCAACTGGTACGGCTTTGTGGCACCGGGCAAAACCCCGGTGCCGCTGCTGGACCGCTGGAATCAGGAAATCGTGAAGGTGCTGAAGGACCCGGGTGTGAAAGAGGCCCTGATGCACCACGGCCTGACGCCCCAGCCCACCACGCGCGCCGAGTTCGCGGCCTTCATGAAGAAGGAATCCACCCAGTGGGCCGCCACCATCAAGGCGCGCAAGATCACGGCGGACTGAGTCGGCCAACAGGCCGCGCCTCAGGGGGCGTTCGCAGCCTCGGTGTGGATCACGCCGCCGCCCAGACAGACCTCGCCGTCGTACAGCACGGCGCTCTGGCCGGGCGTGACCGCCCACTGCGGCTCGGCAAAACGCAGCGTGAAGCCGGTGGCGTCCAGGCCGAGTGAGCAGGGCGCGTCGGCCTGCCGGTAGCGCGTCTTGGCGGCGATCGCCGACACCGTCGGCGCCTCGCCCGCGACCCAGCTCACATCCTCGGCGCGCAGGCCGGGCGCCAGCAGCCAGGGGTGGTCGTGGCCCTGCACCACCCAGAGGATGTTCTTCTCGATGTCCTTGCGCGCGACGAACCAGGGTTCGTGCTCGTTGCCTCCCTTCTGTGCACCCTTCTCGCGGATGCCGCCGATGCCCAGACCCTGACGTTGACCCAGGGTGTAGAAGGACAGGCCCACGTGCTGGCCGATGGTGCGGCCGCTCGGGTCCTTGATCGGCCCGGGTTCCTTGCTGATGTAGCGGTTGAGGAAGTCGCGGAATGGCCGTTCGCCGATGAAGCAGATGCCGGTGCTGTCCTTCTTCTTCGCGTTCGGCAGCGCGATCTCGGCCGCGATGCGGCGCACCTCGGTCTTGGGCAGCTCGCCGACCGGGAACATGGTCTTGGCCAGTTGTGCCTGGTTCAGCCGGTGCAGGAAGTAGCTCTGGTCCTTCAGCGGGTCCAGGCCCTTGAGCAGTTCGTGCCTGCCGGTGGATTGATTCAGGCGCACGCGGGCGTAGTGGCCGGTCGCGATCTTCTCGGCGCCCAGGCGCATGGCGTGGTCGAGGAAGGCCTTGAACTTGATCTCGGCGTTGCAGAGGATGTCGGGGTTGGGCGTGCGGCCGGCCTGGTACTCGCGCAGGAACTCGGCGAACACGCGGTCCTTGTATTCGGCCGCGAAGTTGACGTGTTCGATCTCGATGCCCAGCACGTCGGCCACGCTGGCCGCGTCCAGGAAGTCCTGCCGCGTCGAGCAGTACTCGCCGTCGTCGTCGTCTTCCCAGTTCTTCATGAAGATGCCGATGACCTCGTAACCCTGCTCCTTGAGCAGGTACGCGCTCACCGCGGAGTCCACGCCCCCGCTCAATCCGACCACCACACGTTGCTTGTTTGCCATGGGTGGGATTATCCCGTGCTGGTTTTGCCCGTATCGCCGAAGCCTCTGGTCACCCCCATCCGTTCCAGGGTGAGGCGTGTGTCGACGGCGCTATTGCGCCTGGAAGCTTGTCGTGTCGGTCTTGGTGCTGGGGCCGGACTCCACCTTGCGGGTGTGGGTGAGGGTCACAGGCCACCCGGAATGGGTGTCCACCACGAATTCGCCCGTGTCGGTGAGGGTCATGGGTGTGGGAGCAACCGCCCGATCGGCTTCGGAGGCCCCCATTTGCGCGATGGCCTCTGCGGTCACCTTGGCCAAGCTCTGAGGGTCGGCGGTTTGCGTCCACCTGAGGGTGGCCAGTCCGTTGGCATCCAGGGCTGTCAGTTCAAACGTTCCCTTGGCTTGAACAGTGCCGTTTCCCATTAGGACTGGCAGCTCGGTCAGATACTCGAACGGCGCTGTGGACGAATACGAATGCCCCAAAGGAACGAACAACAGATGAAGTTCGCGCATGACGGCGGACCGGATGGATGGCTCGGAGGAAAAAGCTCGTGTCACTTGCGCGTCGACCTGGGCGGTCAGGGCCTTCGGCGCTCCGTCCTGCTGCAAACGGGCGACCATCACCCGGATGGCTTTTCCGAGGCTGGTTTTCACCACTTCCCAGTTGCGGACGCGCTGGACCGCGCCGTTCCTGTCGACGACCAGTTCGATGTCCACGCCTTGCAAGATGCTCCCCAGTTCCCTGACGAGTCGGTCGCTCTGAATCTGCGGATCATCGAAGCGGGTTTCGCCAAACGTCGCCAGCAGCAGATAGCCTTCTTCAGTGGCTTCGGTGACCCGAAGCTGGACGTTCGTGCGGGTGGTGATCGTGACCCCTCGCTTGGTACCCGTTTTGGTGAGGAGATAGTTCACCTGTGACGCCGGTTCCCAGTGGGGACGAAGCTCGGTCACGACTTCCTGCGCCAGCGAGGTGGTTGCGATGGCCCAAAGGCAGACGACCGCCAAAGCCCTGGAGGCCAATGAAAAGGCGTGTGCCCAAGGGGTCATGTCCGCTCCCTGAAGTTGCTGGCGCGCAGGGCACACCTGGATGGGGCCCGCCGCAGATTCACGATTTTGCCGTGGATCCAGGCCGTCGGTCCCGCGGGCGTCCCGCATCGGAAGACCCAACTTGGGGCAGATTCAGTCGTCGTTCAGGGATTGCCGCATGGCTTCCAGGGTGCTGGCGCCCAGGCTGTCCTGCGGATCGAGCAGGCGCAGCCGGTCCAGCAGGGCACCGGCCACGTGCCGTTCGCGCCGCCGCAGGTGCAGGAAGGCCGTGGCCTTGAG
Source organism: uncultured Hydrogenophaga sp. (assembly GCA_964550405.1). Taxonomy (GTDB): domain Bacteria; phylum Pseudomonadota; class Gammaproteobacteria; order Burkholderiales; family Burkholderiaceae_C; genus Hydrogenophaga. Next base: position 13,014 of record CAZJZD010000020.1, on the reverse strand, counting down.
GGTGAAGAGCCAGAAGCGCGCCGGGCCGGGGTGGGCGAAATCGGCGTCACCGGGCTGCACGCGGGTCCAGTCCTCGGGCAGGCCGGCGGCGGCCGACGCGTGGCGCAGGCCCAAGGCCGCAGCGCGCAGGGCGTGGTCGAGTTCGCCCAGGCTGGCGTGCAGCTTGTAAAGCAGGTAGTACACCGGCAGGTCCCCGGGCGCGCTCAGCGCGGCGGTCCACAGCAGGGTGGCGCTCTCGGTGCGCGGCAGCTGGCGGGCCTGGTCGATCAGGTGCCGGATGGTCGGGGAGGCCTCGCCGCCGAACAGCTCGTCGGCTTCCTCGCCGGTGAACAGGTTCACCAGACCGCGGCCGAGGCGGCCAGCCGGGCCACCGGTTCGCCGCCCAGCAGATGGGTCTCGAAGATCTCGGGGACATCCGCCACCGTCACGCCGCGGTAGAGGATGCCTTCCGGGTAGACCAGCACGTTGGCGCCCTCGGCACAAGGCCCCAGGCAGCCGCTGTTGGTGACCAGCACCTTCTCGAAGGCGCCGCGTTTCTGCACCTCGGCCCAGAAGGCCTGCAGCACCTCGACGGAGCCCTTGGCCGCGCAGGAACCGCGCGGGTGCGTCGGCGGACGGTTCTGCGCGCAGACGAACACCTGGTAGTCGGGACGGGACATGGATTCACCTCAGGTCTGAAACAGAGCAGATGCGCAACGGAAGAAGTGCCTTCATCCAGAAATGCCGCGGAACCGGCTTCGCCGGGCCGCTGGCATTGCCCCTTGAGGGGGATGCGGCTACACGCAGTGAGCAAGCGACGGGGTGGTCAACCAAATTTGAACAGGATGCCGTGGCCGCCGCGCGGGTACTCCCAGGCCACGTTGGTGTGCTCGGTGCAAATCACCCGGCAGCTGCCGCACTCCAGGCAACCGTCGGTGATCAGGGTCACCGTGCGGTTGCCTTCGGCCTTGTAGCAGGCGGCCGGGCAGATGTAGGTGCAGGCCTGCGACTGGCATTCGTTGCTGCAGATCTCGGCGTTCTTGATCTGGATGTGGGGCCGACCGTGGTCGACCTTGTAGCGGTTCTGGAAGAGTTTCTCTTCCACGTTGACAACGGTGCTCATCGCGAAGCCCTCCAGATCTTGAATGCGTCGCCGACCAGGCCGGTCAGGCTGCGCTTGCTGCGGAAACTGCCCAGGATTTCCTTTTCCTTGGAATGCTTGTCCACGCCGTCCACGGTGAAGAAGGTCTTGGCGGCGCGGTTGACCAGCTCGGGATAGGCGGTGAAGAACTGCGGGCTGCTGTGCAGCACCTCGGGCAGCTTGCGGTACTTCTTCAGGTCCTTCATGACGAAGGACTCGTCCATCTTGTCCTTGTAGAGCTTCAGGCTGGCGGCGCTGGGCTCCTTGCCGGCGGCCTTCATGGCGATGACGGTCTCGCCGGCTAGGCGGCCGCTGGTCATGGCCAGGTTGGAGCCTTCGCGGTGCACCGCGTTGACGAAGCCACCCGAGTCGCCCACGATCATCCAGCCCGCGCCGTAGATGCGCGGCACGGCGTTGAAGCCGCCTTCGGGGATCAGGTGCGCGCAGTACTCTTTCATCTCGCCGCCTTCGATCAGGGGCGCGATGCTCGGGTGCTTCTTGAGCTTTTCCAGCAGCTCGTAGGGCTTGGTGCGCAGCGGGTTGGCCTTGAAGTCGCTGAGCATGCAGCCCACGCCGATGGTGAGCGATTCCTTGTTGGTGTAGAGGAAGCCCGTGCCCACCATGCCTTCGGTGACCTTGCCCATCAGCTCGATGACCACGCCCTCGTCTTCCTTGATATTGAAGCGCTGCTGGATCACGTCCTCGGGCAGGAACAGGATTTCCTTGACGGCCAGGGCCACGTTGCCCGCGTCCAGTTCGCCGTGGAAGCCGGCCTTGCGCGCCAGCGTGCTGTTGACGCCGTCGGCCAGCACCACCACGTCGGCATAGACCTCACCACCCAGGCGGTCGCAGCGCACGCCGATGACCTGCTCGCCATCGAGCAGCAGCTCTTCGACCGTGGTCTCGCAAATCAGCAAGGCACCCGCCTCGCGCACCTTGGAGCTGAACCACTTGTCGAACTGCGCCCGGATGATGGTGTAGCGGTTGTAGGGTGGCTTGTTGTAGTCGTCGCTGCGGTAGTGGGTGCCGACGAAGCTCTCGTCGTCCATCATCCACATGCGCTGCTCGATGATGTGGCGCTCCAGCGGTGCGTCCTCGCGGAAGTCCGGGATGATCTGTTCCAGCGCGTTGCTGTAGAGGATGGCACCCTGCACGTTCTTGCTGCCCGGGTATTCACCGCGCTCGATCTGCAGGACCTTCAGGCCGGCCTTGGCCATGGTGTAGGCCGCGGCGTTGCCCGACGGCCCCGCCCCGACCACGATCGCATCGAACTTTTCACTGGACATCTTGGATCTCCTTGAGGTCGGGGTTACGCAACCTTGCGGATGCGCTTGTCGAGGTGGGAACGGAAGGCCGCGGTCAGCACCGGCAGCACCTGCATCGCGTTGCCGACGATGCCGTGGTGGGCGAAGTCGAAGATGGGCGCGTTCGGGTCGGTGTTGATGGCCACGATCACGTCCGACGCTTCCATGCCCACGCGGTGCTGGATGGCGCCGCTCACGCCGGCGGCGATGTAGAGCTTGGGTCGCACGGTCTTGCCGGTCTGGCCGACCTGGCGTTCGGCTTCGAGCCAGCCGGCCTGGGTCACGGCGCGGGTGGCACCCACCTCGGCGCCCAGCACACGGGCCAGGTCCCACACCAGCTTGCAGTTGTCGGCGTTCTTCAGGCCCTTGCCGGCGGTGACGATGATGTCGGCGTAGGCCAGGTTGATGTTGTTGCTGGTGGCGTCGGGGATGAAGGCCAGCAGTTTGGTGACGATGTCGGTCTCCACCATGCCGAGGTCCATCGTGATGATGTCGCCGCTGCGGCTCTCGTCGCGCGCCGGCATGGCCGCGGTCCGCGGGCGCATGGTGGCCATCTGGGGCCGGTAGGCCAGGGTCATGATGGTGCACAGCAGGCTGCCGCCGAAGGTGGGGCGGGTGGCGGCCAGCGCGCGGCCGTCGATGTTCAGCTCGGTGCAGTCGGCCGTGAGCCCGGTGCCCAGCGTGGTGGCCACCGAGCCCGCGAGGTCGCGGCCCATGGTGGTGGCGCCCAGCAGCAGGATCTCGGGCTGGTACTGGTTGACCAGGTCGGTCAGGCCCTTGGTGAAGGGCTCGTTGCGGTAGCCCTGCAGCACCGGGTCGCGCATGATGTAGCAGTGGTCGGCGCCGTAGACGTAGGCCTCCTTGGCGTAGTCCTCCAGCTTGTCGGCCGGGCCACCCAGCAGCACGCCCGACACATCCACGCCCAGCTTGTCGGCCAGCTTGCGGGCCTCGCCCATCAGCTCCCAGCTGACGCTGTGCACCTGGCCGCGGTCGTGTTCGATGAACACCCACACGCCCTTGTAGACCTTCAGGTGCTCGGGCAGTTCGGTGCTGCGGCCACTGCGGCCGGCGGTCTTGGCGGCGCCGGCGGCGGCAGCGGCGGCCATCTGGGGCTTGTCGGGTTCGGCCATGGTCTTCTCCTTCTGGTGCGTGCGGGGCTCAGGCGCTGAGACGGTCGACCGTCTCCTGCTCCAGCGTCGGGTGGGTGGTGAAAATCTTCTGCAGCAGGTTCAGGCAGACGTCGTTGACATCGGTGCCGTCGCCGACTTCCTGCATCTCGGCGCGCACGCTGCGGGCCTTGGGCGCGAACACCTTGCTGACGATGGTCGGGCTGCCCTTGAGGCCGATCTTGGTGATGTCCTCGATGCCGGCGTCGTCCTTGCTCCACTTGCGCACCTGGCAGCGGCCGGCGCGCAGCATGTCGTCCATGGTGGCGAAGCGCATCTCGTTCGTGCCTTCGAGCATGGTGATCAGGCTGGGCAGCGTGGTCTGCAGTCGCTGCACGCCGCCTTCGGCGCGGCGCTCCACGGTCAGCGTCTTGCCGTCCAGGTCCACCTCGTTGATCTTGCTCACGTAGGTCAGCAGGTTCCAGCCCAGGCGCTTGGCGATGCCGGGGCCGACCTGGGCGGTGTCGCCGTCGATGGTCTGCTTGCCGGTGAACACCAGGTCCACCGCCTGCTCCGCGTGGATCTTGCGGATGGCCGAGGTCAGCGCGTAGCTGGTGGCCAGGGTGTCGGCGCCGGCGAAAGCGCGGTCGGTCACCAGGATGGCGTCGGTGGCACCGAAGCTGATGCACTTGCGCAGCGCGTCCTCGGCCTGGGGCGGGCCCATGCACAGCATGGTCACGCGGCCGCCGAACTTGTCCTTCAGGCGCAGGGCTTCTTCCAGCGCGAACAGGTCGTAGGGGTTGACGATGGCCGGCACGCCCTGGCGCATGATGGTGTTGGTCACCGGGTGGACGCGGATCTGCGCCGAGTCCGGGACCTGCTTGATGCAGACGACGATGTGCATGGTGAATTCCTTTCAGGCCACGGCGCGTTGCGGCAGGGACGCCTTGAGGTTGTCGATGGAGACGTGCTGCCGGCCACCCACGTCCTGGAACACCTTGAAGACCTTCTCCTGTGCGGGGGTGGACTTCACGAAGTCGCCATAGGCCTTGATGAGCAACTGGCGGTAGGCGGTGAACAGGGCGACTTCGTTGTCCTGCGGCAGGTCGGCCGACTGCTGGCGCAGGTACTGGAAGAAGCGTTTGAGGATGTGCAGCCGGCTCACGTTGACCACGGCCTGGTCGAACGGGATGCCGAAGAACTGCAGGAAGTCCTCGGCCGAGGACAGGGCCTTGAGGCGGGTCAGAAAGTCTTCCATGGTGGTCACTCCTGGTGAACGGGAACGCCGGACTTGAGGTCGAACGAAGGCAGGGCGCAGGGGTCGTCGCACTGGCCGCAGGCCGCGTCGGCGCTGGCCAGGCCGGCACCGGCGGCCTGCGCGCGTTCGAGCTGTGCCAGCCGGTCAAGCACGCAGGCGATCGCCTTGCCGACCGGGTCGGGAATCAGGTGGTGGTCGAGGTCGAAGCCGTGGGTGGTGCGGCGGCGCGGCGCGACCACGCGACCCGGGATGCCGACCACCGTCGCGCCCTGGGGAACGGCTTCGATCACCACCGAGTTGGCCGCCACCCGGGCGCCATCGCCCACGGTGATGGGGCCGAGGATCTTGGCGCCGGCGCCCACCACCACGCCGCTGCCCAGGGTGGGGTGGCGTTTGCCGGGATTCCAGCTGGTGCCGCCCAGCGTGACGCCGTGGTACATGGTCACGTCGTCGCCGATCTCGGCCGTCTCGCCGATCACGACACCCGCGCCGTGGTCGATGAAGAAACGCTCGCCGATGCGCGCGCCGGGGTGGATGTCCACATTGGTCAGCCAGCGCGCGACGTAGGAGATGAAGCGTGGCCCGTAGCGCCAGCCGCGTTGCCACAGCGCATGCGCCAGCCGGTACAGCGCCACCGCCTGCACGCCGGGGTAGATGGTCCAGACTTCGAGCCGGTTGCGGGCCGCCGGGTCGCGCGCCAGCACGCAGGCCACGTCGCCGCGCACCAGGGCCCACCAGCCCGGCGCGCGGGTGGGGGTCGTGGGGGCGGTGACAGCGATCATGGTGTCCTCGTCGGTTGTCATGGCAGGGCGGTCGCCGGTGTGGCTTCGGTCAGGAAGCGCTGCAGGTCTTGCGGCGTGGGTTCGCGCTTGCTGGATTCGGCGTGCGCACGGATGCGGCGCAGCAGGCGGCCGGTCAGGCCGTCGTCGTCCAGCGCCACGCCGATGGCGCCATAGGCCTGGCGCACCGCCTGCGAACCCGAGTGTTTGCCCAGCACCGTGCGGCGCTGGCGGCCCAGCTCGGCCGGGTCGAAGCTCTCGTAGGTGCTGGGGTTCTTGAGCAGGCCGTCGATGTGGATGCCCGATTCGTGGGTGAAGACCGCCTCGCCCACGATGCTCTTGTTGGCGGCCACGGCGCGACCCGATGCCTGCGCCACCAGGCGCGAGATGTCCACCAGCGACTGCGTGGCCACGCCGGTGTCGCCGCCGTGCAGGTGGCGCACGCCCATCACGATCTCTTCCAGCGCGGCGTTGCCCGCGCGTTCACCCAGGCCGTTGACGGTGGTGTTCGCGTGGGTGGCGCCGGCGCGCAGCGCGGCCAGGGTGTTGGCGGTGGCCAGACCCAGGTCGTTGTGGGCGTGGATCTCGATGCCGATGTCCACCGCATCGCGCAGCCGCGCGATGGCTTCGTAGGTGGAGAACGGATCGAGCACGCCCAGCGTGTCGGCAAAGCGAACGCGTCGCGCACCACAGGCCGCGGCCAGGCGCGCCACCTCGGCCATGAAGGCCGGGTCCGCGCGCGAAGCGTCTTCCATGCCGAAGGACACTTCGCGCCCGCTGTCGGCGGCGCGGCCGAGCACGCGCGCCACTTCGCTGATCACCCAGTCGCGCGACTGGCGCAGTTTGTGGTGCAGGTGGATGTCGGACACCGGCATCGACAGGTGGACGATGTGTGCGCGGGTCTGCAGCGCCTTGTCCAGGTCGTGGTCGGTCATGCGGCCCCACACCATCAGGCGTGCGGGCAGGTCCAGGCCGGCGATGGCATCGATGCAGGCCATCTCTTCGGCGCCCATCGCCGGGATGCCGATTTCCATCTCCGGCACACCCGCATCCGACAGGGCCTGGGCGATGGCGCACTTCTCCGCCACCGTGAAGGCCACGCCCGCCGTCTGCTCGCCGTCGCGCAGGGTGGTGTCGTTGATGACGAGGTGGTGTGCCATGTCGCGGATGTCCTTTCAGGGACCTCAGTGCATAAGGCGTGCCACCTGTTTTGCGTGTGTTTTGTGGGGGATTGGAAGCCGCCGTTGTCGTTCGGGTCGGGTGGGCTTGGGCGGGCGTGTCAGGAATGTTCCGTTTCACACACCGTGGGCCTGGTCCTCGCGGCCCCGCCGTGCGCGCCCGCTCACTGGCGCTTCAGCGATGCGGCCGGCGCATGGCGCCGGCTTCCCTGCGATGCTCGCGGCCGTGGCTGCGTCGCAAAACTCGCTGCGTTCGCTGCGCTCTCTCCGCTCAGACAGTTGCGACGATTCAGAGGACGAAGCGCGCTGCGCGCGCCGCCACGGCCGCTGCGCTTCTCGGCGCATCGCAAGGCGCGCCAGCGAGCGGGCGCGCACGGCGGGGCAGTGGCCCTACTTCTCTCGCGCGTGGTTGCGCGTGTGTTTCGGCAGCTCGATGACGAGATCAACGTCCTTGAGCTTCACGCAGCAGGCCAGCCGCGACTGCGCGTCCAGCCCCCAGGCGTTGTCGAGTTCGTCGTTCTCTTCGTCGTCCGGCTCGGCCAGCGACGCATAGCCTTCGCGCACGTGCACATGGCAGGTGGCGCAGGCGGCCACCATGTCGCAGGCGTGTTCGATTTCGACGCCGGCCTTGAGCAGGCTCTCGCACAGCATCGCACCCTTCTTCACGTCAAACGACGTGCCCTCGGGACACAGATCGGGGTGCGGGAGCACACGGACGATCGGCATCAGAGGCTCTCCACCGTGCGACCGGCCAGCGCCTGCTGGATCGACGCGTTCATGCGCCGCGCCGCAAATTCGCCGGTGGCCGACGACAGCTCCGCGCTCGCGATCCGCAGGCCCTGCACGTCTTCTTCGGTCTCCAGCACCTCGGCCAGCTTGAACATCACCGCGCGGACGGCGGCCGTCTCGGCTTCGTTCAGCAGGTGTCCGTCCTGCGCGAGTGCGGCGTCGGTCGCGTCGAGCAGGCGGCGTGCGTCCACCTGCGCCTCGCGCAGCGACCGCAGCTGCATGTCCTGCGCGGTGGCGCCCACCGCGTCCTGCAGCATCGACGTGATCTGTTCGTCGGCCAGGCCGTAGGTTGGCTTGACCTCCACGTGCGCTTCGACGCCGGTGGTCTGTTCGCGCGCCGTCACCGACAGCAGGCCGTCGGCGTCGATCTGGAAGCTCACGCGGATGCGCGCCGCACCCGCCACCGCCGGCGGAATGCCGCGCAGCACGAAGCGCGCGAGCGAGCGGCAGTCGCTGACCGATTCGCGCTCGCCCTGCACCACGTGCAGGCTCATCGCAGTCTGGCCATCCTTGAAGGTGGTGAAGTCCTGCGCACGGGCTGTGGGCAACGTGGAGTTGCGCGGGATGATCTTCTCGACCAGGCCGCCCATGGTCTCGATGCCCAGCGACAGCGGGCACACGTCCAGCAGCAGCCAGCCGTCGCCCCCCGCGTTGCCGGCCAGCACGTCGGCCTGCATGGCCGCGCCCAGCGCGACCACCTGGTCGGGGTCGATGTCGGCCAGCGGCTCGACGCCGAAGTATTCGCGCACCGCGTCGCGCGCCACCGGCATGCGGGTTGAACCGCCCACCAGCACCACGCCGTCGATCTCGGCGGTGGACAGTCGCGCATCGCGCAGGGCGCGTTTGGTGGCGCGCAGGGTCTGCTCCACCAGGGCCTGGGAACTGTGGGCAAACTGCTCGCGACTGAGGATCGCCTGCAGCGTGCGGCCGTCGTCCAGCACCAGCCGCAGCGGGGCCGACTCGTGGTCCGACAGGGCTTCCTTGGCCGCGCGGGCCGCCGTCAGCAGCGCCCGCTGTGCGCCCGGCGCCAGCCCCTCCACGCCCGCGATGCCGTGCTGCTCGCAGAACCACTCGGCGATGACGCGGTCGAAGTCGTCGCCACCCAGGGCCGAGTCGCCGCCGGTGGCCAGCACCTCGAACACGCCGCGCGAGAGCTTGAGCACCGACACGTCGAAGGTGCCACCGCCCAGGTCGTAGACCACGAAGGTGCCTTCGGCGGCCTTGTCCAGGCCGTAGGCAATCGCGGCGGCGGTGGGTTCGTTGAGCAGGCGCAGCACCGTCAGGCCGGCCAGCTTGGCCGCGTCCTTGGTGGCCTGGCGTTGTGCGTCGTCGAAATAGGCCGGCACGGTGATGACCACCCCCGCCAGCGGCCCGCCCATGGCGGCTTCGGCGCGCAAGCGCAGCGCGCTCAGGATGTCGGCCGAGACCTGCACCGGCGAACGTTCACCCGCCGCGGTCTGGATGCCCACCATGCCCGCGCCGTCCACGAACCGGTAGGGCAGGCCCTTGGCCTCGCGCAGGTCGCCGAGTGTGCGGCCCATGAAGCGCTTGACCGAGACGATGGTGTTCTGCGGGTCTTCGGCCTGCTGCGCCTGCGCGGCATGGCCCACCACCGGCTCACCCTCGGGCAGGTAACGCACCACCGACGGCAGCAGCAGCGTCCCGGCCGCGTCGGGCAGCGCCCGCGCCTGCGCGCTCTGCACCGTGGCGATCAGGGAGTTGGTCGTGCCCAGATCGATGCCCGCTGCCAGCCGGTGCTGGTGCGGGGCGGCCGATCGGCCGGGTTCGGCAATCTGGAGCAGGGCCATGGTGTGTTCAGACCGCGAAGCTTTCGCCGCAGCCGCAGTTGTTCTTGGCGTTCGGGTTGTTGAACTTGAAGCCCTCGTTCAGGCCTTCGCGCACAAAGTCCAGCTGCGTGCCGTCCAGCATGGCCAGGCTGCGCGGGTCCACGATGACCTTCACGCCGAAGTGCTCGAAGCACTGGTCGTCGGCGTTCATCTCGTCCACGAATTCCAGCGCATAGGCGTAGCCCGAACAACCGCTGGTCTTGACCGCCAGCCGAAGGCCCAGGCCCGAACCACGCTTGACCAGTGACTTCTCCACGTGCCGCGCCGCGGCGGGGGTCAGCGAAACGGACATGTCGATCTCCTTCAGACGGAAAACGAGCTGCCACAACCGCAGGTGGTCTGCGCGTTCGGGTTGTGGATCACGAAGCGCGAGCCTTCCAGACCGTCTTCAAAGTCCACCCGCGCGCCGACCAGGTACTGGTAGCTCATCGCGTCCACCACCAGCGAAACGCCTTCGGTCGAGACGATGGTGTCGTCTTCGGCCACCTGGTCGTCGAACACGAAGCCGTAGGAGAAGCCCGAGCAGCCGCCGCCCGTGACGTACAGGCGCAGCTTCAGGGCGGGGTTGCCTTCTTCCTCGATCAGCTCGGCCACCTTGGCGGCGGCCTGCGGCGTGAAGTCGAGCAGGGATGGGATGGGCGCCGATTCGACGGCGACGGCTTCGGACACAGCGGACATGGCGGTTCTCCTCAGGGGAAGCGGCTCAGTGGCCGCGGGGTTCGCAGGCGTCTTTTTCGACCACCGTCGGTTCCGACGATGCGCCGCCGTGGCGCGAGCGGTAATCGGCCACGGCCGCCTTGATGGCGTCCTCGGCCAGGATGGAGCAGTGGATCTTCACGGGCGGCAGCGCCAGCTCTTCGGCAATGGCCGAGTTCTTGATCGCCAGCGCTTCGTCCAGCGTGCGGCCGCGCACCCATTCGGTGACCAGCGAGCTCGACGCGATGGCCGAACCGCAGCCATAGGTCTTGAACTTCGCGTCCTCGATCACGCCCTGGGCGTTCACGCGGATCTGCAGCTTCATCACGTCGCCGCAGGCGGGCGCGCCCACCATGCCGGTGCCGACGCTGTCGTCGCCGGCGTCGAACGAGCCGACGTTGCGGGGGTTCTCGTAGTGGTCAACGACCTTGTCGCTGTAAGCCATGGTGCTGCTCCGTTCGTTAATTCAATGCTCGGCCCACTGGATCGTGGACAGGTCGATACCGGCCTGCACCATGTCCCACAGCGGGCTCATGCCGCGCAGCCGTGTCACCACCTCGGTGACTTGCGCGATGGTCGAGTCGATCTCTTCGGCGGTCGTGAAGCGGCCGATGGAGAAGCGCACCGAGCTGTGCGCCAGCTCGTCGCTGCGGCCCATGGCGCGCAGCACGTAGCTGGGCTCCAGGCTGGCCGAGGTGCAGGCCGAGCCCGACGACACCGCCACGCCCTTGATGCCCATCAGCAGCGATTCACCTTCGACGTAGTTGAAGCTGGCGTTGAGGTAACCGCAGGCGCGGTGCACCGGGTCGCCGTTGAGCTCCACGCACTCCAGTTGGGAGATACCGGCCCACAGCCGTTCGCGCAGCGCGGTGATGCGCGCGTTGTCGCTCGCCATCTGCTCGCGCGCCAGCCAGAAGGCCTCGCCCATGCCCACGATCTGGTGTGTGGCCAGGGTGCCCGAACGCATGCCGCGCTCGTGACCGCCGCCGTGCATCTGCGCCTCGATGCGCACCCGCGGCTTGCGGCGCACGTACAGCGCGCCGATGCCCTTGGGACCATAGATCTTGTGCGCGGACAGTGACATCAGATCAACCGGCAGCGTGTCCAGATCGATCACCACCTTGCCAGCCGCCTGCGCCGCGTCCACGTGCAGCAGCACACCCTTCTCGCGGCAGATGGCGCCGATGGCGGCGATGTCCTGGATGACCCCGGTTTCGTTGTTCACGAACATGACCGAGGCCAGCACCGTATCAGGGCGCAGTGATGCCCTGAACTGGTCCAGATCGAGCAGTCCGCTGGGCAGCACCGGCAGCACCGTCACCTCGAAGCCTTCGCGCTCGAGCTCGCGCATGCTGTCCAGCACCGCCTTGTGCTCGGTCGCCACCGTCACCAGATGTTTGCCCTTGGCCTTGTGGAAGTGCGCCGCGCCCTTGATGGCCAGGTTGTTCGACTCGGTCGCGCCGCTGGTCCAGACAATCTCGCGCGGATCGGCGTTGATCAGCGCGCACACCTGTTCACGCGCCAGCTCCACCGCTTCTTCAGCCACCCAGCCGTAGGCGTGCGAGCGGCTGGCCGGGTTGCCGTACTGCTCCGTCAGGTAGGGCCACATCTTGTTGGCCACGCGCCGGTCCACCGGTGTGGTGGCGGCGTAGTCCAGGTAGATGGGCAAGGCGCTGCGGGCTGGTGCGTGGGTTTCCGTCATGGCGAGCTCCTTGGGCAATCGGTCTGGTGGCCCTTCTGCAACGTCTGTGCCATGCGCTGTCAGCGCCCGGAACGGCGGTTTTGGCGGGTTTTGTGTGGGCTTTGTGCCGAGCGGCCGCCGTTCGTCGGCGCAGCCCGTGTCGTGTTTGTTGCAAAGCCTGCGACGCCGGCCACCGGCATGTTTTTTGCACGACACGGTTCTCAAGGTCGTCACCTCGCGACGGATTCCCGGCGCTGGTGCATTCCACGAACGGCCCGGAGATGGGAGTCCCATCGTGAACACAACACCTGTCATGGTCCGGCGCGAACTGGACGCGGTTTACGAGGTCAGCAAGACGCTGGCCACTTCGCTGGACGTCCACAAGACCTTCCGCGAGGCGCTGAACTATCTGGTCCATGCCTTTGACTGGCGCCGCGCTTTCGTGGTGGTGGCCGACGCCGACCAGCGCCTCGTCGGTCATTGCGCGGTCGGTCTGACGCAGGCCGAACAGCAACGCCTGCAGTTCGTCTCGGGCGAAGGCATCGTCGGCCGGGTGTTCGCCAGCGGCATGCCGACCACCGTGCCCGACGTGCACGCCGAGCCGCTGTACCTCAACCGCACCGGCGGCGCCGACCAGAGCCCCGACACGCCGGTGGCCATGCTCGCCACCCCCATCCGTGCCGACCACCGCACGCTCGGCGTGCTGGTCATCGACTGCCTCAACCCGGAAGGGCGTCGCGTCTTCGCCGAAGACCTGCGCCTGCTGCGCATGGTCGCCACGCTCATGGGCCAGTCGCTGCTGCTGCACCGCAGCGTCACCGCCGCGGCCGAAACCATCCAGGACGAAAACCGCCGCATGCACAAGGCCCTGGGTGGTGTGCGCCAGAAGATCGAACAGGTGGTCGGCGTCTCGCAGCCCATGCTCAAGGTGTTCGAGCAGATCCACCAGGTGGCACCCTCGCGCACCACCGTGCTGCTGCGTGGCGAGAGCGGCACCGGCAAGGAAGTCATGGCGCGCGCCATCCACAGCCTGTCGCCGCGTGCCAAGGAACCGTTTGTCGGCGTCAACTGCGCGGCCCTGACCGAAACCCTGCTCGAGAGCGAACTCTTCGGCCATGAAAAAGGCGCCTTCACCGGCGCCCAGGGCATGCGCAAGGGCCGGTTCGAAATGGCCCACGGCGGCACGCTTTTCCTCGACGAGATCGGCGACATCTCCGCCGCCTTCCAGGCCAAGCTGCTGCGCGTGCTGCAGGAGC
>CAZJZD010000019.1:0-73191 GCA_964550405.1 uncultured Hydrogenophaga sp. | reverse complement strand
GGATGGAGGCGCGGATGCGGGTGTCTTCGGTGATGTTGCCGGCGTCGTCCTGCGGCACGTTCAGGTCGGCGCGGATGAAGACGCGCTGGCCCTTGGCCTTGCCCTGGGCGCAGAGATCGGAGAAGCGGATGAATTGCATGGCGGTTTCCGGTGGCGGGGGAACAAGGCCCCGAAGGCGTGCACCACCGGAGCCGAACCCGACGATTGTAGGGAAGCCGCCCGGCAGGCCGACATGCCCCGCGCGCGCATCAGACCGTACACATCACCACATCCGCCTTGCCGACACCGCATTCGGGGCAGCGCCAGTCGTCGGGCACGTCGGCCCAGCGGGTGCCGGGCGCGATCCCGCTGTCGGGGTCGCCTGTTGCTTCGTCGTAGATGAAGCCGCACACCACACACATCCAGGTGTTCATGAGAGTCTCCTGTGGGTTGAGCAATCAGTCGTCATCACCATGGTCGCTGCCCTGGCTCTGGGCACTGGCGGTGCCCAGCCCGGGCATCAGCCCGCGCGGTGAGTCCTGCCATTGCCAGGCGCCGAAGGCCAGCACCGCCAGCAGCACGGCCGCGGCCAGCCACACGCGGTTGTGTTGCACCGGGCTGGGGCCGCTGCCGGCCACACGGCCCGTCAACATGGGCAAGGCCAGGTTCTGGCGGCGCAGTGCGCTCAGCAGCGCGATCAGCCCCAGGTGCGCCAGCACCACGGCCAGGAAGGCGTTGCCGAAGAGCTCGTGGGTCTCTTCGAGCCAGTCACCGCCCAGCGCTTCGCCCCAGTCGTTGTAGGTGGCGTAGCCGCTCAGGGTCAGCGGCAGCACCAGCGCCAGCATCAGCACGACGGCCAGTGCCATCGCCAGGTGCTGCCCCTGGCGCCAGTTGACGGCTGTCCCCGTCTTGAGCGAACGCAGCCAGGCCGGTGCGGCGCCGAGCTTGCGCCAGAGCAGGCCGAGGCCGGCCTGACGCGGACCGAACAGACCGTACAGCACGCGAAACACCAGCAGCCCCGCGAAGCTGTAGCCCAGCGTGACGTGCAGCAGGCGCCAGTGCTCGCTCTCGGCCGTCAGGTAGGCGCCGACAAAGCTGAGGGCGAACAGCCAGTGGAACATGCGCGTGGGCGCATCGGTGACCAGGCGGCGTGGCGCCGGGGTGGTGGCGCCGGCGTGGGCGCGGGTGTCAAAAGAGGGGGCGGTTTGCATGGTGTGTTCTCCAGATCAATCGAACCAGGCCCAGCGCTGGCGCAGCGTCAGGCCGGCGGGCATGCGCAGGTTGTCGTCGTCGTAGTCGCCCTGGTCGGCGCCGGTGTGGCAGGCGGCGCAATTGGCGGCGCTCTTGACGCTGGGCAGCTTCCAGACCGCGGGCTGCACCTCGTCGTGCTTGCGCACAAACCAGGCCGAGCGCGTGATGCGGTCCTGCGGCGGCTCCTCGGCCACGCGCTTGTAGGTGCCGGCGTGGGCCTGCAGCCAGCCGCTGAGCTGTTGCACGGTGGCGGCGTAGAGCGACGCGTCGGTGCCGTAGTGCTGGTCCAGACCGGTCATGATGCGTTGCCACGAGCGCGCGGGCAGCATGCCTGGCGGGTAGGCGGTGTGGCAGGACGCACATTCGGCCGTGTAGGCCGGTGGCACGGCGCGCGGCATGGCGCGCCCGCCGTCGGCCAGGGCGGTGCCCACAGTGACGAGGCCGGCGGCCAGCAGCAGGGTTCGGGCGAGCGGGTGCATGGTGAGGGACTCCGGATTCACTTCAGGTTGTTCAGGTAGGCCAGCACGTCGGCTTTTTCAGCAGCGCTGCATTCGCGGGCCAGCACGTCCTTGCAGTTGCGGCGGAACCACTTGTCCACCTTGGCGGTGTCGGTGAAGGCCTTCGCGTTGAAGGCCGGCGCCAGCGGCGCAATGGTCTTGCCGGTGTTGGCGTGTTTGCCCTCGGTCGTGGGCGGCGTGCCGTGGCAGGAGGCGCACGACCATTCGCCACCGTGCTTGCTGTTGAAGAAGCTCTGGCCGCGGTTGGCGTTGCCGGGTGCGCCGGCCTCGGCGTTCCAGCGGGCCTGTTGCTGGGCGGGGGTTGTGTCGCCGGCGTGGGCAGCACCAGCCAGCCCGGCCGACAGGGCCAGGGCTGCGAACAAGGTGGAGACGAGGTACTTCTGGGGGTGCTTCATGGGGTGACAGGCTCCGTGTGGGATGGTTGCGAACGAGGCATGGACGCAGTGTGTTGGCCGGCGCTTGAACCGAAGCTGAAGCGGGTGTTCATCGGGCGTTCAGCTTCGGCCCGCACAATCACCGGCCATGAAGTCCCTTCGCCTCTCCGCGCTCTGCCTGGTCGCTGTGCTGGCCTGGCCGCTGGCGCACGCCGACAGCGACCAGGACCGCGCCCGCGCCGCCGTGCAGGCGGGGCAGGTGCTGCCGCTCAAGACCGTGCTCGAACGCCTGGAGCGCGACCACCCCGGTCAGGTGCTGGAGGTGGAACTGGAATCGGAAGGCGACCGCTGGGTGTACGAGGTCAAGCTGTTGCAGAACAGTGGCCGGCTGGTCAAGCTTGAAGTAGATGCCGCCAGCGGCGCCGTTCTCCAGCGCCGCGACCGCCATCCACGGCCGCACTGATACGCTGTCCCTATGCGCATCCTGCTGGTCGAAGACGAACCCACCCTGCGCGCCCAGTTGCGTGAGGCGCTGGTGTCCGCCGGCTATGCCGTGGACGAAGCCGACAACGGACGCGACGCGCATTTCCTGGGCGACACCGAAGCCTTCGACGCGGTGGTCCTCGACCTGGGCCTGCCGGTGCTCGACGGGCTGACGGTGCTCAAGCGCTGGCGCGACGCCGGGCGCGCGGTGCCGGTGCTCATCCTCACCGCGCGCGACAACTGGAGCGAGAAGGTCGCGGGCATCGACGCCGGCGCCGACGACTACCTGACCAAGCCCTTTCATCTGGAGGAGCTGCTGGCCCGGCTGCGCGGCCTCATCCGCCGCGCCGCCGGCCAGGCCTCGCCGCTGCTGCGCTGTGGCGATCTGCAACTGGACACGCGCAGCGGCCGCGTCACGCTGGCCGGCCAGCCGGTCGCGCTGACCAGCCACGAGTTCAAGGTGCTGGACTACCTGATGCACCGGCCCGGCGCTGTGGTCTCGCGCACCGAGCTGACCGAACACATCTACGCCCAGGACTTCGACCGCGACTCCAACACCATCGAGGTGTTCGTGGGCCGGCTGCGCAAGAAGCTGCCAGCCGATCTGATCGAGACCGTGCGCGGCCTGGGCTATCGGTTGGTGGCGCCGTGACCCGCCGCCGGCGCTGGTCGGGGTCGCTGCGCCTGCGCCTGCTGGCGGCCACGCTGGTGACGCTGGCCCTGGCCCTGGCCGGCGCCCACTGGTGGCTGGGCGGTCTGTTCCGCGACCATGTGCTGCAACAGTTCGACCGAACCCTGGTGCAACAGCTGGACCAGCTGACCGCTCGGCTGGAATTCGATGCGCAGGGCCGCCCCCTGATCGACCCGCAACGCCTGTCCGACCCGCGCTGGACGAAGCCCTATTCAGGCCTGTACTGGCAGCTCGATCGCCAGGCCGTCGATGGCACGGCGCGCAGCGTGGCGCTGCGTTCGCGCTCGCTCTGGGACACCGAACTGCACCTGGCCGCAGACCCGCTGGCCGACGGCGCCTTGCACACGCACGACAGCACCGGCCCGCAGGGCGAAGCGCTGCGGGTGGTGGAGCGTTCGCTGCAGGTGGCCGACCAGCCCCCCGCGCGCTGGCGCCTGATGGTGGCCGCCGACACGCGCGAGGCCCTGGCCGCGGTGCAGGACTTCAATGGCGTGCTGGCCGCGTCGCTGGCCGGGCTGGGCCTGCTGCTGGCGCTGGCCGCACTGGCCCAGGTGGCCGTGGGGCTGGCACCGCTCAAGGCCCTGCGCGCGGCGCTGCAGCGGGTGCGTGAGGGCCGTGTGCAGCGGCTCGAAGGCCGCTTCCCGGCGGAGGTCCAGCCACTGATCGACGACTTCAACGGCGTGCTCGACCGCAACGCCGAGGTGGTGGAACGCGCCCGCACCCAGGCCGGCAACCTGGCCCATGCACTCAAAACGCCGCTGGCGGTGCTGGAGAACGCGGCCGGCCAGCCCGCCAACCCCGAACTTGGGCCGCTGGTGCGCGAGCAGGTGGCGCTGGCCAACCGCCACATCCACTGGCACCTGGCCCGCGCCCGCGCCGCGGCACAGCAGGGCAGCGGCCAGCGCACGCCGCTGGCGCCCCTGTTGACCCGCCTGCTGCGGGTGATGGACAAACTGCACGCGGCCCGCATGCTGGACCTGGGCATGGACGCGGTACCGGCCGACTGGGCCTTTGCCGGCGAGGAACAGGACCTGCAGGAGATGCTGGGCAACCTGCTGGACAACGCGTGCCGCTGCGCCCGCTCCACGGTGCGGGTGCACGTGCAACGTGACGGCGGCCAGCTGCACATCACGGTGGACGACGACGGCCCCGGCATCGCCCCCGAACAGCGCACCGCGGTGCTGCAGCGCGGCGTGCGGCTGGACGAAAGCACGCCCGGCAGCGGCCTGGGCCTGGCCATCGTGGTGGAACTCGCGCAGCTCTATGGCGGTGCGCTGGCCCTGGACAGCAGTGACCGGGGAGGGCTCGGCGCCCGCCTCAGCCTGCCGGCCGCGGCCTGATCCGCTCAGCGGCCTGCGCAGGGCGCGTACAGGTCCAGCGCCGGCTGGCGCACCGTGGTCCGCACGTCCATCAGCCCGAGCACGGAATGGAACACGTTGTCGTGCGACAGCGGGGTGGCCGCTTTCTCGCGCAGGCAGTCGGCCTGGATGCCGCTGCGCTGCTGCAAGCCGGCGGACAACCAGGTGACCATGGGCACCCGGGTCTGCTGCTCGGGGGCAAAGGCATACGGCACACCGTGCAGGTACAGGCCGTTCTCGCCCAGCGACTCGCCGTGGTCCGAAAAGTACAGCAGGCCGGTGTCGTAGGCGCCCTGGTCGGCCTGTGCCTGCAGCCACTTCAGGGTCTGCCCCAGGAAGTGGTCGGTGTAAGCGATGGTGTTGTCGTAGGCGTTGAGCAGCTGGTCTGGCGGGCATTCCGACAGGGTGTTGCTGCTGCATTCGGGCGTGAAAGCCTTGTGCGCGGCGGGTGTGCGCCTGAAGTAGGCCGGGCCGTGACTGCCCATCTGGTGCATGACCAGCACCACGCCGCGTGCGCGGCGCTGCGGGTCCAGCGCGGCGATACGCTCGTCCAGGCCCTGCAGCATGGCTTCGTCGAAGCATTCCCCGTCGGCGCACCACTCGGGCAGCGTCAGGTCGCGCGTGCTGACATTCGGCACGCGGTCGCACACGCCCTTGCAGCCCGACTGGTTGTCCAGCCACAGCACGGCCAGGCCGGCGCGTTGCAGCACGTCCAGCAGGTTCTGGTGTTCGGCGGTCTGGTCGCCGCCCTGCTCGCGCGTGAGCGGCGAGAAGATGCAGGGCACCGACACCTGGGTGTTGGTGCCACAGGAGCGCACGTCCGGGAAGTTGATCAGGCCGTGTTGCTGCTGCCACTGTGCCAGCACCGGGGTCGTCGCGCGGGCATAACCGTTCAGGCCCCAGTTCTGCGCCCGCGCCGTCTCGCCCACCACGACCACGAACAGCGGCGGCCGCTGCTGCTGCGCGTAACTGGCACCGAGCTGTGCGTCCTCACCCACCGGCTGCAGCGCGTGGGCCTGCCGGGGCAGCTGGTCGGTCGCCAGGCGCGTGGCGGCGTAGACGCTGTTGAGCGGGTTGATCATGTAGCGCAGCGGTTTGTGGTTGCGCATCAGCGACGCCAGGCCCTGGTAGCCCGCCAGCACCACGCCCACGGCCAGCACCAGGCCCACCAGTGCGCCCAGCAGGTTGCGCCCGGTCTGCGGCAGCCAGCGGCCCCAGACCAGCGGTCGGCGCCAGATCCACCACAGCGCCGGCCCGGCCACCAGCACGACCGTGCCCAGCAGTGGCAGCGACAGCAGGTCACGCACCTCGCGGGCGTCGGTGGCGGCCACATTGGCCAGCATGGTCGGGTCGATCACCACCCGGTACTGCCACATGAAGTAGGTGTTGAACGCCGACACCAGCACCAGCAGGCTGGCCAGGGGACGGAACACCCGCGGCCAGGCCAGCAGCGACAGCAGCGCAGCGGTGACGCCGAACACCAGCCCACCCATGACCAGCAGCAGGCGGGCCCGCTGCACAGACCCGGATGCCAGCTCGGTGATGCGCAGCCACAGCGGGATGTTGCCGACCACGGCCAGCCACAGGGCCAGCGGCCAGACGGACCAGGCCACACGCGCGGACGGTGCCAGAACAGGAGCGAAACGGGAAGCAGGAGAAGCCAGCATGGTGCGCAAACAGACGCCAGCACATGCCAGCGTGCGCACCTTAGGCAGCGGGTGTTAAGCCAACCTTATGGCACCTTAAAGCCCAGGGCGCGTCAGCGCGGCCAGCGCAGCGCGAACCGGGTGGTCATGGGCGCGTCACCGTGGTCGCGCACCAGCTCGGCACCCATCTGTTCGGCCATGCGTTCGACCAGGCGCAGGCCCAGGCCCAGGCCGTTGACGGCGTTCACAGTCGCTGCGCCGGGGCGCTGCCCGTCGTCGCTCACGGACAGCCCGCACCCCTGCGGCCCCTGCCACACCGTCACCGCCACCTGGGTGCCGGCAGGCGTGTGGCGCAGTGCGTTGGCGATCAGGTTGCGCAGCGCCAGTTCCAGCAGCATGGGGGTCACGCGCACGGTGACCGGGGTGTCGGGCTGCACCAGTGACAGTTCATGCCCACTCTCGTGGGCCTGCTGCGCGTGGGCGGCGATCAGTTCGGCCGCAACCGCCCCCAGCTCGACCACCGCGGGTTCGTTGTCCACCTCGCTGCGCTGTGCCCGCGCCAGGTCGAGCAACTGCGCCAGAATGCGCCCCGCGCGCAGGGCCTCGCGCTCCAGCTGCTGCAGGCGTTCGGCCGACGGATCGGTCTGCGCGGCACGCGCCTGCAAGGCCAGGGCAGCCAGCGGCGTGCGCAGCTCGTGCGCCACGTCGGACGCGAACTCGCGCTCGCGCTGGGCGCGTGTCTGCAAGGTGTCGACCAGGGTGTTGACGGCGGTGACGGTGCTGGTGAACTCGCGAAAACGGTGCCGTTCGTCCAGGCGCTCACCGGCGAAACCGTCCAGCGCCGCCACCTCGACGGACAGGCGGTCCAGCGGTCGCAGACCGCGCCGGATGGTCCACCACAGCAGCAGGGCCACCAGCGGCAACACGAGCAGGGCCGGGCGCGCCACGTGCAGGGCCACGTCCTTGCCCAGGTCGTAGCGCTGCGCCATGTCCATCAGCACCGCCACCCGGCGCTCGTGGCCGTCCGCCGGCTGGCTGGCCACGAACATGCGCCAGTGCGAGCGACCCTGCGGGCCGCTGTGCCAGGGTTCGGAGAAGCCCGGCGCAGGCGGCGCTGTCAGGCCCAGCCCGACGGCCATGCCGTGGGTGTCGGTCACCAGGCGCTCACCGTCCCACTGGAGCAGCGCGACGTCCTGCACATAGGCCCTGACCCGGGCCTGGCCCACGCCCTGCGGTGTGGCCGGATCATCGTGCGGCGCGGCCCGCATCCACAGACGGGCCACGGCCACCAGCTGCCCGTCGGTGATTTCTTCCGCCTCGTGGTGCCCGGTGTACCAGGCCACGGCCACCAGCGTCAGCCACACCACCAGCAGGGCGCCCAGCGTCCAACTCCAGAGGTGGCGCCACAGCGCGGGTTGCACGGCAGGGGCTTCAGACCGCATGCTCAGGTGTCGGAATGGGGGGTGTCGTCACGCGGGATGAAGTAACCCACCCCGCGCACGGTCTTGATCAGCGATTCGCCGAGTTTGCGACGCAAATGGTGCACGTGCACCTCGATCGCATTGCTCTCCAGCGCCTCGCCGAAACCGTAGAGCGCCGACTCCAGCCGCGACTTGGACAGCACCTGCGGTCGCGCTTGCAGCAGCGTGACCAGCAGGGCGAACTCCCGCCCCCCCAGGTTCACCGGCTGACCGGCCTTCTCCACGCTGTGGGCCGCCGGGTCCACCACCAGGTCGCCGTGTTCGAGCACGGGACGTCCCCGCCCGGCCGCGCGCCGCAGCATGGCCCGCAGCCGTGCCAGCAGTTCGTTGGCATCGAAGGGTTTGACGATGTAGTCGTCCGCACCGCCGTCCAGCCCGCTGATGCAGTCGTTGACGCCGTCGCGCGCGGTCATGATCAGCACCGGCAGGTCCGGGTGTGGCAGGGACGGGGAACCGGCACCCCGGGGGTTCTGGCGGCGCAGCCGCGCCAGCAGGTCCAGACCGTCGCCATCGGGCAGGCCCAGGTCCAGCAGCACGGCATCGAAGGGTTCCACGCTCAGCGCCGACCAGGCCGCCGACAGCGTGCCGCACAGGTCCACGGCGTGGCCCGCCTGCTGCAGCGACGCTGCCAGACCCCCGGCAATGCCGGCATCGTCTTCCACCACCAGTACACGCATGTGAAACCCTGGGCACCGCCCGCTTCCTGTCGAAGCTTCCGCATTATGAGCAGCGCAATTAAGGTTTCCTTAACCTGCCGCGCCAAGACTCGCCCGCCAGCATGACCAGCGCCGCCACCCCCCTCGCCACCAGCGACCCCGCCGATCCGGCCCGCCTGTGGCACGGATGGTGGCTGGTCCTGGCGCTGACCCTGCTGTGGGATCTGGGCGGTGCCGACCTGTCGGTGATGCAGGCCATCGGGCACCCGGACGGTTTTGCGCTGCGCAACCAGTGGTTGCTCTCGCACATCCTGCACGACGCGGCACGCCAGCTGGCCACGGTGTTCTACCTGCTGATCGTGTTCTGGGCAGCGTGGCCCGACCACCGCGCCAGAGGCCCGGCCGCACTGTGGACCCTGCCCCGGCGGGAGCGCGTGGCGGTGGCCGTGCTGGTGACCCTCAGCCTGCTGGCGGTCAGCCTGATCAAGAGCGCCAGCCACACCAGCTGCCCCTGGGACCTCCAGGCCTTTGGCGGCACAGCCCACTACGTCTCGCACTGGTCACTGGGCGCAAGCGACGGCGGCGGCGGCCGCTGCTTCCCGGGTGGCCACGCCTCCAGCGCCTGCGCCTTCCTGCCGCTGTGCCTGCCCTGGTTGATGCCGCCGCCAGGCCGGTACCGTGACCGCAACACAGGCTGGCGCTGGCTGAAGACCTTCATGCTGGCCGGTCTGGTCGCGGGTGCGGTGCAGACGGTGCGCGGCGCGCACTATCCCAGCCACACGCTGTGGACGCTGGTGATCTGCGCTGGCGTTTCACTGACCGGCTGGCGCATCGCTCAGCGTTGGATCAGGTAACGAGACACCCCCGCCCCGTCGGCGGCGGAGCGCGGGGCGCAGGCGATCCGGCGCCGGGCCGCCCCAAGCCGGATCAGCCCCCTCGGGGGCAGCGACCCGCGTGAGCGGCGGAGCGTGGGGGTCACATACTTACCAACCGAGGCCGATGTGCAGCGGCAGGTAGACCACCATGCCGGCCACGATGGTGCCCAGCACGCTGCGCTGCCAGAAGAACCAGGCCGCCCCCGCCGCGGCGGCGAACAGGCGCGCGTCCATCCAGGTCTGCACCAGCACGCCCTGCGTGGTCACCACCTCGGGCACCACCACCGCGGCGAGGGCGGCAATCGGCGCGTACTGCAGCCCGCGCTGCGCCCAGTGCGGCAACGTCCAGGGCTTGCTGGACAGAAAGAAAAAGCCGCGTGTGACCACGGTGACCACGCCCAGCAGGAGGAAGGTCAGCAGGTTCCAGGGATCGAGCTCAAACATGGCCGGCACCCTCCCGGTGGCGGAACGGCGGCATCTTCTCCAGCAGCAGGCACAGCGCCACCGCACAGGCGATCGCGACCAGGATGTTGAGCTTGAGCGGCAACGCCCAGGCCGCCACCGCCGCCGCGCCGGCCACGCCGGCCGAGACGATGCGCAGCGGCGACGAGGCCAGCGAACTCAGCACACCCAGCAGTGCCAGGATGCCGGCAAAACCCAGCCCCCATTCGGTGGGGATGGCGTTGGCCAGCGCGATGCCGATGACGCTGGCGGTCATCCAGGCCAGGTAGTTGACGGCGCAGTTGCCGGCCAGGTAGGCCTGCTGGCGCGCCAGCTCGTCCGGGGTCTGCCCCGGGTGCGGGTAGCGGCGCGCGAAGAACACATAGCTCAGGTCCCCGGTCACGTAGCCGGTCGCCAGGCGCTGCCAGCGCGGCAGGTGCATCAGATAGGGCCGCAGGTGCGCCGAGAAGACGACGAAGCGCAGGTTCACGCAGAAGGCCGCTGCCAGGATCACCCACAGCGGCGCGCCGGCCGCGATCATGGGCACGGCCGCCAACTGGGCGCTGCCGGCGTAGACGATCAGCGTCATGAGCAGGGCTTCGAGCGCCGACAGGCCGGACTTGACCATGGCGACACCGGTCATCAGGCCCCAGGCGGCGATCCCCATGGCGACGGAAAACTGGTCGCGGATGCCTTCACCGAACTCGGCGTGGCGGCGGTGGCCGGCTTGCCAGAACATCAGCGATCGCCCTGCGCCACAGCGTCGAACACCTGACCCGGCGCCACCGCAAAACCACGCAGGAAGTCGGCCGCCGACAGGCGCTTGCCGCCGGCACGCTGCAGTTCGGTCAACACCAGCACACCGTCGCCGGTGGCCACGCGGATGCCCTGCGCGTCGGCGGTCAGCACCTGTCCCGGCGCAGCCGTCGCGGTGGTGGCTTCAGGGTGCGCCGACCAGACCTTGACCGCCTCGCCCCCCAGCACCGAACCAGCGCCGGGAAACGGGTTGAAGGCGCGCACCCGCCGCTCCAGCACCGCGGCCGGGAGCGACCAGTCGATGGCGGCCTCGACCTTTTCGATCTTGTGTGCGTAGCTCACGCCGTCTTCGGGTTGCCGCACCGCAATCAGGCCGCCACAGGCCGCGATCTCCAGCGCCTCGACGATCAGACGCCCGCCCAGCACCGCCAGCCGGTCGTGCAGGCTGCCGGTGGTGTCGGTGGCAGCGATGGGCAGCCGCTCGATCAGCAGCATGTCGCCGGTGTCCAGGCCGGCATCCATCTGCATGATGGTCACGCCGGTCTCGGCGTCGCCGGCCTCGATGGCGCGGTGGATGGGCGCGGCGCCACGCCAGCGCGGCAGCAAAGAAGCGTGGATGTTCAGACACCCCAGACCACCAGCCCCCACGCTTCCCGCTGCGCGTGGTGCGCTGCCCCCCAAGGGGGCTTGGCCGCCTTGGGGCGGCCCGGCGTCGGCCATGGCGTCCAGCACCCACTGCGGCAGGATCAGCCCGTAGGCCGCGACCACCATCGCATCGGCCCGCGCCGCGAGGATGGCCTCGCGGGCGGCGACCGCATCCTCGGGGTATTTGCCGTCCAGCCGCAGGCTGCGCGGTTGCGCCACGGCGATGCCGTGGTCGAGCGCGAACTGCTTGACCGGTGAGGCCTGCAGCTTCATGCCGCGGCCGGCGGGGCGGTCCGGCTGGGTCAGCACCAGCGGGATCTCGAAACCTGCCGCGTGCAGGCGCTCCAGCGCCACACGGGCGAATGCCGGCGTGCCGGCAAAAATGATGCGCATAAGGTGGTGTCGGTTGTAAGGAATCGATCCGGCGCCGGGCCGCCCCAAGCCGGATCAGCCACCGGCACCGGCATGGAACGGGGCCCTTCCCGTTCCTGGGGCAACGACCCGCGCAGCGGCGGAGCGTGGGGGCTTAACGTCTGGCTTCCCGTTCGGCCTTGACCAGTTTGGTCTTGATGCGCCCTTGTTTGAGCGGCGAGAGGTATTCGACAAACACCTTGCCCATCAGATGGTCCATCTCGTGCTGGATGCACACCGCCAGCATGCCCTCGGCCTCGATCACGCGACTTTGACCCTCGCCGTCCAGCGCTCGCACCTTCACGGCGATGGAACGCTCCACACCGTCGTAAATACCGGGCACCGAGAGGCAGCCCTCTTCACCTTTGCGCTTTTCCGGGCTGGCCCATTCGATCTCGGGGTTGATCAGCACCATGGGCTGGTCGCGTGTTTCGCTCACGTCAATCACCACCAGGCGCTCGTGAACGTCCACCTGCGTCGCCGCCAGGCCGATGCCCTGGGCGTCGTACATGGTCGCGAGCATGCGGTCGATCAGTTCGCGGATGCGTGCGTCCACCGCCGCGACCGGTTTGGCCACGGTGTGCAGGCGCGGATCGGGGTAACGCAGGATGGGCAGGAGAGGGGTGGACGACATGGCGGCGGAAAGGGAGCAATAAGCGCCAGCCGGCCGTTCGCAGGAGACGGGCGGCAACGTTGTGTGAAGCGCTGGAAGGTTTGTCGCTATTTTCGCCACTTTTGTCGGACCACGCCAAAGGCTGCGACCATAAACATTGCCTAATCAAGGGCTTGGGCGCAAAATCAAATGCGACTTGTCAAGACCACAAGCGCGTCCGCTGTCCCGTTTGCCGCGATGCCGGCCGGGCCGGAACCAACGCGTGCACGCTCCGGGACCCTCTCATGCCATCGAAACGCTGTCTGTCCGTTCTCCCCCGCCCCCTGGCCTGCGCCGTTGTCGTGCTGGCCGCGACGGCCTCCAGCGGCAGTTGGGCAGTGAATTTCCCCGTCACGGAGGCGCAGCGAAGCACGGCCTCGCAAGTGGCCCAGGCCGGCGTGCCCCTTTCCGAGCTGGCCGCCAACGCGCCGGACCGCTACACCATCAAACGCGGTGACACCCTGTGGGCCATTTCCCGGGTGTTCCTCAAAAGCCCCTGGCGCTGGCCCGAACTCTGGGGCATGAACCTGCAGGCCATCCAGAACCCGCACCTGATCTATCCCGGTCAGGTGCTGTACCTGCACAAGTCCGGAGACCGCGCCATCCTGTCCACGTTGCCGCCGGGCGAAGTGATGGACAGTTCCGGCACCATCAAGGTCTCGCCGCGCACGCGCTACGAAAGCCTGTCCGACAGCGCCATTCCCCCGGTCAACCTGCAGGCCATCGAAGCCTTCCTGACCGAACCCCTGATCGTGGACGAAGCCACCTTCAGCCTGGCCCCGCGCATCGTCGCGACGCCGGACAACCGCGTGCTGCTGACCCGCGGCGACCGCGCCTACGCCCGCGGTCAGTACGGCAGCGCCGGCAGCCAGCAAGGCCCCGCGCTGAGCGAGGCCCCCGGCCAGCCGGCCAACTTCCGCGTGTTCCGCAACGCCGTGCCGCTGAAGGACCCGAGCACCGGCGAAGTCCTGGGTTACGAAGCCCAGTACGTGGGCCGTGCCGCCCTGGCACGCGGCGAAAGCCAGACCCAGGTGCAGGAAAACGGAAAGTCGCGTGTCGAGATCGTGCCCGCCACCATCGACATCGTGGCCGTCAAGGAAGAAATGCGGCCCGGCGACCGGCTACTGCCCGAACCGCCGCGAGACTTCTCCAACTACGTGCCCAGCGCACCGACCACCCCCCAGAACGGCCAGGTGGTGTCGGTCTACGGCAATGCCGTGACCTATGCCGGCCAGAACCAGGTGGTGGCCATCAACCGCGGTACAGCCCATGGCCTGCAGCGCGGTCATGTCCTGGCCCTGCTGCGTGATGCCAATCTGGTGCCCGACAAGACCGACGCGGCGCGCCCGATGATTCGCCTGCCGGGCGAACGCAACGGCCTGATGATGGTCTTCCGCACGTTTGACAAGGTGTCCTACGCCCTTGTTCTGGAGGTGGCCGACGGCGCGAAGGTCGGCGACCGCTTCGTCAACCCCTGAACCGGCCCGCCGGGACCATGGAACGCAACGAGCGGGCCGCCTGGCTGCGCTTGCTGCTCACCGAGGGCGTCGGCAATGAGACCGCGCGCCGCCTGCTGACAGCCTTTGGCTCCCCCGAAGCGGTCTGGCAGCAGAGCGCAACCAACCTCAAGGCGGTGGTCGGCCCCCGTGTCGCCGAGGCCCTGTCGACGCCCCCTGAGAACTGGATCTCGACCGAGCAAGGGCTGGAGACCTGGCTGCAAGGTGGAGAAAACCGCCACCTGCTGGCGCTGGGCGACCCCTCCTATCCCGCCGAACTGCTGCAGACGCAGGACCCTCCGCTGCTCCTGTACGTGCTGGGTCAGCTGGACGCTTTGCAGCACCCGTTGCGGCTGGCCGTGGTCGGCAGTCGCAACCCGACGCCTCAAGGCGCTCTCAACGCCCGCCAGTTTGCCCACGCACTGGGGCAGTCCGGCGCCTGTATCGTGTCGGGTCTGGCACTGGGCGTGGACGGCGCCGCACACGAAGGTGCGCTGGAAGCCGGCGCCATGACCATCGCCGTCGTGGGCACCGGCCTGGACCGCGTCTACCCCAGCCGGCATCGCGATCTGGCGCACCGCATCGCGGCGCAGGGCGCCCTGGTCAGCGAATACCCGCTGGGCACGCCGCCACTGTCACCCAACTTTCCCAAACGCAACCGCATCATCTCGGGACTGTCCCAGGGCACACTGGTGGTCGAGGCGGCGCTGCAATCGGGTTCGCTGATCACGGCCAGACAGGCGGCAGAACAGGGTCGCGAGGTGTTCGCCATCCCGGGATCCATCCACTCGCCACAGGCGCGCGGCTGTCACGCGCTGATCCGCCAGGGCGCCAAGCTGGTGGAATCGGCGCAGGACATCCTGGAGGAGTTGCGCGTGCCCGATCCGTTGCGTCCCAAAGCCCCAACGGAAGTGTCCGCCGACAACACCGACCCGCTGCTGGCGGTGATGGGCTTCGATCCCCTGAGCCTGGATGCACTGCAAGCGCGTTGCGGGCTGGACACCGCACGCTTGCAGGCGCGCCTGCTGGAACTGGAGCTGGACGGCCACGTCGGGCGCCTGCCCGGCGGATGGATTCAACGCATGAGCGCGGGCTGACGCCCCCTCTCGCAAGCCCACCCTCAGGCCAGCAGCCGTTCGGGGTTGGCGTCCAGCTTGGCCAGTGCGGCGCGCGTGGCACGCACGGTCAGTGCCTCATCCTCGCTCGGCACCAGCAGGCCCGCCTGCAGGTAAGCGGCCACGCGTGTGGCCTGGATGAGGTAGCAGCGCCCGTTGCCGGACACGAACAGGTAAAGCTGACCATGCTGGCTGCGCCAGGCCAGTTGCACGCTGTTGAGCTTGCCGTTGTGGTCCAACCCGAACCAGGCACCGATCTGCAACTCCACCGCCCAGGCCCGCATGGCTTCGTTGGGCTGGCTGCCACCGGTGCGGATCACCTCGATGTTGCTGGCGTCCACACCCGTGATCATTTCAATGCTCTCGTTGTCCAGATCCAGGTCGCCAACGCCACCCTCGGGCAGGTAGTCCTCGAGGTTCGCCAGGCGGTCGGAGAGCTTGTCGAGGCTCTCCTGCGAGATCGCCTCGGTGCGGGACATGAAGGCGTCCGCCAGGGTGTCACTGACCGACTTGATGTGCGCGTCCTGCAGCCCGGGCGGGAAGCCCAGCAGACCCATGCCATGGCGCAGCCGCTGCAGCAGCCCGGGCAACTGCTGGATCACGCGTGCCCGGTCGTTGCGGTTGGGCTTGGCGCTCGCCGCCCACAGGAGGTCGGAAGCGACGCGTTTGAGCGACGCGGTTTCTTCATGCTTAAGGCCGTACTTAACGCTGGCCACCGCCAGTACCTCGACCCAGACCTTGAAGAGGAACTCGCGGATCTCGTCGCGCACCGGCACATCGTCGAGCAGCTTGCGCAGCTCGATCGTGTACTGCACCGACAGGGTTTCCTTCTGCTCGACCTGCTGGGCCACCGACACCACGCGCCCGGCGTTGCCCTGTTCGCTCAGGAAGGTGGACAGGAACTTCTGGAACTCGTCGTACACGAGCTGGAACACGCGCCGGCCGGTTTCGGGGTATTGCTCGATGACCTGGACGACGCGCTTGATCTCGGCCTCCAGCGCCGCCGAGCTGACATTGGATTCGAAGCCCATGACACAGGAACCCATGCGGTCGATCAGCCGACGGGCCGGGTGTTGCAGGGCACCAAAAAACTCGGGTTCGGCCAGTGCCACCCGCAGCACCGGAATCTGCAGCCGGGCAAACCAGACCCGGACACTGGCGGGAATGCGCTCCTCGGCCAGGATGCTCTGGAACATCAAGGCCACGACTTCGATGATGGCTTTCTCGGTCGGCGTGGAGGCGGCTTCCTTGAGCTCGGTGGTGCGCTGACGCAGCGCCGTCGCCGCACGCTCCACATGGCCGGCATCGATGACCACCGGCACACCACCGCTGCCCGTCTGAGCAGGAACGTCATACGCCACCGCCGGCGCCACCTGCTGGATGGCCTGTCGCAGACGGGGCGAGGTTTCCAGGATCTGGGTGGCTTCGAAGTCCCCCCCCACACGATCCACCAGCAGGCGCTTGAGACGCCCCACCACGCCTTGGGCGCGCATTCGAGCGCGCGCCAGCGGCGACGAGCTGGTCATCAGCCGCGTCTCTTCCTGCACGCCCATCACAGCGGACGCAGAGGCGCCACGCAGGCCGCCTTGCTGGCTGGCAGATGGGCTGCCTGCGGGGCGCGCAGAACCGTAACCACCGCTGTCCTGGCCACCGCCGACCGCGTCGGTCTCCGCCGCATGACCGGTCGGTGGCGGTGTCGGCGCGGCGCCTGCCGACCGGCTGCCGGGGGCGCGCTTGACCAGCGCATTGAGGTCAATCTCCCTCATCACGCCACTGGAAACCAGAAACTCGTTGGCGGCCTTGTAAGCCTCCAGCATCTTGTTCGCCAGTACCGGCGCCAACGCGTCCTGCACCAACGGCCACCCCTCGCGTGGCATCTGCACGTCCAGCCACTGGTCCACCAGAATGCGGGCGGTCACATCCGGCAGCAGCACATCGCCGCGCGGAAGTTCTTGGCGCTTTTCCAGGTGCTGGATGCGCAGTCGCAGTTCGTTGAGTTCGGTGGACGCGAGATCCAGCACCCGCATGGCGAGACGCGAGGCCATGATCTGGTCGTCAATGGCCCCTTCGGCCAGCAGTTCCAGACGCCCGGGGGCCGTGGACGAAGTGCTGCCGGAGGCAGAGAAGCGGGGCAACAGCGTCCGCTGCAAGGCCTTGCGGCTATTGTTCAGCCAGGTGGTCTGATGCTTGTTGAAGGCCGTCCACGTGTCCCGGCGTTCCTGCATCTCGCGCGCCGCCCCGGGTTGGTCAATGACGGCCACCAGACGGTTCTCGCACGCCTTCACCATGTCAGGAAGTGCGCGCCCCACATGAACCACGAAGAGCTCACGCGCCTGTTTGGCCAGGGAAGAAACGTGCTGATCGGGCGATACCACAATGTGAACAGTATGACACGAAAGAATTCATTCGCTGGCGCGAACAAATTGACGAAACCGCCACCGACGGGCGGATGGTTCAGACGACCGCACCCGCATTCGGATCGGATGGATCGCCTTCACCCGACTTGCCGCCACCCTTGATCAGGTCTTCTCGCCGGATACCGAGCCACATGGCGACTGCCGCCGCCACAAAGACCGATGAATAGATGCCGAACAGGATGCCGATGGTCAGGGCCAGCGCAAAGTAATGCAGCGTCGGCCCGCCGAACAGCAGCATCGAAAGCACCATGATCTGGGTTGAACCGTGCGTGATGATGGTACGGCTGATGGTCGAGGTGATCGCGTGATCGATGATCTGGACGGTGGTCTTCTTGCGCTGGCGGCGGAAAGTCTCACGGATGCGATCAAAAATAACAACGGACTCGTTGACCGAGTAACCCAGCACCGCCAGCACCGCCGCCAGGACCGCCAGCGAGAATTCCCACTGGAAGAAGGCAAAGAAGCCCAGAATGATCACCACGTCGTGCAGGTTGGCGATGATGGCCGACACCGCGTACTTCCACTCGAAGCGGATGGCCAGATAGATCATGATGCCCACGATCACGAGGGCCAACGCCTTGAGGCCGTCTTCGACCAGCTCCTGCCCGACCTGCGGGCCGACGAACTCGGTGCGCCGCAGCTCCACTCCCGGGTTCTGGGCCTTGAGTGCGGCCATCATGGCATCGCTCTGCTGTCCGGAGCTCTGTCCCTGAACCGCTGGCAGGCGCAACAGCACGTCACGCGAAGTGCCGAAGTTCTGGACCGGCACCTCGGCATAGCCCAGACCCTCGACCACCTTGCGCACAGCCTCCAGATCGGCGGGCTGTTCGTAGGCCACCTCCATCACCGTGCCGCCGGTGAATTCCACCGAGAGGGCGAGTCCCCGAGTCACCAGGAAGAAAACGGCGGCAACGAAGGTGATGGCCGAGATCGCGTTGAGCACGATGGCGTGCTTCATGAACGGGATGTCACGGCGGATGCGGAAGAGTTCCATGGCGGTGCTCCGGGTCAGTCGGCCTTGGCGGCGGTGGCGTTGTTGTCAGGTTTCCAGACGGTGCCGATGGACACACCCTTGAGCTTCTTCTGCCGGCCATACCAGAGGTTGACCAGGCCGCGCGAGAACACCACCGACGAGAACATGCTGGTGAGGATGCCGATGCAGTGCACCACGGCAAAGCCCCGTACCGGGCCGGAGCCGAAGGCCAGCAGGGCAACGCCCGCGATCAGGGTGGTGATGTTGGAGTCGAGGATCGTGCCCCAGGCGTGTTCGTAGCCGGCGTTGATGGCCGACTGGGGCGACGCGCCGTTGCGCAGTTCTTCGCGCACGCGCTCGTTGATCAGCACGTTGGAGTCGATGGCCATACCCAGCGCCAGCGCCATGGCGGCGATGCCGGGCAGTGTCAGCGTCGCCTGGAGCATGGACAGCACGGCCACCAGCAGGACCAGGTTCAGCCCCAGGGCCACACTGGAGAACACGCCAAACAGCATGTAGTAGATGCACATGAACAGCACGATCACGGCAAAGCCCCAGACCACGCTGTTGAAGCCTTTGGCAATGTTTTCAGCGCCCAGGCTGGGGCCGATGGTGCGCTCTTCGATGATTTCCATCGGCGCGGCCAGCGAACCGGCACGCAACAGCAGGGCGGTGTCGTTGGCTTCGACGGTGCTCATGGCACCGGAAATCTGCACCCGGCCGCCACCGATTTCGCCACGGATGACCGGCGCGGTCACGACCTCGCCCCGGCCCTTCTCGAACAGGATGATGGCCATGCGCTTGCCGACGTTGTCGCGCGTGACGTCGCGGAAGATGCGCGCGCCCTTGGCATCCAGGGTCAGGTGCACGGCCGCCTGCTGCTGATCATCGAAACCGGCCTGCGCGTCGGTGAGGTTCTCGCCCGTCAGCAGCACTTCTCGCTTGACGATCACGGCGCGGCCGTCGCGCTCCAGGTAGCGCTCGGACCCGAACGGCACGGCGGCGCTGTTGCGCTCCGCAGCCAGTCCTTCGGTGCTTTCGTCCACCAGGCGCAGTTCGAGTGTGGCGGTGCGGCCCAGGATGTCCTTGGCCTTGGCCGTGTCCTGCACGCCCGGCAACTGGACCACAATGCGGTCCAGCCCCTGCTGCTGGATCACTGGTTCGGCCACGCCGAGTTCGTTGATGCGGTTGTGCAGCGTGGTGATGTTCTGCTTGATGGCCTGTTCCTGCACGCGGCGCGCAGCCTCGGGCTTGAGGCTGGCCACCACCTTGTATTCCAGGCCTTCCGGCACCTCGGTGGTCTGCAGGTCGGGGAACTGGTCGGTGATCAGGTTCTTGACGGCACCCAGGGTCTGGGCGTCGCGGGCGCGGATCTCCACGCTCTGCCCATTGCGGACGATGCCGCCATGGCGCACGCCCTTTTCGCGCATCGTGGAGCGCAGATCGCTGGCCAGACCATCGGCGCGCTGCTGCAGCGCGGCCTGCATGTCCACCTGCAGCATGAAGTGCACACCACCGCGCAGATCCAGGCCCAGGTACATGGGCGAAGCCCCCAGGCCCGCCAGCCAGGCCGGGGTGCGCGGCACCAGGTTCAGCGCCACCACGTAGGACGGGTTCGTCGCATCGGGGTTGAGCGACTTCTCCAGCGCGTCGCGGGCCTTGAGCTGGTCGTCGGTCGTCTCGAACCGCGCCTTGACCGAGTTGCCCTCGAACGCCACCAGCGAAGGCTTCAAGCCCTGTGCCACCAGCGCCTGTTCCACCGCCGACAGGGTGCCGGTGTCCACCTTCACCGTCGCCCGCCCGGCCGAGACCTGCACCGCTGGCGCCTCGCCGAACAGGTTGGGCAGGGCGTACAGCAAGCCGATCAGCGTCACCACCAGGATGACGAGGTACTTCCAGAGGGGGTAACGGTTCATGGGATAGAGGCCACGAAGGCAAGAGGGGGAGCCATCCGGAAACGCGGCGGAACCGGCTTTGCCGGGCCGCTCGCGTTGCCCCCTTGAGGGGGTCGCGCGAAGCGCGGCAGGGGTGTTACTTCAGGGTACCCTTGGGCAGCACCTGCACCACCGCCGTGCGCTGCATCTGGACCTCGACACCGCTGGCGAGTTCCACACCAATATAGGTTTCGCCGATCTTGGAGACCTTGCCCAGGAAACCGCCGGCGGTCACGATCTCGTCACCCTTGGCCAGGGCCTCGACCATGGCCTTGTGTTCCTTGGCCTTCTTCATCTGCGGGCGGATCATCACGAAATACAGCACCACGAACATCAGCACCAGAGGCAGCATGCTGACCAGGGTGTCCTGGGTGCTGGCGGCACCGGCGGCGGCTTGGGCGTAAGCGGAAGAAATGAACACGGAATAAGTCTCCAACAACGTACAGGACAGCACCGGGCGCCTGTCGGCTGGACCGACGTGGCACCCGGAATCAACCGGTCATTGTATGCCGCCCCCCTGCGCCGCCGTGTGACAGCGCAGGAGTCCCTCAGGCGGCGCGGGCCACCACCCGGGCGCCGCCAGCCCACTGGGCCAGCAAGTGCTCACGCCGGGCCTGAACGGCCGCCAGGTTCCGTGCCTTCACGTGTCCGAAACCGCGGATCTGCTCGGGCAGGCGGGCGATCTCGAGCGCCAGGGCGTGGTGGTCGGCGTCCAACCCGGCCAGCAGGGTTTCGATGTCAGCTCGGTACTGGGTGATCAGCGCACGCTCGGTGCGCCGCTCCTCGGTGCGGCCGAAGGGATCGAGCGCGGTGCCGCGCAGGCCCTTGAATTTGGCCAGCACGCCCATGGCCTTGAGCATCCAGGGGCCGTAGGTCTGCTTGAGCAGTTCGCCCTTGTCGTTCTTCCTGGCGAACAAGGGCGGCGCCAGGTGCAGCTGCAGCTTGAAGTCGCCTTCGAACTGGGCGGCCAGCTTCCGGTGAAAGGCCGGGTCGGTGTGCAGGCGGGCCACCTCGTATTCGTCCTTGTAGGCCATGAGCTTGAACAGGTAGCGCGCCACCGCCTCGGTCAGCGCGGTCTTGCCGAGCTTGGCCTCGGCCTCCTGCACACGACGCACGAAGACCTCGTATTCCCCCGCGTAGGCAGCGTTCTGGTAGTCGGTCAGGAACGCCACCCGCCGGGCCAGCAGTTCGTCCACAGTGTCGCGCTTCTTGAACTGGATGACCTGGGCCGGCAGCACCGGCGCCAGCAGCGCCGCCACGGCCTTGGGATCGTGCGCGGCGCGGCGACCCCATTCGAAGGCCTGCTTGTTCTTTTCCACCTGCACCGCGTTGAGTTCGATGGCGCGCATCAGCGCGTCCAGCCCCAGCGGCACCCAGCCGCGCTGCCAGGCGTAGCCCAGCATCATGGGGTTGGTGTAGATCGAATCGCCCATCAGCCGGGTCGCGGCGGCCTCGGCGTCGAAACGGCCCACCGGCTCGTCGCCCAGCGCGCCGACCAGCGCGTCCACGCAGGCCTGGCCCGGGTTCTGCCACTCGGCATTGCGCACAAAAGCGGCCGTCGGCGGGGCGCTCGTGTTCAGGGCCACGTGGCTGCGACCCGCGCGCAGGCGCTGCAGGGTTTCCTTGCCCGCGGCCACGATGGGCTCGCAGGCGATCACCAGGTCGGCCGAGGCCGCGCCCACGCGCGTGGTGCGGATGTGCGCTTGCGTGGCGCCAATCAGCACATGGCTCCAGGTCGCGCCGCCCTTCTGGGCCAGGCCCGCCGCGTCCTGCGTGACGATGCCCTTGCCCTCGATGTGCGCGGCCATGCCCAGCAGCTGGCCGATGGTGATGACGCCCGTGCCGCCCACGCCGGCCACGACGATGCCCCAGGCCTCGTCACCCAGCACCGGCAGCTTCGGCGCCGGCAGCGCGCCGCCGGTCCATTCGGCGCCGGCCCCCTTCTTGTCCTTCTTGCGCAGCTGGCCGCCCTTGACGGTGACGAAGCTCGGGCAGAAGCCCTTGACGCAGGAGAAGTCCTTGTTGCAGGTGCTCTGGTTGATCTGGCGCTTGCGGCCGAAATCGGTCTCCAGCGGTTCGACGGAGAGGCAGTTGCTCTGCACGCCGCAATCGCCACAACCCTCACACACGGCCTCGTTGATGACCACGCGCTGGTCCGGCTCGGCCATCGTGCCGCGCTTGCGGCGGCGGCGCTTCTCGGTGGCGCAGGTCTGGTCGTAGATGATGACCGTGGTGCCCTTGATCTCGCGGAACTCGCGCTGCACCGCGTCCAGCGTGTCGCGGTGCTGGATGACGATGCCCTCGGGCAGGCCCTTGACCGAAGCGTACTTCTCGGGTTCGTCGGTGACGATGGTGATCTTCACCGCGCCCTCGGCGCGCATGCTCTGCGCGATCTGCACGACCGAGTGACCCTCGGGGCGCTCGCCGACCTGCTGGCCGCCGGTCATGGCGACCGCGTCGTTGTAGAGGATCTTGTAGGTGATGTTCACGCCGGCCGCGATGCTCTGGCGCACCGCCAGCAGGCCGCTGTGGAAGTAGGTGCCGTCGCCCAGGTTGGCGAAGATGTGCTGGTCTTTGCTGAAGGGCTGCTGGCCGACCCAGGGCACGCCCTCGCCACCCATTTGGGTGAAGCCCACGGTGGCGCGGTCCATCCAGATGGTCATGAAGTGGCAGCCGATGCCGGCCATGGCGCGCGAACCTTCGGGCACACGGGTGCTGGTGTTGTGCGGACAGCCGCTGCAGAACCAGGGCTGGCGGTTGGCGTCGTGTGCCGCGCCGCTCATCAGGGTCAGCGTGGCGCGCTCCTGCGCGTCCAGGATGGCGAGCTGCGCGTCCATGCGCGCCGCCACGTCCTCGGGCACGCCCAGCTTCTTCAGGCGCTTGGCGATGGCGCGCGCGATCAGCGCGGGGTTCAGGTCGGCGTTGGCCCGCAGCAGCTGGTTGCCGCTGGGGTTGGGCATGGACCATTCCCCGCCGGTGAAGTCGCCCTCGACCTCGTCGAACTTGCCCAGCACGTGCGGGCGCACGTCCGAGCGCCAGTTGTAGAGCTCTTCCTTGAGCTGGTATTCGATGACCTGGCGCTTTTCCTCCACCACCAGGATCTCGCGCAGCCCGGTCGCGAACTCGCGCGTGATGCTCGCCTCCAGCGGCCACACCACGTTGACCTTGTGCAGGCGCAGGCCGATGCGCTGGCAGGTGGCGTCGTCCAGGCCCAGGTCGATCAGCGCCTGCCGTGTGTCGTTGAACGCCTTGCCGCTGGCGATGATGCCGAAGCGGTCCTGCGCGGTGGCGATGACGTTGTGGTTGAGCCGGTTGGCACGCACATAGGC
Organism: uncultured Hydrogenophaga sp.; assembly: GCA_964550405.1. Taxonomy (GTDB): domain Bacteria; phylum Pseudomonadota; class Gammaproteobacteria; order Burkholderiales; family Burkholderiaceae_C; genus Hydrogenophaga. The sequence continues at coordinate 49,710 of CAZJZD010000019.1, read as the reverse complement.
CAGGGCTGCGTACCACTTGTAGTCAAACAGGCGCGCTTCCTGGTCCAGCGCGTGGTCGGGCCAGCGGATGTGCACACCGCCCGCCGGCATCTCGAACTCGGGGATCACGATCTGCACCCGCTCGGGGTCGATCATCGCGGTGGCGCTGGACTCGACGATCTCCTGGATGGTCTTCATGCCCGTCCACACACCGGAAAAGCGGCTCATGGCGAAGGCGTGCAGGCCCAGATCGAGAATGTCCTGCACCGTGGACGGGAAGAACACCGGCAGGCCACAGGCCTTGAAGATGTGGTCGCTCTGGTGGGCGGCTGTGGAGCTCTTGGCCACGTGGTCGTCGCCGGCCACCGCGATCACCCCGCCCCAGGGCGTGGTGCCGGCCATGTTGGCGTGCTTGAACACGTCGGAGCAGCGGTCCACGCCCGGCCCTTTGCCGTACCAGATGCCGAACACGCCGTCGAACTTGTTCGTCCCGGGCGGCGCAAAGCCCAGCTGCTGGGTGCCCCAGATGGCCGTGGCCGCCAGTTCCTCGTTCACGCCGGGCTGGAACACCACGTTCTGCTGCTTGAGGTAAGGCGCGGCCTTCTGCAGCGCCTGGTCGTAGCCGCCCAGCGGCGAGCCGCGGTAACCGCTGATGAAACCGGCGGTGTTCTTGCCGATCAGTGCGTCGCGCTGGCGCTGCAGCATGGGCAGTTTGACCAGGGCCTGCACCCCGCTCATGAACGCACGGCCATGGTCCAGCGCGTATTTGTCGTCCAGCGTCACCGTTTCCAGGGCGCGGCGGATGTGTTCGGGCAGCGGGGCGTTCATCTTGTTGTCTCCTGTGGTTGGAAAGCCGCCTTGTGGGCGGTTCTGGTACCGACAACCGGCCGTGTGGGCCGGTTTCAGTGTGCCGCACAGTGTATGGCCGTGATGCCGACAGGTGTTTGCTTTTCATGCCCGAAATTGCCACACTTGAGAAAGCTTCTTTCTTCTGAATGCCGATCATGGAAACACTAGACAAGTTCGACCTCGCCATCCTGCAAGAACTGCAGGCCGATGGCCGCCTGACCAACGCCGAACTGGCCAGCCGGGTGGGCCTGTCCGCCGCGCCCTGCTGGCGCCGCGTGCGGGCGCTGGAGGAGGCGGGTTTCATCACCGGCTACCGGGCCGAACTCAACCGCGACAAGATCGGCCTGGGTGTGCTGGCCTTCGTGCGGCTGGACGCCGAGCGCAACAGCGGCGACGCGCTGGGCCAGATGGAAAAGGCCATCCGCGACATCCCGCAGATCGTGGCCTGCCACTACATCAGCGGTTCGGGCACCTTCGAGCTGCAGGTGGTCGCGCCCGACCTGGCCGAGTTCAGCCGCTTCGCCCGCGAGGTGCTGATCCACCTGCCCAACGTGAAGGACCTGCACACCAGTTTTTCGCTCGGCGAGGTCAAGGCCAGCGCCACGCTGCCGCTGTCGCACCTGCGTACCAAACGCCTAGGCACGGCAGCAGAACAAAAAACTTGAGCCTTATTTGCAGCCGCCCGTCTGCGCATTTCGACCGCTGGTTAACAAGTCGGGCGCAAGTGTTTGTTTTCGTGACGTTTTCCCCACGTTCCAGCTTGCCGGCGCCCGATGCCGCCCCTAGCATCCGGCCATCTGCAAAGCACCGCAGCGCTGCATCGAAAGTTTTCAGCCCGCCTGCGGTCCACACCTGAAGGAAACGTCGTGAACAAGTCCCGCACCCATCTGTTCGTCAAGTCCGCCGTCGCCCTGGCCATGGCTGTGCCGATGTTCGCCTCGGCCGAATCGCAACTGGTCGTCGGCACCGGCAGCGCCAGCGCCCGCCTGGACTTCCGCGTGATCGTGCCGCGCGTGCTGTTCCTGGGCGTGGGCACCGGCGCCGCCGCCGCCACCCCGGCCAGCAACGCCACCATCGACACCGTGACCTTCGACTACAGCGGCAACCCGGCCGCCCTGGGCACCGGTGCCGCCGCCGGCACCATCAGCGGCAACGTGGTGCCCGTGAGGGTGGTGGGCAACAACGGTCAGATCACGCTGACCGCCAACACCACCGGCGCCCTGACCAACGGCACCGCCGACACCATCCCCTGGTCCGAGATTTCGGCCACCACCAGCCTGGCCGCCCTGCCCAGCCCGGTGATCCCCGCCACCGGCGCCGGCACCGCCGCCAACGTGACCCTGTCCTCGGGCACCCGCGTCACCGACCGCTCGGCCAACTGGACCTTCAGCTACGCCAACTCGGCCGTCGTGGCCCCGGGCACCTACGGCACCACCAACGGCCGCGTGACCTACACCGCCGCCATGCCCTGAGGCCCGGCACCCGCGAACACCGCGCGCCAACCGGCCCCTGTGCCGGCACATGCCAGCACCGCACGGAGGGCCTGCCAGACGCAGCCCTCCGTTTGTCTTTGCCGATGGCGGGAACCCACGCCCGCCGTGCCCCTCACAATGCGCACCATGCCCGTCCGCCGTCCTGCCTCTGTCCGCCCGCTGGCCGCCTTCGGCCTGCTGCTGGCCGGGCTCTGGCCGCTGGTCGAAGCCCATGCCTGGTCGCTGAGCATGACCGCCGCCTCGCGCCGCGTGTTCCTGCACGTGGGCAATGGCACGGTCGAGGGCAACAACGGCACCGTCAACCTGGTGCAGGTCAGCGTGCCCGGCGCGCAGCTGGGTTCCGGCGTGGCCCAGGCCATGACCACCAACAGCACACAGTCGCAAAGCCTGTACGGCGACGGCTACACCACCTGCCCGACGCCGGCCTCGCAGATCATGGTCGGGGCCTCTTACCGACGCAGCAGTGCCACCAACGGCCCGGCCAGCGCCACCCTGAGCGTGACCGCGCCGGCCAGCCTGGTCAATGCCAATGGCGACACGATCCCGTTCAGCCAGATCAGCTGGACGGTGTCGGCCGCCGGCAGCGCGGTTCCGGGTGTGATCCCGGCCGGCAGCTTCAGTGGCGCCCCCCAGACCCTGACCACGGTGCCGGCCAACACCTATATCGAGAACTGCCACAGCTTCAGCTACGCCAACAGCGCGGTGCGCGCGGCCGGCACCTACAACGGACGGGTGACCTACACCCTGAGCAGTCCATGAGCCGCGCCCGACGTTTCGCGCCGCTGGCGCTGGCCGGCCTGCTGCTGACCGGACTGGCGCAGGCCAACCCGCACCGGCTCGACGACTCGGGCAGCCACACGGTGCCACCCCAGGCACAGATGCAGTGGCGCCCGCTGTCGGCGCGCGGCGGGGGCGACCCCGGCATGGAAGCCTGGCTGCGCGTGAACCTGCGCATCGCCACCGCCGACTGGGCCGGCCGCAGCGGGCGCCTCTACATGGTGCTGCCGCGCGACGAGTCGTCCACGGTCGAAGCGGTCTGGACCACCCAGGGCCGCCTGCTGCCGGGACGCCTGGTTTCGGGGGAGCGCGCCCTGGTGCATGCGGGTGTGCTGCCGGGCCCCTGGCTGGAGGAGCAGATCGCCGTGCGCCTGCGCACCGGGTCCGACTGGCAGGGCAGCAACCGGCGCCTGAACTTCCACTTTGAATTCGATGCCGACTGACATGACCCGCCCACTGATGCGCGCCGCCACCGGCCTGGGGGCCGCTGCCGTCCTGCTGATCGCCGCGCCGGCCGCCCAGGCCCAGGGCTTTGCCGCCTACATCTCGCCGCCGCGCTTCGAACTGCAGGCCCAGCCCGGTCAGCGCCTGCGCGAGGTGCTGGAGATCCAGCACGTGGGCCTGCAGCCTGGCGCCTACCGGATCTACACCAACGACTGGACCTTCGGTCCGGACCACGCGGTGAACTTTTCCGATGAGCTGGCCCCCGACTCCTGCCGGCCCTGGGTGGCCATCGAGCGGCGCGAGCTGACGCTGGCCTCCGGTGCCCGCTACCGCTACCGCTTCGAGATCCAGCCGCCGGCCGACACGCCACCGCGCGAATGCCGCTTTGCCATCATGGTCGAAGGCCTGGAGCCGGCGCGCGTGCAGGGCGCGGTGAGCTTCCCGGTGGGCGGCCGCATCGGCGTCATCGTCTACGCGGCCATCGGCGGCGCCCGCCCCGAACTTTCGATCACCGGCACCCGTGTGGAAACGGTGCAAGGCCAGCCCACGGTGTTGCTGGACGTGCGCAACAGCGGCACCGCCCATGGCCGGCTGCAGGGCTTTGTCGACGGCACCGACGCCGACGGCAAGCGCTTCGAACTGGCGCCGGCCGACCTGCCCGTGCTGCCCGGCGAGACCCGCCGCGTTGCATTGCAGCCGGTGGCCGAAGACGGCCAGGCGGCGCCGCAGCCGCGCTTTCCGCTGACCGTCAAGGGTTCGCTGGAGTGGGGCACCCACCGGCTGCCGCTGGATCTGACGCTGGCGCCGTGATGCAGGGCTTGCGCCGGCCCGCACCGATCACACACGGGATCTGGGCCCTGGCCCTGCTGGCACCGCTCGCCCTGGCGCAGCCGGTGGCGGGCGCGCCCTACGAAGACCGCGTGCTCTCGGACCTGCCGGCCGCCCCCCTTCCCGAGACCACCGCTCCCTACGACAGCAGCGGCTGGCCCCGCTTCCTGCGCCTGGAAACCCGGCTCGGCACCGAGCCTTTCGACGAGCGCCGGCGCAGCCGCGTGGGCTACGCGGTCTACGGTCTGCTCGAAACACCGAGCCACGGCACGCTGTCCATCGACGGCCACCACAGCCCCCACAGCGGGCGAGGCACGCTGACCCTGCGCCAGCGCGGCCTGCCGCTGGGTGAGGGCTGGGCCGCCAACCACGAGGCCGGCGTGATCAGCAGCCTGCTGCCCCCCGTGAGCCGGCAGCCCTCGCGGATCTACCTGCCGTCGGTCCTGCTGCAGGGTGTGACCGGAGAATGGTCCCGCGACGACGGCGGCTGGCAATGGCAGGCCGCCACCGGCGAACCCGGCCGCCTGGAAGGCCAGCCCGGCAACGTCTGGCGCAACGGGGTCGGTCGGCGCCACAGCCTGGGCCTGCAATGGCGACCCGACACCACCACCGGCGGTAACGACACGCTGCAAGCCCGGGGCTGGACCCTGGCCGCCCAGGCGGAAGCGGCGCGTGACGTGTCGAGGCAGGATCAACCCCAGGCCGGCGACCGGTTCGACGCCGACGGCACGCTGCTGGTGGCCCGCCTGGTGGGCACGGGCGAACGGCTGCAGATGCAATGGCTGCGAGCCGATGGCGGCCCCACCGGCGGCGCGCGCGAAGGCCTGTGGGTGGACGCCGAATGGGACGACGGGCCGTTCCGCCACAGCGGCGGTGTGTACCGGCTCGACCCCGACCTGCACTGGGCGGGCCAGCCGATGGCCGCCGATGCAGAAGGCCTCTACGCGCGCAGCGCCTGGCGCACCCGGCAGTGGACGGTCGAGGGCACGCTCGATCTGCTGCGCTCGGTCAGCGAGCCCGTGCAGGACGGCTACTACGCCACCCTCAGCGGTCGGCACCGCCTGGCGGTGGGCAGCCAGCTCGGTGCCGGCCTGGCGATGCGGGATTTCAATGGGCACGCCTGGACCGCCTACACCGACTGGCGCTTCGACAACGCCTGGGGCGCCAGCGGCTGGCGCCTGGACCTCTCCGGCGGGGCCGGTCAGGCCCCCGAACAGCGACTGGGCTACGACCAGGACTGGCAAGTGCCCCTGGGCTGGACCCTGGCCACGAGCCTGGCCCTGGGGCGCATCGGCGCCTGGAACGACCAGCCCGCCCAGCGGCTCTGGGCGGCCGCGCTGACACTCGGCGCGCCGGTCGGCTCCCGCGCCAGCCTGCGCGCCAACCTGGACACCGAGCGCCGCAGCGGCGGCCAGCACCGCTACAGCCTGGGCCTGGGCGCGAACTGGCGCATCGATCCGCGCTGGACCCTCGAAGGCCAATACAACCGCAGCCTGGGGCGCAGCAACAGCCTGTCCATCGACCCGCTGGCACCACCGGTGACCCTGCTCGCGACGGCCGACCGCTCGTTCTATGCCGTGCTGCGCTACGAGTGGCAGGCCGGCAGCCGGGAGGTCCCGCTGGGTGGGCGACCGCAGGAAGGCGGTGGCCGCATCGAAGGCGTGGTCTACCTCGACGCCAACCGCAGCGGCACCCGGGAAGCCAGCGAAGCGGGCGCCGCCGGCGTGACCGTCTACCTCGACAACCGCTACGCCGTGCGCACCGACGCCCAGGGCCGGTTCGAATTCCCTTTCGTCGCCGCCGGCACCCGCACCGTGACCGTGCGCAACGAAACCCTGCCCCTGCCCTGGTCGGTGGTGGACGACGGCACGGTCAAGGTTACTGTGCGCCTGCGCGAGGACACGCGGCTGAGCATTCCGGTGCAACGGGCGGAATAACGGACAGGGCCCCCACGCTCCGCCGCTGCGCGGGTCGCTGCCCCCCAGGGGGGCGAATTCAGCTTGGGGCGGCCCGGCGCTGAATTCCTTGGCCCCCACGCTCGGCCGCTGCGAAAGGCTCAAGTCCCGTCCCGGGATGCCGAAAAACCGTGCATGTACCGGCCCTCTGCTCCCCTGTCCGTCCATCTGGCCACCGTGCTGACGGCGCTGGGCCTGCTGCTGGTACCCCTGCCCGCCGCTACGGAGGCCAGCATGACGCCCGGATCCGGCCAGGCCAGCGCGCGGCTGGATTTCCGCATCGTCATCCCACCGGTGATGCAGGTGATCGAGAACCGCCATCCGGCGCAGATCGACGGCGAACAGCCGGTCGAGCAGCGTCTGGTGGTGCTCTCGAACATGCGACACGGCTTCTGCGCCCGCCTGCGGCTGACCGACCCGCAGGTCACGGACTGGCAGCTGCAGGCCGAACCGGGCGGCGGCATCACCGTGCAGGCGGTGACCGGTGGCTACCACCTCTGTGCCAGCCGCCCCGGCCGCTACACCCTGCGGCTGCAGCACGACTTTGGCCACAACGCCCAGCAGGCGGCGCTGGCCTGGCCGGTACAGACCGAGCTGACGGCGCTCTGAACGCCGCAGGCGCCCGGGTCACTCCAGCGCAGCGTTCTTGAACAGCCACAAACGGTCGGCTTTTTTCCCGACCCCGCTGCCGATTTCGTCCATGCTGAGCGCCACGGTACCGGAAGGGCCCGCGACGATCTGCCGCAGGTAGCCCGCGCCATAGCCCCGCTGATAGACCAGCGTGGCGCCCACCGTCCAGGTGCTTGCATCCACCACCTGCAGGGACGGATTGACGGGGCTCATGATCGGCGCCTCGGTCGAGCACACCAGCTTCGCGCCCCCTCCGATCCAGATACACAGCCCCCCCAAGGGAGGCGCCGTCCCCGCCAGGGACAGGCCGGGGGTCTGGTAGGCCTGGCGGCCGACCACCACGCGTCCCGCGGCCCAGTCCAGCGACTGGGGTGCAAAGGAACTGTTCGTGGCCACCACCGGCTGCTCCTCTTCCAGCCCGTCGACCAGCACCGCGATGCGTCTCAGGCCGAACTCCGTGGACTCGTTGTTGTAGCCGTACAGATACGCACCCGAGCCGTCAAAGGCGATCTGGTTGCTGCCGGTGTGACCGGGTGTGGTCCTGCTCTGCAGGACGCCAGATCTGACCAGGGCCACCCCCATGTGGCGCGGATTGGTGTTGCGTGCCGCCAGCGACACCGCCACAGCATCGGCCTCCACCGGCGAAGCCACCATGTTCTCGACATCAAACTGTCCAAAGAAACCATCGCTGGGCAGTGCCATGCGCCACTGTTCGGTCATCCCCGGCAGTTCGAGCTTGAGCAGTTGTCCCGCACCGTTGAGCGCAACGTAGAGGGCGCGTCCGTCCGCGCTGACGGCCAGCTCACCCGGCTCGGAGCCCACCGCGCTGGCGGAGTAGCTCACCGCGGCGGTGGTGGCGTCGATGATCGCGATGCGGTTGCCATTGCCGGCCACGTTCCCCGGTACGCTGGCGTAGTAGACGCCGCGCAGCGCGTCGTAAACCACATCGTTGTGTACCAGCGCAATCTTGTTCGTCACCCCGTCGGGTTGTGGCGCAAACAAGGTTTGTCCCGCCACCACGCCACCCGTCAGCAACAACGAGTAGGGTGAGACGACGACCTCACCGTCCGAGCCGTCGGCACGGAAGTCGTATCGAACCAGACCGATCCCGGGCGCCCACCAGGCGTTCTCCACTGTGGTCACGGTGTAGCTGGTCTCGCGCAGGTCCGATGGCTGCACCATGAGGGTCGAGACATTCCGGAAATGGGCTACGTCCGCCAACGGCCGGCCGGCCACCGTGAGGGTGCCTAGGCTGGTCAGTGTCTGGCGGAACTCGAAGCGGAAACTCTCCGCCCGACCATCGCCGTCCAGATCATCACCCCAACTGCCCTGGCGCACGGCGACCCGTTCCCGGCCCACGGCGTAAAACGGTTCCGGATACTGCAGCAACGGGCCCACCAGGTTCTGCACCGCGAGGGGGGCCGCGCCTGTGAGCGGGGAAACGATGATTCCTTCGGCGGTGCGTCGATACCGGATCGCCGTGTCGCTGCTGCCGAGGTAGGTTTCCGTGATCGCCACGCTGCCATCCGCCTGGACCGCCGTGACGGTGCGGGACAGGGTGCCATCGGCCGCCGTCTGGGTCCCCAGACCGACCCCGTATTCCCATCTGTCACCCACGGTGGCGGGGAAATAGTCGCGACCCTGGAGATCGACGCGCGGCCCGCTCGGAAGGGTGTCGGTCGACAGCGTGGGCAAGGGCGTGCGGAACCCCCCATCCGAGGGGGAACCCCCTCCACCGCCGCCGCATGCGGTCAGCAGAAAAGAGACGGTCACGCCCACAACCAGCGCGAGCAGGCTCCGGTGTCGTCCCAGGATGCGGTCGGGGCGATCGACCCAGACTCGTGGAACGGCTCTTTGGATGGCGTGACTCATGGGGCTCCCCGTTGAAATGCCGTCAACAATACCAAAGCACCATTTCCAGCGTCCGCCCCAGGACCTGCTTCAGCGCGGCCACAGCACCCAAAGCTGCAGCGGCTGCTTGAGCGCTGCCGCCACGGTGTAGGCCGGATCGGTCCAGCCGCCCCAGCCGGTGAAGAGATCGGCGCGCACCGCCCCGACGATGGCGCCGCCGGTGTCCTGCGCCAGCACCAGCTTCTGTTCGTTGAGCACCGCACCTTGCGTGGCCAGCCAGACCGGGGTGCCGTAGGGAATGGCCTGCGGATCGACGGCGATGGAACGGCCCGGTGTGAGCGGCACACCCTGCGCCCCCCTCGGCCCGAACCGGGCGTCGAATTCACCCAGCGCCTCTTCGCGGAAGAACACGGTGCGCGGGTTGCTCCACAGCATCTCGTTGAGACGGCCGGGGTTGGCCCGCACCCAGGCGCGGATGCCGTCCCAGGAGCCTTCGCGGATGGCGCGCTGGTCCAGCAGCCAGCGGCCCACGCTTTGGTAGGGATGGCCGTTGTGGCCGGCAAAGGCCAGCCGCACCTGGCGCGTGGAGCCGTCGACCTCGGTGACGGTCAACCGGCCCGACCCCTGGATCTGCAGCACCAGCGCATCGACCGGGTCAGCCAGCCAGGCAATCGCCTTGCCCTGGAGCGCGGCCTGGGCTGCGGGCAGGGTGTCGATCTCCTGCCGGCTGTACCAGGTCTGGCCACTGCGCAGGCCGGCGGGTGGCGCGTACAGCGGCGTGCGGTGGGTAGCGGTGGCCACCCGGCTGGCGGGCAGGATAGGCTCGTAATAGCCGGTCAGCAGTCCGGGCGGCAGGCTGCCGTCGGGCTCGCCGACCCGGTAGGGCTGGAAGCGCCGCACCACCCAGTCGCGTTGCGCCTCGGGGGTGCCGATGGACAGCTGCCGCACCTCGGCGCACAGCGCCACCTGGCCGGGCATGCCGGCCGGCGCCGGCCGTTCGCAGCCCTTGAGCCAGGCGTTCCAGGCCTCGTGCAGGCTGTCCTGGCCCCAGCCGGGCAGCTCGGACCAACGCACCGGCGTCCAGCGGCTCTTGCCGCGCTGCAGGGCCGGCGGCAGGGGAGCGTCGTCGGCCGGCAGGGCCGCCGGCGGCGGCACGGGACGGGGTCCCTGGGGGTATGGCCCGGGGTCGATGGCACAAGCGCCCAGACTGCCTAGAATCAGCGCCGCTGCCAACGCCCTCAGGGCGCGGGCGCCATGGCCCTTTTGTTCTTCGTTCCGCATCCGGAGTTTCATGACGCTGCTCTTGCTCGAAGCGCTGGGTGCGCTGGTGTTGCTGGTGTTCATCGTGTGGTGGACCATGTTCTCGGGTCGCCGCAAGGGCGAGCTGCCGGATGAGGCACGCCGGGACGATCAAGACCCCAAGTCCGGGGCCTGAACCATCTCAGCCCCTCAGGCCTGACGCAGCACATTGGCCAGTTCGACGGCCGACTTCACGCCCATCTTGTCGAACACCCGCGCGCGGTGCACTTCCACGGTGCGCACGCTGATGTTGAGCTGGTCGGCCACCAGCTTGTTGGGCAGGCCTTCGACGACCAGGCGCATCACGTCGCGCTCGCGATCGGTCAGGCTGTCCATGCGCTGCTGCAGGCTGCGTTGCGCCGCGCGCTGCGCCTGCACCTGGGCCGAGCGGTGCAGGGCCTGCTCCACCCGGTCCACCAGCGCATTGTCGGAAAACGGTTTCTCGCAGAAGTCGAAAGCCCCACGCTTGACCGCGTCCACGGCGGTCGGCACGTCGGCATGGCCAGAGAGGAAGATCACCGGCAGGGCGGCCTGCCAGGGCAGGGTCAGCAGGTGTTCGAACAGCGCCAGCCCGCTGGTGCCGGGCATGCGCACGTCCAGCAGCAGGCAGCAGGGCTCCTCGGGTGCATCGTGCCAGCCGGCGATCTCGTCGAGGAAGGCGTCGGCACTGGCGTAGCCCTCGCTGAGCAGGCGCCGCGTGCGCAGCAGCCAGGCCAGCGCCTCGCGCACGCCGGCATCGTCGTCCACCAGAAACACCTTGGCGTCGGGGTACTCGGTCATCATTCGGATGATAGTGGAGCCCCTAGAATCCCGCCCGGCTCAGATGGCCCATTGCTCAATCACAGGAGGAATCTTGAAATCACATCTTTTGAAATGGCTGTTCACGATAGCAGCGGTCCTGCTCACCGGCTGCGCAACGCAACGCCCCATGGCCTTGGCAGATGCTGCGGCCCCCAAGAGCGACAAGGTCACGGTGCTCATGACGACCACCATCCAAAACCAGTACAAGACGGGCTATCAGCCCGACCTGTTCGTCGTGCACGTTGAAAAGGCAGGAGCCAAGGAAAAGGCGGACCGGCTCAACTTCAGGCCTGACGAAACGGCCGTACTCGGAAAAGACGGTGAAGCGGGACAGCGGAAGTATCTTCTGAGCTTTGAGTTGGACCCTGGCAAACATGTGTTGGTGGCACTCAGCGCCATGGTGCGGTCGTTCCCGTTTGTCGGCACGTTTCAGACACGCTTGATGCAGGACTGGTCGTTCGATCAAGCCGGTGTCTACTACGCGGGCCATGTCGAAGCGGTGGTGCGAGAGCGCAAGGACGACGAAGAGCGGGCCGGCCCGGTGATACCGCTGATCGACCAGGCCGTCACCGGCGCCAGCGGGGGAACCTTCGACATCAACATATCCGATCAGTGGGCCACCGATGAAGCCACTTTCAGAACCCGCTTTCCTGCACTGAATGCGGCCAAGGTCGAAAAGAAGCTCCTGGCACCACACGACAAAATCGCCGTCAAGGCGAGATGGGATGATCTTCAGAAGGCCGATTCGGCGCGCTGACGTCTGAACACCACACGCTTCAAGCCACAGGAAGCGTGAAGCGGAACGTGGTGCCGCGGGGCTGGGCGTTTTCGTGGACCAGTGCGCCGCCGTGCTGTTCGATCACCGTGCGGCACAGGCTCAGGCCCAGGCCCATGCCTTCGGGCTTGGTGGTGAAGAAGGGCGTGAAGAGCTTGGACCGCACTTCGTCGGGCAGGCCATGACCGTGATCGGTGACGCTGAACTCCACCCAGGCCTTGCGCGGACTGGCGTCTTCGTCCGGGTCCGCGCCGGCGCTCAGCCGTGACCGGTGCGCGGCCAGCGTGAGCACGCGCAGGCCGGTGGGCGCGGGCGGATCGCCCTCTGGCATGGCCTGCATGCCGTTGCGCGCCAGGTTCAGCAACACCTGCTCGACCATGGTGCGGTCGCACAACACGGCCGGCAGGCCCGGCGCCACGTCGATCTGCACGCGGATGCCGGCCTTCTTGGCCTGCAGCCCCAACAGCGGCGCAATGGCCTCGAACAGGCTGGCGGGCAGCACCTGTTCACGCACCTGTTCACGCCGGCGCACGAAGTCGGCCACGCTCTTGATGACGCGTCCGGCGCGCTCGGCCTGCTGCGCGATGCGGCGCATGGCCTGCTGCAGGTCATCGGGCTGCAGTTCGCTGGCCGGTCCGTCGAGCAGGTTGAGCGTGCCGGTGGCGTAGCTCGAAATGGCCGCCAGCGGCTGGTTGAGTTCGTGACTGAGCAGGGAGGCCATTTCACCGACGGTGGCCAGGCGTGCGGTGGCCTGCAGGCGGTCCTGGCTGGCGCGGTTGAGCTCTTCCACGCGGCGCTGCTCGGTCAGGTCCAGGATGGCGCTCATCCAGCCAGTCTGAACGCCTTGGGCGTCGATCAGTGGCGCCTCGATGATGAGCACCGGAAAACGCGTGCCATCGCTGCGCTGGAACACCGATTCCCAGCCCTCGCGCGGCAGTGCCTGCCCGGCCAGCCGCACGGCTTGGCGCTGCTGGTATTCGTCCACCAGTTCGGGCGGCCACCAAGGGGCCGGGAAGCCACTGCCCACCAGTTGTTCGGCACTGAAACCGACCATCTGGCAGAAAGCCGGATTGACGTAGGTGATGCGGCCGTCCATGCCGCGCGCGCGCAGGCCGGTGACCAGCGAGTCCTCCATGGCCTTGCGGAAGGCCAGCGCATCGGCCAGCTCATGCTCGGCCTGCTGGCGCCGGCGAATGTCGCGCCCCAGCAGGGCCAGCACCGCCAGCAGGGCCAGCGAGAGCACCCCCACCGCGGCGGTGAGCACATTGGGGAACAGGGCGTACACGGCGCGCGGGCTCTCCAGCCGCAACATCAGTGTGTGGCCTGGCAGGTCCAGCAGGCTGGTGGCCACCAGGGTGCGCCGGGAGCCACCCACGCTGCTGTGCAAGGCCAGGCGGGTACCGTCCGGCTCGGTGAAGGCCAGACCCCGTCCGCGCAGCAGGTCCTTGCCGGGCAGTTCGGACAGCAGGCCCGGCAGCGAGTAGGTGGCCACCAGAAAGCCTGTGCTGGCACCGGCACGGGAGACCGGCATGCACATCTCGAACATCTCAAGGCCCATGCCGTCGTTGAGCGGCCAGAAGTAACTGGGCGAGTAGGCCGGGCCGGACAGGCGGCGCGCGTTGTCACAGGCCTGCTGCACGTCGGCCCGCGCCTGCTCGCGCGTCAGCTGGTCGAAGGGCGCGATCAGGAACGGGGTGTCCCGCGCTGCCAGCAGCTGCAGCTGGGGATCACGCCACTCCAGCCGCACCAGTTCGCGGTGCGACACCAGCAGTTCGGCAGCGGGCGTGGCCCAGGACGACACACTGGGCGCCACGCTGTGCAGCGACTGCAGGGTCTGCACATTGCGCAGCAGTCCGCTGCGGATGTCGCTGGTCAGGGCGGTGGCATCGGATTCCAGGGCGGTCTGGTCGCGCTGCTGTTCGTACTCGGCTGCCAGGAAGACCAGCACCGCCAGCAATGCCAGCACCAGCGCCAGCAGCGCCCCCCAGAGCAACCAGCGGCGCGATCGAAGGAAGGACGCGATCACAGCCGGCGGTGTTGCAGGGCGGGCAATTGCTGGCGGATGCGTTGCAGTTCGGCCATGTCCAGCTCGGCCATGGCGATGCCGGGGCCGGTGGCGTGCAGCGCCATCACCTGGCCCCAGGGGTCGATCACCATGCTGTGGCCCCAGGTGCGACGGCCGTTCTCGTGCACGCCGCCCTGAGCGCTGGCGATCACGTAGGCCTGGTTCTCGATGGCGCGGGCACGCAGCAGCACCTCCCAGTGCGCCTGGCCCGTGGTATGGGTGAAGGCGGCGGGCATGAGGATCACGTCGGCCGCCAGCAGGCGGTAGAGCTCGCCGAAACGCAGGTCGTAGCAGACGCTCTGACCGATGCGCCAGGTCTGGCCGTCGCGGCTGCTGCAATCGAACGCGGTGGGCGTGTCACCGGCCTTGAGCACCGCGGCTTCGTCGTAGGCCTCGCGCCCGTTGTCGTAGCGGAACAGGTGGATCTTGTCGTAGCGGCTGACCGCCTGGCCCTTGGGGTTGTAGACCACCGAGGCATTGGCGGCGTGGTGCGGGTCGTCGGTGGCCATGGGCAGGGTGCCGCCGACCAGCCAGAGCTTGAGGTCGCGCGCGGCATCGGACAGGAAGTCCTGCACCGTGCCCAGCCCGGGCTGCTCGGCCAGCAGCAGCTTGTCGCTGTCCTGCTGGCCCATGAAACAGAAATACTCCGGCAGCACCGCCAGCTCGGCGCCGCAGGCCGCGGCCTGGCGCAGCAGGCGCAGGGCCTCGCTGAGGTTGGCGTCCAGGCTGATGCCCGAGACCATCTGGATGGCAGCAACTTTCATGGCGGTTCCTTCTTCATTCCTCAATGAAACGCGAGGGTACTGCACACCGCCCTCTGGCGCCGCCCTCTCCGGAGCACGTGCTTGAGCCAGGGCACCCGTGGAACGGGCTTCGCCCGGCCACAGGGTGCGTCCCCCCGCGCAGCAGGGGGGAAGCCGCGTCTAGCGGCGCAGGGGGGCTTCGATCTTCTCCACTTGGGGGTCCGCCCAGCTGCCGGTGATGCGGAACTGCTGGGTGTTGGCGCTTTGCAGCGGCTGACGCAACACCAGCTGCGCCAGGAAGGTGCCCAGGCCCACGAGGGGGTTGACCGCCGTCGCCAGCAGCGAGGCGGTGCCGGCGGTCACCTCGGGCACCACCAGCACGGTGAGGTCCTGGGTCTCGCGCGCCAGGTCGGCGCTGCCCTCCATCAGCACGGCGGCGTTGACGCCGTTCATCTGCAGGTTGCGCGTGCGCAGCACGCCCTGATCGATGCGCGCGTCGCCCCGCACATGGTCGAAGGCGAAACCCTCGGAGAACACGTCGCGGAAATCCAGCCGCAGGCGCCGCGGCAGGGACTGCAGGCTGAGCACGCCCAGCAGCTTGGCGGCGCCGGGCTCGACCTTGAGGAACTGGCCGCGCTCGATGTCGATGCCGACCTGACCCGACAGGCTGGCATGGTCCAGCGACAGGGGCGACCCCATCCAGCCGATCTGGCCCTCGATGCGGCCCTTGCCGCCACGCACCGTGCCTTCGCGCCCGAACCGGGTGAGCAGCTGGCCGGCGTCGTCGATGTCGAGCCTGAAGTTCAGGGCGGTGCGGTGCGGCTCGCTGCCGGCGGCGGCCCAGTGGCCGGTGGCCGACAGCCGCGCCTCGGGGGTGCTCAGGCGCAGCCGGTTCAGCCGCCATTCGCGCAGGCGCGGCACGTCGCCATGGTTGACGGCCTCGACCTCCACATGGCCCAGGCGGCGATGGCCCAGGGTCAGTTCGTCCACCACGATGTCCAGCGCCGGCACACTGCGCGGTTGTTGCAGGATCTGCTCGACCCGCTGCACGTTGCCGGGGGCCAGGTTCAGGCGGGTAAGCCGTGCCCGCAGGCTGCCGGCCTGGCCTGCGGCCGGTGGCCGGTAGGCCAGGTGTCCATCGATCTCGTCCGCCACCAGGTTGGCCGTCCACAGACCACCGGTCTGTTGCGTGGCGCCCAGCACCAGGCGGTGGAAACGCCGGCCCTCCAGGTCGAGCCGGTCGGTGCGCAGGGCCACCCGGGTCGGCAGATAGCCCGGGCCGGCACCGTCCGCATCGTCGGCGGCGCTGAAGATGCGCTCCCAGGCGGGCACGTCCAGCTGCGCCAGCTGCGCATGGGCCAGCACCCCCGCCGCCGGCAGGGTCACCACCTCGCCCACCCCGAGGCCGGCGCCGATGCTGCCGCGCAGCACACGCGGCGCGGGTCCGCTGACGTCGCGCTCGTACAGCAGGGCCAGCAGGGGCTGCGCGACCGGGCCGAGCTCCACCCGCAGCCGGTCGCTCAGTGGCCGTTCGCCGTCGGGGCCGGTGGCGATGTCCAGCACCCGGGTTTCCAGCCGCAGCGGCAGGCTGTCGGCGGCGGCCTTCTCCAACGGCGCCGGCAGGGCCAGCGCCAGGCCCTGCAGCGGCGAGCTGACCAGCAGCTCGGGTACGCCGGCCCGGAAGCCAAGCTGGGCGTCGTAGGCGGCCTGTCCGCTGGCGTGCCCGAACAGCTGGGAGACAAAACCCAGCCCGGCTCCGCGCAGGCCTTCGGCGGTGGCCACCCCCTGGCCGCGGAAACGGATCTGCGGCGTGCCGGCGGCATCGGGCGCCATGCCGCCTTCGAAGCGCAGCTCGCCACCGTACAGCAGGGCCCGGGCCTGGGGTACAGAGAAACCGCGGTCACTGAAATGCAGGGTGCCCGTGGTGTTCGCCAGCAGCGGCGCGGCCGGGCTGATGCGCAGGTCGTTGCCGGCGAACTGCACCGTGCCGTCCACCCGGGTCTGCTCGACGGCGTACAGCGGCAGGCGCAGGCGGAACGCCAGGTCGGCCTCCCCGTCGGCCCGGGCCTGCGCCAGGGCACCACCGGTCATGGCGTCGAGCGGGGACTGGCGCATGAAGCCCAGCAGTTCGTCGGCGGCGCCGCTGGCATGGGCCTGGACCACCAGGGTGGTGGTGTGCGCCAGGTCGTCGATGGTGATGGTGGCCGAGCCCAGCCGCACACTGGGCGCTGCCTGCAGACCCGACTGCAGGCCGGACAGGCGCAGCGCGGCGCGGTCGATGCGCAGATCGCCCCGGACCTGGCGCAGACCCGGCCAGGGCCGATCGCCGTCGGGTTGCAGGTAGGCGGGCACGTAGTCGAAATCCACCTCGCGCAGTGCGGCGCCGATGCGGAACTCACCGTCCGTGCCGGGTGTGTTGAAGGGCATGTCCCAGATCTCGCCGCGCAGACGGAAATCCACCCGTTCGGCACGCCCGGCCCGCACCGCCTCGCGCAGGTAATGCCGCACCGGCTCGCCCAGGTTCAGCGGCAGGTAGCGGTGGACGCGGGTGGCATCGGCGCGGGTGAGCGTGGCGGTGAGATCGAGCACGCCCGGAAAGCGCGAGCCCGCCGACGCGGTCTGCGGATCGCTGGTGCGCCAGCGCAACTGCCCGCTGCCCTGGGCATCGGCATTGGCCAGGCTGAAGCGGTCCAGCTGCACCTCGATGCGCTCGCCCTTGACCGTCCAGCGGGCCTCGGTCTGCAGGCGCTGCAAGGGGAGCACACTGTCCTCGAACACGCCCGGCAGTTCCAGCGCGCCGTCCTGCACCTGCAGGCGGGCCCGCCCGCCGTCCTGGTCGAACGCCAGTTCGGCCGTGGCGTTGCGAATGCCGGGGCGCCCGGGCAAGGGGTATGGCCCGTGGCTGGACAGCTGGCCGCTGTCCTCCCCCGCCAGGTGCAGCCCCTCGACACGGCCACTGGCCCGGTAGGCCGCCACCCCGGGGTAGGCCCCCTGCCAGCTGGCGTCCAGGTCCCGCACCTGACCGGCCGGCTGCAAGCGCGCCAGCCAGCCATGGGTGGCGCTGCCCAGGGGCAGGTGGGTGGCGATGGCGGTCAGCGCCGCCAGATCGATGTGGTCGGCGCGCAGGCTGGTGCTGGCCGCCTGATCGCCCTGGACACGCTGGCGCAGCGCCAGACGCCCACCCGGCCAGGCCAGGCCGTCCCGGGTGCGCAGACGCAGGTCCTCGCTGGACAGCCCCCAGCCGTCCGGCCCCCAGTCGGCGCTGATGCGGCCCTGCAGCTCGTCGATCGCCAGCGCCGGCAGGTCGTGCCCCAGGCGCGCATCCAGGGCCTGCAGCTGCAGATCGGCGGTCAGGGCGCCGATCCGGCCACGCGCCATGTCGGCCCAGATGCGCAGACTGCCCTGCCCGCCCTGGATCTCGATGCCCCGCTCGCTCAGGTCCAGCGGGCCGCGCAGCCGCGCCAGGTCGGCTTGCGGCAGCTCGGCGTACAGCTCGCCGCTCCAGTTGTGCCAGGGTGGCTGGCCGGGCGCACGCTGCCCCAGCGCCAGCAAGGGTTCGCTCAGGCGGCCACGCAGGCTCAGGCGCTGCCCCCAGTCGGCCGGCGGCGTGGCATCAAGGCGGAATTCGTGGCTGCGCCGCGCGTTGCGCAGCACCAGATCCAGCGACGACAGGGCCAGCGGCGGGCGGCCGCGCAGCTCGTCGGTCCAGCGCACGGTGCCGTTGCGGATCGCGAACTCGGGCTGGTCGAAGAACCAGTCGGCGGCCGCCGGATCGTCCGGGCCGGCGCCCGAGAGGTCCAGTCCCGCGACCACGATGCGGCCCTGCGCCGTGCGACGCACATCCAGCACCGGCGATTCGATGTGCACCTGGTGGAAACCCAGCCGCCAGACCGAGCGCGGCGAGAGCGTGGCGCGCACGCTGGGCAGGCGCAGGGCGGTGCGGCCCTGGGGGTCGAGCAACTGCACGTCCTGCAGGTCCAGTTCGGGGGCCAGGCCGGTCAGGAAACCGGGCAGCGCGGGGTGCACACCGACACCGGCATCGGCCCGGATGGCCCCGACCTTGACCGGTACCCCTACAGCGCGCGTTGCCCAGCGCTCCAGCTCGGGGCGCCAGTTGTCGATACGCGGCACAATCCAGAAATGCAGGCCAGCCCAGGTGAGCGCCAGCGAGGTCCAAGCCGCCAGCAGCAGCCACAACACCAGCCGCATCAGCACGGAGAAGGTCTTCAGGGTCCGCGTGGCGGGTACGGGGGGCGCCGGGCTGTGGTTCATGTCCAAGACAAATTATGACGGTCAGCCCCACAACAGGTTCCGCCGGATGCATGCCCGGCCTCTCACCCAGTGCCAACGGCTGCTCGCCCTGCCCCCCCCTGGGCCCGGCCGACCGCCAGGCCGACCACTCCCGCTTCGTGCAACGTATCCGGCGCCGCTACGCCGACGAACTGGCCCTGCTGCCACCGGGTACCCCGGTGCACGCCAGCATGGGCACCTGCCTGACCCGCCTGCGCGAACGCGGCCTGCCGGCCCCCGCCGCGCTGCGCGTGCTGCGCCAGCTCGTCATGGAACGCCTGGTGGTGCTCGACTGCGAGCAGGGCGCGTCGCTGGCCGACGTGACGCGCGCCGTCACCGAACTGGCCGAACTGTCGCTGGACCACGCCTGCCGGCTGGCGTTTGACGACCTGGATGCGCTGTACGGCGCGCCCACCGGCGAGAACGGCCAACGCGCCCAGCTCTGGGTCATCGGCATGGGCAAACTCGGCGCGCGCGAGCTGAACGTCTCCAGCGACATCGACCTGATCTATGTCTATGACGTGGACGGCGAAACCGCCGGCAATGCCGGCGGCCGCAACCGCATCAGCAACCACGAGTACTTCGCCAAGGCGGTCAAGCACATCTACAACACCGTGGGCGAGACCACCGAGCACGGCAGCGTGTTCCGCGTCGACCTGGCGCTGCGGCCCAACGGCAACTCCGGACCGGCCGCCGTGTCGCTGGAAGCGCTGGAAGAGTATTTCCTGGTGCAGGGGCGCGAGTGGGAGCGTTTTGCCTGGCTCAAGAGCCGGGTCATCGCGCCGCTGGCCAGCGTGGCCGACGGTAGCGCCAGCGCGCTGCGCGGCGCGGTGCTGCCCTTCGTGTTCCGCAAGTACCTGGACTACAACGTCTTCGAGTCGCTGCGCACCCTGCACCGGCAGATCCGCGACCACGCGTCCAAGCGCGCCGCCGGCAACCCGGGCCGGGCCAACGACGTCAAGCTCTCGCGCGGCGGCATCCGCGAAATCGAATTCACCGTGCAGCTGCTGCAGGTGGTGCGCGGCGGCCAGTTCCCCGAACTGCGCAAGCGCCCGACGCTGCAGGCCCTGCAATGCGTGACCCGCGCCAACCTCATGCCGGCTGCCACCGCCGAGGCGCTGGCCCGGGCGTACGAATTCCTGCGCAAGGTCGAGCACCGCATCCAGTACCTGGACGACCAGCAGACCCACCTGATGCCCACGCGCGACGACGACCTGGCCTGGATCGCCGCCACCCTGGGCTACCCGGACGTCTGCGCCTTCCTGCACGAACTCGACAGCCACCGCGAGGTGGTGGCGCACGAGTTCGACATCCTGCTGGGCGGGGCCGAGAAGGGCAAGGGCGGTTGCAACGGCAAGGGCTGCAACGGCCGCTCGGCGCCGGCCGATGACCTGCAGGGCGTGCTGGGCGGCCTGCCCGAAGCCTTCGCCGCCAAGGTCACCGAGTGGAGCCAGCACCCGCGCGTGCTGGCCCTGCGCGAAGACGCCCGCGTGCGCCTGGTGCGCCTGGTCGAACGCACCGGCGCCTGGCTGGACGAAGGCCGGGTGAGCGAGGTCGCCGCGCTGCGCCTGGCCGACTGGGTCGAACCCCTGCTGCGGCGCGAGAGCTACCTGGCCCTGCTGCAGGAGCGGCCCTCGGTGCACGAACGCCTGCTGCGCCTGCTGGGCGCGGCCAAATGGCCGGCGCGTTACCTGCTCAAGCATCCGGGCGTGATCGACGAACTGGCCAGCCAGCAGTTGCTGACCGACCGCTTCGACGCGGCCGGCTTCGAGGCCGACCTGGAAGAGCGCCGCCGCTCGCTGCAGCGCACCGGGGAAGACGATGAAGAGGCCTTGCTGAACCTGCTGCGCCGCGCCCACCACGCCGAGGTGTTCCGCACGCTGGCGCGCGACATCGAGGGCGTGCTGACGGTCGAGCAGGTGGCCGACGACCTGAGCGCGCTCGCCGACGCTGTGCTGCGGGTAACCGCGCGCTGGTGCTGGAGCCGGCTGAAGACCCGGCACCGCGAAGAACCGGCGTTTGCCATCATCGGCTACGGCAAGCTGGGCGGCAAGGAACTGGGCTACGGCAGCGACCTGGACATCGTCTTCGTGTTCGACGACGAACATGAAAACGCCAACGAGATCTACGCCGGCTTCGTGCGCAAGCTGATCAACTGGTTGCAGGTCAAAACCGGCGAGGGCGACCTGTACGAGATCGACACCGCACTGCGGCCCAACGGCAATTCGGGCCTGCTGGTGACCAGCTTCACCGCCTACGACGACTACCAGCGCGGCCGCGGCAGCAACACGGCCTGGACCTGGGAACACCAGGCCATGACCCGGGCCCGATTCATCATGGGCAAGGCCGACCTCGCCCCTCGCTTCGACGCGGTGCGCGAGAGCGTGATCACCGCGCAGCGCGACCACGCGGCGTTGGCGCAGGAGCTGATCGCCATGCGCGAGAAAGTGCGCGCCGCGCACCCGGTCCGGGAGGGGCGCTTCGACGTCAAGCACAGCGTGGGCGCCATGGTGGACGCCGAGTTCGTCGTGCAGTACCTGGTGCTGGCGCATTCGGCCGCCCACCCCGAGCTGCGCGGCAACGTCGGCAACATCGCGCTGCTGCAACGCGCCGAAGCGGCGGGCCTGCTGCCCGCTGGCGTGGGTCAGGCCGCAGCCGACGCCTACCGCGAGCTGCGCCACCTGCAGCACCGCGCCCGGCTGGACGAAGCGCCGACCCAGATCGACGCGGAACAGGCCGAGCCGCTGGCTGCGCCGATCCGAGCGCTCTGGACCACCGTTCTGGGCGGCTGATCAGTCGTCTTCGCGGCGGGCCAGCGACCCGCTGAGCTTGAGCCAGCCTTCGCTGAGCAGGGCCGGCACGTCGGGCAGCAGCGCGTCCTGGCTGGCGCGCACCACCGGGTCTTCCTTCCAGGTGGTCACGTTCACACGGCGCACCCAGCTCCAGCCGCCGGCAATCTCGGCCGGCACCGGCATGCGGATGGTGTCCGGGTCCACCAGCACCGGCCCGACGCGGAAGGTGAAGACCAGCGCGTCCAGCGCGGGGGCCACGTGTTCGCGCATCAGATCGATCTTCTTGCGTGGCAGGAAGCCACAGGTGGCGTGCACCGCGCCGCGCGGGTCCAGCACCAGGGTCAGGCGCACCGTCTGGCCCGGGCGGATGGACACCAGCGGCGTGCGGTCGATGTAGGGGTGTTCCACCGGGTGGGCGGCGGTGTCCGGCGGCAGCGCCATCGAACCCAGATAGCCGGACCCCGGGCCGCTGGCGCGCGCCCGCGGGGCCAGGGCTTCGTGCACCGGGTAGAAGCGGCTGTAGTCGTCGTTGACGAAGTAACCCATCAGGCCATCGTCCAGTGCCAGCACCTCCCCCAGGCGCACCGGCAGCGGCGTGCGCTCCAGCTCGGCGCGCGCGGCGGTGTAGAGCGCGCCCTGCGCCGCCGCAGCGGCCGGGTCGGTGTCGAAGGGCGACTGCACTTCCAGCCGCAGCTCGGCGCGCACCAGCGCCAGCGGGTGCCCGACCAGCAGGCTCAGGTGTTCGTTGCCGGCGCGCCCCACCGGGTCGGTGCTCCAGAGCGTGGCGTCGATCATGCGCAGCAGAGCGGCCAGCGCACTTTCGCTGGGGGGTGCGGCGCTGGCCAGCCGTTCGCGGTCGCGCAGGCCGTGGTCCAGCAGGCCCTGCACAAAACCACCGAGCTGCGGCTGCGCCAGTTGCGGCGGCGCACCCAGCAGGTCCTGCTGGCCGGGCACGCCCTGCCATTCGAGCGTTCGGCCGTCCTCGGCCGGCTGCAGCTGGCCACGCGCCTGGCCAGCGGCGTCGAACACCTCCACCGCCTCGTCCAGGTGGTCGGGCACCAGCCAGCCGCACACCGGCGAGCGCTCGCGCGTGGCCTCGCGGCTGTCGTCGGTCGCATCCAGCAGCCGGAACATCAGGCGCGCGGGTTCCTGCACGCGCGGCGGCATCGCCAGGAAGGCCGGACCGGCGCGGCTGACCAGGTCTTCGGCGCGCACCGGGGCGGCCAGCACCGTGTTCGCCACGTCGTGGAACTGGCCGAAGGTGTCGACGATGCGGGCACGGCGCACCCGCAGGTGACCGGCGCGCAGCAGCCACAGCGCGGTGGCGCCGGGCACGGCCTGCCAGGCGTCGGGCGCCGGGCTGCCGGCCGTACCGGGCACCGGCATGCGCGCCATCAGCGCGTCGTGCAGGCCGCTCAGCGAGGCACCCAGCACGTCGAGCTTGCCGAAGTCGGCCATGATGCGCGCGAGGTCGGCCTCCTCCGACGGCGTGGCCTCGTCGCGGCCGCCTTGGGCTTCGTCGTCGAGAAAGCGCTTGAGCTGCCCTTCCAGCGTGCGCGCCACCGAGGGCGTGAGCAGACTGCGCCCGCGCAGCACGAAGGCCGGATCGCCCTCGGTGCCGGTGGGTACACCGGCGCGCAGCGCGAAGTCGGTCTGCTGCAGGGCCCAGTCGCGCTCGGCACCAGGCGACGGGAACCAGGCCACTTCCCAGGCCAGTTCGATCGGTGTCCAGGGCCGGCACCAGAGCTGCAGCGCCATGGGGTGCGGCCGCGTGCCCGCGAGGTTGGACAGTGCGGCCAGTGCCTGCATGTCAATCTGCGGGTCCAGCGCGGCCATCAGCAGCAGCGACTGCTCGACCTGCACGCGCTGGCCGGCCTCGGCCTCGGTCACCACGCGCACACCGTTGCGTTTGGCCGTCTCGCTGCGGCCGGCGCGCTTGATCACCGCGTCACGCGCCACCGTCACGCTGGTCGGGTCCAGCAGCAGGGCCTCGTAGAACAGCGCGCCGCATTCGGCGGGGATCTGGCCGCTCTGCAGGTCGGCGGTGCTCAGGTCGCTGCCCAGCACGTCCACCAGCGGCGCGTTCTGCCCGCCTTCGGGAAACTCGCGCCAGGGCATCACGCCGAAGCGGTCGATCGTCTGGCCGCTGATGCGGCAACCGAGCACGCCGTCGATGGCGTGGTCCTCACCGTGTTTGTAGGCGCGGCGCGCCTCGCTCAGCAGCAGCACCGGATCGCGCGGCTCGAACCAGCGCGGCAACGCGCGGCGCACGGTCTCGGTGCCGCGGGCCTGGGCCTGGGGGGCTGCGCCGGGTCTCGGCCGTTTCGCATCCCCGTCGTCCTCGCGCATGCGCTGGTGCAGTTCCTGCACCGTGGCGCCGGCCTTGAAGAAGCTGCGCTGCGATTTGATGAAGCGCTGGTCGAGCAACTTGCCGCTGCCCGCCGAGGGATCGGTGAAGCGCGGTGCCGCCGCGGTCTCGGCACCCGAGGCGGGCGCAAACGCGTCACCCTGTTCGATGCGGTCCACCACAAAGCCACCGGGCCGCGAGGCGAAGTCTTCGGCGTGCAGCGTGCTTTCCAGCCGGGCCAGGCCGCTGGGCTGGGACAGCTCGCCGATGGCACCGGTGGCGAAGGCGTCCAGCAGGCGGGCCAGCGAGGCATCGCCCGCGCGCCGGGCGGCCAGCGCCGCCAGCGCCTGCGACGCGGTATTGCCCACCGCCAGCCCCACCGAGCCCGCCGCCGGTACGCCGGTACCGGGGTGGTCGAAGCCGCCGCCCCGCCCGCCCCAGCGCACGTCGAACACGGCGCCATGGCACAGCAGCTGGCGCGGCCAGTACGGTTCGAACAGGCTTTGCTGGCCGTAGATGACCGGCCCTTTGATGCCCCGGACGGACGGGTGCTGCACGAACTTGGCCGCCCCCGCACCGACCTGGAGCTTGACCGGCCCGGCCTGGCTGGCCGTGCTGTCGGCACCGACCTTCAGACCACCGGCCGGTTCGGCCGTGTCGGCGCCCTTGAGCAGGCGCTTGAAACGGTCCCCCTTGCCTTTGCCTTTGTGGCGCAGGGTGCGCACCGCGTCCTCGTCCACGGCCCAGCCGCGCTGCTTCAGCACGGCCAGCCAGGCGGCTTCGGTGGTGGGGGCGTGCAGCGGGTCGTCTTCCAGCCTCGCGTACCAGCCGCAGACGGTGTAGCTCAGCGGGCCGGCCGACACACCGGTCAGCGGATCGTGGAAAGCCAGCAGGTTGCGCGTGTTGTCGTAGTACACGGCAAAGGTGGGGTCGCCCGGCCCCACGGCGGTGACGGCCGGCGCGGCGTTCGCACGGTCTTCGCGCCAGTCGCCCAGCGGCACGGCGCGGCGGCGACCGGGGTCCAGCGCGCCCGAGACCACCCAGGCACTGGCCACGCGCGGCGCGGTCTGCGTCGCGCCAGCCTGCACGCGCACGACCAGCCAGCGGTCGGGCACGGCGCCGAAGGTGGTGCGCCGGGTGTCGCGTTGCTCGGCCTGCGGGTCCAGCGGATTGGCGGCGGCGGCCAGCGGGCTGTCGGCCGGCGCGCCGGCGCGCTCACCGCGCGTCAGGCCATCGGGCAGGGCCCAGTGCAGGTGCACGCCGGCGGCTCGGCCGGTGACCTCATCGAACGGGTCGGGGCGCGCAGCGCCGGCCACCAGCGGGTCCACCGCCACGGCGGCCCAGCGGCTGGTCGCGGCCTCGGCGGGCGACACCGGCAAGGCCTGCACGACGATGGGCACCAGCACGCGCGGGCCGTGCCAGGCGCCTTCGTCCCAGTCGAGCACGGTGCCGGCCTTGACGCCCTTGGCCATGGCCAGGTTGCGCGCCAGCAGTTCGGTCTGAAACAGTCGGGTTGCCATGGTGGCCTCACGCATCGATGTGGAACAGCTGCCGCACTTCGCGTTCCTGCAGCGGCTGGGCGATCACCGACACCTGGAGCACGGCGTCGATGTACTGCGAGGTCACGGCATAGGCGTTGTCGCCATCGCCTTCAAAGCGCTGCTGGAAGGGCAGCTGGAACAGTTGCAGCGCCAGCTCCCCGGCGCTCAGGGTGCCGGCGTTGGCGTCCGGGTCGCCGCTGGCCGCCAGCTCGGCCTGCAGACGTTCGCGCAGCAGCTGCACGTGCAGCACCCGGCGGTTGGACTTGCGCACCGGCACGGCCAGGGTCTTGGGGGGTACGTCGAAGTTGCCGGCGCTGGCCCCGGCGAGCTGACCGGCCAGCGGTCCCCTGACCTTGCGCAGCTTGAGCCGGAAGCCGCTGGGCACGGCGGCGCTGGGTTCGACGACGCCGTTGCCGTCGCGGTCGATCAGGTCCACACCGAACTGGATGCCTTCGCGCGGCTCCTCCACATCGACCCGCGTGGGCACGCCTTCGAAGATGCACAGCAGCACATCGGGCGCCAGCCGGTCCATGCGCAGCAGCGGCAGCGGCGTGCCACCGGGCTGGCCTTCGACCGTGCCACGGTAAGCCTTGACCTCCAGTCCCGGCCAGCCGGACACGGCCCGCGAGCGCAGCAGCAGGCCGGTGAGGTCGGCCGTCTTCGGCGCGACGATCTTGAGCACATCGGTGGCCTCGCGCAGCTGCGAGCGCAGCACCCGTTCTTCTTCGTCCACGCGGGCGCGCATGGGCGCATGCGTGGCCTGGGCCTGGGCGTACTCGCGCGTGGTGGTCTTGCCCACGCTGAGCGCACCATCGACCAGCCGGTCGGTGAAGTTGCGGTCGATGTAGAAAAAGCGCACCGACTCGGCGGGCAGCAGGCGGCTGTCGGGCACCAGGTAATTGAAGGGCACGCCATAGAGCAGCCGCAGACGCGCCAGCCAGTTGGCCAGCGAGGCCGGCATGCGCGCGGCGCTCGCGGTCAGGGCCAGGCTTTCGTCGGCGCGCAGCGCGTTCAGGTAGATCGGGGTGGTGAGCCAGTTGTCCATGGTTTCCTCGCGCTCGTCAGAACGGGGCGCGGAAGCCGCCGAGCTGCACGTTGAAGGTCTCGACCTGCGGGCCGAAGTGCTGCATCGGGTTGAGCGCCAGCACGTCGAGGTTGGCCTCCAGCACCGGGGTCTGCGTGAAGCCGACCTCGTCGAGCACGCTGCCGCCCAGCGCCAGGCTGCCGAGCACCGACTGCACCACCTCAAGCTGCAGGCCCTTGGCCTGCGCCACCCGCGAGGCGTCAAGCCCGGGCAGGCGGTCGCGCACGGCCAGCAGGCCGGTGGGGTCGCGCATCACACCCAGTTTTTGCGACTGCATGAGGTGGCCGAAGGACAGTGCACCCAGGCTGGTGAGAATGCGTGGCAGCACGAACAGGGCACGCGGGTTGAGCAGTTCGGGCAGGGCCACACCACGCCCGCCCAGCCGGGCATCGAACAGCCGGTTGAGCAGCGTGGTGTCCAGTGCCAGGCGCGCGTCGCGCCGCCAGTGCATCAGGTCGAGGGCGAAGCGCGGGTCGCCCAGTGCCATCAGGCGGCCGATCTCGAACGCCGCCGCGTAGCCCAGGTTTTCCAGGCCGGTGGCCGGGTCCAGGCGTCGCGCCTGGTCGGCGCTGTGGTACGGGCCCGCCGTCTCGCGCTGCACACCCACCGGCGTGAGCGGGCCGCGGTACCAGGCGATGGTCTGCTCGCCGTCGCGCGTGAGGTGCTGCAGCGGCACATGACCGGTGTCCAGCGCGGCGCGCCAGACGGCGGCACCCGTGCCACCGGGCGCCTGCACCAGCGAGGGCGGCATGCCCAGCATGGCGACGCCGCCGTTGACCGGCAGGGCCTGCAGGATGGACTCGAAGTCGCCGCCTTCGCGGCATTCGAAGCTCCACTGCGCCAGCAGGAACAGGCGCACCTTGGGGATCAGGAACTTCAGACCGATCTGGCCGCCCTTGCCGGGCAGCACCGTGGATTCGGTGGCCAGATGGAGCCACTGGCTGGCCTTGGCCGCGCGCCTGGAACCGGTGGTGCTGGTGACCGCTTCCGGCTGCGCTGTGTGCTGCACCTGGGCCGCGTTGCCCGCGCCCTTGGCAGCACGGGCGCGGGTCCTGGGCGCCGCGGCGGCCTGCGGCGCGCTGCCCTGCCACTGGTAGGCCGAGCCGGTGGCCTGCATGCGGTCGAGCAGCACCTGCTCGACGATCTCCGGACCGATGTCGGGATCGTCCACCAGCACCCGGCCGCGCCAGCGCTCGATCTTCTCGGCGAAGTCGATCAGCTTCGGGCGGTCCAGATCATCGGCGGTGAATTCGGCGGCTTCGGCCTCGGTCGGCAGGAAGGCCTGCGTGCCTTCGAGCGAGACCAGGCAGGCCTCGTACTGCTTGCCGGGCTCGGGCAGGCGGTTGCCCACGACCACGGCGAACCAGCCGTCGTCGTCCATGCCCATGAGCTCCTTGTCCTCGGTGTTAACCTGGCGCACGTGGGTGAGCAGGGAAATCTCGCTGGCCATGGGCGCGATGTCCTTGAACAGGTCCAGCGGCAGCTCCAGCCCCATGCAGGGCAGGCTGCGCGCCTCGGCCGGTACATCGGGCAGGTCCAGCAGCGGCGAGTCGGGGCTGTCGGCGCCGTCGAGCACGTCGCCCACGGTGCAGGGCGAGAGGGTCTGCGCCTCGCCCTTCTCGAACAGCAGCACCGCCATCCAGGGCGCGCTGTTCTTGGCCGAGAGCGAACGCTCCCAGGGCAGGGTGCGCCGGCGCAGCACGATCATGGGCAGGCGCGAGACGTAGCTGCCCACGCCGTTGGTGGGCGGGAACACCGCGTGGACCATGGACGGGTCGAGCGTGAAGCGCGGCGCGTCGATGGCGAAGGGGTACACGCGCTCGCCAGGCAGCGGTTTGCTGCCGGTGTTGACGCCGCCGCCCGGGTGGCTGAGCGTGTGGCCCACGCGCAGCGAGTACTCGCCCGCGGTCAGGGCCGGACGGCAGGCGGCGTGCAGGATGACCTGGCCGCGGGCGGGATTGGGTGCTGTGGCCATGGTGTCAGCCCTCCAGGAATTGCAATCGCAGGCCGCCGGTGGCCGACAGCGGTCCGTCTTCGACCAGGGTGTCCAGCTCGGCCTCGGCCAGCAGCGGCACCCACACCGCCGGCGGCGCCTGCATGCCCATCACGCCAGCGGCGCGCCAGGCATCGGTCAGGGCCAGCGACACCACCATCCAGGGCGCGTCGGCATCGGTCTTGAGCACTTCGTACACCAGCAGGGTGCGTGCGCCGGCCGCGATCACGGTCGGCGATTCGTCCACCACCGCGTGCCGCACCGACAGGCCGACGCTGCTGGCCAGGTCGGCCGGGGCGTCGCCCGGCCCGTCGTCGAGCACCAGCACCAGGGTGCGCACGCCCAGCGGCAGCAGGGTGTCGAACCCGGTCTGGCCGGCCAGGGCCTCGTGTGCCCGAACCGCCCCTTTGGCGCCCAGCGGCGCCGCCCGGGCCGGCAGGCGCAGCAGCGCCCCGCGGGCCAGGAGGGTGGTGTCGGTCAACGCAACCAGTTCGTTGTGCGCCTGCCAGCCCACCACCGGCACCGCGTGCGTGGCCTCGGCCAGGGTGACGGCCCCCAGGCCGGTGCGGCCGGCTTCGCCCAGCGTCTGGCCCAGGCCGGTGACGGCCACAGTGGCGCTGCCCGCGGGCAGCTCGCGTTGGAGCGCGCCCACGGTCTCTTCGTCCAGCAGCGGTTCGCCACCGCGGTCGAGCACGGTGATGCGGGCCGCGCCACTGCCGCGCAGCACCAGCACCGGGGGTGCCCCTTCCACGTCGCGCGTGGGCAGGGCAAAGCGCAGGGTGCTGCCCGGGTCCAGCGGCGCGCCCGCCGTCACCTGGCTGACGTGCGTGGTCATCACCGGGGTGCCCGTGCTGCCGCCCAGGGCCGCGCGGCCCACGGCGTCGAGCCAGGCCGATTCGCGCCGGGTGTTGCGCAAGGACCGCACCACCTTGGGCGCGGCCATGGCCAGCCCGGTGGCGCGCCGCTCGGTGTCGGCCCCCCGGCGGATCACGGCGGCGCCGTCCAGGGGTTCGGCCAGCAGGCGCGCCATCTGTGCGGCGTCCAGCCGCAGCGCACCGTCGAACTGGTGCGAGACGGTGGTGCGGATGCTGCCGGCACCACCCAGCGTGGGCTCCACGCGCTGACGGATGACGGCGTCGAGCACGGGAACGATGCGCTGGCGGGGCGCTTCGCCCACTGGCTCGGGCGCGAGGACCTTGGTTTCCACCGTGGTGACGGCTTCGGCGGCCAGTCCCTCGTGCAGGCTGCGCACCAGCGGTGGCGCGCTGCGCCGGCCGCGGCGGAAGCTGCCGCGCGGCATCACGTCGCCACTGCGCTGCGAAGGCGCCACGCGCACACCTTCCCGGGCCAGGGCCTGCAGGGTGGCGCTGCGGCGTTCGCCCCAGGCCGCGCTGTTGAGCACGGTCTGCTGGGCCTGCCACAGGGCCTGGCTGCCCTGTCCGGCGTAGCGATCGAAGGACAGCGCCTGCTCTGCGGCGATGGCCACGACATCACGCAGCTTGAGTTCCCGCGAGAACGGCAGCGGGTGGTCGATCACGCTGTATTCCATCAGCGTGTTCCAGTCGATCTGGCCGGTGGAATCCAGCAGGGCCTCGTCGATGGACGCGACCAGGCGGGCGCCGTTGTAGGCCGGGATCACACTGCGATCGGGCTGGCTGGTGTCGGTGTCCCAGAGCGCGCGCGGCACGTTGCCGCTGAGCGCCTCGCGCACATGGAAGCGGTGCGTCACGTCCGTGCCCTGGCGGTTGAGCACGCGCACCACGTGTTCACTGGTGACCTTGGCGCGCTGCATCGGCCGGATGTCGATCTCGAACGCGCCCCGGTCCCCGGCGGTGACCGCGCCGCTGCCCCAGGCCACCCGGCCGGCGCCGAGGAAGGTCTCGGTGCGCAGCACGAACTCGGGCAGCAGCGCCCAGGGGCCGGTGGCCGGGCTGCCGCTGACCAGGCCACGTTCGACGCCACCCGCGAACAGCTTGTCGTCCTCCGGCGGCAGCAGCGCGGTGCGGAACTCGTCCCAGCTCATCTGCAGCGGCGGCGGCGAGCGGTCGGCGCCGAAGGGAATGGTGATGCTGATGACCCAGACATCGACCGTGACCTCGCCGCCGATATCGGGGCCCCAGACGATGAGGGAAGCGCCGGTCTCGATCTTCACGCGGCCCAGCCAGGTGTCCACCGAGACACCGATGGAGATGCCGATCTCGACCTCGAACCAGAAGGGCCGCCACTGGATGTACATGTTGGCCCAGGCGCGGAACCAGGCGCGCACGTCGCCGCTGTCGTACACCGCTTCGAGCAGGCCGCCGGCCATGACTTCACGCGGCGTGAGCGCGAAATAGGCCTCGCCCTTGATGTAGATGCTGCTGGAGACGCGCCAGTTGAAGCCCAGGCGCGGTACCACCGGGTAGTGCGCCGGCGGTGTGTAGCGCGGGTGGTAGCCGCCGATGGTGATGACGAAGTCGCCTGCGTGTTCGCCCGCGAACCAGACGTAGAACGCGAAGCCGCCGGTGAGCCGGCAGTCGCGCGAGAGCACCCAGGAGTTGTCGGTCAGCCGTGCCTCGACCGAGATCACGCCTTCGATGGTGGAGAAGCGCGCCTTGAGCGCCAGTTCCACGCTGACCAGTGGCACGGCCGGCGGCAGCTCGAAGCGCGACATGCCCAGCAGGCCGATCTCCAGCCCGCGGTTGAGCAGCACGTACAGCAGGGCCTGCGAATTGACCAGCGAGAACGAACTGAACTTGAGCCCGGCGGCGAACCAGTAGCTGCCACGCTCCATGGGCACGGCATCACCCATGCGCTGCAGGAAAGCCATGGGTTCGGCGGTGGCGGCCGAGGAGTCGCTCATGGCGGCCACCAGCGGGAACTGCGGCAGGCCTTCGATGGGCGGCACCACCAGGCCGCGGTTGTAGCCGAAGCCCCCGGCCAGGCCGGTGATGAAGAAGTAGGGCGGGCCGCCGATGGGGATGCCGATGACCACGAACACGAACAATGAGGGGTCGCCATCGACCACGCCGTAGGAGCCGAGAGCGACAAAGCTCTTGCCGCCGACCTCGACCAGCAGGAAGCCGTCGTAGCGCACGTCGGGGCCGGGGATGTCGGCTTCCAGCAGGCCGCCGCCGATGCGGATGCCACCGCCGTCGTAGCTCACGGCCAGGCCGCGCAGGCCCAGCTCCCACTTGCGCAGGTCGCCGATGTCGCCGAAGGGGATGGTCAGCGACAGGTCGTCCACGCCCACCGACAGGCCGGCCAGCGACACACCGCCGTCGAGCAGGATGGCGCCCTTGAGGTCCGGCCCGCCGATCCAGCGCACGCCGATCTGCTGGATGCTGACCGGCCCGAAGGTCTTCTGGATCGGGAACCAGACCTCGTTGCGACCGGGCTCGTCACCCAGTTCCAGCCAGAACTGCTCGACATAGGCCGCGCGCACCGAGAACTTCGGGTTGACCGGCGCGTTCTCGCCACCGTCGCTGCCGCTCATGAGCGAAGCGGCCACCGGGTTGCTGTCGGAAGTGCCCAGCGGGATGGCGATGCCGTCGAGGTCGCCGTAGGCACCGAAGTCCACCGTGGGCGCGGCGCCGTTGAGCGGCACCTTCACGCTGAGGTAGACCAGGGTCTCGACGCCGCCGAGCTGGAAGCCGCTGAGGTCGAACAGCGGCTCATCGGCGCGGCCGCTCAGGTCCAGCCCCACGCCGGCCAGGGTGATGACCGGTTCAATGCTGTAGCGGCCCGTGCTGGCATTGGTGTCCTTGAGCAGCAGCAACGAGAAGCCCGAACCCGTGTCGGCCGGGCCACCGGCGGCCTCGATCCAGTCGGTCTCGCCACCGATGCGGATGAGGATCTCCGGGTCTTCGGCGACCACGATGCGCGGCAGGCGCAGGCGCAGGCCGTAGTACTTGGGAAAGGCGGCGCCCGACTGCTGCAGGTACAACCCACCGTCCTCGTCCGGGTCGGGCCCGAAGGCCACCACCGGCGTGTTGCCGAAGCCACCGACCAGGGCCGACAGCGCCGCGCCCACCAGGCGCTCGACCAACTGCAGCGGGTTCTGCGCCACGGTGACCAGGTTGTCGATGGGCACGAGGTTGTAGCCGGTACCCCCATCGGGTGCGAGCAGGCCGGCGGCCACCAGCACCGGCCCGGCCCGCACCGTGCCGCCGCTGGCGTGCCCGGCCAGCAGGTTGCTGTTGAGCCAGCCCGTCACCTCGGGCGTGTCCAGCAAGGTTTCCACCGCCACCGGCACCAGCACGCGGCGCGCCAGCTCCAGCAGCGCGTCTTCGACCGTGCCTTCGTCCACGCCGAAGAACGGCGCCGGCAGCAGACGCACCACGAAGTCGGGGGAACCGGACAGGTCGCCGAGCGGGAACAGTTCGAGCTCCGGGCTGGCCCCGCCCAGCGCCAGCCGCACCGACGGCTGGATGGACACGCCGCCGGGTTCGATGACGTGTTCGTCCACGCTGGCCTCGACCAGCAGCGACACCGCGGGGTTCAGGTTCTGCGTCTCGCTGCCGCTGTCGGGCAGACCGACCGCGAACGCACCGGTGAGCGTGACGGGGCCAAGATCCGCATCGAGCACCACGCGCAGCCCGATGCTGCCGCCGCC
Source organism: uncultured Hydrogenophaga sp. (assembly GCA_964550405.1). Taxonomy (GTDB): domain Bacteria; phylum Pseudomonadota; class Gammaproteobacteria; order Burkholderiales; family Burkholderiaceae_C; genus Hydrogenophaga. The sequence continues at coordinate 16,580 of CAZJZD010000019.1, read as the reverse complement.
GGTGTGGCCCAGCAGCAGGGCCACGGGCGCACCGGTGGGTGCAAAGCGCAGCGCACCGGTCGAACGGGTCAGGCCTGCAGCCGCCGCGCCGGGGATCAGGTCCAGCAGGGCCTGCACCACCACCGGCGCCTGGGCGGGCGAGAGCCGGTCGCGCAGCCAGGCCACCGGGTGGTTCACCAGATGGTCCAGACGGGCCACGGTGTCGATCTGCAAGGCCGCCGCCAGGGCGCGCAGGTCGGTGATGAAGGGCTGGGTGGCCGGCGCCGCGGCCACGATGCCACGCAGCACCGCGTCCACCAGCGTGGGCAGCAGGCGCTCGGCCGCCGCGCCGACGCTGGCCGCGTCGAAACCGGTGAAGGGCAGCAGGGTGATGGGCGCATCGGCCGGGCCGAGCGCGAGCGTGAAGGCTTCGTCCACCAGCCCCGCCTGCACCACCAGGCTGCCCCAGGGGCTGCCCGCCGGCAGCGGCGCGCCCAGGCCCAGCTGGCCGCCCGCGCCGAAGGCCCCGCTGGCGGACCAGCCGAGCTGGAAGGAACCGCCCAGCGTGACACCACCGGCGAGCGCGAGGGGCGCGGTGGTCTGCAGTTCCACCCGGGCCTGCGGCGTCGCGACCAGGCGCAGCCGCAGGTTCAGCGGCAGCTGCACGTCACCGGCCGCATCGGTCAGGCCGAAGGTGGCGAACAGGTCGCGCAACAGGCCGGTGACGCGGCCCGGGTGCAGTTCGAGCCCGGTGCCGGCGGTGTTGGCGCGGAACAGGGTCTGCTCGGACTGGAGCCAGCCCAGCGGGTCGGCCACGGCCCGTGCCAGGTTCCGCACGCGTGGCCGCTCGTCGGCGGTGGCGGGCCGGGTGGCCAGACCCAGGGCCTGCAGCACCGGCACCACCTGTGGCACGCGCGGCAGCAGCACGTGGTCCAGCAGCGCGCTGGCCAGGGTGTTGAGTGTGAGCGAGGGCAGCAGCGCACCCAGACGGGCCGGCAGGTCCGCCGGCAGCGGGAACAGGGGCAGCGACGCGTAGGGCGCGGTGCGGGCCCCGTCGCCGAAGTCCAGCGCCAGCGACCACAGCGGCGTCTGCGGCCACTGCAGGGTCAGCCGCAGGCCGGTGCCGATGGCATCGGGCTGCACGCGCAGGTTCACCTGCAGGCTGCCGCTGGACAGGTTCAGGCCGATGTCGCCACCCACCGACACGGCGCCGCCCAAACGGAAGGCCGCACCATCGAGGCGCAGCGCCACCAGGCCCAGCGCCTCGACGCGGATCGCCACGCCGGCGCCCAGCGCGACCTCGACCACCGGGCTGCCGACGTCGCTCACGCCCAGCAGGCTGCGCAGCTGACCCAGCAGCGTGGCGCGCCAGCTGGCCAGCGAGAGCTTCGGCACCAGCCGGGCCGTGACCCAGGCTGCCGGGTCGCGCAGCAGTTCCAGCCAGGCGCCGATGCGCGGCACCGCGCCGCTGGCGTCCGGCTCCAGCAGGTCGAGCGACTGCAGCAGGGCGCGCAGCGCGCGCCAGCCGGGGTCGTCGCCGGGCTGCGCAGCCAGCAGGCGCGAGAGGTCGGTGGCCGTCAGGCCGAGCACGCTGCGCAACTGCGCGATGAGCGCGTCGCGCCGGGTGGCATCGGGCAGCACGCCGGACAGCGCCCGCGCCAGCCAGGCCGGCGCGTCGGCCAGCAGCGAGGCCCAGCCGTCCGGGTGCAGGGCGTAGCCGCCGCTGTCGTCGGCCGCGCCGTCCACGCGGCGGCGCGTGAGTTCGACCTGAGACAGCAACCGGGCCAGGGCCTGCACCCCGGTGTCCAGCCCGGGGCCGGTGGTCAGCTGGGCCAGCAGGGCGTCCAGCGCCGGCACCAGCAGGTCGTCGGGCGTCCAGGGCCCGGTGTCGGCAGCGCGGCGCAGGGTGGCCTGGGCCTGTTCCACCCCGTCCACGGCCACGTCCTGCAGCCGGATGCGCGGCACGATGCCGGCTTCGGTGATCTCGCAACCGAGTTCCGCCCGGCGCACCCGCACGCGGGCCGACGGGCTGCCCACCAGCCAGCCGCCTTCGCGCCAGAGTTCGGCCTGCAGCACCAGGCGCGGCAGGGTTCGCGTGTGCGCACCAGCCGCCACACGCAGACGGGCCATGTCCAGCCGCGCCGAGGTGCGCAGCTTGAGCAGGCCTTCGGTCGCCGGCACCACCGGGGCCAACGCCAGGCCGAAACCGATGTGGGTGACCGGCGCGCGCGCGGCCAGCGCGGTGCGCAGCTGCGTGGCGCGGGTGGCGATGGCTTGGCCCAGCGACGCCGCCAGACCCGTGCCCGGCAGGCGCAGGGCGATGGCGTGGCCCGGCACGCCGGCGGGCAGGGTCATGCCGCCCACGGGCGCGAAGGCCTGCGCCGGCCAGACGGCCGCCAGCCCGGCGGGCGTGCGTTCGCGCAGGAAGCCCCACAGCGCGTCCAGCGCCTGGCCCAGCGCACCCGCCAGCGGCAGCTGCGCGCGCAGGCGCTGCAGCACGGCCAGTGCTTCGGTCAGCGGCGGGTTGCTGCGCCAGGGCAGCGGTGTGCCCACATGCGGTGTGCCCACGGTGAGCAGGCCGCGCACCGGGAGGCCCGCGGGCAGGCGCTGCAGCGCGGCGCGTGCGGCCAGGCCACTGCCAGAGTGCGCAACGACGGTGATCGCTTGCCCCGGGTGCAGGGCGGCCATGCGCTGCAGCAGGCGCAGCACCTGCTCGGCCTGGCTGTCGCTGCCGGCGGGGGCGTCCAGCGGCACCACGCGGGCCGCCGGGTCCAGACCCGGCGCGCCGTTCCACACCGCCAGTTCGGCCAGCGTCAGGCGCGCCGCCGTCAGCGGTGCGGTGCTGACCGCCGCCGGTGCCACGCCATCGGCGCGGAAGCTGAAGCTGGTGGCCGTGCCACCCAGCGCGGCCTGCACCGCGGCCCAGTCGGCCGTGCCGGCCCAGGGCGCACACAGCAGCAGCACCGGGCCGGTGTTGGCGGCATCCCAGACCAGCAGCTGGCGCCGCAGTTCGATGACCACACCGGCGTGGCCGAGCGCGTGCACATGGTCGGCTTCAAAGGCCGCCGCCGGAGACGACCAACCGCTGACGGCCGGCGGCACCTGGCTGGCGCTGAGCACCAGGCCGTCGCTGGTGCGCAGGAAGCTCTCCAGGTCGCGCAGGCCGTTGCCCAGGGCTGCCGGCAACACGCCCGACAGGGCCCCCGCGGCACTGTCGTCGAGCCGCGCCAGCACGTCCAGCAGGGGCGCGAGCTGTTCGGCGTTCAGGCTGCCGAGCGCCCCCAGGTCGCGCAGCACCGGCGCCAGCGCGGTGATGGCCAGGTCCAGTGCGTCGCCGGTCGGCGGGCCGGCGGGATCGAGCCAGACCAGACCCTGCACACCGCGCGCAGCCGGGGCGCGCAGGCCGACGGTATACGGCGCCTCGAATGTGCCCTGGCCGTCGACGGTGAAGGGCAGGTCTTCCAGTGTGGGCAGGGACAGCGGGGCGTCGGTGTCGTTTGCGGCCTCGGCTTCTGCCTCTTCGAAAACGACGTCGGGGAAGGTGGTGCGGTCGCCCAGCGCTTCCTCGAAACTCAGCCGCTCGCCCGCGCGGCTGCGCACCGGCGCGATGCCCTGCAGCGCCAGTCCCAGCCAGCGCAGCAGCGGCAGCGCATGGCGCGGGTTGCCCAGCACGGCCACCAGGTGCGTGCGCAGCGTGGGCAGCGGGTCGGCAAAGAACGCACCCCAGTCGGCCGGCTGCAGGCGCGGGAAATCGTCGGGCAGGGTGATGCCCGTGGCATCGCCACGCCAGCCCGGCAGCGCGATGCCCGGGTCGGCGGGCAGCAGGCCCAGCAGGGCCGACAGGCCGAAGCCCGCGGGCCCGCCGTGTTCGAGCATGAGGTGGCCCAGCAGGTACTGCACCAGCTCGGCCACGGCGTCGCGCGCGGTGGTGCCGAGCGCACCGCCCAAGTCGGGCGCGGCCAGGTTCCAGTTCGCGAGGCCGCCGGCGTCCAGCACCAGATCGGGCAGGGACAGGGCGCGGCCATTGCCCAGCCACTGTGCGCCGGGTTGCTGCAGGGCGATGCGCCAGCCCAGGCCGTCGGCCTGCCGCCAGTCCAGCCCGGCCGACAGGGCCTGCGCGCTCAGCGCCAGCCCGCCGATGGACGGCGTCTGCAGCGCGCCGTGCAGGCGCAGGTCGGCGCGCAGCGCGGGCAGCCAGCGGGCCGAGGCGGCGGCGCCGGTGGCCAGGTCCAGGTGCAGCAGTTCGGCCACGGTGGCAAAAGACAGCTGCAGGGTGTCGATCTGCAGCGCACGCGGTTCCAGCGCCAGCGCCAGCTTGAGCTGGGGCCGGCCGGCGGCCAGCGCGGTTTCGGCGCGCAGCACAACGGCACCGGCGTCGGTGGACGCGAGTTCCAGCCGCCACGGGGTGGCGGCCGAACCGTTGCCCGTCAGCGGCAAGGCCGGCAGGCCGGCGCCGCGCAGCAGTTCACCGAGCTCGCCCAACAGGTGGCGCCAGCCTGGCACGCCGCCCACATCGGCCAGCAGGCAGCGCGCGTGGTAACGGCCGATGGCGCCCAGCGGGTCGCCCAGGAAAGCGGTGATCTGGTCGGCCGCCACGAGCAGGGGCACCGGCCAGGCACCCGCCGCCGCGTGGCTGGCCGGTGGCACCAGCCCCATGAGGGCAGCGATGCGCCGGCCTGCATGGGTGCCCCCGTCGGCCAGGCCCAGGCCGGCCTCGATGAACTGCTGGATGGCGTTGCCCGCGACAGCGCCCAGGCCGTCGAGCACCGCGTCCGCCGAGGACAGGTCGAGCACCGGCCACTGGCCGCGCGCGCACTGCACCGCGCGCAGCTGCAGCACCGGCACGGGCTTCTGCTGCGCGTCCAGCCCGAGGCCGATGGCGATGGAGCCGACGCTGAGCTGGCCCAGCGCGGCCAGCGGATCGCCCGCCGGGAAGGTGTGGCTGACCAGGTTCGCACCGGTGCTGTGCAGCCGCAGGCCGATGTCCAGCGACGGCAGGGCTTGCAGCGGATCGGACGAGCCCAGCGGAATGGCCAGCACTTCGGCGCTCGCCGCGATGCTCAGGCGCAGGCTGTCAACCAGCGGTAGGGGGGTGGAGCCGACGCGCAGGCCCAGGAACAGCCGGCGGGCACCGCTGGCCTGGGTTTCGAGCGCGGCGGTGAGCGCCGCGTCCACCCCGCCGATGCGCAGCCCCGCTTGCCAGGGCTCGGTGCGTGTGCCGCTGCCACCACTGGTCAGGTGCAGGTTGGCGGCGGTCACGCCGGCCTCTTCCAGCGGCAGGCGCAGCAGGCCGGTCCAGTGGCCCAGCCAGTCGCGCATGGCATTCGGCACGGTGACCAGGGCCTGCAGCCAGTCGTCGAACACCGCCACGCCGCGCGCGGGCAGGTCTTCCCAGCGCAGGCGGGCGGCTTCGCTGCCGGCGGTGACGCCCAGCAGTGGCAACAGGTGCTGCACCACCGCCTGCACCTTGCGCGCGGCTTCGCTGCCGGGTCCGGCCGCGGCCTGCAGCTGGGCGGCGAACACGGCGACCGCCATCTGGATCCATTCCGAGCGCGGCAGGTTGATCAGGTCGGCCAGGGAGCGATCGCGCGCCGTGGTCTCGCCGGGCAGCTGCAGGCCCAGCAGCACCAGGGCCACATCGGGCGGGGCCGACAGGCTGCCGATAGCGATGCTGCCGCGCACGCCGCTGAACCGCAGCCCGGGGGCGTTGAAGCCGCCGGCCAGACCCACCTCCAGCGCCAGCCGGATGGGGGCCTGCGCCGTCGCGATGTCCACCCGCGTGCCCGGGCCGGTGCCGTCGGTCGACAGCAGCGGCAGCTGGGCGCGGATCGAAACCGACAGACCGGTGCCGGCGTCCACCACGCTCCAGCACCAGCCCAGACCCACATACAGGCGCTGCGGCGTGCCCCGGCTGCGCAGCACGAGGTACAGACCGATGTCGGCCGCCGGCCCCTGGATCGGGATCCAGCGGTCTTCGCCGCCGGCCGCCGGCAGGCCCAGCACCTCGCCGCTGGTCTGGCCCATGATCTGGCCAAGCAGTTCGATGACCTCGTCCTGCCGGTCGCTCAGGGCCTTGCCCAGTTCGGTGATCGGGTCCTGGAAGAACTGTTCGTTGACGGTGACCGGATCGTCGGCCCGGGCACCGGGGATCAGCAGCCCGGCGACCTCGCCGACCTGTCGGACGACCGGGTCCAGCGCATCGGCGGCAAAGGTGGCGGCCATGGCGTGGCGGCCTCAGACGCTGGGGTTCACCGTGTCTTCGAACTCGATGCCATCGGGAACCCAGGTCCAGGTGTAGGTGCCGGCGGTCATCTCGATGTCCTCCAGAAGCGGCAGGTTCGCCGTTTCGGGCATCAGGGTGTCGGGCAGGCGCAGCACGCACTTGGTGATGCGCCCGCCGGTGAAGGCCAGCGTGAGCACGTGCTGCGCCGTGCCGTCTTCAGGATTGGGCCGGAACCAGCGGAAATGGCCCTCCAGCACTTCGTTGTTGACCAGCGCCTTGCGCAGCAGCGGCGTCGCGCGGTCCAGCCGCTTGGTGAAGCGGATGGGGGCGTAGATGCGGCGGCCGGTGGCCCGAAGCGTGGCGCGATCGAATGCACTGCCCAGCGACTGCTCCAGCGACAGCACGTCGATGGTGTTCTCGCGCGACAGCGAGGCGGTCGAGACGAACAGGCTGTCTCCTTCGATGTTCACGCCGTTGGCGCTCAGGGTCAGGGAAAGGGTGTCGGCCATGGTGCACCTCGGGTGGGTTGTTCAGGGAAGGGTCTTGGTCCGGCGCAGCGGCAGGCTGCCCAGGAAGCGGCGGTTGAGCAGGGACAGGTCCAGCGGCTGCTCGCCGCGGCGGATGTCGGTGTAGTGATCGCGCAGCTGCTCGGCGCTGACCGGCTCGGTGGCGATGAAGCTGAGCACGCGGCCGAGCGTGTACACGCCGCTGACCGTCAAGTCCGTCTTGCTGCGCCGGCGCGCCAGCAAGGTCTGTCCGCAGCGCAGCAGGGCGAACCACACCAGCTGTGTGACCGGTTCGGCCCAGCGGGCGGCCAGCAGTGCGTCACCGCGCGGGCGCGCCTCGGACACGGCGGTGAGGCTGGCCTCGTTGGGGGAAGCCCCGATCTTGTAGGCCAGCACCAGACGGCCTTCGCCGGTCTGGTCGGTGGCGACCACCAGCTCCACCAGGACGAAACCGGGGGCCAGCCTGACCCGCGTGCGGGCAGGCCAGACCAGCAGTTCACTCTCTGCGTCGCGCCAGACCACCGGCTGCCGGGGGTTGTCGCCGCCGAAATGCGCCGCCAGCAGGGGCGCCGCGTCGGCTTCGCGCAGGTCCATCACGAACAGCTGCGACTTGGCCAAGGCCCGAAGCTGCAGCAGGTTTTCGCTCACCGGCATGGCTGTCCCCCCCTCGGATGGGTTGCATCGTTTCGTGACAGATGTCACAGATCGATGGCGAGCCAGTATCAAACCGGCCCACGGCGGCGACAAGCCCGGCTTTGTGAACATTTGCAACCGCCGCCACTGCCCTGCGCCGCAGCGCCCGACCAGCCCGCCCATCGATACGGCCCGATGCTCGCCCTGGAACCCCGGCACGTCATCCCCCATGCGGGTGACAGCACGGCCCACCGATTGACCATGATCACAGCATGGTGTTTGAAAGAATCTATTCGACTGATTTGTGACCGATCAGTCACAATGAAACCAATCAGTATCGATGCGCATGGCCGGCGTCCTCCGGCCAGCCCTCCCAGGAGTCCTGTCATGTCCCCGAGCCGCCGGAACTTTTTCACCGCCCCGCGTGTCCACGTCAGCAGAGTGGCCGGTCCGGCACCGGATCGCCACTCCCGGTTTCTGGCTCTGCGAAGCCTTCCGTCCATCGCGGCGGATGCAATCCCGAGGCGCTACTCCTCCTCCTCCCTCCCTCCCTCCTTCGTTTCGGGGCGCTTCGCAGGCTTTCTTTCTTCCGCCCCACGGGGCGCCGGTGCGGGGGTCTGAGCCATGTTCTCGGACCACACCCCCCACCCCATCGGCGGCCGGACGCCGCAACGCCAGCCCCGCGTGGCCATCGTCGGCTCCGGCATCGCCGGCCTGGCCGCCGCCCACACCCTGAACGGGCTGGCCGACCTCACCCTGTTTGAAGCTGGCGACTATTTCGGCGGTCACACCCACACCGTCGATGTGACCCTGCCCGACGCCAGCGGCCGGCCGACCACTTTTGGCGTGGACACCGGCTTCCTGGTGCTCAACGAACGCACCTATCCCAACCTGCTGGCCCTGTTCGAACAGCTGCAGGTCACCATCGCCGCGTCCGACATGTCGTTCTCGGTGCAGTCTCCCACCGGCGGCCCGCGCAACGGCCCGCTGGAATGGAGCGGTTCGGACCTGGACAGCGTGTTCGCGCAGCGCGCCAACCTGGCCAACCCGCGCTTCTGGCGCCTGCTGGCCGACATCCTTCGCTTCAACCGCCTGGCCACCCGCCTGGCCGAGCGTGGCGACGACCTGGGCGAGGGCAGCCCGCTGCTGCAGCCGCTGGGCGATTTCCTGACCCAGCAGGGCTTTTCCGCCGAGTTCCGGGACGGCTACCTGCTGCCCATGCTGGGCTGCATCTGGAGCTGCCCGACCGACCAGATGCTGGCCTTCCCGGTGGCGACCATGGTCCGCTTCTGCCACAACCACGGCCTGATCCAGGTGACGAACCGGCCGCAGTGGTTCACGGTGGCCGGCGGCGCGCGCCAATACGTGCAGAAGATCGTCGGCCGCATCGCCGACGCGCGCCTGAACCGACCGGTGCAGCAGATCCTGCGCGACGCGACGGGCGTGCGCATCGTCAGCGAGGGTGCGGTCGAACGCTTTGACGCGGTGGTGCTGGCCTGCCATTCGGACCAGGCGCTGACCCTGCTGGGCCGCGATGCCAGCGACGCCGAGCGCGAGATGCTGGGGGCCATCCGCTACCAGCCCAACCGCGCGGTGCTGCACACCGATACCTCGGTGATGCCCACGAACCGGCGTGCCTGGGCGGCCTGGAACTACGACCGCGCACCCAGCGCGCAGGCCGAATCGGCCCAGGTCTGCCTGCACTACTGGCTCAACCGCCTGCAGCCGCTGCCGGTGGACACGCCGGTCATCGTCTCGCTGAACCCGCACCGGCCCATCGCGCCGCAGACGGTGATGGGCGAATACGAATACGCACACCCGGTGTTCGACCTGGCCGCCATCCGCGCCCAGGCCCGCGTGCCGACGCTGCAGGGGCAGCAGCACACCTTCTTTGCCGGCGCCTGGATGGGCTACGGCTTCCACGAGGACGGGCTCAAGGCCGGGCTGCAGGCGGCGCGCGCGCTGATCGACGCGCACGGTCTGCTGCAGCAGGCCAACGACGATGCCGCGCGCCGCGCCGCATTGCCGGGGGTGTTTGCATGAACACCGCAGATGCGGGCACCGCCAGAGCCCTCGTGGGCTTCGGCCAGGTGCGCCACACGCGCCACCGGCCGCGCCACAACGCGTTTGCCTACCCGACTTGTTTCCTCATGCTGCCGATGCGCAGCCTGCGCACCCACGGCCCCGGCGCACTCGCGCGCAACCGTCGCGCGGCCCTGAGCTTCCATGACGCCGACCACGGCGCCGGCGGGCCCGACGCCCTGGCGTGGATGGAGCAGCTGCTGGCCGAACAGGGCATCCAGGATGCCGATGGCGAGGTCTGGCTGCACACCTATCCGCGGGTGCTGGGCCACACCTTCAAGCCGGTGAGCTTCTGGTACTGCCACCGTGCCGACGGTTCGCTGCGTGCGGTCGTGGCCGAGGTCAACAACACCTTCGGCGAACGCCACTGCTACCTGCTCGACCGCCCGCGCTACGGCGTGCCCTGCACGGCCACCAAGGTGTTCCATGTTTCGCCCTTCTGCCCGGTGCGTGGTGAATACCGCTTCGTGTTCATGCGCACCCAGCAGGCTGGCCACGACCGCACCGTGGCCCGCATCGACTACCACGACGAGGCCGGCGGCCCGGTGCTGATCGGCACAAGCGTCAGCGGCACGTTGGAGCCCCTGACCCCGCAGAGCCAGCGCCGCGCGCTGTGGTCGCACCCGCTGCTCACCCTGGGGGTGATCGGGCGCATCCACTGGCAGGCCATGCGCCTGTGGTTCAAGCGGACGCCTTTCTTCCGCCAGCCCGCCGCACCGGCCGACTTCGTCACCGCCAACCACCCGCAGCCCTGAGAGCCCGTCGCCATGAACAGCACCACCGCGCCCCAGCCCGCCGGCTTTGCCCTGCCCCGTCACGCCCCCGCCGCCGCGCGCAGCGCGCTGCAACTGCTGCAACGCCTGCGCCACGGCAGCCTGAGCCTGCAACTGCCCGATGGCACGGTGCAGCGCTTTGGCAGCACCGACGGCCCACATGCCTCGATGCGGTTGATCAACTGGAACGTGTTCGGCGCCGTCTTCAAGTCGGGTGACATCGGCTTCGCCCAAAGCCACATCGCGGGCGACTGGACCACGCCCGACCTCACGGCCCTGCTGCGCGTGCTGCTGGCCAACCGCGACGCGCTGGACAAGGCCATCTACGGCAGCTGGTTCGGCCGCCTGGCCTACCGTGTGCGCCACCTGCTCAACCGCAACAGCAAGGCCAACAGCCGCCAGAACATCCACGCCCACTACGACCTGGGCAACGCCTTCTACCAGCTCTGGCTGGACCCGACGATGAACTACTCGTCGGCCCTGTTCGAGACACCGGACCAGGACATGGTGGCCGCGCAGCACGCCAAGGTGCGGCGCGCTCTGACCCTGGCGGGCGTGCAGCCCGGCGACCGCGTGCTGGAAATCGGCTGCGGCTGGGGCGCACTGGCCGAGATGGCCACCACCGAGTTCGGTGCACGACTGACCGGCGTGACCCTGTCCACCGAACAGCTGGCGTTCGCGCAGAAGCGCAATCCCACCGCCGATCTGCGCCTTCAAGATTACCGGGACATCCAGGACGGTCCCTACGACGCCATCTGCTCGATCGAGATGGTCGAGGCCGTGGGCCGCGAGTACTGGGACACCTACTTCGGCGCCGTGGCGCGCCTGCTCAAGGCCGGTGGCCAGGCCTGCATCCAGAGCATCACCATCCGCGACGACCTGTTCGAGCGCTACATCCGCGGCACCGACTTCATCCAGCAGACCATCTTCCCGGGCGGCTGCCTGCCCAGCCCCAGCGAATTCCGCGCCGCCGCCGAACGCGCGGGCCTGCAGGTGGTGGACCAGTTCGCCTTCGGCCGCGACTACGCGCGCACCCTGCGCGAATGGCGCCAGCGCTTCGATGCGCAACTCGACGCGGTGCGCGCGCTGGGCTTCGACGAACGCTTCATCCGCACCTGGACGCTCTACCTCTGCTACTGCGAGGCCGCTTTCGAAGAAGGCAGCACCGACGTCATGCAGTTCACCCTGCGCAAGCCGGCCTGAGGTCACCCCATGAACCGCCACGCCCTGTTCGCCCGCACCGCGGCCGTGCTCGCCACCACGGCCGCTTTGTGGTGGCCGGCGCAGGCCAGCACCGTGGAGCCGACCGCCGCCGAGGCCCTGAGCGGCAAGCAGGCCGTCGGCAGCTCGCTGTTCCGCTACTGGGGCTTCGAGGTCTACCAGGCCACGCTGCAAGCACCCGCCGGTTTCGACGCCGCACGCTACGAGCAGCAGCGTTTCGCGCTGGAGCTGCAGTACCGCCGCGCGTTCAAGGGGCGCGACATCGCACAGCGCTCCATCGACGAGATGCAGGCCATCGCACCACTGAATCCGCAGCAGACGACCGACTGGTCCGCCGCCATGCAGCGCGCCTTCCCCGACATCCAGCCCGGCGACCGCCTGCTGGGCGTGCACGTGCCCGGCGTGGGGGCGCGTTTCTACTTCAACGGTCAGCTGCGCGCGACAGTGGACGACCCGGTGTTCTCGACCCGTTTCTTCGGCATCTGGCTCTCGCCCCGCACCTCGGCTCCGCAGCTGCGGGCGGCCCTGATCGGCGCCCCGCGCTAAGAGGCTGAGACCATGAACAGCGCCACCACCCCCGACGCCCCGGCCGAGCGCTTCACCGCGCCGGGCGCCTGGCGGCACGGGCTGCGCTATGGCCTGATGGGCCTGCCGCTGGCCTTCGTGGCGCTGCCGCTGTACGTGATCCTGCCCAACCACTACGCACGCGATTTCGCCGTGCCGCTGGCCGCGCTCGGCGCGATGCTGCTGGGCGCGCGGCTGTTCGATGCGGTGCTGGACCCCTGGATCGGCCGCTGGACCGACCGCCTGTTCGCCCGCAGCACCCGCGCCGTGCTGACCGCCGGGGGCGCGGCCGCGGCGGTGCTGGCGCTGGGCCTGTGGGGCCTGTTGTTCCCGCCCGCTGCGCTGCGCGGTGACACCGCCGGCCTGCTGGTCTGGGCCTGCGCCCTGCTGGCCGTCACCTACACCGCTTACAGCGTGGCCAGCGTCGCCCACCAGGCCTGGGGCACGCGCCTGGGCGGCAACGAAGCGCAGCGCAGCCGCATCAGCGGCTGGCGCGAAGGTCTGGCGCTGGCGGGCGTGCTGACCGCTGCCGTGCTGCCGGGCACCCTGGGCCTGGCCGCCACCGTGGCCGCCTTTGCCGTGCTGCTGGCGCTGGCCTGGATCGCCTGGCAGGGCGCCGTGGCACCGACCGCGCGTCCACTCACGCTGGGCGTGTTGCCCCGGTCACACCCGCTGCGCCAGCCGCGCTTCCTGCGCCTGCTCGCCGTGTTCGTGGTCAACGGCACGGCCAGCGCGGTGCCCGCCACCCTGGTGCTGTTCTTCGTGCAGGACCGGCTGCAGGCACCGGCGGCCATCGAACCTGCCTTCCTGGCCACCTACTTCCTGTGCGCCGCGCTGTCTCTGCCGCTGTGGCTGCGGCTGGTGCCGCGCCTGGGGCTGGCGCGCACCTGGCTGGCCGGCATGGCCCTGGCGGTGGGCGTCTTTGTGTGGGCCGCCACGCTGGGCACCGGCGATGTCGTGGCCTTCCTCGCGGTCTGTGCGCTCTCGGGCGTGGCCCTGGGCACCGACCTGGCCCTGCCCTCGGCCCTGCTCACCGGCCTGATGGACGAGCTGGGCGAACGCGGCCAGCGCGAAGGCGCCTACCTGGGCTGGTGGAACTTCGCCGCCAAGCTCAACCTAGCCCTGGCCGCCGGCCTGGCCCTGCCGCTGCTGGGCGCCTTCGGCTACACGCCCGGCGCACGCGACGCCGACGCGCTGTGGACGCTCACCGTCGCCTACTGCCTGCTGCCCTGCGGCCTCAAGCTGCTGGCCGCCGGCCTGCTGCACACCTTGCTCATCCGCCCGGCGCGCATCGGCGCTCCGGCCCCGTCTTCCCCACTGAAAGCCCTCCCATGAAACGCCGCCTGCTCCTCACCTCGGGCGCCGCTGCGGCGGCCCTGGCCCTCACCGGCTGCGCCGGCCCGCAGGTCGCCGACTACAGCGCCGAGAAGCCGGTGCTCGACCTGCGGCAGTACTTCAACGGCACGCTGGACGCCTACGGCGTGTTCACCGACCGCAGCGGGAAAGTGGTCAAGCGCTTCACCGTGGTGATGCGCTGCAGCTGGAGCGGCGACGAGGGCGTGCTGGACGAAGACTTCGTCTATTCGGACGGCACCACCCAGAAGCGCATCTGGCGCCTGAAGCACCTGGGCAACGGCCGCTACGAAGGCCGCGCCGACGACGTGGTGGGCGTCGCCCAGGGCCAGACCGCCGGCAACGCCTTCCGCTGGGGCTACACGCTGGCGCTTCCAGTGGACGGAAAGATCTATGAGGTCCAGTTCGACGACTGGATGTACCTGATGGATCAACGCGTGATGCTCAACAAGGCCGCCATGAGCAAGTTCGGCATCCATCTCGGCGAAGTCACGCTGAGCTTTGTCAAGCGCGGCGGGTGAACAGCATGCAACCGGCCAGCCTGTTCACCGAAGACCCACCCCGCCGCCCGCCGGAGGCCGGGCGCTGGAGCGTGCTGAGCCCCTACAACCCGCCGCTGGGTGTGTGGGCCGGGCGGCGCGTATGGGTGGTCGGCGGCTCCACCGGTATCGGCCGTGCCACCGCGCTCGCCCTGGCCGGGCAGGGCGCACAGGTGATGGTGTCGGCCCGCGGGGCGGCGGCCCTGGACGCCCTGGTGCAGGAGCACCGGCAGGCCGCGCGCGAACAGCCGGGCCAGCGCCCGCTGCAGGCCTGGCCGCTGGACGTGACCGATGCCGCCGCGGTGCGCGCCGCCGCCACCGAAATCCTGGCACAGGGTCCGCTGGACCTGGTGCTCTACTGCGCCGGCCACTACCGCGCCATGCGCGCCACCGGCTTCGACCTCGTGGAAGCGGAGCGTCACCTGGACATCAACTACCGCGGTGCGCTGCACCTGCTGGCCGCCGTGCTGCCCAACCTGCTGGAGCGGGGTGAGGGCCACATCAGCCTGGTCAGCAGCGTGGCCGCCTACCGCGGCCTGCCGCAGAGCCTGGCCTACGGCCCGACCAAGGCCGCGCTGACCAACCTGGCCGAGAACCTCTTCCTCGACCTTCGGCCGCAGGGCGTGGGCGTCAGCGTGGTCCACCCCGGTTTCGTGCAGACGCCGTTGACCGCACAGAACGAATTCCAGATGCCGGCGCTGATCACGTCCGAACAGGCCGCTCAGGCCATGCTCGACGGCTGGGCCCGCGGCGCGTTCGACATCCACTACCCCAAGCGCTTCACCCGCTGGATGAAGCTGCTGCGCCTGTTGCCGCACCGGTTGTACTTCCCGCTGGTGCGCCGCTTCACCGGGCTATAAAGCCGCATGCACACCGACGACGCCCGCGCCGCCACCGAGCGCATCTGCGCCTTCTTCGAGACGCTCACGCCGCAAAGCCTGGGACAGATCCACGCGCTGTACACACCGGATGCGCGCTTCAAGGACCCGTTCAACACCGTGCACGGCCATGCGGCCGTCCGCGGCGTGTTCGAGCACATGTTCACCAGCCTGCACGAACCACGCTTCGTGGTCACGCAGCACATCGTCGATGGCGCCCAGGTCTTCCTGGTCTGGGAATTCCGCTTCCGCTTCCGGCGCTTCGACACCGTCACCGAACAGGTGGTGCACGGGGGCTCGCATCTGCTGCTGGCCGACGACGGGCGCATCGCCGACCACCGCGACTACTGGGACGCGGCGGAAGAGCTGTACGAAAAGCTGCCGGGGGTCGGCGCGCTGATGCGCTGGCTCAAGCGCCGGGCGAACAGCTGACTCAGCGCTTGCCCAACATCTTTTCGCGAACGGCGGCGACCAGGGCCTTGCCGGTCTGCAGCACCTCCACCGGGTCCACCGCGCCCATGCCGGCCATGTCCTGCTCGACCTCTTCACGCTTGCTGCGCGAGAGGCAGGCCAGCAGCTTCTGGCGCAGGGCTTCGTCGTCCACCGAGCGCAGCAGCTTGGCCAGCTCGTAGAGGTCGACTTTGTTCACCGCGTCGAACAGCGACTTCTGGTCGGCGAAGGCCAGGTCGTCCACGTCGGCAAACTCGTCCGGTGCCTTGATCTTGCGATCGGCAAAAAACTTCTTGCCCTTGTCGTTGAGCAGGCGCACCACCTCGCTCTTGCGGAAGGTGAAGATGTCTTCGGCGAACTCGCTGCCCGCCAGCTTCTTGAGCAGCAGCGAGCGGTCCACGTCCACCATGGCGGCGAACTCGTCCACGCTCACGTATTCGTAGCTCACCTTGCCGGTGTCTTCGCTGTCTTCCGTGATGCGCCGGGCCTGGGCCACGATGTCGCGCGGCGAGAAGATCACGCGCTTGCCGTGCCCGGTCTCGTCCTCGACGCGGATCAGGTGCAGGCGCATCAGCTTGCCGATGATGTTGCGGATGTGCAGATCGGAATGGCCCAGCATGCCGCGGGCCTGGGTGAACACATCGGTCAGCAGCGGACTGGCCAGCACCGGCTGACCGCCGCTGCGCGCGTCGTGGCGCGGGCGCCCCACCTCGGCGATGCCCAGCAGGTGCAGCAGCTGGGCGTAGACCAGGATATCGGGCTGGTAGTTGACGCGCTGGGCGATCAGTTCGTGCGCGGTTTCCAGGCGCTCGACCAGGGAGCGCAACAGGCCCCGGGTGAATTTGGGCGTGTCGCCCAGTTCGTCTTCCAGCGTGTCGTAGCCGACCAGGTACAGCTCGCAATACGAGCGCGCAGCGGCATTGTTGCTGCGCCGGCCCTGCACCAGCTGGGTCGGCACGCCAAAGCACTGCCCCGGCCCCAGGGTCTCGACCACCACGCGCTTTTCCTCGCGCACCATGTAGATGTCGATCGCACCCTCCTTGATCACGTACAGGTGGTGCGCGGGCATGCCCTCGGTGTAGAGCACGTCGCCCGAATAGAAGCGCTGCTGGGTGAAACCTTCGTCAGGCCCCACGGGCATGGACACGGCAACGGGACGGGCGGAGGCGGTGGAGGAGTTCATGGTGGTGGGCGCGGCACACGGGCAGCGACAGACAACACCACCCCGTAAGTCCTATCGGCCAACCACGCCGGAACTTGAGGTCCGGCCGCCCCGGCGGCCGAAAGTACACACCCGACGAATCAATGAATCGGCCCGGTGGTAGCCGGAGGAAGTGCCCCGGTCCAGGGCACCCGTGGAACGGGCTCTGCCCGGCCAC
>CAZJZD010000018.1:0-75939 GCA_964550405.1 uncultured Hydrogenophaga sp. | reverse complement strand
GCCTGCGCGAGCGGGGCTGGCGCATCAAGGGCGTGGCCGTGCTGGGGCAGGACGGCGGCGGCGTGCGCGCGCCCAACCTGCGCCAGTACGTGCAGGCGCCGTCGGCACCCGTCAACCTGACCGCGCGCGACGTGCGGGCGCAGTTCGGCTGGCTCTGATCAAGGCCAGGCCCCGCACGGGCAGAATGAACGGGCACCGCGCCATGCGGTGCATCTTCACCTCAACGGGAGCATTCAGATGGGCTGGTTTTCCAAGAGCACGGACGGTTTTTTCCTCAGCACCACCACGCCGCCGGACATCCCGCGCAGCCGGTACCTGGGCGTGGTCAACGGCGAAGCCATCATCGGCGCCAACATCTTCCGCGACCTGTTCTCATCGGTGCGCGACGTGGTCGGCGGCCGGGCCGGGGGCTACGAGCGGGCGCTTTCCGGCGCGCGTGACGCGGCCATCGAAGGCCTGGTCGAAGCCGCCAAAGAGCTGGGCGCCGACGGGGTGATCGGCATCGACTTCGACTACGAAGTACTGGGCGAGACCAACGGAATGATGATGGTCGCGGTCAGCGGGACGGCGGTGAAGCTGGGCTGATCTCGGCCTCTGCCGGAACGGGAGCCGTGGCAGGTGCCGGAGCTTGTGCCGGAGCCGGGGTGGGTATTTCGGCGCGCAGCGCCTTCAGAATCTTCTGCCCGCCACGTCCGGTTGCTTCCTGCCCCACGCGCTCCTGCTCGATGCGGATGGCCGCGCGGCTGCGTTCGCCCAGCGCACCGTCGATGGCGCCGATGTCATGACCGCGCAGCACCAGCAGGCCTTGCAGCTCGCGGCGTTCGGCACGTGAAAGGCCGGCGTCGTCGGTGGGCCAGGGGGTGGCGAAGGGGCCGGCGCCGCGCAGGCGGTCGGCCAGGTGGGCGATGGCCAGGCCGTAGCTTTCGGCGGCGTTGTAGCTGTAGATGGCGTCGAAGTTGCGCAGCACCAGGAAGGCCGGGCCCTGCGGGCCGGCGGGCAGCATCAGGCCGGCGCTGCCCAGATCCCGGGGCAGCGGCGCGCCGTCCACCTTCACGACCCCGCGCGCGATCCAGTCGGCGATCGGCCGCTTGCTGCGGCGGCCCTCGCCGGTGGCGTTGAAGCCCTCTGGCAGTTTCACCTCGAAGCCCCAGGGCTGATCGCTTTGCCAGCCGGCCTTTTTCAGGAAGTTCGCGGTGGAGGCCAGTGCGTCGGCGGTGTTGTCGATCAGGTCACGTCGGCCGTCGCCGTCGCCGTCCACCGCGAGGCGTTCGAAGGTGGTCGGCATGAACTGCGTGTGGCCGAAGGCGCCAGCCCAGCTGCCGACCAGCCGTTCGGGCGCGATGTCGCCGGACTGCAGGATGCGCAGCGCCGAATAGAACTCGCCGCGGAAGAAGGCCTGGCGCCGGCCGAAACACGACAGCGTGCCCAGCGACTGCACCAGCGGATAGCTGCCGAAGTTGCGGCCGAAGTTGCTTTCCACACCCCAGACCGCGACCACGGTGGCGGGGTCCACGCCGTAGCGATCGGCCACACGTGCCAGCACCTCGGCGTGTTGCGCCAGCTGCGCCTGACCGTCGGCCACGCGTTCGTCGTCCACCAGCGCGGCCAGGTAGTCCCAGATGGGCAGCTTGAACTCGGGCTGGTAGTCCAGCTTCTCGATCACGCTCAGGTCGGGCTGCAGGCCCTCGGTGAAACGGGTGAAGGCCTCGTCCTGCACCCTGGCTGCACGGGCGGGTGCACGCAGCTCCGCGATGCAGCGGGTGAAGTCGGGGTTGGTGGTCTGGGCGACGGCGGTGAGGGCGCTCAGGGACAGCAGGGCGGTGGAAACGGTTCGGAGTGCCATTCGGTGTTCTTGTCGTGTGGTCAGACCGCCCAGGTGGAACCGTGTTCGGGCACCAGGGCGCGCCAGCCCAGTTCGCGTTCGATGCGCTGGCGCAGCGCGTCTGACGCGCCCATCTCGCCGTGGGTGACGAACACGCGGTGCGGCGCATGCGGTGACGAGCGCAGCCAGTCCATCAGCTGGCTGGCGTCGGCATGTGCGGACGCCGACTGCAGCTGCACGACTTCGGCGCGCACCGGCACGTCCTGCCCGTGGATGCGGATGGCCTTGTTGCCGCGGGACAGCGAATCGCCGCGTGTGCCCGGTGCCTGGTAACCGGTGAGCACCACCATGTTGCGGTGGTGACCCAGGTACAGCGCCAGGTGGTGCAGCACGCGCCCGCCGGTGGCCATGCCGCTGGCCGAGAGGATGACCTTGGGGCCGTGCTGCTGCGCAATCGCCTTGGACTGGTCAACCGAGGTGATCATCTTCGCCACGTGTTCCATGTCGCGGCACTGCGTGGCGTTCAGCCGGTGCTCGCCCAGGTGGCGGTCGTACAGGTCGGTGGTGTGCACGGCCATCGGGCTGTCCAGGTAGATGGGCAGGCTGTGCGGCAGCACGCCGTTGGCCTTGAGCAGCACGATGGCGTGCAGGATCTCCTGGGCGCGGCCGACGGCGAACACCGGCAACACCGCGGTGCCGCCGCGTGCGGCCACACGCTGCAGCGCCGGGCCGAGTTCGGCCAGTGTGTCTTCTTCGGGGTGCTCGCGGTCGCCGTAGGTGGACTCGATCACCACCGCGTCGGCGGCGGGCGGTTTGTCGGGCGGCAGCATCAGCATGTCGTCGGGCCGGCCCAGGTCGCCCGAGAACAGGATCTTCTTGCCCCCCACCTCCAGCAGCAGGCTGGCCGCCCCCAGGATGTGACCGGCGCCGGTGAAGCGGGCCGTCCAGCCGTGCAACGGCTCGAAGGCCTGGCCCATGGACACGGTGTGCAGGCGCTTGAGGCTGTCCAGTGCGTCAGCCTCGGTGTAGAGGGGCAGGGCCGGCGCGTGTTTGCTGAACCCTTTGCGGTTGGCAAACGCCGCGTCTTCCTCCTGGATGTGGCCGCTGTCGGGCAGCAGGATCTGCGCGAGGTCGCGCGTGGCCGGCGTGCACCAGACCTTGCCGTGAAAACCCTCTTTGACCAGCAGCGGCAGGTAGCCGCTGTGGTCCAGGTGGGCATGGGTCAGCAGCACCGCACCGATGTGGCCGGGCAGCACCGGCAGCGGGTCGCGGTTGCGCAGGCGCAGTTGCTTGTAGCCCTGGAACAGACCGCAGTCGACAAGCAGGCTCTGACCATTGAACTCGACCAGGTACTTGGACCCGGTGACGGTGCCCGCGGCACCGAGGAAGCGGATGTGCACGTTCATGCGGGGCATGTTACCCCGCAGGGGCTCAGGACAGGGTCTCGGAGAGCAGCAACATGAAGATGAAGCCCGCCATCAGCGTCACCGAGGCCATACCCTCGAAACCGTTGCGGTGCGTCTCGGGAATGATCTCGTGGCTGACCACGAACAGCATGGCGCCAGCGGCCAATGCCAGGCCTACCGGGTAGAAGGCGGGCAGGCCGCCGAGCACGGCCAGGCCGACGATGGCGCCGAAGGGCTCGGCCAGGCCCGACAGCGCGGCCACCGCCCAGGAGCGGCCGGCGCTCTGGCCCAGGGTGCGCAGGGCCATTGCGACGATCAGGCCCTCGGGCATGTTCTGCAGGCCGATGGCCAGCGCCACCGACGCGCCGGCGTTCACCGCCTCGCCGCCGTCCACGCCCAGCGTGCTGCCCGCATAGGCGGCGCCCACGGCCAGACCTTCGGGCACGTTGTGGATCAGGATGGCCAGCACCATGAGCCAGGCGCGCTGGCCGGCGGTGTGTTCAGTCGTCTGCGGCGTGGCGTGGCCGGCGGCCGCGGGCGGCAACACGGCGTGTTCGTGGGGCGTGAAACGGTCGATGGCCATCATCAGCGCCATGCCCAGGGCCAGGCCCAGGGCGGTGAGGCCGGCGGCACCCGCCGCACCGGACCCCGTGGCGGCCATGAGCGCACGGCCCGCGTCCAGCGAGGGCAGCAACAGCGCGAAGAAGGCCGCGGCCAGCATGACGCCGGCCGCAAAGGCCATGAAGGCCGCTTCCTGCCGCTTGCTCACCCGTTCGACCAGGAACACGGGCAGGGCACCGACGGCGGTGGCCAGAGCTGCCAGGAGCGAGGCCTGCACACCGGCCGTCAGGCCGCTGCTGGCGCCGGTGGCGTCCCACCACAGGCGGGTGGGGGCCCAGAAGGTGCTGCCCGCGGCCAGCCCGGCCATCACCAGCAGAGCCACACCCAGGGCCAGCAGTGCGTTGCGCAGCGCGTGCGGCGGCAGCGGCAGTTCCAGCTGCTGCATCTGCAACCAGACGGGGCGGACTTGGCGGATGAGGGCGGTCATGGCGGGCTCCAGCGGCGGGCAATCGGGGATGGCCGAAAGTTTGTCAAAAACTATCGAATGCTGCCATTTGATTGGCCTCATGGCGTTCATAGCCCAGCCCAAGGGTCTCTTAGCTGTTTTTCTCATAAACAACTGAGAACGTATTCGTTCCGGTTTTTTGAATGGGCTTTCATGATCCGCCCCGTTGTCATTCATTTCGGAGCAATACCTTGAACACCCGCCGCCATTTCACCGCCGCCGTCATCGCGTCCACCCTGGCCGCGACCACCGGTCTGGCCTTCGCGCAGCCCGCCCCCGTGACCCTGCTCAACGTGTCCTACGACCCGACGCGCGAGCTCTATGTGGAAGTCAACGCCGCGTTCACCAGGTACTGGAAGGCCAAGACCGGCCAGGACGTGACCATCAAGCAAAGCCACGGCGGCTCGGGCAAACAGGCCCGTTCCATCATCGACGGGCTGGACGCCGACGTCGCCACCCTGGCCCTGGCAGGCGACACCGATGCGCTGCACAACAACGGCGGCTGGATTCCCAAGGACTGGCAGAAGCGCCTGCCGCACAACAGCTCGCCCTACACCTCCACCATCGTGCTGGTGACCCGCGCCGGCAACCCCAAGAACATCAAGGACTGGGATGACCTGATCCGTCCCGATGTCAAGGTCATCACGCCCAACCCCAAGACCTCGGGCGGCGCGCGCTGGAACTACCTGGCGGCCTGGGAATTCGCCAAGCGCAAGTACGGCGGGGACGCGAAGGCCAAGGAGTTCATCGCCAAGCTGTACGCCAACGTGCCGGTGCTCGACACGGGTGCGCGGGGTTCGTCGGTCACGTTCGCGCAGCGTGGCCAGGGTGATGTGTTCATCAGCTGGGAGAACGAGGCCTACCTGCTGGAGAAGGAGTTCGGCAACAGGGTGGACTTCGTCTACCCCTCGCTGTCCATCCTGGCCGAGCCGGCCGTGACCGTGGTCGACAGGAACGTGGATAAAAAGGGCACGCGCGCCGTGGCCGAGGAATACCTGAAGTTCCTCTACACCGAAGCGGCGCAGGACATCATCGGCAAGCACTTCTACCGCCCGATCTCCACCAAGGCCCTGGCCAAGTACGCCCAACAGCTGCCCAAGCTCAACCTGTTCAAGATCGAAGACGCCTTCGGCGGCTGGGAACAGGCGGCCAAGGTGCACTTCGCCGATGGCGGGAGCTTCGACCAGATTTACGCTGCCGCCAAATGAGCGGGCAGCGCATCCTCATCGTGCCGGGCTGGCGCAATTCCGAGCCCGGGCATTGGCAGAGCCTGTGGGAAGCCCGTCTGCCGGGTGCCCACCGGGTGGCGCAGGGTGACTGGCTGTTTCCGCGCCGGCAGGACTGGGTCGACCGGCTGGCCGGCGACATCCTGTCCAGCCGCCGTGAACAGGTGGTGGTCGTGGCGCACAGCCTGGGGTGCATGGCGGTGGCCCACCTGCCACCGGAGGCGGCGGCGCGTGTGAGCGCTGCGCTGCTGGTGGCGCCGGCCGACCCGGAACGGCGCGCGCAGCTCGCCGACTTCGCCCCGGTGCCGTACCAGCGCCTGCCCTACCGCAGCACCCTGGTGGCCAGCAGCAACGACCCTTTTTGCCCGGTGCGCCTGGCCGGTGCTTATGCACGGGCCTGGGGAAGCGACTTCGTGCGGCTGGAGGACGCCGGCCATATCAACGTGGCGGCCGGCTTTGGTGAATGGCCGCTGGGCCTGCAACTGCTGGCCCAGCTGGGGGTCGCCATGGATCCGGCCGAATGGTTGCGCCGTGCCGCTTAATGCTTTCATCGAATAAGAAAACAAAAACAAAGTCGTTTGGAATCCTTGAGGCGGCTTTCACAATCCGCCGCATTCCCCTATCGAACACCCGATTCCCATGAAAAACACCCTCAAGCTCGCCCTCGGCGCCATCGCTTTCGCCGCCGCCTCCGCCGCTTCCGCCCAGACCACGCTGCTCAACGTCTCGTACGACGTTTCGCGCGAGTTCTACAAGGAGTTCAATGCCGCCTACGTGGCCCATGCGAAGAAAGCCGGCAAGGACATCAAGGTCGACCAGTCGCATGCCGGCTCCAGCGCCCAGGCGCGTGCCGTGGCCGACGGTCTGGAGGCCGACGTGGTGACCTTCAACACCACCACCGACGTCGATTTCCTGGCCGAGAAGGGCGTGGTGGCCAAGGACTGGCGCCAGAAATTCCCGAACAACGCCGCACCCACCACGTCCACCATGCTGTTCCTGGTGCGCCAGGGCAACCCCAAGGGCATCAAGGACTGGGACGACCTGATCAAGCCCGGCGTGCAGGTGGTGGTGGTCAACCCCAAGACCGGTGGCAATGGCCGCATGGCCTACCTGGCCGCCTGGGGCCAGGTGCGCGCCAAGGGCGGCACCGACGCGCAGGCTGCCGAGTTCGTGAGCAAGCTCTACAAGAACGTGCCGGTGCTGGCGCGCGGCGGGCGTGATGCGACCGGCATCTTCCTGCAGCGCAACATCGGCGACGTGCTGGTGACGTTTGAATCCGAGGTGGTGTCGGTGGACAACGAGTTCGGCAAGGGCAAGGTCGACGCGATCCACCCCAGCGCCTCCATCGTGGCCGAGAACCCGGTGGCGGTCGTCGAACGCACCGTGGCCAAGAAGGGCACGGCGGCCGACGCCAAGGCCTACCTGGACTTCCTGTACTCGCCCGAAGGCCAGGAGATCGCGGCCAAGCACAACATCCGTCCGCGCAACGAAGCGGTCCTGAAGAAGTACGCCAGCGCCTTCAAGCCCATCAAGCTGTTCACCGTCGAGCAGTACTTCGGTTCGCTGGGCGAGGCACAGAAAGTGCACTTCAACGACGGCGGCCAGTTCGACAAACTTTATACGGCCGGCAAGTAAGCCATGACTGGACACGTTGTTTCGCTGCCGGGCTCGGCGCCGGCGGCCGGGGCCGGTGCGCGCCGCAGCAGCGCGCGCGTGCTGCCGGGCTTCAACCTCACGCTGGGGTACGCGGTGCTGTACCTGAGCCTGATCGTGCTGATCCCGCTCTCGGCGCTGGTCTTCAAGACCTTCAGCATGACCTGGCCGCAGTTCTGGGAGGCGGTCAGCTCGCCGCGGGTCCTGGCGTCCTACCGGCTGACCTTCGGCGCCTCGTTCATCGCGGCCCTGGTCAACGTGGTGTTCGGTCTGCTGGTGGCCTGGGTGCTGGTGCGTTACCCGTTCCCGGGCAAGAAGATCGTGGACGCGCTGGTGGACCTGCCGTTTGCATTGCCGACCGCCGTGGCGGGCATTTCGCTCACCGCCCTGCTGGCGGGCAACGGCTGGATTGGCCAGTATTTCGAGCCGCACGGCATCCAGCTCGCCTTCAACCCCAATGGCGTGGTGATTGCGCTCATCTTCATCGGGCTGCCCTTCGTGGTGCGCACGGTGCAGCCGGTGCTCGAAGACGCCGAGAAGGAGCTGGAAGAGGCGGCCACCTGCCTGGGCGCCACGCGCTGGCAGACCTTCAGCCGCGTGATCTTCCCCAGCATCGCGCCCGCGCTGCTAACCGGTTTTGCCATGGCCTTCGCCCGCGCCGTGGGCGAGTACGGCTCGGTCATCTTCATCGCCGGCAACATGCCCATGGTGTCCGAGATCACCCCGCTGATCATCATCGGCAAGCTGGAGCAGTACGACTACGCGGGCGCCACCGCGGTGGCCACCGTGATGCTGGTGATCTCCTTCATCCTGCTGCTCATCATCAACGGCCTGCAAGGCTGGCAGCGCAAGCGCTCCGCGGGGAATTCGCAATGAGTGGCCAGAACAGCATTCGCACCGCCCAGCGCGGTACCACCGAAGCGCCCTGGATCCGCTGGACGCTGACCGGCATCGCGCTGGTGTTCATGTTCCTGTTCCTGGTGCTGCCGCTGGCGGCCGTGTTCACCGAAGCCCTGCGCAAGGGCTGGGACGCCTACTGGGAAGCGCTCAAGGAACCCGACGCCTGGGCGGCCATCCGGCTGACGCTGATCACCGCCGCCGTGGCCGTGCCGCTGAACCTGGTGTTCGGCATCGCGGCGGCCTGGGCGATCGCCAAGTACGAGTTCCGCGGCAAGTCCTTCCTGACCACGCTGATCGACCTGCCGTTCTCGGTCTCGCCCGTGGTGGCCGGCCTGATCTATGTGCTGGTCTTCGGTGCGCAGGGTTGGCTCGGTCCCTGGCTGATGGCGCACGACATCAAGATCGTGTTCGCCGTGCCCGGCATCATCCTGGCCACCCTCTTCGTCACCTTTCCCTTCATCGCGCGCGAACTCATCCCGCTGATGCAGGCCCAGGGCAACGACGAAGAACAGGCCGCCATCGTGCTCGGCGCCACCGGCTGGCAGACCTTCTGGCGCGTGACCCTGCCCAACATCAAGTGGGGCCTGATCTACGGCGTCATCCTGTGCAACGCGCGTGCCATGGGCGAGTTCGGCGCGGTGTCGGTGGTCTCGGGCCACATCCGCGGCCAGACCAACACCATGCCGCTGCACATCGAGGTGCTCTACAACGAGTACCAGTCCGTCGCGGCGTTCGCGGTCGCCTCGCTGCTGGCCCTGCTGGCCCTGGTCACGCTGGTGATCAAGAGCGTGGTCGAGTGGCGCCACGAACGCGAACTGAAGGCGTCTGCCGAACTGCCGCCCGAGAACCCGAACGCACGGCCCGCGCCAGCCCCCGTGGCCGCCGCCGCCTGACCCGAACGAGGACAAGACCATGAGCATCCAGATCCGCGACGTCAACAAGCACTTCGGCAGCTTCCACGCGCTGAAGAACGTCAACCTCGACATCGACTCCGGCGAACTGCTGGCCTTGCTGGGCCCCTCGGGCTGCGGCAAGACCACGCTGCTGCGCATCATCGCCGGCCTGGAAACGCCGGACACCGGCAGCATCCACTTCAGCGGCGAAGACACGACCGACGTGCACGTGCGCGAGCGCAACGTGGGCTTCGTGTTCCAGCACTACGCGCTGTTCCGCCACATGACGGTGTTCGAGAACGTGGCCTTCGGCCTGCGCGTCAAACCGCGCGGCCAGCGCCCCAGCGAAGCCCAGATCAAGCAGAAGGTGACGGACCTGCTCAAGCTGGTGCAGCTGGACTGGATCGCCGACCGCTACCCCTCGCAGCTTTCGGGCGGCCAGCGCCAGCGCATCGCCCTGGCGCGTGCGCTCGCTGTCGAACCCAAGGTGCTGCTGCTCGACGAGCCCTTCGGCGCGCTGGACGCCAAGGTGCGCAAAGAGTTGAGAAGGTGGCTGCGCCGCCTGCACGACGAGCTGCACGTCACCAGCATCTTCGTCACGCACGACCAGGAAGAGGCGCTGGAAGTGGCCGATCGCGTGGTGCTGATGAACCAGGGCGTGGTGGAGCAGGTGGGTTCGCCGCAGGACGTGTGGGACCACCCGGCCAGCCCGTTTGTGTATGGCTTCCTGGGTGACGTGAACCTGTTCCACGGCCGCGCGCACGAAGGTCTGCTGCACCTGGACGGTGTGGCCATCCAGACACCCGAACACGCCGGTGCCCAGAACGCCCAGGCCTTCGCCTACGTGCGCCCGCACGACCTGGACGTGCACCGCTACCAGGCCGGTGCGGAGCTGGACGCCGCCGGACGCCCGCAGGGCATCGTCGCGCGCCTGGACCGCGCCATCGTGGTCGGCCCGATCGCCCGGCTGGAGCTCATGCCGGTGGACGCGGCACCGCGCGAAGGCCACGACCCGCTGATCGAGGCCCAGATCCCGGCGCAGCAGTTCCGCGAGCTCGGCTTCCAGGAAGGCGAGACGCTGGTGGTGTCGCCGCGCAAGGCGCGCGTGTTCCTGCAGCCGGCCTGATCACCGATACTCGGGCGCCAACACGCCCGACCCATGCGATTCAAGAAGCTTGACCTGAACCTGCTGGTGGCGCTCGATGCGCTGCTGACCGAACGCAACGTCACGCGTGCGGGCGAACGCATTTACCTGAGCCAGTCGGCCATGAGCAATGCGCTGTCGCGCCTGCGCCAGTATTTCGATGACGAGTTGCTGGTGCCCGTGGGCGGCAAGCTGGAGCTGACCCCGCGGGCCGAGGTGCTGCACGAAGCGGTCAAGGACGTGCTGCTGCGCATCGACACCACGGTCGCGGCGCAGCCGGAGTTCGACCCGCGGACGTCCGACCGTGAATTCACGATGTTCGTGTCGGACTATTCGATGGAAGTGCTGATCCCGGCCCTGCTGGCGCTGGCCGCGCAGCAGGGCAGCCGCGTCAGCTTTCGCCTCAAGCCCCAGGTGGCCCATCCGTACCGCAGCCTGGAGCGGGGCGAGGCCGATCTGCTGATCATCCCGGACATCTTTTGCTCGCCGGATCATCCGCAGGAACGGCTGTTCGAGGACCACTTCGTGTGTGCGGTCTGGCGGGACAGCCCGTTGGCCCAGGGTGAGATGACCCTTGAGCGTTACATGGGTGCCGCGCACGTCATCATGAAGCCCACCGACGAAGAGCTGCCGGTGCTGGACCGTTGGTTCAGCAACATCCATGGCCTGGAACGGCGGATCGCCGTCTCGACCTACAGTTTCGGCTCCATCCCGTTCATGGTGGTGGGCACCGACCTGATCGGCACCGTGCACTCGCGGCTGGTGCGGCGTGTGCTGCCGGCCATTCCGGTCGTGCTCAAACCGGTGCCGCTGCCGGCGGTGAGCTTCCACCAGACCATGCAGTGGCACAAGTACCGCACGCGCGATCCCGGTCTGGTGTGGCTGCGTGGCCTGCTGCACGAGGCCGCGCGCCACCTCGACGATCCGCTGGACGCCGTCTGAAGGCCGGGTGACCGGATCAGGCTGGCGCCAGTGAGCGCCGCACCAGGGTCTGCAGGTCGCCGTCGTGCGCGAAGCCGGCGCCTTCCGCCGCGCGCGTGAACAGCGCAGGAAAACGCCCGAACAGCCGCTCGATGCGCTCGTCCGGCGCCCACTGCACCAGCGACTTGGCCGGTGTGCCGAAGACCGGCGCCACCGCGTCCACCAGATCGCCCATGGCAAAACGCAGGGTGGGCAGCAGCAGGCTGCGCGACGTCGGCAGGCTGGCCGCCGGCACCCCGGCGGCGTGCAGCAGGTTGTCGAGCACGTTGTGGATCGACGAAGCCCAGGTGGTGGCACCGGGCCCGGTGGGGCAGGTGAAGGCCCGGCCCTGCGAGAGTTCGCGCAGCAGGTCGCTCATGAAGGCCGAGAGCTGACCGGTGGGTGCGGGCGGCCGGGCCAACACGCCGGGCAGGCGCAGAGACAGGCCATCCGCCCAGCCGCGGCGGCTGGCGTCGGCTAGGGCGATCTCGCCCATCCACTTCTGCGCGCCGTAACTCATCTGGGGCGAACAGGGTGTGGTGTCGTCCACGCGGTCGGGCATCGGCAGGCCGTAGACCGCGATGGTGCTGGCGAACACCACGCGCGGCATCGGGCCGCCCGTCTCCACCTGCCCACGGCAGCGGTCGAACAGGTCCAGTGTGGCGTCGAGGTTGACGCGGCGCGCCAGCGCGGGTTGGGCTTCGGCCGTGCCGCCCGGGATGCTGGCGAGGTGCCAGACCACATCGAGCGAAGCGGCGAAGGCGGCATCGAGGGTGGCGACCTGCGACAGGTCGCCCGCCAGCGTGTGCAGCCGCGGATCGTCGGGCAGGCTGTCGAGCCGCAGGTCGGTGGCCAGGACCTGGGTCAGTGGCCGACCGGCGACCTGCCCCTCGGCCAGCAGGCGCCGCACCAGGGCGCCGCCCACGTAGCCGCCGGCGCCGGTGACCAGCACCCGCATCAGACGCCCCCGGCGCGGACCACGCGCTGGTCGATGGCGCCGAACGGACCGTCGCGGCCGTCGTCGAAGCGCGTGGCCAGGCGCACCCGGTCGCCGAAGGCCATGTAGGGCGTGCGTGCCGCGCCTTCATCCAGCATCTCGATGGCGCGGCGCTCGGCGATGCAGGACGAGCCGACCTCGCGGTAGTTCTCGTTGGAGACCGTGCCCGAGCCGATCAGGGTGCCGGGCACGAGGTCGCGGCTGTAGGCGGCGTGGGCCACCAGGTCGTGAAAACCGAAAGCCATGGCGCCCCCGTGTGCGGCGCCGAAACGCTGCCCGTTCCAGTCCACTTCCAGCCGCATCTGCACCCGGCCAGCCTGCCAGGCCTCGCCCAGTTCGTCGGGCGTGACCGCGATCGGTGCCACGCTGCAGGCGGGCTTGGCCTGGATCCAGCCGAAACCGGTCTTCATCTCGACGGGGGCGATGCGACGCAGCGACCAGTCGTTGATCAGCACCACCAGGCGGATGTGCGACGCCGCTTCGGCTTTGGACACCCCCATGGGCACGGCGTCGGTGAGCACGCCGAACTCACCCTCGAAGTCGATGCCGTCCTGCTCGCTGGGCACCGGCACATCGGCGGTGGCGGCCAGGAAGCGGTCGGACAGGCCCTGGTACATCAGCGGGCGCTCGTCGTAGGCGTGGCGCTCGGTGCCGAACACGGTGGCCATCAGGTCGCCGTGCGACTGGAAGGCCGAGCCGTCCAGCCACTGCCAGGCGCGGGGCAGCGGGGCCAGCGCCTGGGCCGGGTCGAAGGGGTGGGCGTTGGCGCAGCGGCCAGCGTCCAGGTCCTGCGCCAGCCGGCGCAGGGCCGGTTCGACGTCGGTCCAGCGCTCCAGCGCGGCCTGCAGGGTGGGGGCGATGCCATCGGCGATGGCGCAGTGCCGGCCGTCGGCCGACACCACGGCCAGCTGGCCGTCGGGGGTTCCGTTGGCGAGGGTGCAGAGTTTCATGGGCTCAGGTGTGGGGGGTGAGGGTCTGTGCGATGGCCGGGTCGTAGCGCCCGTCGACCAGCACGAACAACATGCGGCAGGGCTTGCCGGAACGGTTGGCCCAGGCGTGGTTGGTGCCGCGCTGCACCACCACGCTGCCGGGTTTGAGCAGTACCTCGCTGTCGTCCAGCACCAGGGTCATCTCGCCCTCGATCACCACGCCGTAGTCCACGCTTTCGGTGCGGTGCATCAGCGGGTGCGGTGAGTGCTTCTGCACGGTCGAGGCCTTCTCGTCGCCGATCTGGCTGAAGGCGGCCTTCATGTTGGCCGCGCCGTGGGCCAGGAACTCGGGCGTATCGGGCGGGATGTCGACAAAGCGCATGCGCGTGCCCTGTGCCGGCGGGGGCAGCATGAGCGGACCCAGTGTGGGGTCGGCGCCGTTGTCGACCGGGGCCGGCGCACCGCTGGTGCTCCAGACCTCGTGGAACACGGTGCCGGGAATGGCCTGGATCTCGACCACGGTGGGCAGCGGGCCGTTGTGCGCGACGATGGCGGTGCCGCGGGCGTCGTGGCCGGTGACGACGCGGTGGATGGGGGGCAGGTTCATGCGGTTCAGTCCTCAAAGATCGCCACCGCCCGCGTCCAGCCCGCGGATGCGCCACGGATCTTGTGCGGGAAGCAGCTGATGGTGAAACCCGTGGCCGGCAGGGCTTCGAGGTTGTGCAGCTTTTCCAGGTGGCAGTAGCCGATGTCGCGCCCGGCCTTGTGGCCTTCCCAGATCAGGGCCTTGTTGCCGGTCTCGGCGACCCGTTTCGCGGTGTGCGAAAACGGCGCGTCCCAGCTCCAGGCGTCGGTGCCGGTCAGGCGCACGCCGCGTTCAAGCAGGTACATGGTGGCCTCGTAGCCCATGCCGCAGCCGGCGCCGAGAAAGTCCGGGTGGCCGTAGCGCGAGCCGGCACGGGTGTTGACCACCACGATGTCCAGCGGTGCCAGCGTGTGGCCGATGCGGGCCAGTTCGGCCTCGACATCGGCAGCGCTGGCGACGTAGCCGTCGGGGAAGTGGCGGAAGTCCAGCTTCACCCCGTTCTGGAAGCACCACTCCAGCGGCACCTGGTCGATGGTGATGCTGGGCCGGCTGCCGCCGTTCTTCGCGTCCTGCGTCGAATGGAAGTGCCAGGGTGCGTCCAGGTGCGTGCCGTTGTGGGTGGTCAGCGTCACCCATTCGGCCGCGGCTGCCTCGCCGTCGGGATAGTCCTCGGGCGTGGTGCCCGGGATCATCGCCATGAACTCGGGCAGGGTGTCGGCGTGTCGCTGGTAGGTGATCTTGGGCGCCAGCGGCGGCGGGTCGGACAGCACATCGTTCTCCAGGTAGATGGAGAGGTCGACAAAACGGCGCTGGGGTTTCATGCCGCCTCCTGTGCCAGCGGCGCGGGCGCACTGCCCGGGAGCCGGGACATGCACACCACCGCCACGGTGCCGATCAGCAAAGCCGCCAGGCCCAGGCTGCCGTAGCCGGCCGTCTTGACCAGCGTGCCCCCCAGCACCGGGCCGATGGCGGCGCCCACCATCAGCATGGCCGGCGTGGCGGCCATGGCGCGACCACTGGGTTCCAGCCGCGCCATCAGGCCGAACGCGAACGTGTGGGTGAAGATCATCACCGCCGCGAACACCGAAGCCGCCGCAGCGTAGGCGTGGAAACTGGTGGCGTTCATGATGACCGCGGACAGCAGGGCCTGGATCGCCGGACCGGCCAGCAGCACCCGGCGTGCGCTCCAGCGCTTCTCCAGCAAGGCCGCCAGGGCGGCGGGTAGCAGGTTGACCATGCCCAACGCCACCAGCACACCGGTGATGAGGGTCAGGCTGAAGCCGCGGTCGTGGCCCACGCGTTCGAGGAAGCTGAAGGTCATGGACTGCACCAGGGCCATGGCGCTGATGCCCACGATGCCGTACCAGACCGCACGCGGGATGGGGGCGGCGGTGGCGGTGGCGCTGCTGGGCTCGCGTTCGGGTTCGGGGAACCCGATGGCGCAGACCACGGCGGCCACCAGCATCACGGCGCCGAACAGGTTGAACAGCATGGCGCCGCCGGCTTCGGCGATCAGCTTGGGCGATGCCCCGAGGAACAGCACGGCAAAGATGCCCAGGCCCACGCCGACCATGGCGAACCTCAGGTGCGGGTTGTGGCTGCGGGCGATGGTGCCGTGGGTGATGCTCAGCGCAGCCCCGGCCGCCAGGCCACCCAGTGCGTGCAGTGCGGCCATGGTGGGGTAGTCCAGCGGTTGCGTCAGCAGGCCGAAGCAGGCGGCGGCCAGCGCGTAGCCGCTGGCGGCGATCCAGCGCCCCTTGAGCCGCTGGAAACGCGAGGCCATGAAGACGCTGGACAGCACAGCGCCGATCAGGAACAGCGTGGCCAGTCCGCCGGCCTGCTGTGGATCGAGCTGGTAGTGCTGGATCAGTGTGCCGACCCAGACCGGCAGGGCGACCAGGTCGACCATGCCCGCGCAGTGGGCCACTATCAGGGCCACCTGGCCCAATTTGCTTGTGGTGCGTGTGGTTTGCATGGTGGGCTCCGCTCAGATCGGTTGGGCCAGGGCCATCAGCGAGTCGCGCATGATGCGGCCGTGTTCTTCCTTGTCGCCACCGGTGACCTCGATCTCGCCCAGACGGGCCGAGTTCTGCACCACCATGCGGCAGCGCTCCCAGCGCCGGTCCTCGAAGGCGGCCAGGGCCGTGTCGACGGTGTTCGCGCGCGCCAGCTCCTCGGCCAGCACCAGCGCGTCCTCGATGCCGATGCAGGCGCCCGAGGCCAGGTGCGGCGTGGTGGCGTGCACCGTGTCGCCGATCAGCACCACACGGCCGCTGAACCAGGGGCGCGGCATCAGCAGGCCTTCCAGCGGGCGGAAGACGATCTGCGAGTCCGGGCCGATCTGATCGCGCAGGGCCTGCAGTGCGGGCGCGGGAAAGTCGGCCAGCAGGCCGCGCAGGTGGTCTGCGAAGGTGGCCGGGTCGACGTGCGCGTTGGTGGGGCGGGGCTCGGTGACGAAGAGGTACATCTCGGTCTTGGAGACCGGGTTCACGCCGGGCTTGATGCGCGGTCCCATCCACATCACGCAGGTTTCGATGTCGGCGGGCCGCGGCAGCACCGCGCGCCAGACGGCCTGGCCGCTGTACTGGGGCCTGGGCGCCTGTGGGAACACCGCCTGCCGCACCTTGGAGTACAGGCCGTCGGCACCGATCACCAGGTCGTAGCGCTGGCGGCTGCCGTCGGTGAAGCTCACGTCCACGCCATCGGCGTCCTGCTCGATGGCCGTGAAGGTGCAACCCAGACGCACGTTCGCGCCGCTGGCCCGCGTGGCCTCGGCCAGGATGCGGGCCAGCACCGGCCGCATGATGGCGCCGCCGCCCGGCACGTCGGGGCCGGCGATGCGCGGCGTCGGCAGCTCGGCCACCTTGGGGCCGTGCGGCAGACAGATGTGCACACCATCGGCGGCGCTGCCGTGTTCCAGGAACGCGTCGAGGATGCCCAGCGTGCGGAAGGCGCGCAGCGTGGCGCCGCCCAGACTGATGCCGGCGCCGTAGCTGCGCCAGCCGGGGTCGATCTCGACCAGATCGACCTCGGCGCCCTGCTTGCGCAGCTGGATGGCGGCGGCCATGCCGGAGAAGCCACCTCCGATGATGAGGATTCGTGATGCAGCGCGATTCATGTGGGTGTCTCCAGAAGGTGGTCGGGAGCGAGGTGGACCTCGCCGTTGTTGTGGATCTGCAAAGTGACGGGCGTGAGCGATTCGCCCAGGCAGGGCCCCAGCGTGCACAGGCCGGTGGCGATGTCGAACTGCGCGCCGTGGGCTGCGCAGACGATATGCTGGCCCGTGCCGTCGAGGTAGGCGTCCTTGCGCCAGGCCATGGGCGTGTCGTGGTGAGGGCAGGCGTCGCGGTAGGCGAACAGCCGCGAGCCCTGGCGCACCACGAGCACCGTGTCCTGCCCTACCTGGTGCGGGTCAAAACCCCGGGAGGCACCGTCGGGCAGTTGGTTGATGTGACACAGCTTCATGTGTCGGCAACCTTCAGTGCGCGGGTGCGCCGGGTGGCGGGCCGGACGGTGCCCACTTCTCCCGGTGCTGGAACAGGAACAGCTGCGAGGCGTCGGCGCCCATGGGCACCTCGCGGGGTGACCAGCGCTCGTCGTGCTGGTCCATGTCGGCGTCGTATTCGACGTGGCAGCCCAGCGGCGAGTTGAAGTACCAGAACCAGTTGCTGCCGAACTTGTGGCGCCCCGGGCCCCAGAAGCTCTGGTAGCCCTTTTCCACAAAGCGCGAGCCCGCCAGCATCAGATCGGTGGGGCCGCCCATGTGGAAGGTGAAGTGTTCGCAGCCTTTCATGAAGGGCGGTGTCTGGATCATGAAGAGGCTGTGGTGCTCGTGCGTGCCGGCCGGCCGCAGGAAGGGGCCCACGCCGGTGAAGCGGTCGGTGCAGACGAAGCCCAGCCGACGGTAGAAGGCCTCGGCCTTCGCGGTGTCGGGCACGAAATAAACGACGTGCGAGAGCGAGCGTGGCAGGGCTGGCGCGTTCTGGTCCACACCAACGGTGTTCGCTGGCCGCTGCACCGGCGCGCCCGGCGCGTTCACGGCTTCCGCCGGCAAGTCCAGCGGGCGGCGCACGCTGACCTGGAAGGCCAGCGCAAAGCCCATGTCGTCCAGCGCGCGCACCACGTCGCCCTCGTGCGTCACCGTGCGGTCGCGCGAGAGGTCCGCGGCAATGGCCTGCAACGTGGCGGTGTCGGCCACGCCGTAAACGGTTTCGCGCAGCATGCTGGCCGTTCCCAGGCTGGGCGGCAGCGAGGCATCGTCTTTCGCGCGGAGGACGACGGCGGTGCCGTCAAGCGCTTCGAAACGGTCGCCGCCGGCGTCGCGCAGGCCGTAGTCGATGAGGTACTGGCGGCAGGCGGCGAGGTCGTCCACGCCAAAGACCAGAGCGTCGAGTCCGATGATGTTCATGTGAGGTTCCCTACGGTTGTGGTGTTTCAGGCGGCCGCGCGGCCGCCCAGGGTTTGGGCCACCCAGTCGGCGATGTAGTGGCCCGCGTTGATGCTGTTGTCGAAGCTGGCGTGCTGCACGCCGCCTTCGCGGTCGGTGAAGATCTTGAGCTCGCGCTTGGGGCTGTTGACGAGCTGCTCGTAGGTGCGGTGCGCCCACTTGAGCGGAATCTGTGAATCCTTTTCTCCATGCGTCACGAGGAACGGCACACGGATCTTCTCGACCACACCGTCCAGGTGCACGTCTTCGGCGATGCGCATGAAGTCGTCGATGTCCTTGGCGCCCCAGACCCAGCACACATGGGCCCAGTAGTGCGGCACCGGGAAGTCGCCTTCCTTTTCCAGCCGGCGCTTCTGCACGTCGCGCCAGTCGTGGTTGGCGCCCCAGGCCACGCCGCAGGCAAAGCGCGGCTCCATGGCCACCACGCGCGGGCAGTAGTAGCCGCCCAGCGACACGCCTTCGCAGCCGATGCGTTTCGGGTCCACCTGCGGGTGCTGCTCCAGCCAGTCGACCACGCGGCTGGCCCAGTGCTCGGCGTCGTAGCGCGCGGTCAGGCCCTGCAGGCGCAGGGCTTCGCCGGTGCCGGGCTGGTCGACCATCAGCGAGGACACGCCGCGCTTGGACAGCCAGGCCGGCAGGCCGACCAGGTACTTCATCTCCTTGGTGGAGTCCAGTCCGTTGAGCTGCACCAGCAGCGGAGCGCGCTCGCCGGGCCGCAGACCTTCGGCCGGGAAGTAAAGGGCGGAGATGTGCGAACCCTCATAAGGGATCTCCACGCGCTGGACGCGGTCGCGCATCAGGCTGGCGCCCTTGTGGAACAGCGCCAGCTCGCGCCGGTAGAGGTCCAGTCGGCCGGGGGCATCGTGCGCCTGCAGGCGCTCGGCCGTGATCAGGTAGCCGGACGCGCGGCGGTACTTTTCGCCGGCGGAGAAGGTGCGGCCCTTGGCCTCGTCTTCGGCGGCCAGCTCACACAGCTGGTCGGCCATCTTGACCCAGGTCTCGCGAAAGGCCTGGGTGCCGGCGGCGTCGGGGGCTTTGGCGGCCTCCTGCAAAGGCCCGCACATGGTTTCGATCTCGCCCATGCGGGCGCCCATCTCGATGGCGAGGTTGACCGAGAGGTTCCAGACGTAGTTGGTGGGGAAGTACTTGAACATGGGGTTGGGTGGATGGAGAGGATGAAAAGCCGGCGGTCTCAGCCCCGTCGGGCCAGGTCCAGCAGGCGCGCGGCCAGGCGGTCGAACGAGCCGCTGTCGCCCTGCAGCGGGTCGGCGTTGGCTTCAAAGGACTGGGCGATCGCGCGCCAGTCGTCGGGTTGCAGGTGCTGGCTGGCGGCGGGCAGCACGACCTTTTCTTCGTGTTCCATGTGGCGCCACTGCTGTTGCGCATAGGCCTGGACCCGGGCCGCGAAGCCGGCCGCATCACCGCCGTGCAGGCTGTCCTGCAGCGCGGCAAAGGTGCTGGCACCGTGGGCGTGCTGCGCCTGCAGTTCGTCCAGCAACCCGTCGAAGGCCGTGGTGCGCTGGCGCAGGCGGGCGAACAGCTGCGTGTCTTCCTTGGGGTGGTGCAAACGCTCGGGGAACTGCTCGATGTAGAACAGCATGGCGCCCAGCAGGGCCGGGTCTTGCGCCGCGGGCGGACGCTGCACCTCGGCCAGCAAGGCGTTGAGCACCGCCGCCAGCGACCGGTGCTCTTCGCGCAGCACCGCCAGCGCACGCTGTTCGTCGCTGCGCTCCGGCAGGTGGGTTTCCACCGCCATCACCAGTACCGGCAGCCCCGCGGTCTCCAGCACCTGGCGGGTGACCGAACCGATGAGTGCCGCCTTCAGGCCCTTGCGGCGACCGTGCGAAGCCAGCGCGATCAGGTCGGCGCCTTGTGCATGGGCCGTCTGCACGATGGCTTCGGCCGGCCGGTCGCTGGTGATCACCAGTGCCTGGGCCTGGACGCCTGCGGCCCGGGCGGCCGCCTCGGCTCGGGCCACCACCACGCTGGCGGTGCCAGCCGCCGCCTGCGCGAACAAGGCGGGCGAAAGGGCGTGCAGCAGCGCACCGTCGCCCTGGCTGGCGAGGTCGCCGCGCACGTGCACAAAGCTGATGCGGGCGGCCGTGGCCCGGGCGTACTGCACGGCACGCTCGGTCAGCAGTGCGGCCAGCGGACTGGCGTCCAGGGGGACCAGCAAGTGTTGGTACATGGTGGTCTCCCTTCAGCGAAGCGCGGGTTGTGCCGCGAAGGCTTCGGCCACCAGGTCCGGTGTCGCCAGCCGGGGCTTGAGCAGGAAATGCGCGAGCGCGGGCAGCAGCACCAGGGCGCCGAGCATGTTCCACAGGAACATGAAGGCCAGCAGCAGGCCCATGTCGGCCTGGAACTTGATGGGCGAAGCCACCCAGGTGATGACCCCCACGGCCAGTGTGATGCCGGTCAGCATCACCACCTTGCCGGTGAACAGCAGCGCGCGGTAGTAGGCGTCCGACAGGCTCTTGCCTTCGCGCAGCTGGGCCAGGGTGATGGACAGGATGTAGAGCGCGTAGTCCACGCCGATGCCCACGCCCAGCGCGATCACCGGCAGCGTGGCCACCTTCACGCCCATGCCCAGCGCCACCATCAGCGCCTCGGCCAGGAACGAGGTCACCACCAGCGGCAGCACCGCCACCACCACCGCGCGCCAGGAGCGGAAGGTGACGAAGCACAGCAGCACCACGGCGCCATAGACCAGCAGCAGCATGGTGCGCCAGGCGTCCTTGACCACGATGTTGGTCGCGGCCTCGATGCCGGCCGAGCCGGCGGCCAGCAGGAACTGCGTGTCGGCGGTGTTGTTGACCCGGGCGAAGGCCTCGACGTGGTCCACCACGCGGGACAGCGTGTCGGCCTTGTGGTCGCGCAGGTAGACGTAGACCGTGAGCAGGCCGCAGGCGTCGTTGTACAGGCCGCGCGGCGCGCTGGCCGTCACGGTGTTGAGCATGTCCTGGTTCGGCAGGAACTCGTACCAGCGCGGGTTGCCCTCGTTCAGACCCGAGAGCACGCGGCGGTTGAGCAGCGCGAGCGTGTTGGTGCTCTCCACGCCGTCGATCTGGCGCAGCTCCCATTCGAGCGCATCGACCTTGTTGAGCGTGTCGTAGGCCGAACACTGGCCCTCCGGCGTCTTGACCATCACGGCCAGCACGTCGCTGCCCGCGCCGTAGGCGGCGTTCATGAAGGCCACGTCGCGGTTGTAGCGGCTGTCCGCACGCAGTTCGGGTGCGCCGGGGTCGAGGTCGCCGATCTTGAGCTGCGTGCTCGCCACAAAGCCGCCCAGCCCCATCAGCAGCCCGGCCACCACCGCCACCGTGGCCCAGGGGCGCCGGGTGAAGCGATCGAGCAAGGCCCACGTCGGATGCTTGTCGGCACCCGCCGCATCGGCCTGTTCGGACCGCAGGCTGCGCGCGGCGGCGCCCGGGCTCACGCCGGTGTAGCTCAGCCCGATCGGCAGCAGGATCAGGTTGGTGAAGATCAGGACCGCCACGCCGATGGACGCGGCAATCGCCAGCTCGCGGATGACCTGGATGTCGATCACCAGCAGCACCGCGAAGCCCACCGCGTCGGCCAGCAGGGCGGTGAGCCCGGCCATGAACAGGCGGCGGAAGGTGAAGCGTGCGGCCACCAGTTTGTCCAGACCGCGGCCCACGTCCTGCATGATGCCGTTCATCTTCTGCGCGCCGTGGCTCATGCCGATGGCGAACACCAGGAAGGGCACCAGGATGGAGTAGGGGTCCAGCGCGTAGCCCAGCAGCGGCAGCAGACCGAGCTGCCAGACCACCGCGATCAGCGAGGCCAGCACCACCAGCAGTGTGGAGCGCACGCAGCGCGTGTACCAGAACACCATGGCGGTGGCGATGGCCACGGCGATGGCGAAGAACACCAGCACCGCTTTCACGCCGTCGATCAGGTCGCCCACGATCTTGGCGAAGCCGGTGATGTGCACCGTGACGCCTTCGGCCTCGTAGGTCGCGCGCAGCGCGTCCAGCTGGCCGGACAGCCGCGCGTAGTCGATGGTCCGGCCGTCCGCGTCCTTGGCGAGCAGCGGCACGAAGATCACCGACGACCGGGCGTCGCGGGCCACGATCTGGCCGATTTCGCCCGAGCGCGCCACATTGGCGGCCAGCTGCTGCAGCTTGCCCGGTGATCCGTCGAATCCGTCGGGGATGACCGGCCCGCCCTCCAGGCCGTCTTCGGTCACGCCGACCCAGCGCGTGGTCGGTGTCCACAGCGATTTCATGCGCGCACGGTCCACACCGGGCAGCAGGAACACCTCGTCGGAGAGACGGCGCAGGGTGTCGAGATACTGCGCGTCGTAGATCGAACCGTCCGGCTGGGCCACCGCGATGCGCACCGCGTTGCCCAGACCGCTCAGCTCGGTCTGGTGCGTCAGGAAGTTCTGGATGTACGGGTGGCTGGTGGGGATGGTTTTCTCGAAGCTGGCGTTGAGCTGCAGGCGTGTGGCCTGCCAGCCCAGCAGCAGCGTGACCAGGGCGCACAGCAGCACCACGATGGCGCGGTGGTTGAACAGCGCACGCTCGATCAGCGAGCCCGAGCGGGGGTCGAATGCATGGGCGTTCATTGGACTTCCCTCCATGCTGCGCATTGCGGGGCTGCGCGCGTTCGGAGCGGCCGGGCGGCGCTCATGGCCGTGCCTCCGGTGCCGCGACCGGCACCACGCCGGCCACGCCGAGCGACAGCAGGGGCCCGCCGCGCAGCGGCAGCAGCGCCGCGGGCATGGGCACCGGAGCCACCTTCAACGGTGCCAGGGTGTCGCCTTCAAGCCGCATCAACACGCCGGCCTGGCTGGCCAGCAGCAGGCTGCCGTCGGGCGACGCCGCCATGGCGGTGATGGTCGCCGGCACGGGCGAGGGCAGGGCCGTCCATTGTTGGCCGCGGTCGGCCGAACGCCACACCTGGCCACGCAGTCCGCCCACCACAAACTGGCCGTCGGGCTGGATCTCGGCCGCAAACCAGCTGCCCTTGTAGGGCGTGGTCAGGGTCTCAAAGCGCTGACCACCGTCGTCCGATCGGGCCAGCAGGCCTTGCTCGCCAGCGAGCAGCAGCGTGTCGCCCACGCGGCGCGCGGCGTACCAGTGCAGGGCCTTGGGGTTGGGCAGGCGCGCCATCCAGGGGCTCCAGGTTGCGCCACCGTCGGCGCTGTAGAAGGCCAGCCCGTAGGCGCCCACCGCCAGCATGCGCTGCGAGTCCCAAAGGAGCACGTCCAGAAACGGTTTGTCCGGGCCGTCGGCGATCAGGCGCTCGGCTTCCTGTTGTGCTTGCGGTGTGGCGGCGGCGGCTTTGGCCAGATCGGCCAGGCGCCGGCCGTCCAGGCGCACGGTCCAGCTGGCACCCGCGTCGCGGGTGGTGAGCACCGTGCCGCCATGCCCCACCGCCACGCCGTGCCGGGCGTCTGCGAACCGCACCGTGGTCAGCGTCACGCTGACCGGCGACGGCACCTGGCGCCAGCTGGCGCCGCGGTCGTCGCTCAGGATCACCAGACCCCGCTCGCCCACCGCGACGATACGCTGGCCCGCCTCGGCCGCCGACAGCAGCACGCTGCGCTGCGGCGCCTTCACGCTTAGCGCCGGGCGTTGCAGGGCGTCGCCCACCGGTGCGGCGGCGCAGGCATACCCGGCCGCGGCGAGCGCCGCAGCCATGAAGATCGGAAAACGCATCGCGGGTCCTCTTCAGCGCACGCCTTCGCCGGCCATGGCGTCGGGGGTGAAGAAACTCTCGGCGCGGCGGGGCACGATCTTGTAGTGCTGGTTGCGCTCGTTGACCACGCCGCTGGCGTACCAGGCGCCGGAGATCAGGTCGTTGAAGCCCCATTGCTGCTGCGGCGTGGTGGCGGGCAGGTCGGACATGACCACCGGGTGCGACCAGATCGTCTTCCACAGCTGGCCCTTGGCGTCCCAGCGGTCGCCCAGCACGGCCACCCAGGTGTCTTCATCCACGTAGTAACGGCTCTTGGGTGCCTGGTGGCGCTGGCCGGCCTTGAGCGTGGCCTCCACCACGTACACGCGGTGCAGTTCCCAGCGCACATGGTCGGGGTTCAGGTGGTTGGCCAGCAGCACGTCGCTGTCTTTGGTGGGCGTGTGCAGGCGGTTGCTGTTGTAGGGGATCAGCATTTCCTGCTTGCCCACGATCTTCCAGTCGAAGCGGTCGTTGCGGCCGGCGAACACGTCGATCTCGTCGAAGCTGGCGACCCCGGCCGTGGCCGGTGTGGGGGTGTCGCAGCAGGCGTTGGGCAGCTTGCGCACGCGGCGTTGGCCGGTCAGGTAGACCCAGGAACCGCTCTTGTCCTGGTCCAGGTTCAGGCGACCGGTGATGGCCTCGCCCGCGCGCACCGGCGGGCCGCTGTTGACCAGGCGGATCATCCAGTACTCGCCGCCGAACTTGTCGGCCTCGCCGTTGGCGTAGTAGGGCATCTGGAAGTCGCCACGACCTTCGACCGACAGCACGCGCTGGCCGCTGGCGGTACCCAGGTAGCCGCGGAAGTCGGCCTGCCAGGCCTCGCCGCGCCAGTGCAGTTCGTGGTTGGCCATGACCTCTTCGCCGGTCTTGGGAATGGGGAACGGAATGCCGCCGAAGGCGCCTTTGACGACGCCGTTTTCGAGTCTGGCGCTGGTGGCGTTCTTGAACGTGTTGTCGTACACCCATTGCGGCGCGGCAGCCGTGCGGTGGGTCTTGTAGACGTCCACGCGGAAGCTCTGCGGGTACTTCTTGAGCAGGGCCTGGGTGCCCTCGGTCAGCTTGCCCGCGTGCTCGGCCATGTTGGCGGCGGTGATGCTGTAGAGCGGCTTTTCGCCCGCGAACGGGTCGCCGCGGCGACCGCCGTTCTTGAAGCCGGGGATGGCGGTGGTGTAGCCGCCGGTCCAGGCGGGGATGCTGCCGTCCTTGTTGCCGGCGCGTTCGCCGCCCAGCGGGGTGAGGTCGGTCTTCAGGCGCGCGGCTTCCTGCGCCGTCACGCCGGCGTGGGCGCCGGAGGCCGCGACCAGCGGCAGCAGCAGCGCGGCGGTCCAGAGGGTGGTGGGTTTCATCAATGTCTCCTCGATCAGAAAGTGGTGCGCAGCGACACCGTCAGGTAGTTGCGGTCCTTGAGTGCCTGCTGGTAGACGGCGTTGTTGTTCGCGTCCAGCGTGGGCGCGGCCTTGCCCAGGAAGTGCACGTAGTTCACGCCCAGGTTCCAGGCGCCGAGGTAGACCGCGTTCAGGCCCAGGCTCATGTCACCGCCGCCGTCCACGCCGAAGCCCGGACCGACCGCCGACGACTTGCCCCGGGTGTAGCCCAGCCCGATGGAAGGCGAGAGGTCCAGGCCCGGCAGCACCTGCC
Organism: uncultured Hydrogenophaga sp.; assembly: GCA_964550405.1. Taxonomy (GTDB): domain Bacteria; phylum Pseudomonadota; class Gammaproteobacteria; order Burkholderiales; family Burkholderiaceae_C; genus Hydrogenophaga. The sequence continues at coordinate 50,566 of CAZJZD010000018.1, read as the reverse complement.
GGTAGCTGGGGGAGAACACCATGCGCGTGGCCACGGCCGACTTGTCGGCATTGGGGTTGAGCATGTGGGCGTTGCGGGTGACCTTCAGCCGCGTGTTCCACGCCACCTCACCCACAAACGACGCTTCGTTCGACAGGAAGGACGGGCCCAGTGACGCGATCCACGAGACCTGGGCGTGCGCCGTTTCGCCCACGGCGTAACCCGGGTTGCTGTTGTTGTTCAGCCCGGCGTTGACGCCGATGGTGGCCAGCGTGGCCTGGCCCGAACTGGCCAGCGGCGTGTTCTGGCGCACCGACACCTCGCCCGCCAGGCCCCATTCCCCGATCGACTTGGCGAAGCTGGCGCCGTAGGCGCGCACACCCTCGTGGTACAGCCAGCGGTAGCTGCTGGGTGTGAGCGCGGGCGGGGCGCCGGTGAGCACCGTGTTGATGTTGCTCGGCGTGGTGGCGTGGTAGCGGATCGCGTAGAGACCGAAGTCGGTGTCGATCGACGGCGCGCGCCAGCGCAGCTGCACGCCACCCTGGCCGCTGTCTTTGGCGTCCAGATCGGGCTGGCGCACAAAAGCGGCGGTCGGTCCGGCCAGGATGCGCTCGGCCCCCGGGCCCAGCGAGTCGCTGCCCGAGAGGTAGGCGCCCACCGGCATCAGCCGGGTCTTTTCCCACTCGTAGGCCACGTAGGCGCCGAGCGACACATCCGGAGTGAGCTGCACCTGGCCCGAGACCTTGCCGGTGGGACGCGCCACTTCCTTGAACGTCGCGTTGGGCACCGACAGCAGCTTGATCAGGTCCAGCGGGGCCTGGCCACCCGCGATGCCGTTGGCACCGAAGAACAGGCTCTCGCCCCAGAGCAGCGTGTGGCGGCCGGCGCGCACCGAGGCCCGGCGCTCGCCGATGTCGAACTGGCCGTAGACGAACGCGTCCAGCAGCTCGATCTCGCGGCCCATCAGGTCGCGCGTCTCGGTCGCGAAGGCACTGCCAGGCCGGTGGTTGGCGGTGAAGGTCGTGTTGTCGGTCGCGCGGTTGTAGACGCTGTCGTACCAGGCCGCGCCGCTGAGGCGGGCGCCGTAGCCGGGGCCGCTCAGGTCCAGTTCGCTCAGCAGGTCGAGCCGGCTGGACACCAGGCCCTTCTTGAAGTTGTTGTCACCGTCGTCCTGGTTGACGGTCAGCGGCGGCTGGGCCGACAGTGTGGGCGACGCGTCTTTCAGTCGCTGCATCAGGCTGGCCTTGACCGTGTTGTCCCAGCGCAGTTTCCAGTCCGGGTTGCCGGTGTCGATCTCGATCGCCACGGCCGACTGTGCGGCCAGCATGCCCATCACCAGTGCGCAAAGCGCACGTCGCCGGCCGGGCGGCAGCGCAGGGGCTGCCCCGACATGAAGTCGAACTTTCATGGGTTGTCTCCGAAGTTGTTGTGGTCTTCATCCGGTCCGGCGCGGGGGCAGGGCTCGGATGGAGGGCAACTCTACGGAGACGGTCGGTATCCGGGAAATGGATTGTGCGGATTCTTGAAATCGATGCAGTCAATATCAGGGGGAACCCTTGAGGGCGAACCCCGTTGACCGTTCAGCCGCGCTGCAGTTCGGTGGTGACGTGCACGATCTCTTCGTGCACGGCCAGCCACTGGCGCACGGCGTCGGCCGTCAGGGCCGGGTCGGTGGTCACGAGCGTCAATGCACAGGCCCAGGACCCGCGCCCCACCCGCCAGACGTGCAGGTCGGTCAGGCGCAGCCCGTGGGCGGTCTGGTGTTCGTCGATCACCTCGCGGATTTCGCCCACCACCGGGTGGTCCATCTCGCGGTCGAGCAGCACCTTGCCGGTGTCCACGATCAGCCCGCGTGCCCAGATGGCCACCAGCACCGCGCCGACGATGCCCATCGCCGGGTCCAGCCAGTTCCAGCCCCACAGCCAGCCGCCGGCCAGCGCGATGATGGCCAGCACCGAGGTGGCGGCGTCCGCCAGCACGTGCAGGTAGGCGGCGCGCAGGTTCAGGTCTTCGTCACCCGGCGCGTGGTGGTCAGGGTGGTCATGTGCATGTCCGTGACCATGACCATGGTGGTCATGCCCATGACCGTGGTGCCCCAGCAACCAGGCGCTGACCAGGTTGACCAGCAGCCCCAGCGCCGCCACGGCCATGGCCTCGGCGTAGCGGATGGGTTGCGGCTCCAGCAGGCGGGTGATCGACTCGAACACCATCAGCGCCGCCACGCCGAGCAGAATGAGTGCACTGCTGTAGCCCGCCAGCACCTCGATCTTCCAGGTGCCGAAGGCAAAGCGCGGGTCGGCGGCCAGGCGCCGGGCGGCGGCATAGGCCAATGCTGTCAGACCGATGGCCAGGGCGTGCGTGCCCATGTGCCAGCCGTCGGCCAGCAGCGCCATGGAGTTGAACCACCAGCCGGCGGTGATTTCGGCCACCATCGTGACCAGGGTGAGCCCCATCACCCACCAGCTGCTGCGTTCGGCGTCCGGGTTGCCGGTGTCGAAGGCGTGGCGGTGGGTGCAAAGGGGCGCGGAAGTGGAATTCATGGCGTTCGATTGTGTGCCAGCCCGGTCCCGTTGCGGGTCAGCGCAGGGGGAGCATGCCGGCGTCCTGTGCTTCCCAGATAATGCCGCACGATGTCAGGGAGGAGGGCGCGCTGCTTGCAGACGGGCCCCGTTTGTCAGACGAGTCACCAAGTCTTGGATGGGTCTGCCGTGTCGAAGAAAAACAGAAACCTTGTACCGGGTCTGGCGTCCGCCGCTGTCAGCGTCTGTGGCCGCTGCAAGCACCCGCGCCGCAAGGGCGACAAGTTCTGCCCGGAATGCGGGCTGAAGTTCGAAGAAACCGTGGCCGAGCGCAAGATCGTCTCGCTGCTGTTCGCCGACCTCTGCGGCTCCACCGCCCTGGTGTCCAACACCGACCCGGAAGACGCGCAGGTGCTGCTGGACCAGGCGCTCAAGGCCATGGCCGAAGCGGTGGAAACCTACGGCGGCTCGGTGCGCCGCCTGCAGGGTGATGGCGTCGTGGCCCTGTTCGGTGCCCCCATTGCCCAGGAAGACCACGCCCTGCGCGCCTGCCTGGCGGCACTGGCCATGCAGCGGCGCATGCGCGAACCCGGGCCCGACGGACAGGCACCCGAATCGCAGGTGCGGGTCGGCATCCATTCCGGCGAGGTGGTGGTCGGCTCCATCAACGACCTGCTCACCTCGCACCACCGCCTCGACGGTGCGGCCCTGCACCTGGCCGCGCGCCTGGAACAGCTGGCCATGCCGGGCCATGTGCTGGTCAGCAGCGCGACCGAGCGCCTGCTCGACGGCGAACTCCCGCTGCGCCCGCTGGGTCCGCACGAGATCCGCGGTTTCGACCGACCGGTGGACCTGTTCGAACTCGACCCCGATGGCGGCACCACCACCGCCAGCAGCCCGACCGGGCGGCGCGGACGCTCCCCGCTGCTGGGGCGCCAGGAACTGCTGCAGCAGCTGCAGGCCCTGGCCGGCCGTGTGGCCGCCGGCCGCCTGTGTGTGCTGGGCCTGCGCGGTGACGCCGGCATCGGCAAGACGCGTCTGGTCGCCCAGCTGGGTGAGAACCTGCGGGACCAGGGCTTCACAGTCAGTGCCATGAGCACGCGTTCGTACACCAGCCACCTGCCGTACAGCGCGCTGGGCGATCTGATGCGCGCCCTCATGGGCCTGGGCGAGCAGGTGGACCCGCAGCGCGCGCGCGAGGCCGCCCGGCAGGCCCTGGCGGGCTGGGGGGAATCCGCGCAGCGCCATGTGCCAGCGGCGGTGGACCTGCTCGGTCTGGACGAACTTTCACCCGACTGGCAGGCCCTCACGCCCAAGCAGCGCCGCAACCGCATCGGTGAAGCCCTGCTGTGGCTGATCGCCTCGCGCCTGAGCGACGGGCCGCTGATGATCGTGGTCGAGGACGTGTTCCTGGCCGATCGCGACAGCCTGCGCACGCTGGAAGTGCTCTCGCGCAAGCTCGAACACCTGCCGGTCCTGATGTGCTTCACCTACCGGCAGGACTTCGCCCACCGCTGGGCCGACTCCGTCTGGTTCGAGGAATACCGGGTGCACCCGCTGACCGAGCGCGACATGCACCAGCTGGCCGGTGCGCTGCTGGGGGACGACCCGTCGCTGCAGGCCCTGCTGCCCACGCTCATCGAGCGGGCCGACGGCAATCCGTTCTACCTGGAACAGATGAGCCTGAACCTGATCGACACCGGCGCCCTCGAAGGCTCGCCCGGCCACTACCGCTACGTGGGCGGGCGGGCCGAACAGGGCGTTCCGGCCTCCATCGCGGCGGTCATCGGTGCCCGTGTGGACCGACTGCCGCCCGAAGCCAAGGCCACGCTGGAGGCGCTGGCCATCCTCAACGAAGTCAGCACCGCCGACACGCTGGCGCTCATGCTGCATGCGCCCGAGGCGTCCGTCTCGCAACAGCTGGGCGTGTGCTGCGACGCCAGCCTGCTGCAACCGGCCGGTGGCGCGGCCGCCGCGCCGCGCTGCGGCGAAAACAGCGACACCCACGCCCCCGTGACCTTCCAGCACGCGCTGGTGCAAGAGGTGGTGGCCGCCGGCCTGACGCGGCCGCGCCGGCGCCAGCTGCACCAGGCGGCGTTCAAGGCCATGCTCCAGCGGCTCGGGCCGCTGGCCAGCGAACAGGCCGCCGTGCTGGCCCATCACGCCTACAACGGCGGGCTCTGGCCGGAGGCGGCCCGCTTCGTCCACCAGGCCATGGCGCGTTCGGTGGCCCGCTCGGCCAACCGCGACGCGCTGCGCATCCTCGACACCGGGTTGGAAGCGACCAACCACATCGAGGACGAGGGCACGCGCCTGGTGTCGGAACTGCTGCTGCGCAACGAGGCGCTGGGCGCGCTCTGGCCGCTGGGGCATTTCGACGCCATGTTCGCCCACCTGGAACACGCCCAGCGCATCACCAGCCAGCTGGGCGACCCCAAGCGCCAGGCCGGTGTGTCGCTGCAGCAGGCGGTGCTGCACTGGGGCCGGGGCAACCCCGGCCTGGGGCTGGAGGCCGCGCAGGCCGCACAGGCCGCGGCCGTCAAGGCCGGCAGCCGTGGCGCCCAGATGGCGGCGGCGCAGGTGGAGCTGATGCTCTGCCACGGCACCGGCCGCTACGCCGAACTGGTGGAGAAGGCGCGCCACCTGGAAGAGGAGTTCGCGTCCGAACTGGTGGCCGGCCGCATGATGCTGGGCTGGGCCACGGTGCCGGGCATCAACCTGCTGGTGTTCACCGCCGATGCGCTGGCCCGGCTGGGTGACGAGGCGCTGGCCCAACAGACCTGCGACCGCGCCTACCGCGAGCTGGCCCAGCGCGAGCACCCTTTCTCGCGCGCGCTGCTGGACTTTTCGCAGACCAGCCTGTGGCTGCGCCAGGGCCGCCACGCCGAAGCCGCCGCGCGGCTGCGCGAGACCCACGCGCTGTGCCGCCAGCACGACCTGCTGACCATGACGCCCTGCATCGTCGGCCTGCTGGCCGAGGCCCTGGGCCAGATCGGCGGCACCGACGAGGCGCGTACCCTGGTCGAGCAAGCGCTGGCCGACAAGGCCTACCAGATCGCCGGCCTGTACAGCGAGTTCTTCCTGCGCCACGGCCTGGGGCGCGCCCTGGCCGCCGCCGGGCGGCATGCCGAGGCACAGGAGCAGCTGCAGGCTGCGCGCGATTACGCGGAGCGCTACGAACAGTGGGGCCACGATGCCGATGCCCTGCTGGCCCTGGGCGAACTGGCCCTGCAGCGGGACGATCCGGATGCGGCGCGCGAGTACCTGATCCAGGCCGGCGAGAAGGCTCAGCGCTGCGGTATGCGCAAGGTGCTGCAGCGCGTGGCCGAGCTCTCGGCTGCGCTGCCGGTGGTCTGAGCGGCCTTCTCGGCGCCGCTCAGACCAGCTGGGCGCTGAGCAACTGCACCTGCCGGCGCAGTTCGGCGTTCTCGGCCTCCAGCCCGGCCACGCGCTGGCGCAACGCGGCCACTTCGTCGCTGGGCGGCGGGGCGTCGCCGGCGGCGGCGCTGTCGGCCGTGTCGGCCGGCTCGTCCCGCGGTTTGCGGCGCGCTTCGCGCACCCGCTTGGCGGCCTGCTTGAGCTCGTCCTTGCCGGCGGCCGCGGCGGCGCGCTGCTCCTCTTCCGGCAGGGTGGCCACCACGGCCGCTGCGTTGAGCGAGATCTCGCCGGCCCGCACCGCCGCCACCACCTCGGGCGCGGCCTGCTTCTGTATCTTCTCGATCATGCCGACCTGCGACGCGCTCAGGCGCGCGGCGCGCGCGATGTCCTCGCGGCTTTGCAGGGGCTTGGGTTGCAGCACGGCGGCCAGCGCGGCGGCGGGTTGCTCGCCTTCCCAGGGGGCATCGCCTGACGGCGCTTCAGGCACCGGCCCGGCGGTGTGGTCTGCGGCGGCCTTGGCGCGCGAGCGCCGTTCGGCCACGATCTCGCGCTTGCGCAGCGCCAGCACGCCGCGCTGGAAGTCCGACAGGCTGCGCCGGCCCAGGTGCTGGTCGATCATCCACAGGTGCACGTCCTCCATCGACTGGAAGCGCGGGTTCTGCACGGTCTGGAAAGGCAGGCCGTGTTTCTGGCAGATGCCGTAGCGGTTGTGGCCATCAACCAGGATGTCGCCCCAGAGCACCAGCGCGTCGCGGCAGCCCTCGGCCAACAGGCTGCGCTCCAGCGCGTCGTGCTCGTCGGGGGTCAGCGGCTCGATGTAGGCCTTGAGTTCTTCCAGGACGACGATGTTCACGGTGCGCGCTCCCTCGGGCAAAAGGGCGCGATTGTAGAGAACGGCCGGGGCGTCTGAACGGTGCTCAGAAGCCCGCGGCCTGGCCGTCGCGCCGCGGGTCGCTCGCGGCCACGTAGCCTTCCGACCCTGGATCACCCAGGCGCCAGATGAACTGGCCGGCGCCGAAGTCCTGGTAGGGGTCGTCGATGGTGCGGGTCTGGTGGCCCAGGTCTTTCAGGCCCTGCACCGTGGCCGGGTCCATGGCCGACTCGACGTTGATGTGCAGCCCGGCGTCGAAGCGCCAGCGCGGCGCGTCGCAGGCGGCCTGCAGGCCCTGGCCGTGGTCGAGCAGGCGCACCAGGGTCTGCACATGGCCCTGCGGCTGCATGTTGGCGCCCATCACGCCGTAGCTCATCACCGGCTGGCTGTCTTTCGTGAGGAAGGCCGGGATGATGGTGTGGAAGGGGCGCTTGCCCGGGGCGACGAGGTTGGCCGTGTTGCGGCCTGGGCCGGTGCCCAGGTTGAAGCCGTGGCCCCGGTTCTGCAGGCTGATGCCGAAGCTGGGTTCGACCGCGCCCGAGCCGAAGCCCATGTAGTTGCTCTGGATGAAGCTGACCATCATCCCGCGCTCGTCGGCCGCGGTGAGATAGACCGTGCCGCCCTTGGCCGGATTGCCGGCGCCGAAGTCCTGCGCACGCCGCATGTCGATCAGCGCCGCGCGTTGCCTCAGGTAGGCCGGGTCCAGCATCTGCGCGGGGCTCAGGTCCATCGCGCCCGGCTCGGCCACGTAGCGGTAGACGTCGGCGAAGGCCAGCTTCATGGCCTCGATCTGCAGGTGCTGCGCGGCCACGCTGTCGACCGTCATGGCCGCGAGGTCGAAGTTCGACAGGATGCCCAGCGCGATCAGCGCCGCGATGCCCTGGCCGTTGGGTGGAATTTCGTGCAGGGTGTAGCCCCGGTAGTCCTGGCCGATGGGGGTCACCCATTCGGGCTGGAACGCGGCGAGGTCGGCCTCGGTCAGCGCACCGCCGTGCTGCGCCGCAAAGCGTGCGATGGCTTGCGCGATGGGGCCGCGGTAGAAAGCCTCGCCTTTGCTTTCGGCGATGGCGCGCAGCCCCCGCGCCGCGGCGGGGAAACGGAACAGCTCGCCCACCTGCGGCGCACGGCCCCAGGGCAGGAAGGCATCGGCAAACCCGGGCAGCGACTGCAGCTCGGGCGTGGCCGCGGCCCACTTCTGCTGCACCACCACCGGCACGGCGTAGCCGCGCTCCGCCAGCTCAATGGCGGGTTGCATCAGGTCGGCGAACGGCAGCTTGCCGAAGCGCTCGCTCAGCGCCACCCAGCCCGCGACCGCGCCGGGCACGGTCACCGAATCGAGTCCGCGCTTCGGTGGCGTGAGCGCCTGGGCCCCGTGCTTGCGGTGGAAGTAGTCCGGCGTCCAGGCCATGGGCGCGGGGCCGCTGGCGTTCAGGCCGTGCAGCTGCTGACCGTCCCAGAGGATGCAGAACGCGTCCGAGCCCAGGCCGTTGCTCACCGGTTCGGTGATGGTCAGTGCCGCGGCGGCGGCAATCGCCGCGTCCACGGCGTTGCCGCCGGCCAGCAGCATGCGCAGGCCGGCCTGCGCGGCCAGCGGGTGCGAGGTGCTGACCACGTTGCGCGCGAACAGCGGCAGGCGGGTGCTCGGGTAGGGGTTGGGGCTGGTGAACGGGGGCATGGCCGAGGCTCCGACAGACAGAGCGGCCATTGTGCGGCCCGCCGCTGCCACGCCGTGTCGCAGAGGATCCGGTCGGCCGCGAAACCCGAAGGCAGAAACGGCCAGCTGAATGCGAGGTGAACGGGTTCTTCAGACTGCGTACATCGGGCGGCGAGCAGACTGATCACGCAGTCACTTTCGACTGTGGATTGGCATACGGAGGTTCATCATGAACAAGACCTTGTTATTTGTGTCGTTGGGATTCTTGGCCGTCACCAGCAGTGGCCTGTCGATGGCCGGCTCCCACGACGTCCGTGGACACGTTGCGGGGAAGGCGCCTGATGACAGCGCCAGCACCAGCCTGCTACTTGCAGAGGATTCGCGCAAACGCGACGATCACGGGAACCGCGAGGAGGCAAACGATCATCGCCAGCCGACCAAGGGCGTGCGTCAGGAGCCGGCGGTTGATACCGGCATGCAGGCCGTCCCCACAGATGCCGGACCTGGTCAGCCCGGGTACGGATGGCTTTACTTCTCGAACCCTGCAGCGCGGCGGGCCGTCGTGATCAGCCCGGAAGGTGAATACTTCTTCAACCAAGGCCACGGACTCAGGCTGGTCACGACCACAACGCCCCGGCGCTGAGTGATCGACATCCCTCCGTCCATGGCGGTGCGTATCCTTCTTGAACCTTTCACAACACCCCGACCCTGCGATGCTGGTATCCACACCACCCGACGACAACGAAGATCCCGTTCACAGCCCCGCCGAGCGGGCCGCCGCCGCGTCGCGCAGCACCTGGGTCAGTGTTGTGGTGAACCTGGTCCTGACCACCAGCCAGATCGCGGCCGGCATCCTGACGAAATCCCAGGGCTTGATCGCGGACGGCATCCACTCGTTGTCGGACCTGGTGGCCGACTTCGTTGTATTGGTTGCGAACCACCACAGCCAGAAGGATGCTGACGCCGATCATCCTTACGGCCACCACCGGTTCGAGACCGCCGCCAGTCTTGTTCTGGGGGCCCTCCTGCTGGCCGTCGGCATCGGCATGCTGTGGTCCGCATTCCTCAAGCTGGAGCAACCCGAGACGGTCCAGAAGGTTCACATGGCCGCTCTCTGGGTCGCCGGCGGGGCGCTGATCACCAAGGAGCTCCTGTTCCGGTACATGCTGTCCGTGGCGAAGCGGGTCAAGTCCAGCATGCTGGTGGCCAATGCCTGGCATGCGCGATCCGATGCCGCGTCTTCGCTGGTGGTGGGCATCGGCATTGCCGGAAACCTGGCCGGTTTCCCGATCCTGGATCCGATCGCCGCTGCCATCGTGGGCTTCATGGTGGCCAAGATGGGCTGGACGTTCGGCTGGGACGCGCTGCACGATCTGATGGACCGTTCCATCGACGAAGCCGAGGTGGCCGCCATCCGGCGCACGCTGGAAGAAACGCCTGGCATCCAGGGCGTGCACGACATCCGCACGCGCAAGATGGGCGACATGATCGTGGCAGACGCGCACATCGAGGTGGACGCCAACCTCAGCGTCGAATCCGGACACGACATCGCCGTGGAGGCGCGCCGGCGTGTCATGCAACGGCACCGTGTCCTCAACCTCATGACCCACGTCGATCCCTGGCAGCGGCCCGACCTGGATCACGCGGGAGAGGCGTCGAAGACCGGGACCTAGGACGACAGCGTGAACGGCACCATTGCGAGCAGCCTGTCTTCGAGCGAGGCGCGCCAGCGCCTGGAACGCGATGGCCCCAACGAACTGCCCGCGGCATCGAACCGCGGTGCGTGGGTGCTGTTGCGGGAGGTCTGCCTGGAACCGATGTTCCTGTTGCTGGTGGCTTGCGGAGCGATCTACCTGGCACTGGGTGATCGCCATGAGGCTCTGATGCTGCTGGGCTTCGTGCTGGTCGTGGTCGCCATCACCTATGTTCAGAAGCGCCGCAGTGAACGGTCCCTGGAGGCCTTGCGCGACCTGTCCAGTCCACGTGCGCTGGTGGTGCGCGATGGTCAGCCCATTCGGATCGCCGGGCGTGAACTGGTGGTTGGCGACATGGTCCTGCTCGCCGAAGGGGATCGTGTTCCCGCCGATCTCCACCTGATCGAAGCGTCGGCCCTGTCGGTTGACGAATCCCTGCTGACGGGCGAGTCGGCCCCGGTCCTGAAACAGGCCGGCGGCAGCGGGTCTGAAGCACATTCAGCGCACCAGCACCAGGCCCTCGCCGGCACGCTGGTGACCCAGGGCACCGGGAAGGGCGTGGTGCTCGCCACCGGACCGCGCAGCGCCCTGGGTCGCATCGGTGCCTCGCTGCGGTCGATGGCCACCGAGGCCACGCCGGTTCAAGCCGAGACGCAGCGCATCGTGACCTGGGTGGCCGCCATCGGCCTGAGCCTGGCCGGCGGTCTCGCGCTGGCGTGGGGCTTGTCACGCGGTGACTGGTTGCACGGGTTGCTGGCCGGTCTCACGCTCGCGATGGCCATCCTTCCCGAGGAGTTGCCTGTCGTGCTGACCATCTTCCTGGGCCTGGGCGCCTGGCGGCTCGCGCGCGAAAAGGTGCTCACGCGCAGCATGCCGGCGGTCGAACTGCTCGGGGCGACCACCGTGTTGTGCGTCGACAAGACCGGCACGCTGACGATGAACCGCATGACGGTGCGCAGGCTGTGGAGCGATGGACTGGAGCAGGATCTGGGGACCACCCCTGTCCCGGATCTGCCGGAGTCGCTTCATCCTGTGCTGGAGTACGCGGTGCTTGCCAGCCACCGCCGCGCCTTCGATCCGATGGAATCGGCCATCGGCGAGGCCGGGCATCGGTATCTGGCCGGTACCGAGCACCTGCACGCGGACTGGGGTCTGGTCGACGACTACCCGCTGTCGCCGCAAATGCTCGCGATGTCGCGCGTCTGGCAATCGCCCGACCGACAGGATCGGCTGGTGGCCGCCAAAGGGGCGCCCGAGGCCATCATGGACCTTTGCCACCTCGATCCGGACCGCCACGATGGCATTGCGAAGCAGGTGGAAGCGATGGCAGGCGAGGGCTTGCGGGTCCTGGGGGTCGCTCGGGCCCTCTTTCCCGCCGGCGATCTGCCGGGTGGACAGCACGACTTCGAATTCGAGTTCATGGGGCTGGTGGCCCTGGAAGATCCGGTACGCCCCGACGTGCCGGCCGCCATCGCCGAGTGCCGCGCGGCGGGCATCCGGGTCGTGATGATCACGGGCGACCATCCCCGCACGGCCTTGTCGATCGCCAGACAGGCCGGTCTGTCGGCCGAAGGCCATGCCGTGACAGGCCCGGAGCTGGACCAGCTGGATGACACGGCATTGGCAGCACGGTTGACCGACACCAATGTCTTCTGCCGCGTTCAACCCCATCAGAAACTCCGGCTGGTGCAGGCCTTCCGGGCCCGGGGTGACGTGGTCGCGATGACCGGGGACGGCGTCAACGACGCACCGGCCCTGAAGGCCGCGCACATCGGTGTGGCCATGGGGGCGCGCGGTACGGATGTCGCCCGCGAGGCCGCGGCGCTGGTGCTGCTCAACGACGACTTCGCGTCCCTGGTCACGGCCGTGCGCTATGGCCGGCGTGTCTTTGCCAACCTGCGCAAGGCGATTGCGTTTGTTCTGGCGGTGCATCTGCCGATCATCGGGCTGTCGATCGTGCCGCTGGTGGCCGGCTGGCCGATGGTGCTGATGCCGGTGCACATCCTGTTCCTGCAGCTGATCATCGACCCTGCATGCTCCATCGTCTTCGAAGCGGAACCCCTCGAGTCCGATGCCATGCGCTTGCCTCCACGGCGCACCGACGCGCGCCTGTTCGATGCCCAGGTCCTGCTGCGCGGGTTGATTCAAGGTTGCGGTCTGCTCGGCATCGTGCTCGTGGCCTACGTGTTTGCCCGATCGGCATCGGGCTCCGACGAGACGGCGCGCGCGCTTGCTTTCGCAGTGCTGGTCGTCAGCAATCTGGCTCTCATCCACGTCAACCGGCGTTGGGGCGCCGGTCGGGACCCGAAGCGGCCCTGGAACCTTGCCTTTGTCTGGATCGCGGTGGCCACCTGCGCGGTTCTCGCCCTGGTGCTCCGGGTGCCTGCGATTGCCGGGCTGTTCCGCTTCGCCACGCCCTCTGCAACGCTTGTGCTGGCTGGTACGGCGCTGTGTCTGGTGGCGCTCGCCTGGTTTGAACTCGCCAAGGGGCTCGTCGGCCGCCATCCTGCACAGTGACTTCATTGAGAAAACTCAACACATGACCGCCGCCGAACTGCTCGCCTTGATTTCAGCCGCGCTGGTTCTGCAACTCGCAGCGGGGATCGGCTGGACGGTCTGGCGACGGCGTGCCACCGATGCCGGCGCTTCGACGCTTGCGCCGACGGTGGCACCCCTCAAGTCCGATTCCGCCTGGGCAGGGTGGAGGGCGTTCCGGGTCGCGCAGCGCGTGTTCGAAGATGAGGCGCAGTCACAATGTTCGTTCCGTCTGCAGCCGGTGGACGGTCAGCCGCTACCGCCGTTCAAGCCCGGGCAGTTCCTCACCTTCGCGCTCGACCTGGCGTCTCACACGGCGGAAAGCCCCGCCTCGCGGACGATCACGCGCTGCTACTCCCTGTCGGATCGACCCGATCCCGGGCACTACCGGGTGACGATCAAGCGCGTGCCTGCCACGGCTCCCGGGTTCGCTCCCGGGCTGTCATCCAACCACTTCCACGATCACGTTCAGGTCGGCGATGTCCTGCGCGTCAAGGCCCCGGCCGGGCACTTCTTCATCGACCCCGATCCGAACGTGCCCGTGGTGCTGATCGGCGGTGGCATCGGCATCACACCGATGATGAGCATGCTGCGCTGGTGCATGGCTCATCAGCCGCAGCGGCGCGTGCACCTCTACTACGGGCTGCGCAACGGCCGGGAGCACGCCTACAGGCCATTGATCCAGGAGATCGCCGCGGCGCATCCGGCACTGACACTGAACGTGGTCTACAGCCGCCCCGACGAGGCCGATCGGCCAGGACTCGACTACCAGCACCAGGGGCATGTGGACATTGAACTGCTGCGCCGCACATTGCCGCATGGCCGCCACCAGTTCTATGTTTGCGGCCCCGCCGCGCTGATGCAGACCCTGGTACCCGCGCTGGTCGACTGGGGTGTGCCGCTGGGTGACATCCACTACGAGGCCTTTGGCCCTGCGTCCATCAAGCTGCCTGGCGCGGCCGAGTCCATGACGCCCGCCGCCACCGGCGTCGAGGTGAAGTTCCACCGCTCCGGACGCACGCTGACCTGGGACGGACGGGATGCGTCGTTGCTCGACTTTGCGGAACGCCACGGGATCGCTGTCGAATCCGGATGCCGCTCGGGCGGATGTGGCAGTTGCGAGACCCGTGTCGTCGAGGGGGCCGTGGCGTATGAACACACGCCGGACCACGATGTGGCGCCGGGTCATTGCCTGCTGTGTGTGGGCCGGCCTTCATCCACCCTGGTGCTGGAGGCCTGATGCCGACGCCCGCCCGCCTTCTCAGCCGTGAGGTCCTGCCCTTTCTGGGGAGTTTTGCCGCGCTGGCCCTGCTGGCGCTGGCCATCGACGGCCTGTTGCACATTTTCGATCTGCTGTGGGTCGGTCGCTGGCTCGGCATTCCCGGCACGCTGCTGATCATCGGCTCCACGGTCTATTCGCTACGCAAACGCAAGCTGATCCAGCGCGGAAACCCTGCCAGGCTGCTGCGCTGGCACGAAATGCTGGCCTGGCTCGGATCGCTGCTGGTCCTGGTGCATGCGGGCGTGCATTTCAACGCCATCCTCGGCTGGCTCGCCGTTTGGGCAATGCTGGTCAACGTGGGCAGCGGTCTGACCGGCAAGTTCCTGCTGGACCGATCACGCCGCCGTCTGGAGGAAGCCCGGCAGCGCATGCGCGAACGCGGACTGAGCGACGATGAACTTGAAGAGCGTCTGTACTGGGACAGCCTGACGTTCGACGTGGTCAAGCAATGGCGCGTGGTGCACTTCCCCATCACCCTGGCCTTTGCCGTGCTGGCCACTGCGCACATCGTCGCCATCTTTCTTTTCTGGGGCTGGAAGTGAAAAAGCGACCGGTTCTGTTCATCGTCATCGCGCTCAACCTGCTGGTTCTGGTGGTGCTGGCCTTCGTCTACCCCCACCTGATGGTGAGCCCAGGACCACTGGTCAAGGGGCACGAGAAACTCACGACCGACTGCTTCGCCTGCCATGCCGCCTGGCGCGGCGCTGCATCGGGGCAGTGCATCGAGTGTCACGCGGTCGCAGAGGTGGGCCTGAAGACCACAAAAGGTGTCCCGATCGCCAAGGCAACCATCAAGGGGTCGTTCCACCAGGAGCTGGTCGAACAGGACTGCATGGCGTGTCACAGTGACCACCAGGGACCGAAGCTCACCAAGCGCAGCCGCAAGCCGTTCTCACACGATCTGCTGAAGGTGGCGGTGCGGGATACGTGTTCCTCTTGCCATACGTCGCCAAAGGACACGGTGCACCGCGGCTTGAAGGTGGAGTGTTCGAAGTGTCATGAAAGCACAGCCTGGACCCCGGCGCACTTCGAGCACGCCCTGCTGCTCAAGGCCGATCTGGACTGGTGCGAGAGCTGCCACAGCGCGCCAACCGACCGGCTGCACCGCCAGGTCAAAGGCAGCTGCAGCGCCTGTCACAAGACCGAAGCCTGGAAGCCGGCGACGTTCGATCACAACCGGTCTTTCGTGCTCGACCGCGATCACGAAACCAGTTGCGACACCTGCCACCGGAACAACGACTACAACCAGTACACCTGCTACGGTTGCCACGAGCATTCACAGGCCAACATTCGGGCCGAGCATGTCGAGGAAGGTATCCAGGACTTCGAGAACTGTGTGGAGTGCCATCGGGACCCGCGTGTGGAGCCCGATCAACGGGGAGGGCGGGACGGTGGCAGAAAAGAAAGGGACTAGAGGGGACGCATCGCTTTCCCCTTTTTGTTCGCACCGTCATCCCGGCGTGGAGCGCCGAGTCAGGGCCGCCAGCGCCTGTTGAACCAGCGGTGGGGCTGGCACGGCGGCCATGCGGCCCCTTGCGTAAGGCGTCACGAAGGCCACGATGGCATCCGGTTGTGTGGGGCCGGGTGCGTACAGCAGTACCTCGTCGTTGCGCCCGATGAGATAGGTCGGGAAGGTTTCCACTTCCAGGTCGTCCAGCAGGTCGGCGTGTTCCTCGATATCGACCCAGCGCCACCTCACCATCGACGACAACCGGTGGTCATCCGCGAGCGCTGCCTGCATCTGCCGGCAGATGTGGCACCACTCGGCGCACAGGCAGATCACCCAGAGGTCGGCTTCCGGTGGTGGCGTGGGTTGTGGTTCCGGGCGAAGGTCATGGTTCATGTGCGCCAGATTACCGTGGAACCAGGAAGGTCGACGGTTCGTCCGCGTCGGGTGGCCATCGTGCCAGGCCTGAACCCCAAGTTGCCTTGTCCGGCCGTTTCACCTACGGTTCGGCCGGCAACGGCACCTCCACCCACCTGGCGGTCGAGCTGCTCAAGACCACGGCCAAGGTGTTCATGGTCCACGTGCCTTACCTCGGCGCGCACGGCTCTGCTGCCCGATGTGCCCACCTTTGCCGAGGCTGGGCTGAGCGGGTATGCCGCCCCCGTGCGGTACGGCATCTTCGTGGCCGGTGGCACGCCGGCGCTGGTGCTGCTGCACGAGCGGCCCGCGATGACCGCCTGGCTGTTCAAAAGGGATTCGATGGCAACGGATGGCAGCGCAAGCGGTGGCACAGTGTGGGCATGACCGACGACAAGCCCGACGATCTTTCACCTGTGGCACCCCTGCGGCAGCCGGTCTTTCGCATGCTGTGGCTGACCTGGCTCATGGCCAACCTGTGCATGTGGATGAACGATGTGGCGGCGGCCTGGTTGATGACCACCATTGCGGCCACCCCGATCTGGGTGGCACTGGTTCAGACGGCCGCGACCTTGCCCGTGTTTCTCCTGGGATTGCCCAGCGGTGCGCTGGCCGACAGCCTGGACCGCAAGCGCTATTTCCTGGTGACCCAACTCTGGGTAGCGGTGGTGGCCGTGTTGCTCAGCCTGACCGTCTTGCTGGGCTGGATGTCGCCACCTGTTCTGCTGGCGCTGACATTTGCCAACGGCATCGGACTCGCGATGCGCTGGCCCGTGTTTGCCGCCATCGTTCCCGAGATCGTTTCCCGGCCCCAGCTGCCAGCGGCCCTGGCGCTCAACGGGGTGTCGATGAATGCGTCCCGCATCCTGGGGCCCCTGATGGCCGGCGCACTGATCGCCAGCGCCGGAACGGTCTGGGTGTTCCTGCTCAACGCGGTGTTGTCGCTGGTGGCTGCCATCGTCATCAGTCGCTGGCAGCGGGAACACCGCGAGCATCCGCTGGGGCGGGAGCGGCTGGTGCCGGCGATGCGGGTCGGTTTTCAGCACGTCATGCAGTCCGACCACCTCAAAGGTGTGCTGCTGCGGATCTTCGTGTTCTTCTTCCACTCGACCGCCGTGATGGCCCTGTTGCCCCTGCTGGCCAAGGGCATGACGGATGGCGGGGCCGGCACCTTCACAGTCTTGCTGGCCAGCATGGGCATGGGCGCCATCGTTTCCGCGCTGTTTTTGCCGCGCCTGCGCAAGCGCTACACCCGCGATGGCCTGGTCCTTCGCGGCGCGGCCTTGCAAGCGCTGTCAATGGCCGTCGTGGCCTGGGCCGATCAGCTCTGGGTGGCCGCACCCGCCATGTTTGTGGGCGGTGCGGCCTGGATCACCACGGCGAACACCCTCAGCGTGTCCATCCAGTTGGGGCTGCCCGACTGGGTACGCGCCCGTGGCATGTCCATCTACCAGATGTCCCTCATGGGGGGCAGCGCACTGGGCGCCGCCGTCTGGGGGCAGGTGGCCACCTGGACATCGGTGTCCATCAGCCTCTGCATCGCGGCCGCCATGGGGGCAGCGGTCATGTGGGTGGTCAGCCGCTGGAGGCCCGATCCCGGCACCACCGACGACCTGAGCCCCCGACGCGTCGTTCCCGTGCCGTCGCGGCAGGATGAGAAGGGGGATGGGCACATCACGGTGATGATCGAATACCGCGTCGATCCCAACCGCGCCGACGACTTCCGCCAACTGATGCTCGGGGACGGGCGGCGCAGCCGCCTGCGCAATGGCGCCTTGTCCTGGGAGCTGCTGCATGACATTCACCGGCCCGGGCGCTTCGTCGAGGTGATCGTTGACGAATCCTGGACCGATCACCTGCGCCGGTTTGACCGGACGACCGCAGCCGATGCGGTGCTCCGGGAAAAGCGGCTGGCGTTTCATGTGGGCGACGAGCCACCTCGCGTCACCAAGTCCCTGATGGAAACGACTCGGGTCATTTCACCATCGAATCTTTGACCACCGGACCGGGCCGGGGCGGTATCGCTGAAGCTGGCCTCCTCGTGGTGCTCCGAAACGGCGGCGCCTTCACTTCCCCGACACCTCCCACACCCTTTCCCCGCCCACCGCATACAGGCGCCGCCCCGGCGCGGCCGCCAGCAGATGCCCGCCGGTGAAGCCGCCGAAGGCGGGCAGGATGGCCTGGCGCGGTTCGCTGACGAAGCAGGGCAGGCGCAGCGCGTCGCGCGCCGGGCCTTGCAGCCGGCACACCGGGTGCAGGTGGCCGGCCAGCACGTGGTGCGTCGGGTGGCTCTGAGGGTGGTGGCAGCAGGCAAACGGCCCGAGCAGCCAGGGTTCATCGACCACCTCGATACCGGCTTCGGGTGGCGGATCGCCAGCGCGGTCGTCGTGGTTGCCACGCACCAGGGTCATGGCCACGTGATGGTGACGCGCGCGCCAGTCGAGCAGTGAACGCAACACGGCCGGCGTGCGGCCGCTGGCCGCGTGCAGGAAGTCGCCCAGGCACACCAGTCGCCGTGGCCGGTGGGTGGCGATCAGCGCATCCAGCCGCGCGAGGTTGTCCTGTGTGGTGCCGCCGGGCACCGGCTGGCCCTGGGCGCGGTAGCTGGCGGCCTTGCCCAGGTGCAGGTCGGCGATGAACAGCGTCTCGCCCGCCGGCCACCAGAGCGCGTGCGCGGGCAGCAGGTGCAGCGCTTCACCGGCCCAGTGGACGGTGGCGTGGGGGCTCATGCGTAATCGTAGGCGCCGCCTTTTTCAAGGGCCGTCTGATACGCCGGGCGGGCGTGGATCTTCTTGAGCCAGGCCATGGTGGCCGGGCGCGAGGGGCCGAGACCGGCGCGCGAGACGGCGGCTTCGAGCGGGAAGCTCATCATGATGTCGGCGGCGGTCATGGCCTTGCCCGCGAACCAGGGCCGCGAGGCCAGTACCTGCTCTACATAGTCCAGGTGCACGTCCACCATGGGCTGCACCTTCTTCATCGCGATCCCGCCGATCAGTGGCACCTTGCTCATGGCCAGCATCAGCAGCAGGTTGGGCATGACCGAGCCTTCGGCGTAGTGCATGAACTGGCGGTACTGCAGCAGCCCCTCGCCCTGGTTGACCGGGCCGAGCTGGCCGGTCTTGTCGACCAGGTACTCGCAGATGGCGCCGGTCTCCACCAGCTTGAGCTGGCCGTCTTCGAGCACCGGCGACTTGCCCAGCGGGTGCACCTGCTTCAGCTCGGGCGGCGCGAGCATGGTGGCCTTGTCGCGCTCGTAGAAGCGGATCTCGTAGGGCAGTTCCAGCTCCTCGAGCATCCAGAGCAGGCGCTGCGAGCGGGAGTTGTTCAGGTGGTGGACGATGAGGCTCATGGTGCGGAAGGTCCTGTGCGGGATCGGAGGTCCCGCATTGTGCGGGCTCTTGTGCGCCCGCGCACCCCGCTCAGCCGCCGCTGCGCAGCAGCATGGCCGGGCTCAGGCGCATTTGCGACAGCAGGTAGCGCGCGCCCAGGGCCATGCTCAGGCCGCTGACGCCCAGCGCAGTGACGCCACCGCTCCAGTACAGGCCGGCCGGGCTCATGTCCAGCCGCCACAGCAGCAGGCCGGTGGCCAGCGCGCTGCCGGCCAGCAGGGCAAAGCCGGCCGTCACGCTGGCGAGCAGCACGTATTCCCACACCAGCACACCGCGCAGCAGCGAATGGCGCGCGCCCAGCGCGTGCATTACCGTCGCGTCGTACAGCTGGCGGCTGCGGCTGGCGGCGACCACGCTGGCCAGCACCAGCAGGCTGGCCGCCAGGCACACCCCGGCCACCACACTCAGGCCGCCGCTGGCGCGGCCCATCAGCGCGCGGGTCTCGCGCAGCATGGACTCGGTGCGCGCGGTGGCGATGTTGGGCGCGGCGGCGGCCAGGCGGTCCTGCGCGTCCAGCGTGTGCTCGGCCGGCATCCAGGCGGCGCCCACGTGGCGGGTGATGAAGGGGTCGAGCACGCCATCGCTGAAGATGGCTTCCAGCCACAGGCGCGACTGCATGCGCCGCTGGCTGTAGATCGCCGAGAGCTGTGCCTCCACCGGCTGGCCCAGGATATCGAAGCGCAGCTTGTCGCCGACCTGCAGGCCCAGTTCGTCGGCCTCGCGGTCTTCCATCGCCACCAGCGGCTCGCCGCGGTGGTCGGCCGGCCACCAGGCACCGCGGTCGATCACCACGTCGTCGAAGTTGCCGCTGCGGTCGCTGAGCTTGTGTTCGTCGCGCGATTCGCGGTCGCGTTCGGTGTCACCACTCTCGCGCAGGGCCTGGCCGTTGACGGCCACCAGGCGGCCCAGCACCAGCGGCGCGGTCTTCACATCCTGCAGGCCGGGGGAGGCCTGCAGGGTCTCGCGCAGCAGCGGTATCTGCTCGGTCTGCACGTCGTAGAACACCAGCGCCGGCGCCTGTGCAGGCACGGTGTCGTTCACGGTGCGCAGCAGCGTCATGACCACCAGGGTGCAGGCCACCAGCAGGGTGAGCGCCGAGCCCAGCGACAGCAGCGCGGTGCGCAGCGGCGACTGCGGCTGCTGCAGGCCGGCCAGCGCCAGTTGCAGCGGCAGGGGCAGCGCCGGGTGGTGCTGCAGCCGCGCGGCCACGCGCCGCAGGCCGCGCGTGGCGCCGTCCAGCACCGCCAGCACGGCGGCGGTGGCGGCCACGAAGGCCAGGCCAAAGCGCGGGTCGGGCAGTGTGGCGACGAGCAGCGCCAGCGTCAGCACCGCGGCGCCCAGGGTGGCCCGGCGCGCCCAGCGTGGCACGGCCAGCGTGGCGCCCTCGGTGCCGCGGAACAGCACGGCGGGCGAGACCGACAGCGCCCGGCCCAGCGCCGGCAGCGAAAACGCCAGCGCGGTGAGCACGCCAAACAGCAGCGCCACCAGCGCCGGCTGCCACAGCCCGCCGAGCAGGAAGCTCACGGGCAGCTTGTCGGCCGCCAGCTGTGCGCCGGCCAGCGCCAGCCCCAGCCCGATGGCCACACCCACCGCGCTGGCCAGCAGCGCGAGCAGCCCGATCTGCAGCAGCACGAAGGCCGCCAGCCGCCGGTCGCGCAGGCCCAGCGCGCGCAGCGTGGCCAGGCCGGTGAGCTTGCCCTGCAGGTAGGCCTGCACGCTGTTGAACACGCCCAGGCCGCCGATGAACAGGGCCGAGAAGCCGATCAGCAGCAGGCCCGAGCCGATCTGGCCCACCACCTCGGCCATGCGGTCGCTGCGCTCGTCGAAGCTGCGCACCTCGGCGTCCAGCGCCGGGAAGGCAGCCAGAAAAGCGTCGCGCCAGGCGGGCGCGGCTTCGCTGGTGCGCACGCGGTACTGGTATTCGACGCGGCTGAGCGGCTGCACCAGGCCGGTGGCCATGAGCGCACCCTCGGCCACCAGCACCGGCGCGGCGCCCCAGTCGGCGCGCAGGCTGCGGTCGGGCTGGCGCACGATGAGGGCACGCACGGTCAGCGGCAGGTCGCCGATGTCGACGCGGTCGCCGGGTTTCAGGCCCAGGCGGGTGGCGAGCGAGGCGTCGATGGCCGCGCCCCACTGCCCGTCGCGTTGCGTCAGCGCCTCGGCCAGCGTGCCGGCCGGCTGCAGCGCCACCGTGCCATAGAGCGGGTAGGCGCCGTCGGCGCTCATCAGCTCGATGAGCTGCGCGCGGCCGGTGTCGGTGCGCAGCATGGTGCGCAGCTCAATCACGCGCGAGACGGTGCCGCGCGCCTGCATCCAGTCCCGCACCTCAGCCGGCAGCGGCGTGGGCGATTCCACCTCCACGTCGCCACCGAACAGCAGGCGCGCGTCGTGGCGCAGCGCGTCGGCCACCTGGCGGTACAGGCCACCGCCCGCGGCCACCAGCGACACGCCCAGCACCAGGCAGGCGACGAAGATCCACAACCGCCGGCCGCTGGCGCGCAGGTCGCGCCAGGCCAGGTCAAGCAGGAAGGGCATGGGCGCTCTCCGGCTGGCGGGTCACGGGCGTTTCGTGGGGCGCTTCATGCAACTGGCCGTCGTGCAGGCGCAGCACGCGGTCGCAGCGGGCGGCAAAGTCCAGGTCGTGCGTCACCAGCACCAGGGTGGTGCCCAGCTCGCGGTTGAGGCTGAACAGCAGCTCGCGCACCGACTCGGCGGTCTGGTCGTCGAGGTTTCCAGTGGGTTCGTCGGCCAGCAGCAGCTGCGGCCGGTGCACCAGAGCCCGGGCAATGGCCACGCGCTGCTGTTCACCGCCCGAGAGTTGCGAAGGCCGGTGGTGCAGGCGGTCGCCCAGGCCGACGCGGCGCAGCATGTCGGCCGCGGCCTCGCGCGCGCCGCTGGCGCCGGCCATCTGCAGCGGCAGGGCGGCGTTGTCCAGCGCGCTCAGGCTGGGCAGCAGGTGAAAGCTCTGGAACACGATGCCGATGCACTCGCGCCGCAGGTCGGCCAGGCCGTCGCTGTCCAGACTGGCCAGGTCGGTGCCGGCGATGCGGATGCGGCCTGCGGCCGGTCGCTCCAGGCCACTGAGCAACAGCAGCAGTGAGGTCTTGCCCGAGCCGGAGGGCCCGGCGATGGCCACGCGCGTGCCGGCGGCGATGCGCAGCTGCACGTCGCGCAGCACCGTCACCTGACGGGGGCCGAGGTCGTAGTGCATGAACAGGCCGTCGGCCTCGATGAGGTGGGGTGCGGTGTCGGTCATGGTGGGGTGTGAGGGGCGGCGGGCGATCAAGTTCCCCGGCGTGTGCCCAAGCGTTCAGCGCGGGCGCCGGGGGCGGTGCGGCCGGCGTTCGCGCGGCGGGCGCGGTGTCGCCTTGTCGGGCGCGCCCTCGCGCCCAAAGGCCAGTGACGCATTCACGTCTTCGGCGGTACGCCCGGCGCCGCTGCCGGCCGCCTTTTCCAGCGGCGCCAGCATGCGCGCGATGCGGTCGGCCACGCTTTCGTTGCTCAGCTTCTCGCGCAGGCGTTCGACCATCAGCGGGAAGGCGAACGGCGTCGCGCGTTCCAGCGGCTTGAGCACCAGCGCCTGCCGCGCCATGCGGTGCAGGGCCTCGCGCAGGCGGCCGATCTCCAGCTCCTGCGCCAGCAGCTCGGCCTCGGCCTGCTGCAGCAGTCGGTTGCCGGGGTCGTACTTGCGGAACACTTCCCAGAACAGGCTGCTGGAGGCCTGCAGCTGGCGGCTGCTGCGCTTCTCGCCTGGGTGGCCCTGAAAAATCAGACCCGAGACGCGGGCGATCTCACGAAAGCGCCGCTGCGCGAGTTCGCTGGCGTTCAGGCTCTGCAGGATCTCGCTGAGCAACCGGGCTTCGTCGGTCTGCGCTTGCAGCAGCTCGGACAGCAGCGACGGCCAGTGAATGTCCGTCGCGCTCAGCAGTTCGAAGCCGTAGTCGTTGACCGCGATGGAGAAGGTGTTGGGCGCGCGCTGCGCCACGCGCCAGGCGATGAGGTTGGCCAGGCCCAGGTGCGCGTGCCGGCCCGCGAAGGGGTAGAGGAAGAGGTGCGTGCCTTCGCGCGACGTCATGACTTCGGCCAGCAAGGTGTCGGGCGAGGGCAGGGCGGACCACCGGGCCTGCAGTTCCAGCAACGGCCGGGCGGCCTGCAGTTCGGGGTCGTCGAAGTCGCCAGCCTGCACGCGCGCCAGCTGCGCCACCACCGCGTCGGCCAGCGTGGTCGACAGCGGCATCTTGCCGCCGTTCCAGCGCGGCACCGCGGGCTTGCGGCCGCTGGCTCGCTTCACCCATGCCGTCATGTCGTGGATGCGCACCAGCTCCAGCAGGCGCCCGCCGAAGGTGAAGCAGTCGCCGGGTTTCAGGCGCGCGGCAAAGCTCTCTTCCACGTTCCCGATCTTGCTGCCGCCCACGTACTGCACCGCCATGCTGGCGTCGCTGACGATGGTGCCGATGTTCATGCGGTGGCGCCGCGCCAGCCGCGCGTCGGGCACGCGCCAGACGCCGTGTTCGTCGGCCACCACGCGGTGGTAGTCCGGGTAGGCCGAGAGCGAAGCGCCGCCCTGCGACACGAAGTCCAGGCACCAGCGCCAGTGCTCGTCGGACAGGTCGGCGTAGGCGGCGGTGGTGCGCACCTCGGCCAGCAGCGCATCGGGCGTGAAGCCGCCGCCGAGGGCGACGGTCACCAGGTGCTGCACTAGCACGTCCAGCGGTTGCTTCGGCGTCTCGCGAGCTTCGATCTGCCCGGCCAACACCGCGGCGCGCGCGGCCGCCCCTTCGACCAGTTCCAGGCTGTGCGTGGGCACGATGCTCACGCGCGAGGGCCTGCCCGGCGCGTGGCCCGAGCGGCCCGCGCGCTGCAGCAGCCGAGCGATGCCCTTGGGCGAACCGATCTGCAGCACGCGCTCGACCGGCAGAAAGTCCACACCCAGGTCCAGGCTGCTGGTGCACACCACGGCGCGCAGTTCGCCCGCTTTCAAACCAGCTTCCACCCACTCGCGCACCGAGCGGTCCAGCGAGCCGTGGTGCAGCGCGATCAGGCCCGCCCATTCGGGCTTGGCGTCCAGCAGCGCCTGGTACCAGATCTCGGCCTGCGAGCGGGTATTGGTGAACACCAGCGTGCTGCCGCTGCTCTGAATCTCATCGACCACCGTGGGCAGCATGGCCAGACCCAGGTGACCGCCCCAGGGGAAGCGGTCCACGCGCGGTGGCAGCAGCGTGTCCACCGTCAGCTGCTTGGGCGTCTGCCCGCGCACCAGCCGGCCCTGTGCGGCGGACTGCGGGCCGAGCAGGGTGTGCATGGCCTCATCCAGATTGCCCAGCGTGGCCGACATGCCCCAGACGCGCAGCGCCGGGTTCCACTGCCGCAGCCGCGCGATGGCGAGCTGCGCCTGCACGCCGCGCTTGTTGCCCATGAGCTCGTGCCATTCGTCCACCACCACCAGCGCGGTGCGGCCCAGTTGCTCCGGCGCGTCGGCGCGGGCGATCAGCAGGCTCAGGCTTTCGGGCGTGGTCACCAGCACGGTGGGCAGGCGTTCGGCCTGCTTGGCGCGCTCGCTGCTGCTGGTGTCGCCGCTGCGCGCGCCCGCCGTCCACGCGGGTGCGAGGTCGGGCAGTGGCGCTTGCAAAGCCCGCAGCGTGTCGGCCGCCAGCGCGCGCATGGGGTTGAGCCAGACCACCGTCAGCGGCGGCGTGCGCTTCGCCTCGGTATCGGCCAGCGCCTGCAGTGCGCCCAGCCACACGGCGTAGGTCTTGCCGGCCCCGGTGGTGGCGTGCAGCAGGCCGCTCTCACCGCGCGCCATCGCGTCCCAGACCTCGCGCTGAAAGGGGAAGGGCGACCAGCCGCGCGCGGCCATCCAGGCGGCGGCGTCGGGGCGTTGGGGGGCGGGGGCGCGGGCGGGCACGGTGCGGCCATTCTGGCAGCGGGGCGGCCGCCACGCCCGGCCGGGGTCAAGCGCGCGGGCGCGTCACCCAGGCGGCCGACGCCACGATCAGCAGGCCGCCCAGCCAGCCCAGCCATGTCATCTGCTCGCCCAGCCAGAGCACCGCGATCAGCGCGCCCCACAGCGGCTCGCTGCCCATGAGCAGGGCCACGCGCGAGGGGCTGGTGCGCGCCACCGCGTGGTTCTGCACGAAGAAGGCCAGCACGGTGCACAGCAGCACGAGGAAGGCCATGGCCCCCCAGAAGCTGGCGCCCGTGGGCAGCGGCACCCAGCCCGGGCCGGGGATGAGGGTCATGAGCACCGCCGTGCCCAGCGCCATCACGCCCATCTGCACCGCGGTGGTGGTCAGCGCCGGCAGGCCGTGGCGCTGGCCGACGCGGCGCGTCAGGCAGACCATGACGCCGCGCAGCAAGGCGGCGCCCACCATGAGCGCGTCGCCCCAGGACCAGCCGGCCCCCGCGCCGCCATGCTGGAAAGCCAGCAGGCCCGCGCCCCCCAGCGACAGCGCCGACGCGGCCAGCACCGTGCCGGTGGGCTTCTGGCTCAGCAGCCACCATTCGCACAGCGGCGTGAAGGCCACGCACAGGCTGATCAGGAAGGCCGCGTTCGACGCGGTGGTGAGCGACACACCAAAGGTCTCGCAGAGGTAGATGGCCAGCAGGTTGGCGCCCAGCAGGCTGGTGGCGGCCAACGCCGCGCGCCAGTGGGGCACGGCCAGGCCGCGCAGCGCGGGCAGCAGCAGCACGAAGGTCAGGCCGAAGCGCAGGAAGAGGAACTGCAGCACCGGCAGCTGTTCGGTGGCGACCTTGGCGGCGCTGTAGCTGCCACCCCAGAGGGCCGCCACCAGGAGCAGCAGCCATTCGACGCGGACGGTGCGGGGGAACGAAGCGGGAAGCGCGAGCGAAGAAGACATGCGGCGATTGTTCGGGGCCGGCCCCGCGCCGACTAGACTGGCCGCTGGAACAGGAGTTGTGCGCCGTGGGAAGCAATGATTTTCTGGATGTGATGCAGGAGCTGGTGGCCTTCGTGCGCGTGGCGGAGGCGGGCAGCTTCTCGGCCGCCGCGCGGGCGCAGGGCGTCACGCCATCGGCCATCAGCCGCCAGGTGGCGCGGCTGGAAAAAGCCCTGGGCGTGGCCCTGCTGCGGCGGACCACGCGCCAGCTGCGCCTGACCGACGCCGGCCTGGCCGTGCTGGAACACGGCCGCGCCATGGTGGCCGCCGCGCGCGCCACGCTGGAAGTGGCCGAGGGTCATGTGGACGTGCCGCGGGGCCGCGTGCGCCTCAGCGCGCCCAAGGCGTTTGCGCGCCAGGTGCTGCACCGGCCGGTGCTGGACTTCTTGCAGCGCTACCCCGAGGTGGACGTGCATTTCCTGGTGCAGGACCGGCCGGTGGACGCGCTGCGAGAAGGTGTGGACCTGGTGGTGCGACTGACCGACGACCCGCCGCCGGGCATGGTGGCGCGCGCCCTATGCCCGGTGCAGCAGTGGGTGGTGGCCAGCCCGGCCTACCTGGCCGGGCACCCGCCGGTGCACACGCCCGACGACCTGATGGCGCACAGCTGCATCGCCCTGGGCGAGCAGGAGCGCGACGGGCGTTGGCGCTTCGTACGGGGGGATGAAGCGGTGGAGGTGGCGGTGACCGGCCGCTACACCGTCAACCACAGCGAGATGCGGCTGGCCGCGGTGGAGGCCGGGCTGGGCATCGGTTGCATGCCCGACTTCGGCGCGCGCGAGGCGCTCGCCGCCGGCCGCGTGGTGCGCCTGCTGGACGACTGGACTTTCGACACCCGTTACCAGGGCACGGCCTACCTGCTGTTTGCGGCCTCGCGCCACACCGCGCCCAAGGTGCGCGCGCTGATCGACCACCTGGTGGCCGCGCTGGCGCCGAGCGCTCAGCCGCTCTGACCCGGCAGCAGCGCGGCCAGCGTCTGCAGTGTGTCGGCTTCCTCCACCGGCTTGTCCTCGCGCCAGCGCAGCATGCGCGGAAAGCGCACCGCGATGCCGCTCTTGTGGCGCGGGCTGTGGGCGATGCCTTCAAAGCCCAGTTCAAATACCAGCGTGGGCCGCACGCTGCGCACCGGGCCGAAGCTCTCGACGGTGGTGGCGCGGATGATGGCGTCCACCCGCGCCATCTCGGCGTCGCTCAGCCCCGAATAGGCTTTGGCGAACGGCACCAGCTGTCGGCCTTCGGTGCCGGGCGGCGCGTTCCACACGGCGAAGGTGTAGTCGCTGTACACGCTGGCGCGACGGCCGTGGCCGCGTTGTGCGTAGATCAGCACTGCGTCCACGCTCATGGGGTCGATCTTCCACTTCCACCAGGTGCCCGCGGCCTTGGTGCGGCCCACGCCGTAGGCGCTGCTGCGCTGCTTGAGCATGAAGCCTTCGGTGCCGCGTTCGCGCGCCTGTTCGCGCAGGGTGGCCAGCTCGGGCCAGCTCTCGCCATTGAGCACCGGGCTGGCGACCAGCAGCGGGTGGTTCATGTCCTGCACCAGCGCGTCCAGCGCTGCGCGGCGCGCGTGCAGCGGCTGTTCCCGCAAGTCCTGGCTGTCCCGTTCGAGCAGGTCATAGGCCAGCAGCGCCACCGGCAGTTCGCGCAGGATCTTCGGGCCCAGGGTCTTGCGGCCGATGCGTTTCTGCAAGTCCGCGAAAGGCTGCGGTTGTCCTTCGCGCCAGACCACGACCTCGCCGTCGAGCACCGTGCCCTCGGGCAGGGCCTTGCCCAGCGCCGCGAGCTCGGGGAAGCGCTCGGTCACCAGCTCCTCGCCACGCGACCACAGCCAGACCTGGCCTGCGCGCTTCACCAGCTGGGCCCGGATGCCGTCCCACTTCCATTCCACCTGCCAGTCGGTAGGCGGTCCCAGCATCTCGTCGAAGCGTTCGAGCGCTTCGTTGAACGGGTGCGCGAGGAAGAAGGGGTAGGGCTGGCCGCTGGTCTGCGGGTTCTGTTCGGTGGCGCTTTCGGGCGCCACCAGCGCCGCGTAGTCGGCCGCGGTGGGCTGGGCGCCGATGTGGGTGTAGCCCATGAGCCGCTGCGCCACGCGCTTGGGGTCGACACCGGCCACGGCCGCCAGCGCCTGCGTGACCAGCAGCTTGGACACGCCGACGCGGAAGCCACCGGTGATGAGCTTGAAGTAGACGAAGCGCTGGTCGTCGGGCAGGGCGTCCCACTGTTCGCGCAGACGTTCGGCGAGGGCTTCGGGCGGCAGGCCGCGCAGCGGCAGCAGGTGCCGCGTCAGCCACTCGGCCAGACCACGCTCCACCGGTGCGCTGGCGGGGGGTAGCAGCAGCGACACGGTTTCGGCCAGGTCGCCCACGGTCTGGTAGCTCTCTTCGAACAGCCACTCGGGCAGGCCCGCCGCCGCCTGCGCCAGTTCGCGCAGCGCGCGCGTGGGCACGGTCTGGCGCGGCTTGCCTCCGGCCAGAAAGTAGACCACCCAGGCCGCGTCCTCGGCCGGTGCTTCGGCAAAGTAGCGCTGCAGCGCGGCCTGCTTCTCGCGCGTGGCGGTGCTGGCGTCCAGCTCGCGGTAGAGCGTGGCGAAGCGCTTCATGGGGCAGGTTCCTCGGGCTTCACTTCAACCGCCTTGTCCGCCACATCCTCGTCGCCGTACTCGGTCTCGAACGCCTGCGCGTCCAGGCCCTGTTCGGTCAGCCAGCGCACCAGCACCGGCACACTGCCGTGCGTCACTCGGATGTGCTCGGCGCCGGTGGCTGCGATCGCGCTCATCAGCCCCGGCCAGTCCGCGTGGTCGGACATGACGAAACCCCGGTCCACGCCGCGACGCCGCCGCGTGCCGCGCACCCGCATCCAGCCGCTGGCGAAGGCGTCCACCGCGTCGGCGCCGAAGCGCTTCATCCACGGCGTGCCCTGGGCCGAGGGCGGCGCGAGCACCAGTGCGCGCTGCAGCGCGGTCTTGTCCAGTTCGGTCACGCGGTGCGTGGGCGGCAACTCAACGCCCGCCGCGCGGTACACCGCGTTCAGCGGCTCCACCGCGCCGTGCACGACGATGGGGCCGATGCTGGCGTCCACCCCGTGCAGGATGCGCTGCGCCTTGCCGAAGGCATAACACAGCAGCACCGAAGCACGGCCCTCGTCGGCGTTGCGCCGCCACCAGGCGTTGATGTCGTCGAACAGCACCGCCTGCGTGGGCCAGCGGTAGATGGGCAGGCCGAAGGTGGATTCGGTGATGAAGGTGTCGCAACGCACCGGCTCGAACGGCGTGCAGGTGCCGTCGGCCTCGGTCTTGTAGTCGCCCGAGGCCACCCAGACCCGGCCGCCATGCTCCAGCCGCACCTGGGCCGAGCCCAGCACATGCCCGGCCGGGTGCAGCGACAGGCGCACACCGTGGTGTTCGATCACCTCGCCGTAGTCCAGCGTCTGCAGCGCGATGTCGGCGCCCAGCCGCTGGCGCAGCGTGCCCGCGCTGTGCGTGTGCGCGAGGTAGTGCGCGTGGCCCCAGCGCGCGTGGTCCGAGTGGCCGTGCGTGATCACGGCCCGCTCCACCGGCCGCCAGGGGTCGATGAAAAAATCCCCCGCCGGGCAGTACAGGCCTTCGGGGCGGGCGATGATGAGGTCTGGATCGGTGGCGGCCATGGCGAACGCCAGTGTGCCGCAGACACGCGGGTCCGCAACCGTTGAACGAGGTGGCATATGTCTGGGGGCGACTGGAAAGAGATGTTCAACGCCGGGTGCGAAGGCAACCTGGCACTGGTGGCGTACCACGTGCAGTCGGGCGTCGACGTGAACTACGCCCACCCGGAGTTCCTGTCCACCCCGCTGGTGGCGGCCATCCTGGCGAAGCAGGAAGCGGTGGCCCTGTACCTGCTGGACCATGGGGCCCACCCGACCCTGCCGTCCGAATTCGATGCCGCCACGCCGCTGCAGGCCGCACGACAGGCGGGGCTGAAGGGGGTCGAAGAGAAGCTCTACGCGATGGGTGTGCCCCGCACGGCGGCCGTCGCAGAGACCGCGCCGGCCAGCCTTGCACCCCGGACGCGGGGGCGCCATGCGGTGGCGGCTGTGCTGCTGCTGGTGACGGCCCTGGTGCTGTGGTGGTGGTTCACCACGGGCGTGGCGTGAACCCGGTTGACCGGTTCGCGACCGCCCGGCACAGTGGTCACCCCGTTTCTTCAAGGAGGTTCCGATGTCCGCCAGTCCCCATGCCATCAACTGGTTCGAAATCCCCGTCACCGACTTTGCCCGTGCCAGGGCCTTCTACGAAGCCGTGCTCGGCCGCCCCGTCGAAACCATGACCATGGGCGTGTACACCATGGGTTTTCTGTCGAGCAGCCCGGACGCGGTGGGTGGCGCCATCGTGCAGGGCGACGGCACCGCGCCGTCGCAAAGTGGCACGCTGGTCTACCTCAACGGCGGTGACGACCTGGCGGTGATGCTGGCGCGGGTGGTGCCCGCCGGCGGCATCGTCGCCGTGCCCAAGTCCGACATCGGCAACGGCTTCGGCTTTTTCGCCCACTTCATCGACACCGAGGGCAACCGCGTCGGGTTGCACTCGATGGGCTGAGCTTCAACCCTTGAGCGTCGCCCGCGCAGGCGACAGCATGGCCGCCGTCAGACCGCAATCCCTGATGTGCGCCGGCAGCGGCAGGCCGCGCGCCAGTGCCGCGCAGGCCTGGCCCATGGCGGCGCTTGTCTGGATACCGTAGCCGCCCTGGGCGGCGCACCAGAAGAATCCCTCGGCCGTCGCATCGAAGCCGCCCACCAGTTCACCGTCGGCCACGAAGGACCGCAGTCCGGCCCAGGTGTGGGTGGGGCGCGGCGTGAGCGTGGTCCAGGTCTCCAGCGCGTGCAGGCCCAGGGCGATGTCCAGCTCTTCGGGCTGCACGTCCTGCGGGTGCGTGGGGTCTTCGTTCACCGGCGAGGCGAGCAAGGCGCCCGCGTCGGGCTTCATGTAGAAGCTCTCATCGGCCGCCAGCAGCAGCGGCCAGCGGGACGTGTCCAGACCGGCCGGTGGCGCAAAGGTGAAGGCCGTGCGGCGCTTGGGCACCAGGCCGATGGGTGACACGCCGGCCAGCTGCGCCACCGCATCGCACCAGGCGCCCGCGGCGTTGATGAGTACCGGGGCTGCGTATCCGGCACCTGCAGCCGTGCGAACGTGCCACAGCCCGCCGCGGCGTTCGATGGCCACCACCTCCGCATCGCACACGAGCGTGCCGCCCGCGTGCCGGAAGCCGCGCAGGTAACCCTGGTGGATGGCGTGCACGTCCATGTCGAAGCTGTCGGGTTCGTAGAGGGCCGCGGTCACTTTCTCGGGCCGCAACGCCGGCACCATGGCCAAGGCCTCGGCGGCGGTTAGACGCACACCGCGCGGGCTGGTCTGCTGCAGCGTGGCCCAGGCTTCGTCGAGGTGGTGCATTTCGTCCGGCCCGGCCACCGTCAGCAGACCGCGTGGCGTGAGCAGCGGCGCAGCCGCAAAGCCCGGCGGCGGCTTCTGGAAGAAGGGCTCGCTGGCTTTCGAGAGCGCCCGCACCTGCGGCGGGCCGTAGCTGGCGATGAACTGCGCCGCCGAGCGCCCGGTGCTGTGGTAGCCCGGCTGGCTCTCGCGTTCGAGCATCACGCAACGGCCATGTGGCGCCAGGAAGTGTCCGATGGACGCGCCCGCAATGCCGGCGCCGAGGATGATGAAGTCGTGGGTGGGGGCGGTCATGGCAGGATATTGACATGACCAACCGCCACCTCCTCTTCCTCGTCGCCTCCACCCGCGAACCCGGCCACATGGGCAACACCGAATGGCTCGCCCGCCAGGCCGCGGCCAGCCTGCCCGCCGACACCACGCAGACCTGGGTGCACCTGGCCCGCGCCGGCATCCCCGAATTCATCGACCAGCGCCACACCGTGGGCAGCTACCCCATGCCCGAAGACGGCAGCGTGATGCGCCACCTGCTGGACCAGACCCTGGCCTGCACCGATCTCGTGCTCGTCGCGCCGGTCTACTGGTTCAGCTTCCCGTCCACGCTCAAGGCCTACCTCGACCACTGGAGCGCCTGGCTGCGCGTGCCGGGGCTGGAGTTCAAGGCGCAGATGGCTCAGAAGCGTTTGTGGCTCATCACCACCAATGGCGACCGGGCCAAAGCCCAACCAATGATCGACTCGACGGCCATGTGCGCCAAGTTCCTGGACATGCCGCTGGCCGGGGTGCTGTGGGGCAAGGGTGGGGCGCCGGAGGCGGTGAAGGGGGATGCGGAGGCGGTTGAGAGGGCCAAGGACTTTCTGCTGGGGTAATTTTTTTGGAGATTCATGCAAAAAGGGCGACGGTCACCCGTCGCCCCTTTGCTTTTCTGAAACCTTCAGCGCCAGCAATCAGCTGAAGAAATCCTTGGCCTTTTGGCGAAAAGCAAAAGGCGAGCTGTCGCTCGCGCTTCGCACTTCTTCTCTCACGAGAAGAAGTCTTTTGCTTTTTCAAACCACCCCTTGTCGTTCGGGCTGTGCTTGTGGCCGCCTTTCTTGAACGACTCGTCCAGTTCCTTGAGCAGCTTGCGCTGGTGTTCGGTCAGCTTGACCGGCGTCTCCACCGCCACGTGGCAGTACAGGTCGCCGGGGTAGCTGCTGCGCACGCCCTTGACGCCCTTGCCGCGCAGGCGGAAGGTCTTGCCGCTCTGGGTGCCTTCGGGCAGGTCGATGGTGGCCTTGCCTTGCAGCGTGGGCACGTCGATCTCGCCGCCCAGGGCGGCGGTGGTCATGCTCACCGGCACCTGGCAGTGCAGGTCGTCGCCTTCACGTTCGAAGATGTCGTGCTTGCGCAGCCGGATCTCGATGTAGAGGTCGCCGGCCGGGCCGCCGTTCTGGCCCGGTTCGCCGTTGCCGCTGGAGCGGATGCGCTGGCCGTCGTCGATGCCCGCGGGGATCTTGATTTCCAGCGTCTTCTGCTTCTTGATCTTGCCCTGGCCGCTGCAGGCGGTGCAGGGCTCGGGGATGATCTTGCCGGTGCCGTGGCAGTGCGGGCAGGTCTGCTGCACGCTGAAAAAGCCCTGGCGCATCTGCACCACGCCCTGGCCGTGGCAGGTGGTGCAGGTCTTGACGCTGGTGCCCGGTTTGGCGCCGGTGCCCTTGCAGGTCTCGCAGTCGTCCCAGCTGGGGATGCGGATCTGGGTTTCCTTGCCGTGGGCCGCCTCTTCCAGCGTGATTTCCATGGCGTAGGACAGGTCCGCGCCACGGTACACCTGCCGGCCGCCACCGCGGCGCTGGCCGCCGAAGATGTCGCCGAAGATGTCGCCGAAGGCCTCGCCGAAGCCGGCGAAACCTTCCGCACCGGGGCCGCCCGGGCCGCGCATGTTCGGGTCCACGCCGGCGTGGCCGTACTGGTCGTAGGCCGCCTTCTTCTGCGGATCCGACAGCATCTCGTAGGCCTCTTTGGCCTCCTTGAACTTTTCTTCGGCGCCCTTGGCGGCATCACCCTGGTTGCGGTCCGGGTGGTACTTCATCGCCAGCTTGCGATACGCCTTCTTGATCTCGTCGTCCGAAGCGTTCTTGGGCACGCCCAGCACTTCGTAAAAATCGCGTTTGGCCATGGTGGTCAATCGGGGTTCTGTTGAGTACGAACGCCGCGCCAGGTTGCCCCGGCGCGGCGGTCACGGTTGGTCGGCCGGGGCCGCCGATCAGCCCTTCTTCACTTCCTTGACTTCGGCATCGACGATGTCGTCGTCCTTGGCATTGGACGAGGCACCGGCGCTGGCCTGCTCGGCACCACCGGCGGCACCCGCCGCGGCCGCGGCTTCGGCCTGAGAGGCGGCGTACACCTTCTCGCCCAGCTTCTGGCTGGCGGTCATCAGGGCCTCGGTCTTGGCTTCGATGGCGGCCTTGTCGTCGCCCTTGGCGGCTTCTTCCAGGGCCTTGATCGCGTCCTCGATGGCGCTCTTTTCAGCGGCTTCGAGCTTGTCGCCGTGTTCGCCCAGGCTCTTCTTGACGCTGTGCACCGAGGCTTCGGCCTGGTTGCGGGCCTGCACCAGCTCGACCTTCTTGTGGTCTTCGGCGGCGTTGAGCTCGGCGTCCTTCACCATCTGCTGGATCTCGGCTTCGGACAGGCCGGAGTTCGCCTTGATGGTGATCTTGTTTTCCTTGCCCGTGCCCTTGTCCTTGGCGCCCACGTGCAGGATGCCGTTGGCGTCGATGTCGAAGGTCACTTCGATCTGCGGCATGCCGCGCGGTGCGCTGGGGATGCCTTCGAGGTTGAACTCGCCCAGCAGCTTGTTGCCGGCGGCGATTTCGCGCTCGCCCTGGAACACCTTGATGGTCACGGCCGGCTGGTTGTCCTCGGCGGTCGAGAAGACCTGCGAGAACTTGGTCGGGATCGTGGTGTTCTTGGCGATCATCTTGGTCATGACGCCGCCCATGGTCTCGATGCCCAGGGACAGCGGGGTCACGTCCAGCAGCAGCACGTCCTTGCGGTCACCGGAGAGCACCTGGCCCTGGATGGCGGCGCCCACGGCCACGGCTTCGTCGGGGTTGACGTCCTTGCGCGGGTCCTTGCCGAAGAATTCCTTGACCTTCTCCTGCACCTTGGGCATGCGGGTCATGCCGCCGACCAGGATCACGTCGTGGATGTCGCTGACGCTGATGCCGGCGTCCTTGATGGCGGTGCGGCAGGGCGCAATCGTGCGCTCGATCAGCTCTTCCACCAGGGCTTCCAGCTTGGCACGGGTGAGCTTGATGTTCAGGTGCTTCGGGCCCGATGCGTCGGCGGTGATGTAGGGCAGGTTGATGTCGGTCGCGGCCGAGGACGACAGCTCGATCTTGGCCTTTTCGGCGGCTTCCTTCAGGCGTTGCAGGGCCAGCACGTCCTTGCTCAGGTCGACGCCCTGTTCCTTCTTGAACTCGCCGATGATGAAGTCGATGATGCGCTGGTCGAAGTCTTCGCCGCCCAGGAAGGTGTCGCCGTTGGTGGACAGCACCTCGAACTGCTTTTCACCGTCGACGTCGGCGATCTCGATGATGGACACGTCGAAGGTGCCGCCGCCCAGGTCGTACACGGCGATCTTGCGGTCGCCCTTGTCCTGCTTGTCCAGGCCGAAGGCCAGGGCCGCGGCGGTGGGCTCGTTGATGATGCGCTTGACTTCCAGACCGGCGATGCGGCCGGCATCCTTGGTGGCCTGGCGCTGGGCGTCGTTGAAGTAGGCCGGCACGGTGATGACGGCTTCGGTCACGGGCTCGCCCAGGTAGTCCTCGGCGGTCTTCTTCATCTTGCGCAGGATGTCGGCGGAGACCTGCTGGGCCGAGATCTTCTTGCCGCGCACTTCCACCCAGGCGTCGCCGTTGTCGGCGGCCACGATGGAGTAGGGCATCAGGTCGATGTCCTTCTGCACTTCCTTCTCGGTGAACTTGCGGCCGATCAGGCGCTTGATGGCGTAGAGCGTGTTCTTGGGGTTGGTCACGGCCTGGCGCTTGGCCGAGGCGCCGACCAGCACTTCACCGTCTTCCTGGTAGGCCACGATCGACGGCGTGGTGCGCGCACCTTCCGAGTTCTCGATCACCTTGGTGGTGTTGCCTTCCATGATGGACACGCAGCTGTTGGTGGTGCCCAGGTCGATGCCGATGATTTTTCCCATGTTCTGCTCCGTTTGCGAAAGTTTGAATAAGTGTGTGGGGTGGGTGTGGACCCGATGTGGATGAGGTGTGGATAACCGGTGGGTTTTTCAAGGCCGGCCGGCCACGACCTTGTGCTTTATTTGGGGGCCGCGACGGTCACCAAGGCCGGGCGCAACACGCGCTCGGCGATCAGGTAGCCCTTCTGCAGCACGGCCACCACGGTGTTGGCGGGCTGTTCGGCCGGCACCATGCTGATGGCCTGGTGCTGCGTGGGGTCGAACTTTTCACCGGCGGCCGGGGCGATGGCCACCACCTTGTTGCGGCTGAGCGCGCTCTGCAGCTGCTTGAGCGTGGCCTCGGCGCCTTCCCGGATCTGCTGCACGCTGGCTTCCTGCACGCTCAGGCCGGCTTCCAGGCTGTCGAGCACCGGCAGCAGGCTGTCGGCAAAACCCTCGACGGCGAACTTGCGGGCCTTGGCGATTTCGTCTTCGGCGCGGCGCATGGCGTTCTGGGCCTCGGCCTTGGCGCGCAGGTACTGGTCGGCCAAGTCGGCGTTCTTGGCCTTGAGGTCCGAGACCTCGTTGGTCAGCGCGGCCAGCGCGTCGGCTTCGGCCACGGCGGCCGCGGCCAGGGCTTCTTCAGGGCTCTGCGGTGCTGCGGTGGCGGCATTCTCGGCGGGGTTCTGGGCTTGGGTCATGTCGGAAAGTTCAAGTAAATCAAAGGCATGGCATGCCGTGCGCGTCATCTGGGGGCGGCGGCGGCCAGTTCAAGGGGTGACAGCGAAAAACCCGTGCGGGCGGTGAGAATCGGGGCTTTTTGCACGGAACCCCGCCATGAAACTCTTCCGCCACGGCCCGCTGGGCGCCGAGAAACCCGGTCTGATCGACGCCAGCGGCGCGTTGCGCGACCTCTCGGGTGTGGTGCCGGACATCGCCGGCGCCGTGCTGGGGCGTGATTCTATGGCCCGGCTGCGGGCGATCGATCCGTCCACGCTGCCGCTGGTGGCCCCGGGCAGCCGCCTTGGCGCCTGTGTGGGAGCCGTGGGCAACGTGGTCTGCATCGGCCTGAACTATTCGGATCACGCCGCGGAGGCTGGCATGAAGGCGCCCGGCCAGCCCATCGTGTTCAACAAGCACAACGGCGCCATCAGCGGCCCGCAGGACGACATCTGGCTGGCGCCCGGCTCGCAGAAGCTGGACTGGGAAGTGGAACTGGGCATCGTGATCGGCGAGCGGGCCTTCCATGTGTCGGAGGCGGACGCGCTGCAGCACGTGGCCGGTTTCTGCCTGGTCAACGACGTGTCCGAGCGCGCCTACCAGATCGAATACGAAGGCCAGTGGACCAAGGGCAAGAGCTATCCCACGCACTGCCCGATCGGCCCCTGGCTGGTGACACCGGACGAACTGGGCGACCCGCAGGATGTGGACCTGTGGCTGGAGGTGAACGGCCAGCGCCGCCAGAGCGGCAATACGAAGACCATGATCTTCGGCGTGGCGCAGATCGTGAGCTACCTCAGCCGTTTCATGGCGCTGCAGCCGGGTGACGTGATCCCGACCGGCACGCCGCCGGGTGTGGGCATGGGCCAGAAGCCGCCGGTGTTCCTGAAAGCGGGCGATGTGATCACCCTGGGTGGGCGCGGCCTGGGGGAGCAGCGCCAGGTGGTGAAACAGACATAACCCCCTGCGCCGCTTCGCGTCTTCCCCCTTGATAGGGGGACCCCACCAGCGGCCCGGCAAAGCCGGTTCCGCGGTGTGTGCTGGAAGGGGAGTACGTTCTTCTGCTGGTGGCTCAGGCGGCGTGTGCAGCACCGTTGGCCTGCGCGGCCGCGGCCCGCGCCTGCTGGCTGGACCATTTGGCGGCGAACAGCTGCACGTCGTGCATGCGACGCGCCAGGTCGGCGCCGGCGCTGGTCAGGCGGTAGCCGTCGCCCGTGTGGTCCACCAGGCGAGCGGCGCGCAGTTCCTTGAGCCGGGTGTTCAGGGTGTTGGGGGTGACGCCGCCCACGCTGTCCTGCAGCAGGCGGAAGGTTTGGGGGTGTCCGTCGCTCAGCGCCCAGATCACGCGCAGGGCATAGCGGGATTCGAGCAGGTCGAACAGCTGGATCACAGCCGCGTTGTCTTTGGCACCCATGCTGGTGGTCTCCGTTGCGGCCTTCGTGGCGAGGCCTGCAAACCACTATACGGGCACTGCTAGGCATTCGCTAGCTGGGTTGCACGCAACAACGGGGTTCACACGGTCGGGATTTACCCGGATTGCGGCATCAGGACTGATACACCTTGCGCAACAAGGCCTTGAGGGTGCCCAGCTCTTTCGCGGACAGCCGGCCGGCCACGTCGCTTTCCAGTGCGGTGACGGTGGTCTGGGCGCTTTTCTGCAGCTTCTTGCCGGCAGGGGAAAGGTGCAGGCCCTGCGCGCGGCGGTCGGTGGGGTGGGGGTGGCGTTCGATCAGGCCGCGCTTGTCCAGGCTCTTGATCAGGCCCACCAGGTTGGGCGGCAGGATGTCCAGCGCCGCACACAGCTGGCGCGAGGTGATGCCGGGGTTGTGGGCGATCAGTGTGAGCACCGAGAAGTCCACCGGCCGCAGGTCGAACGGCGCCATGCGCTGCAGGAACACGCCGATGACCGCCAGCGCCGCGCGCCGGGCGTTGTAGCCCAGCAGGTCTTCCAGGTAGCTCGCATCGATGCCACCCTCGCCATCGGCCGGTGTCACCGGGGCATCGGCGGGAGCGACGGTCTTGCGGGGGCCGCGCGGGCGGCGCAGGTGGTTGGCAACGGTGGTGTCGGACATGGTTGCCAAGGATAACGGTATCGCTCGCAAAGCCCTTGCGGGTTGTCACCCGGCGAGGGTGTTCTCCATCATGTCCACGCGCATGCCGAACTCGGGCCAGACCCAGCGCCAGAAGCCGGTCTGCGCGGCCTGCCAGCGCGTGGCATCGGCCCCCGGCGTGGCGCCGATGCGCGCCCAGGCCCAGGCCATCAGCAGCAGGGCGACCGCGCGCAGGAAGTCGTCGGCCAGCCAGTGGGCCCGGTCGGCGGGGGCGTCTTGGGCGGTCACGCCGGGCAGCAGCCGGTTTTTCAGGAAGGCGGCGAAGGCCTCGAGCTGGCTCTTCACCCGCCGGGCCTGTGCGTCGTCACCCAGGTCGGCCGCGAGTTCGCCCAGCAGGGTCAGCAGCGCGGCGCCACCATCGGGCAGGGTCTTGCGCAGCAGCAGGTCGATGGCCTGGATCTCGTTCGTGCCCTCGTAGATCATGGCCACGCGCGAATCGCGCACGACCTGCTCGACGCCCCATTCGCGCACGAAGCCGTGGCCACCGAAGACCTGCAGGCAGGCGCTGGCGCCGTGGAAGGCCTGGTCGGTCCAGGCGGCCTTGAGCACCGGCGTGACCAGCGCACACCAGCGGCTGGCGACGTCGCGTCGTGTGGCGTCGCCGTGGTGTTTGAGGATGTCGAGCTCCAGCGCGGTGCGGTAGGCCACGACGCGGCCGGCGTCGATCCAGGCGCGCTGTGCGTCGAGGATGCGGCGCATGGCCGGGTGTTGTTCGATCAGATCCGCTTCGCCGGCCTTGGCTGTGCCGCCGGGCGCGCGCATCTGGCGGCGCTCCTTGCTGTACGCGTCGGCCTTCTGCCAGGCGGCTTCCAGCAGGCCGATGCCCTGCAGGCCCACGTGCAACCGGGCCGCGTTCATCATCACGAACATCGCGTTCAGGCCCTTGCCCGGCTCGCCGACGATCCAGCCCGGCGCCTCGTCGAAGCGCATCACGCAGGTGGGGCTGCCGTGCAGGCCCATCTTCTCCTCGATGCGTTCGCAGACCGCGGCGCTGCGCGTGCCGTCTTCGTAGAACTTCGGTACCAGGAACAGCGACAGGCCCTTGGGGCCGGGCGGCGCATCGGGCAGGCGTGCGAGCACCAGGTGCACGATGTTGTCGGTCAGGTCGTGTTCGCCGCCGGAAATGAAAATCTTGGTGCCCGAGAGTGCGTAGCGACCGTCGGCCATCGGCACCGCCTTGGTGCGGCACAGGCCGAGGTCGGAGCCGGCGTGCGGCTCGGTCAGGCACATGGTGGCCAGCCATTCGCCGGTCGCGACTTTCTCCAGGTAACGCGCCTTGAGTTCGTCGGAGGCGTGGTGCTTGATGCACTCGTAGGCGCCGTGCAGCAGGCCGGGCGCCATGGTCCAGCCGTGGTTGGCGGCGCTGAGCATCTCGTAGAGCATGGCTTCGAGCACGGCCGGCAGGCCTTGACCACCGTCTTCGGTGGCGCAGGCGAGGGCGGGCCAGCCGGCCTGCCAGAAGGCCTGGTAGGCGTCGCGGAACCCCGGCGGCATGGTGACCACGCCGTCTTTCCACTGCGCGCCGATCTCGTCGCCATCGCGGTTGAGCGGGGCCACGACCTCGGCCACGAACTTGCCCGACTCTTCGAGCACTTGCTGCATCAGGTCGGCGTCGGCTTCGGCGTGCGCGGGCAGGGCCTGCAGCTGTTGCGGAGCCTGCAGCACCTGCTGCAGGATGAAGGCCATGTCGGCGGTGAGTGGCTGGAAGTGGTTCATGGAAGCGGGAGGCGTGGGGTCAGCTGCACAGGGCCTTGATGTCCGCGGGAATCGGGATGGCCTTGATGCGGTTCGGATCGTCGGGGTGGCGGATGCAGAAGGCGCGCGTTTCCGTACCTTCGCACAGCAGGTCCTCGCCGCGCATCACGCGGTGCCGGTGCAGGTAGACCTTGTCGCGCCACTCGGTGATGCTGGTGTGCACCTGCAGCCGCTCGCCGTAGGTGGCGGGCTTGAAGAACTGGGTGTGGATCTCCAGCAGCGGGTTGCCGATGATGCCGGTGGTCTTGACCAGTTCGCGCCAGGGCGGCAGGCCGCACTGGCGGAAGTAGTTCAGCGAGGACGCGTCCATCCATTTGCTGAAGTTCGGAAAGAAGACGATGCCGGCGGGATCGCAGTCGCCGAACATCACCTCCACTTCGTAGACGACGACCCTGCTCATCAGCGGGGCGCCATGCGCAGGGCGCCGTCCAGGCGGATCACCTCGCCGTTGAGGTGGCCGTTGCTGACGATGTGCGCGGCCAGCTGGGCGAACTCTTCCGGTTTGCCCAGGCGGTTGGGGAAGGGGATGCTCTTGGCCAGCGATTCCTGCACCGGCTCGGGCAGTTCCTTCATCAGCGGGGTGGCGAACAGGCCGGGGGCGATGGTGCAGACGCGGATGCCGTGCTGCGCCAGGTCACGCGCCATCGGCAGCGTCATGCCGACCACGCCGGCCTTGGATGCGCTGTAGGCCTGCTGGCCGACCTGGCCGTCAAACGCCGCCACGCTGGCGGTGAACACCATCACGCCGCGCGCACCGTCTTCCATGGGGTCGAGTTTCGCGCAGGCCGCAGCAAACAGTCGGGCCGCGTTGTAGGTGCCGATCAGGTTGACGTTGATGACGCGCGCGAAGTCGGCCAGCGGGGCGGCGTTGCCGTCCTTGCCGACCACGCGCTTGGCGCTGCCGATGCCGGCGATCTGCATCAGGATGCGCGCCGGGCCGTGGACCGCGGCGGCCTGCTCGATGGCGGCCTGCATGCTGGCCTCGTCCGAGACGTTGCACTGCACCGCCAGGCCGCCGATGTCGGCCGCCACGCGCTGTGCGTTTTCGAGGTTCAGGTCGAGCACCGCGACCTTGGCGCCCAGGCGGGCGAGTTCGCGGGCGGTGGCCTCGCCGAGGCCGGAGCCGCCCCCGGTGACGAGGGCTGCGTGTCCTTGGATGTTCATGTGGGTTTCCTTCGGGTGTTGTTCAGGCTGCTGGCTTGATGACGTGGCGCAGTTCGTCGGCGTGCAGACGGGCCACCGTGTCGGCGCGGTGGGTCAGCACGGCGCGCTGGTTGATCGAACCCTTGTCGGTGATCTCGCCGCGGTCGATCGTGGGCGGGTCGGCCAGCAGGCACAGGCGCGCGATGCGGTTGGCGCTGCCGGTGCTGTGGCGGGCCAGCTCGTCCACCACCTTCTGGAAGTGGGCCAGCACGGCCGGGCTTTCGATCACGTCGTGCAGCGAGGCGTCGGCCGCCAGGCCGGCGAGCTGGCGCACGGCCGGGGTCGGGAACACCATGGCGCCGACTTCCTTCATGTTCAGCCCGGTCAGCACCGCATCCTGCACATAGGGCGCGCCGGCCGCGATGATCTTGGCCCGCAGCGGGCCGACGCTGACGAAGGTGCCGGTGGCGAGCTTGAAGTCCTCGGCGATGCGGCCGTCGAACTTCAGGCCGCGGTGCACGTCGGTCTCGTCGATCCACTTCACCGCGTCGCCGGTCTTGAAGAAGCCTTCTTCGTCGAAGGCACCGGCGGTGTCGTCGGGCTGGCGCCAGTAGCCGGGCGTGATGTTGGGGCCGCGGTAGCGCACCTCGGTCTTGCCCTGCATGTCCACCAGCTTGAGTTCCAGGCCCGGTGTGGGCAGGCCCAGGTCGCCGGCCTTCACGTCGGGGTTGGTGATGAAGATGCCGAACGGACCCGACTCGGTCATGCCCAGGCCGGTGCCCATGACGATGCGCTCGCCCACCTCGCGTTCCTGGCTCTCGAACAGGCTGTCCCAGATGGGTTGCGCGAGCGCCGCGCCGGCGTAGAAGAACATGCGCACGCGCGAGAGCAGGGTCCTCCGCAGCTGGTCATCGGTCTTCATCGCGTTGGCGATCATCTCGAAGCCGGTGGGCACGTTGAAGTACACGGTGGGCGCGATCTCGCGCAGGTTGCGCAGCGTCTCGTTGATCAGTGCCGGCGTGGGCTTGCCGTCGTCGATGTAGAGCGTGCCGCCATGGAAGATCACCATCCCGAAGTTGTGGTTGCCGCCGAAGGTGTGGTTCCAGGGCAGCCAGTCGATCAGCACCAGTTCGTTCTCGGCCAGCACCGGCATGGACTGCTGCATCTGCTGCTGGTTGGCGCACCACATGCGCTGCGTGTTGATGACGGCCTTGGGCAGTTTGGTCGATCCCGAGGTGAACAGGAACTTGGTGATGGTGTCCGGGCCGGTGGCGGCCATGGCCGCGTCGATGGCGGGCGTGGGTTCGGTGGCCAGCAGCGCGGCAAAGGACGTGGTGGCCCGACCGGGCACGGTACCTTCGGTGCACAGCAGTTCCACGTCCTCGCCCAGGGTGGCGAGCATGGCGCGGCCGTAGCGGTTGGCGTCGCTGGCGAACACCAGTCCCGGCGTCAGCGTGCGGATGACGTGCTTGAGCTTGTCGTAGTCCTGGCTGATGAGCGAGTAGGCCGGCGAGGTCGGGCACCAGGGGATGCCGGCGTACAGGCAACCCAGCGCCAGCAGCGCGTGTTCGAGGTCGTTCTCGCTCAGGATGAGCACCGGCCGATCGGCGGACAGGCCTCGGTCCAGCAGGCCCTGGCCGATGCGGCGCGCGGCGTCCAGCGCCTGCGCGAAGCTGATGTGCTTCCAGTCGCCGCTGCTGCCGTCGGCGTTCTTCACACGGCGTGCGAACAGGGTCTGTTGCGGGCGCTCCTGGGCCCAGTGCACCAGGCGGTCGGTCAGGCGGTCGGGGAAGGGTTGCAGGGCCTGGTCGGCCATCAGGTAGTGCGTGCCGGCGTCACCGTCGCGCAGCGTGGCGCGGGTGACCCCGAAGGTCAGGGGGCGGTACTTCGCGGTGCTCATGTTGTCTCCATTCGTGTCTTGTCCAGAGATGCCGAGGAACCGGCTTCGCCGGGCCTCTGGCATCGCCCCCTTTGAAGGGGGTGACGCCGCAGGCGGCGCGGGGGCTACTTCTGTACCTTCGCGGCCTTGCCTTCGAGGAAGGCCTTCACGCGGGCCTTGGCTTCGGGCGCCGACTGCGCGATCGAGGAGATCAGCGCTTCGGTGAACAGGCCATGGTCGGCCGGCTGCTCGGCGATGCGCGGCAGGGCGTGCATGAGCGCGAAGTTGGTCATGGGCGCGTTGGCCGCGATGCGGGTGGCCAGCTCGATGGCCTTGTCCAGCGCCGTGCCGTTGGGGACCACGTACTGCGACAGCCCCACGCGTTCGCCGTCGGCGGCGTTGTAGACCCGGCCGGTGAGCATCATGTCGGTCATGCGCGCGGCGCCGATCAGCTTGGGCACACGCACCGAACCGCCGCCACCGACAAAGATGCCGCGCGTGCCTTCGGGCAGGGCGTAGAAGGTGGTCTCGTCGGCCACGCGGATGTGGCAGGCGCTGGCCAGCTCCAGTCCGCCGCCGACCACCGCACCGTGCAGCGCGGCGACCACGGGGACGGTGCCCTTTTCGACGCACTCCAGCGCGGCGTGCCACATGCGCGAGTGGAAGATGCCTTCGCAGGCATCGCGTTCGCTCAGTTCCGACAGGTCCAGGCCGGCGCAGAAGTGTTCGCCTTCACCGTCGATGACGGCGGCGCGCACGCTCTTGGGCAGGTTCTGGAAGGTGTCCCGGATGGCCAGGATCAGGCCGTCGTTGAGGGCGTTGCGCTTGGCGGGGCGCGTGAGCGTCACGATGGCGACTTGCTGCTGCTCGCCGTGCAGGCGCACACTGAGGTCCGGGTGGTTGGTGGTCTTGGTCATGGGGTTTTCAGGCTTGTTGCGTGTCGGGATTATTGTTATAAACAATAACCAAATCAAGCAAAACCCTTTTCACCGGACCCCGTACTTACCCCAATAAAGCCACCCTCGCAGGACAACCCATGGACCACCAGAACCTGATCGCGATCGACATCCACACCCACGCTGAAGTGAGCTGCTGGAACCCGTTTGACAACTACGGCGAGGAGTACGACCGCGCGGCCGACAAGTACTTCGGCAGCAACCGCCGGCCGACCATCGAAGAGACGGTGGCCTACTACCGCGAACGCAAGATCGGCCTGGTGATGTTCACTGTGGACAGCGAGTCCAAGCTGGGCCGCCGGCGCGTGCCCAACGAAGAGATCGCCAAGGCTGCGCGCGACAACAGCGACATGATGATCGCCTTCGCCAGCATCGACCCGCACAAGGGCAAGATGGGTGCGCGTGAGGCCGAGCGCCTGATCAAGGAAGAGGGCATCAAGGGCTTCAAGTTCCACCCGACGGTGCAGGGCTACCACCCCTACGACAAGATGGCCTGGCCGATCTACGAGGTCATCAACGCGCACAAGATGCCGGCCATCTTCCACACCGGCCACAGCGGCATCGGCAGCGGCATGCGCTGCGGCGGCGGCCTGCGGCTGGAGTACAGCAACCCCATGCACCTGGACGACGTGGCGATCGACTTTCCCGACATGCAGATCGTCATGGCGCACCCCAGCTTCCCCTGGCAGGACGAGGCGCTGAGTGTGGCCACGCACAAGCCCAACGTCTGGATCGACCTTTCGGGCTGGAGCCCGAAGTACTTCCCCAAGCAGCTG
Source organism: uncultured Hydrogenophaga sp. (assembly GCA_964550405.1). GTDB lineage: Bacteria > Pseudomonadota > Gammaproteobacteria > Burkholderiales > Burkholderiaceae_C > Hydrogenophaga. The sequence goes on along the minus strand of CAZJZD010000018.1, from coordinate 5,584 downwards.
ATCCAGTACGCCAACACCCTGCTGAAGGATCGCATCCTGTTCGGCAGCGACTACCCGCTGATCACGCCCGAACGCTGGATGAAGGACTTCGAGGTGGCCGGCTTCAAGCCCGAGGTGATGCCCGGCATCCTCAAGGGCAACGCGGTGCGTCTGCTGGGTCTGGCCTGATCGCTCAGCCTCAGAGGTCGAGCACCAGGCGCGCGCTTTTCGCGCGTGAGCAGCAGGGCAGGAACTGGTCGTTGGCGGCCCGTTCCTCGTCGGTCAGGTACTGGTCTCGGTGGTCGGGCGTGCCCGCCTTCACGCCGGTCAGGCAGGTGCCGCACACGCCCTGTTCGCAGGACATCGGGATGTCCAGTCCGGCCGCCAGCAGGGCGGCCAGCGCGCTCTGGTCGGCACGCACGGGAATGACGCGGCCACTGCTGGCCAGTTCCAGTTCGAAGCCGCCGTCGCTCGTGTGGTCCACCGGGGCCGCGGCAAAGTACTCGCGGTGCAGGCGTTCTTCCGGCCAGCCGGCGGCGCGGCCGGCGCTGAGCACCGCGTCCATGAAGCCCTGCGGCCCGCACACATAGAGGTGGGTGCCGGCGGGCGAGCGCTTCAGCGTGGCCGCGATGTCCAGCTTCTGCGCCGCCGCGCCATCGTCAAAGTGGTGCTGCACGCGGCTGGCGTAGGCGGATGCAGCGAGGGCTGCCACAAAGGGCGTGCGCTCGCGCGAGCGGGTGCAGTGGTGCAGGGTGAACGAACCACCCTGTTGTGACAGCTGTTCGGCCATGGCCCACAGCGGCGTGATGCCGATGCCGCCGGCCAGCAGCAGGTGGTGGGGTGCCGCGGGTGCCAGTTCGAAGTGGTTGCGCGGCGTGCTGATGCGCAGCTCCGTGCCCACGGTCAGCGCGTCGTGCACGGCCTGCGAGCCGCCGCGCGAGGCCGGGTCGCGCAGCACTGCGATGCGGTAGATCCCGGCGTCGCCCGGCGGGTTGCACAGGGAATACTGGCGGATCAGGCCACCCGGCAGGTACAGGTCGATGTGGGCGCCGGCCGTGAAGGCGGGCAGGGCGCGGCCGTCGGCCGCCACCAGATCGAGGCCGATGATGTCCTGCGCTTCGGTGCGGCGGGCGGCCACGCGCACCGCGATCGGGTCTGCCGCGCTCATGCCGTCACGCCTTGCTCGGCCGCCAGGATGCGATCGATCAGCTTGCGCGACTGCACCCCACCGGCATCGATGTTGAGCATCAGCAGCTTGCGCTCGGGGAAGGCGCTGAGGTTCTTCTGTTGCCGTTCCAGCATCTCCAGGTCTTCCGAAAAGATCTTGCCCTGGCCTTCGCGGATCTGGTCGGTCAGGCTGGCGTCGGCCGGCTTGAACTTGCGCGCCATGCCCCAGAAGTAGTGCATGGAGGTCTCGGTTTCCGGGGTGATGAAGTCCACCACCCAGCTGGCCGCCTTCACCGCGTCGGGCGCGGCATAACCGCCGTTGCCGGCCAGGGCTACGCCCACTTCGATCATCACGTGGCTGGGCGGCGTGAAGTGGCAGATCTGCCAGCGGTCCACCGGCTGGTCATCGGGCAGGCCGTTCATGCGCAGTGCCATTTTCCAGAACGGTGGTGCCTCGATGCCTTCCATGTAGCGCTCGGTGATCACGTGGTCGCCCTCGACGCGGGTCTTGCAGGGCACTTCGTCGATTTCCTTCTGCCCGATGCTGTTGCTGTGCACATAGGTTTCGTGCGTCAGGTCCATCAGGTTGTCGATCATCAGCCGGTAGTCGCAGGCGATGTGGTACAGGCCACCGCCATAGCCGAAGGCTGGGTTGCCCATCCACTCGAACCGCGGCACCAGGGCCAGGTCCGCCTTGGCCGCATCACCCGGCCAGACCCAGACGAAACCGTGCGCCTCGTGCACCGGGTAGCTGCCGATGGCGGGGAAGCCACGCACCCGCTGGCAGGGCATGGAAACGGTTTTGCCATCGCTGCCCATGGCCAGACCGTGGTAGCCGCAGACCAGGGTGTCGCCCTGCACAAAACCCAGCGACAGCGGCGCCCCGCGGTGGGGGCAGAAGTCTTCCACCGCCGCCACCTGGCCGGTGCTGTTGCGGTAGAAGGCCATGGCCTGGTTGCAGATGCGCCGGCCCAGCGGGCGTTCGGTGCCGATCTCGTCGCTGCGGGCGGCCACATACCAGGTGTTGAGAGGGAACATGGGGCTGTCTCCGTGGGTGGTATATGTCATTCAGTATGCTGAATGAAGCGAATTCTATGACCCGGCCCCGGTCTTGCCAAGCGGTTCAGGCTTCGGGATTTCCCGGGGTGGTGCCCGCGAACTTGGCCAGCAGGCGCAGGAATTCGGCTTGTTCCGTCGCGGACAGTCCGGCCAGCAGGCGCTGGTACATCGGCTCGACACGGGCCAACATGTCGGCCAGCACGGCCTGGCCCTCGGGCGTGAGCCGCAGGCTGCGCTGGCGCCGCGCCATCAGCTTGCGTTCGATCCAGCCTTTGGCTTCCAGCCGGGTAGCGATGTCGGCGGTGGTGGAGGTGTCCAGCGCGACCCGGTCGGCCAGGGTGACCTGGTCAATGTCGGGGCTGTCCGCCAGTGCGCGCAGCACGGCGTACTGCACCGGCGTGACCTGGCGTCCGTGCACCTCGTGGAAGGTGGCCACGGCCAACTGGTGGGCACGGCGGATCAGGTGGCCGGGCTCGTGGTGCAGGTGTTGATCGAATCGGGGGGCCATGGCGTCTGGCAGGGCGGCGGGAGCGGTCTGCCCGGGAGCATAGCAGCGGCAAACGGCGCATTCGCGGGGGCTGGCGGCTAGGGGAAAGTCCTAGGCAGTCAGTGTGCCAATCGTTATGCAGAATAACGTTTAGCGGTGCATTGCAAATAGCCGCCATCCACGCCCCAGACCTGCACGCGCAGGCCGTCAACCGGAGACATCAATGCCATCTTGGACCTTCAAACTCGCTTCCCTGGCTCTGGCCGCCTCGGCCAGTGTCGGCGCTTTCGCGCAGGAGGTGACGCTGCGCCTGCACCAGTTCCTGCCGCCGCAGGCCACCATCCCGGCCAACGCCATCACGCCCTGGATCAAGAAGATCGAAGCCGAGTCCAACGGCCGCATCAAGATCCAGATGTTCAGCGCCATGCAGCTGGGCGGCACGCCTCCGCAGCTGTTCGACCAGGCGCGCGACGGCGTGGCCGACATCACCTGGACGGTGCTGGGCTACACCCCGGGCCGCTTCATGAAGACCGAGGTTTTCGAACTGCCGTTCCTGACCGGCCTGTCGTCCGAAGCCTCCTCCAAAGCGCTTTATGAATATGTGTCCAAGAACGCCATGGACGAGTTCGCCAGCGTCAAGCTGATCACCGTGCACACCCACGGCCCCGGCCTGATCCACACCAAGCAGCCGGTGACCGGCCTGGAAAGCCTGCGCGGCATGAAGATCCGCGGCGGCACCCGCATCGTCAACAACATGCTGGTCAAGCTGGGCGCCACGCCGGTGGGCATGCCGGTGCCGGCGGTGACCGAAGCCCTGTCCAAAGGCGTGCTCGACGGCACCACCATCCCCTGGGAAGTGGGCCCGTCGCTGAAGGTGCATGAACTGGTGAAGAACCACACCACTTTTGCGGGTGGCAATGGCCTGTACGTCACCACCTTCGCGCTGTCCATGAACAAGGGCGCTTACGACAAGCTGCCGGCCGATCTGAAGAAGGTGATCGACAACAACAGCGGTATTGAAACCGCCGCCTTGTTCGGCAAGGCGATGGACGCCGGTGACAAGGTCGGCCGTGACATCGCCATCAAGACCGGCAACAAGATCACCGAACTGGAAGCGGCCGAGGTGCAGCGCTGGAAGCGCACCGCCAGCACCGTGGAAAGCGACTGGGTCAACGAGGTCAAGGGCAAGGGCATCGACGGCGCCCGACTGCTCGCCGAAGCCAAGGCCGCCATGGCCAAGTACAGCAAGTAAGCACGGCCGCTGGTCCTGTGACACCCCCTCGGGCGGCGACGCCCAAGGGGGTGTTTTCGTTTGGGCGCTTCCGTTGCGGTGCGTTCATTGGATACAGCGGATCATGGATTTCCCCGATATCGGGTTCTTTCGGGGGTCGAAATCCGGCTTTCTGTATACATTGGCGGTCCATGACGTCGCTTCAAACGGTTCAGGACTTTCCGGCCGATGCCGCACAGGCCGTGGCCTCAGGGCCGGCGCAGGTGCGCGCACTGCTGCAGCTGCGCGAGCTGATCCTCTCAGGCGAACTGGCGGGCGGCACGCGCATCGCCGAACTGGCCATCGTCGAGCGCCTGGGCATGTCGCGCACGCCCATCCGTGCCGCGTTGCTGCGGCTGGAGCAGGAGGGCCTGCTCCAGGCCCTGCCCAACGGCGGCTACGTGGTGCAGAGCTTTTCCGAGCGCGACGTGGCCGATGCCATCGAGCTGCGCGGCACGCTCGAAGGCCTGCTGGCCCGCCTGGCCGCCGAACGCGGCGCGCCTGCGGCCGTGCTGGCCGAAGCGCGCCAGTGCCTGGGCGGCATCGACGCCCTGCTGACCGCGCCGCGGCTGGACGACGAAGCGTTCTCGGCTTACGTGGCGCTCAACAGCCGGTTCCACGCGCTGCTGTGCGAACTGGCCGACAGCCCGACCATTGCGCGCCAGCTCGAACGCGCCGAGAGCCTGCCGTTCGCCTCGCCTTCGGGTTTCGTGCTGCTGCAGGCGCAATCGGCCCGTGCGCGCGACATGCTGGTGGTGGCGCAGGACCAGCACCGCCAGGTGCTGGACGCCATCGAACAGCGCGAAGGTGCCCGCGCCGAAGCCATCATGCGCGAGCACTCGCGGCTGGCCCGGCGCAACCTGGTCGATGTGCTGGCGGCCCACCCTTCGGAACCGCTGACCGGCAACCCGCCGGCGATCCGCATGATTCGCCGTGCCCGTTGACAGCACGGCGCAGACCCCGTTTTTTCACCCCAGGAGACAACATGAAGAAGCTTTCCCGTCGCACCGCCCTGACCACGCTGGCGGCTGCCGCTGCCTTGACGACCGCCGGCACGGCGATGGCCCAGACCGTCACGCTGCGCCTGCACCAGATGCTGCCGCCACAGGCCACCATTCCCGCCCGCGCCATCACGCCCTGGGTGCAGAAAGTCGAGGCCGAATCGGGCGGCCGGATCAAGGTGCAGGTGTTCAACGCCATGCAGCTCGGCGGCGCGCCCCCGCAGCTGTTCGACCAGGCCAGGGACGGCGTGGTGGACATCACCTGGACCGTGCTGGGCTACACCCCGGGCCGGTTCCCCAAGACCGAGGTGTTTGAACTGCCGTTCATGAGCAGCTCGGCCGAGGCTTCGTCGAAGGCCATCCAGGAGTACGTCGAGAAGTTCGCTGCCGACGAGTTCAAGGACGTCAAGCTGATCGCCGTTCACACCCACGGCCCCGGCCTGTTCCACACCAAGCAGCCCGTCACGGGGCTGGAGTCGCTGCGCGGCATGAAGGTGCGCGGCGGCTCGCGCATCATCAACAACATGCTGACCAAGCTGGGCGCCACGCCGGTGGGCATGCCGGTACCGGCGGTGACCGAAGCCCTGTCCAAGGGCGTGATCGACGGCACCACCATTCCCT
>CAZJZD010000017.1:0-78933 GCA_964550405.1 uncultured Hydrogenophaga sp. | reverse complement strand
AGACCGGCCTGCAGGACCCGCTGCTGCGCGTCTCCAGCATCGGCAAGTCGGGCGAGAACGGCGTGCTGTACGCCGCCGTGGTGAACGATCTGCACCGTGCGGCCGGCCGCTCGGGCGTGGGCACCGTCATGGGGTCCAAGAACCTCAAGGCGATCGCTGTGCGCGGCACCAAGGGTGTCGGCAATGTGCGTGACCCGAAGGCCTTCATGGCCGCCGCCAAGGCCGCCAAGAAGGTGCTGGCCGACAACGCCGTCACCGGCCAGGGCCTGCCCACCTATGGCACCCAGGTGCTGATGAACGTGATCAACGAAATCGGCGGTCTGCCCACGCGCAACCACCGCGACGTGCAGTTCGAAGGTGCCAAGGACATCTCGGCCGAAGCCATGGCCACGCCGCGCGCCACCGATGGCAAGAAGCACCTGGTGACCAACCAGGCCTGCTTCGGCTGCACCATCGCTTGTGGCCGCATTTCCAAGATCGACGAAGGCCACTTCTCGGTCGCCAACAAGCCCGAGTACTGGGGCGCGTCCGGCGGTCTGGAGTATGAAGCCGCGTGGGCCCTGGGTGCCGCCAACGGCGTCAACGACCTGGAAGCCCTGCAGTTCGCCAACCTGATCTGCAACGAAGAAGGCATGGACCCGATCAGCTTCGGCGCCACCATCGGCGCCGTGATGGAGCTGTACGAAATGGGCGTGCTGACCAAGGAGCAGATCGGCATCGAGGCACCGTTCGGCTCGGCCAAGGCCCTGTGCGAACTGGCTGTGATGACCGCCAAGGGTGAAGGTTTCGGCAAAGAGATTGGCATGGGCTCCAAGCGCCTGACCGCCAAGTACGGCCACCCGGACCTGTCCATGAGCGTCAAGGGCCAGGAGTTCCCGGCCTATGACGGCCGCGTGATCCAGGGCATCGGCCTGGCCTACGCCACCTCCAACCGCGGCGCCTGCCACCTGCGCGGCTACACCATCGCGTCCGAAGTGCTGGGCATCCCGGTCAAGACCGAGCCGTCCGAGAGCGAGGGCAAGCCCGAACTGGTCAAGGCCTTCCAGGACGCGACCGCTGCCTTCGACTCCGCCGGCATCTGCATCTTCACCAGCTTCGCCTGGACCCTGGCCGACGTGGCACCCCAGGTGCAGGCCGCCTGCGGCGAGGAGTTCACCATGGAACACCTCAACCACATCGGCGAGCGCATCTGGAACATGGAGCGCGAGTTCAACAACGCCGCGGGCTTCACCAAGGCCGACGACAACCTGCCCAAGCGCCTGATGACCGAGGCCGCCAAGACCGGCCCGGGCAAGGGCACGGTCAGCAAGCTCGGCGAGATGCTGCCCAAGTACTACGCGGTGCGCGGCTGGGACAGCGAAGGCCGCCCCACCGCCGATACCAAGGCACGCCTGGGTCTCTGATCCTTTGCAACGGGACTGAGTGCATGAAGAAGCGGTCCCCGTGACCGCTTCTTTCTTTTGGAGAACATCAACATGACCCACCACGTCATCCTCGGCGCCGGCCCGGCCGGCGTCATCGCGGCCGAAACCATCCGCAAGCACGCACCGAAGGACCAGATCACGGTCATCGGGGACGAGAACGAAGCGCCGTATTCGCGCATGGCGATTCCCTACCTGCTGATCGGCAAGGTGGGCGAAGACGGCACGCACCTGCGCCACACGGCCGGGCACTTCGAGAAGCTCAACGTGAACGTCAGGCGGGGCGTTCGCGCCAAGGTTCTGGATACGGCCAAACGGACCGTCGAACTGAGCGACGGCAACACCATCACGTTCGACAAGCTGCTGATCGCTACCGGTTCCTCGCCCGCGACGCCGCCGATTCCCGGCATCAACGGCCCTGGCGTACACAGCTGCTGGACCCTGGCCGACGCGCGTGCCATTGCCAACCTCGCCAAACCCGGTGCCAAGGTGCTGCAGATGGGCGCCGGCTTCATCGGCTGCATCATCATGGAAGCGCTGCAGCAGCGCGGTGTCGAACTCTCCGTCGTGGAGATGGGCGACCGCATGGTGCCGCGCATGATGGGTCCCACGGCTGGCGGCATGATCAAGGACTGGTGCGAGACCAAGGGCGTGAAGGTCTACACCGGCGCGCGGGTGGAAGCCATCGAGCGCGGCACCGGCGCTGAAAAAGGCCTGCTCGGCAAGATCGCCGAGGTGGTCGGCATCGGCCAGAGCAGCGCACCCAGCGGCAAGATGACGGTGCGCCTGTCCACTGGTCAGCTGCTCGAAGCGGATCTGGTCATCAGCGCCACGGGTGTGCGGCCCAACATCGGCTTCCTGGAAAACTCCGGCGTGCGCTGCCTGGTCGGCGTGCTGACCGACGAGCACCTGCAGACCAACGTGCCGGGCATCTACGCCGCGGGCGACTGCGCCGAGGCCTTTGACAAGGTCAGCGGCAAGACCATCGTCAGTGCGATCCAGCCGAACGCCGCCGAACAGGCGCGTGTGGCCGCGCTCAACATGGTCGGGCAGCAGGCCGAGCTCAAGGGCGTGACCCAGATCAACGTGCTCGACACCCTGGGCCTGATCTCCAGCAGCTTCGGCAACTGGGAAGGCCTGCCGGGTGGCGAACATGTGGAGCTGACGGACAAGGTTAACCACAAGCACCTGAGCCTGCAGTTCAAGGGCGACCAGATGGTGGGCTGCAACAGCGTGGGCTGGACCGAACACGTTGGCGTGATGCGCGGCCTGGTCGAAGGGCAAGTGAAGCTGGGCGAGTGGAAGGACCGGCTGATGGCCGACCCCACCAAGCTGATGGACGCCTACTTGTCCGCGGCGCAGGGCCAAGGCCACTGGTCCGGTGCAGCCGACGAGCGACGGCGCGCCTGACCCGCGTCGGCGCCGCCGCAGGCCCCTTGCCCTTTCACAGGCCAGGGGCCTTTGTTTTCCGCACAATCGACCCCCATGAAGATCACCTTCAAGCTCTTTGCCACGCTGACCGACTACCTGCCACCCGACGCCCGGCGCAGCAACCAGATCGAACTGGATGTGACGCCTGACGCGCCGATCAGCCAGATCATCGAGCCCTTTGGGCTGCCATCCAGGCTCGTGCATCTGGTGCTGGTCAACGGCAAGTACGTCGAGCCTGGCCAGCGCATGACGGCCACGCTCAAGGAAGGCGACGTGCTGGCCATCTGGCCACCGATCGCGGGCGGCTGACCCAGGCCTATGCAGTCCGACTATCCGGAGCGCTTCGAGCGGGACGTGGGTTGCAGCGAGACCGAATGGCTGGCGTGGATGCCACGTGCCATCGGTGCGCATCCCTGGCAGCAGGTGGGTTCTTCGATCGAGGTGCACATCCACACGGGCCGGTTGGCCATCCGCTGGCAGCCCTTGCCCGAGCGGCGCATCGCCTTGCTGCGCCTGCAGCGTCTGCACGTCGTGTTCGCCTTTGAGGGGCTTGACGGCGATCAGCGCCGGGCCTTCATGAAGCCTTTCGATCTGAGCATCCAGCGCGGCGGCGGCTGATACCCCCGGGAGATGGGTACGATGTGGCCTCCATCGTCGAGGAGGCCTTCATGAGCGAAAACGCCAGCGTCACCATCACCCGCCAGTCCGGCTACCAGTTCCTGGTCGATTTCGGTCCCGCCATTCCCCAGATGCTGGCCGACGAGCCGGCGCCGCTGGGGCAGGGCACCGGCCCCGCGCCCGATCACATGCTGCTGGCTGCGGTGGCCAACTGCCTGAGCGCCAGCTTGCTGTTCGCCCTGCAGAAGTTCAAGCAGGATCCGGGTGCCCTGGTGGCCACCGCCACGCCCGAGGTGGGACGCAACGAGAACAAGCGCCTGCGCATCCAGCGCATCCATGTGCAGCTGGAACTGGGCAAGACCGCCGCCGACATCGAACACCTGGACCGGGTGCTCGCGCAGTTCGAGGAGTTCTGCACCGTTTCGATGAGCGTGCGCCAGGGCATCGCCATCGACATTGAAGTACGCGACGGCGCGGGGGCCGTGCTCAAGGGCTGAGGGTCAGAACGGCGGGTCGTCGTCGCCCACGGCGGTGACGGCTTCCTGCTTGGGCCTGGCCGGTGCCGCTGCGGGTTCCGCACCGGGCAGCGCGGCGCCGGGTTCGATCTCGCCGCCCAGCGCCTCGATCAGGGCCGGGATCAGCTGACAAAGTTCGCCCGTGGCCAGGGCCACGTCGGTGTCGAAGCCGCTCTCGTCATCGTTGGGGCGGTCGTCGAACACGCCTTCGAGAAACGACAGTTTCTTGAGTTGCAGGGTCTCGGTGAGCGTGAAGCCGATGCGGCCTTCCCAGCTCAGGGCCAGCCGCGTGGGCAGCTTGCCTTCGGCCAGGTGCTTGCGCACCTCGTCGGTCAGCAGGTGATGCCGCGTGAACTTGACCGCCGACTTTTCTTCGTCGGCCGACTTGAGCTCGCACTCGCGTTCGACGTTGAAGCCCGCGGGCCAGTCGTTCTCCGGGTCGGTGGTGGCCAGCCACTGCGTCATCGCGGTCTGCGGCGTCATCGCGGTCTGCAGCAGGGTCAGGGCCAGGCCGTCGAACACACGCACCAGGGCGGTCACGACCTCGTCGTTCTTGCCCTGGCTGCCGGCGTCGGTGACCAGCAGGCCGTTTTTCAGGTCGATCCACACCCAGACGCTGCCGCGGCGCGGAAAGGCCTGGGGCAGCAGCGCCTGCAGCGCGTCTTCGCGCAGTTCCTTGGTTTCCTTCTTGCCGGGCTTGCGCCCGGTGGTGGCCTCGATGTGGTCGGCCGCTTCCTGGGCCTTCTCCTTCACCACGGCACCGGGCACGGCCTTGGTCTCGATGACCAGCTTGAGGATGCGCTGGCCGCCCACCGACTCCACCAGCGGGCCATGTTCCTCGCCCCGCGGTTCAGCCCAGCCGACCGACTTGTCCTGCGAAGCGCTGCAGGGCACGAAACGCGCCGCGTCCAGCGCGGCCTCCATCGATTCCAGCGTCGCGTCCCAGCCGGGCGCGATGCGGTAGATCGTCACATTCTTGAACACGGAATTCCTTCGGACAGGTGGTCCGCCCGACCGGCGGACTTCGGGTTCGATGATACCGAGCCAGGGTGCTCGACCGGGGGCGTTCAGACCAGTTCCGGCAGCCCCGCCAGGCGATGACCCGCCGCTTCCAGCGCCGCACGGATGGCCCGTGCCGCCGCCACCGCCGCAGGGCCGTCGCCGTGCACGCAGATGCTGTGGATGGGGGTGGGCAGGCGCTGGCCGTCGGTGGTGACGATGCCGCCCACGTCCAGCATGCGCTGCACATGCCGCACGCAGTCGTCGGCGTTGTGCAGCACCGCGCCCGGCAGCGAGCGCGGGGTCAGCTGGCCATCGGCCCGGTAGCTGCGGTCGGCGAACACCTCGCGCGCCACGCGCAGGCCGGCCGCCTCGCCCGCGCGCTCCAGCGCCGACAGGGCGGGTGCGAGCAGGATCAGCTGCGCGTCCAGCGCCTTCACGGCACGCGCCACGGTGGCCGCCATCGCCTCGTCGGCGCAGGCCATGTTGTTGAGCGCTCCGTGCGGCTTGACGTGGGTGACGCGTCCACCCTCGGCGGTGGCCATGGCCTGCAGCGCACCGACCTGGTAGAGGATGGTGGCTTCCAGTTCCTTGGGCGTGAGCTGCATCGCCCGCCGGCCGAAGCCCTGCAGATCGGGAAAAGCCGGGTGCGCACCCAGGCTGACGCCGTCGGCGATGGCCAAACGCACGGTCTCGCGCATCACCACCGGGTCGCCGGCGTGGAAGCCGCAGGCGATGTTGGCGCTGTTGACAACGGACAGCAGTTCGGCGTCGTTGCCCATGGTCCAGGCACCGAAGCTCTCGCCGAGGTCGGCGTTGAGGTTGATGGGGGTCATGGGGTGTTTTCTCCGGGGTGGGTGGCGAGCATGCCGGAAATCAGGTTGCGGCCATAGAGCGCGGCCTCGTCGATGTGGCCCGGTGGCAGGAAGGCTTCCCGGCCTGCCAGCCACTGCTGCCAGCGCGTCCGTTGCGCCCGTAGGGCCGCCTGAGCCTGGTCGGCCGTCACGGCCGCGAAGCGCACGCGCGTGCCCGGCAGCAGGTGTGCCAGCCGAGGCAGGTCGGCGGTGATGACGGTGGCGATCTTGGGGTAGCCCCCGACGGTCTGGCCGTCGGCCAGCAGCACGATGGGCTGGCCGTTGGCGGGCACCTGGATCGCGCCCGGTGTGACGCCGTCGGACACGATGTCCGCGGCTTCGGCGCTGATGTGTGCGAGTGGCTCGCCCTGCAGGCGCAGGCCCATGCGGTCCTGAGCGGGCGTGGCCCGCCATTCCTGCGCCAAGAAGCTCGCCAGCGCATCGGGCGTGAAGTGGTCGTCCTGCGGTCCGGTCATCACCCGCACCGGGCCGGTGTCCGGTTCCCAGGGCGCGCGGCAGCGCCATTCATGCGGGTCGCCACCGCTGGAGTCGCCACAGGGCAGCACATCGCCCGGCAGGAAGGCACGCCCAAGCACGCCTGAAAGGCCGGCGCGCCAATAGCTGGCGCGGCTGCCGAAGGCCGGCGCCAGGTGGATGCCACCGTTCACCGCCAGATAGGCACAGCCGCTGTCGGCGCAGCCCAGCTGCAGGGTCTCGCCCTCGCGCAGCGTGGCGGTCTGCCAGGCGGGCAGGTGTGTGCGGACAGCGTCCTCGCGCACCCGTTGTGCGCCGATGTGTCCCGCCAGCGCGACGCGCACCGGCCCGTGTTTCACGCGCAGCACCGTGCCAACGCCGCGCAGTTCCAGCACCGCCGCGTTCACATCGTTGCCCAGCAATGCGTTGGCGGCCCAGGCCAGCGGCGCATCGAGCCAGCCCGAGAGTGGCAGACCGTGGTGGCGGTGACCTGGCCGGCCCCGGTCCTGCACGGTGGTGCCGATGCCGGGTTGCAGCACTTCCAGCAGACCGTTCATGCGTCCGGTGCCTCCAGGAAGTGTTCGCGTGGCAGGCCGCGGTCCACCTCGGCACAGAGTCGCTCGTAGGTGGCCACATCGACCGGCCGCCACCGCACCTCGTCGCCCGCTGCCAGCAGGGTCGGGTTTGCGACGTCCCCGGGGTCGAACAGCCGCGCAGGGGTGCGGCCCAGAAGGTTCCAGCCGCCAGGGCTTTCCCAGGGATAGACCGCGCACATCCCGCCGGCGATGGCCAACGACCGCGCCGGCACCATCTGCCGCGGGGACGGCAGGCGCGGTACCGCCAGTGCCTCGGGCAGACCGGCCATGTAGGCGAAGCCGGGCTGGAAGCCCAGCATGTACACGCGCAGCCGGGCTGTCAGCAGCAGCTCGATGACCGATTCGCCGGGCCGTCCGGTGGCCTCGCACACGCGTGGCAGGTCGGGAGCGAAGGCTTCGTCGAAACAGACGGGCAGATGCCAGCAGCGGCCGGCCACGGTCCGCGGTTGCGCCTGTGCGGCCAGCTCCAGCAGACGCTGTCCGAGCGCCACCGCATCACCGCGCCAGGGATCGAAATGCACCGTGAGGGCGCAGAACGTCGGCACCAGGTCGAGGATGCCGGCCAGAGCTGGATCGCGCCGGCGCGCCTGATCGACGAGGTCGTGAAGGCCCGATACCCGGCCCTGCAGTTCGGGATCGATCCGGTCACCAAAAGTCACCGTCCAGGCCGCGTCGCCCAAGGGCAGGAGTCTGGGGGGCTGCCGGTCGGCCACGGCGTGGCGCTCAGAGTTCTTCGACGCGCCGGGCCGGATAGCTGTCCCAGCCCTGGCAGCCCGGGCATTGCCAGAAATGCTGGCGGGCCTCGAACCCGCAGGCCGCACAGCGGTAGCGTTTGAGCGGTGCGCTCGCCTGTTCCAGCGCTGCCTGCACACGCTGTTGTGCCACGGGGTCGGACAGGGTTTCGTCCGCCATCCAGCGCGTGGCCATGACCAGCGATGGCTCGCGTTCGAGGTGCGTCAGGTAACGTGCCCTAGCCGCTGTCGGGTCGGGGCTCAGGCTGGCGAGGGCTTCGGTCACATCCAGCGAGGGGGCACGGTCGTTGCACGCCATCAGCAGCTCCAGTGCCTGCGCCTGGCGCCCCGTCTGGCGGCCCAGTTCGGCGAGCGTCTGTGCCGCCAGCGGCATGCCTTGCGGTGCCTGACGGGCGAGCGAGACCAAGGCGTCCATGGCTTCGTTGGCGCGGCCTGTTCGAGCCATCAGAGCCGACAGCGCCAGCCAGCCTCGAGCCTGCTGGGGCGCCTGTTGCACGGCCTGTTGCAGCAGTTCCAGCGCCTGCGTGGTCTGCCCGCTGCGCTGCAGGTGATCGGCCTCTTCGCACAGGTAGTGCGCCAGGCGGGTGCTGAAACTGCCGGGCTGGGTGGCATCGAGCCGCTGTGCGACCACGCGGGCCTGTGGCCAGTCACGTGAGCGCTCGTAGATGGCCAGCAGGGCCAGCAGGGCCTCACCTTCGAACGCGGTGCCGTCGAGCTTGTGCAGCGCGGCTTCGGCGCGGTCCAGCAGTCCGGCCTTGAGGAAGTCCAGCGCCAGCGCGTGCTGCGCCCGGTCGCGGTCCTTGCCCTTGACATCGGCACGCGCCAGCAGGTGCTCGTGTACCCGTACGGCGCGGTCGTAGTCGCCGCGCCGGCGGAACAGGTTGCCCAGTGCGAAATGCAGTTCGGCCGTGTCGGGATCGCCTTGAACCGCCTCGATGAAGGCGTCGATGGCCTGGTCCTGCTGTTCGTTGAGCAGGTGGTTCAGGCCACGGAAGTAGGCTTTGGGGGCCTGCTGGCTCTGGATGCGCAGTTGCCGCAGGTCGAAGCGGGAGGCCAACCAGCCGGCGGCAAAGGCCAATGGCAGGCCCCAGAGCAGCCAGGTCAGGTCAAGATCCATGTCGGGGAGTATCGGGTGAACGGGGCAGGAGGGTGGAATCGGCGCCGAAGGCGGATGGCGCGCCAGCAGCCGATGCGGTGACCCGTCGGGCGCGGCGCGCGCGCAACCACAGCGGCAGCATCACCAGCACGCCCAGGAACACGCCGACCACCAGCACGCTCAGCAGCACCAGCACCAGCGGCGCCTGCCAGCGGGCACCGAAGAACAGGTGCAGCGTGACGGGCTCCTGATTGTTCAGCGCGAAAGCGAAAAGGGCAAAAAAAATGGCTGCGTTGAGCAGCCACATCAGGTATCTCACATCGTCCCCTGTGTGGTGGGGCGATTGTAGCGAGCCGTCACGATCAGGACGGCTTCTTCGGCTCCTGTGCCAGCAGTTCAGCGGTGCGTTTGTCCACCTCTTCGCGCAGGGCCTTGCCCGGCTTGAAGTGCGGCACACGCTTCTCGGGAATCAGCACGCTCTCGCCCGAGCGCGGGTTGCGCCCGACGCGGGGAGAGCGGCGGTTAACCGTGAAGCTGCCGAAACCACGGATCTCGATGCGATGGCCTTTGACCAGCGCCTCACCCATCGCATCGAGGATCGCCTTGACGGCGAACTCCGCATCGCGGTGGGTGAGCTGGCTGAACTTGGCCGAAAGGGCTTCGACGAGGTCGCTGCGGGTCATGTCGGTGCGTCGTTGTGCACCGGGTGTTCAGGTTGAACACCCGGTGCAGGACCTGAAGATCAGTTGTTGTCCAGCTTGGCCTTGAGCAGGGCGCCCAGGTTGGTGGTACCGGCGTTGCCGGTGTTCTGGTTCAGGCTGGCCATGGCTTCGTTCTGGTCGGCCATGTCCTTGGCCTTGATCGACAGCTGGATGTTGCGGGTCTTGCGATCCACGTTCACCACCACGGCCGTGACTTCGTCGCCTTCCTTGAGCACGTTGCGGGCGTCTTCCACACGGTCGCGGGAGATTTCCGAAGCACGCAGGTAGCCGATGACGTCTTCACCCAGGTCGATTTCAGCGCCCTTGGCGTCCACGGTCTTGACCTTGCCGGTCACCACGGAGCCCTTGTCGTTGACCGACACGAAGGTGCTGAACGGGTCGCCGTCGAGCTGCTTGATGCCCAGGGAGATGCGCTCGCGCTCGACGTCGATGGCCAGCACGATGGCTTCGACTTCCTGGCCCTTCTTGAAGTTGCGCACGGCGGCTTCGCCGGTTTCGTTCCAGGACAGGTCGGACAGGTGCACCAGACCGTCGATGCCGGCGGCCAGACCCACGAACACGCCGAAGTCGGTGATCGACTTGATCGGGCCCTTGACGCGGTCGCCGCGCTTGGTGCCTTCGGCAAACTCGTGCCAGGGGTTGGCACGGCACTGCTTCATGCCCAGGGAGATGCGACGCTTGTCTTCGTCGATGTCCAGCACCATGACTTCAACTTCGTCACCCAGCGACACCAGCTTGGACGGGGCCACGTTCTTGTTGGTCCAGTCCATTTCGGAGACGTGCACCAGGCCTTCGATGCCGGGTTCGAGTTCCACGAACGCGCCGTAGTCGGCAATGTTGGTGACCTTGCCGAACATGCGGGTGCCTTGCGGGTAGCGGCGCGAAACGCCCATCCACGGGTCGTCGCCCATCTGCTTCAGACCCAGGGAAACGCGGTGCTTCTCGGTGTCGAACTTCAGGATCTTGGCGGTGATCTCCTGACCAGCCGTCACCACCTCGCTCGGGTGACGGACGCGGCGCCAGGCCATGTCGGTGATGTGCAGCAGGCCGTCGATGCCGCCCAGGTCCACGAACGCACCGTATTCGGTGATGTTCTTGACCACGCCGTTGACGATGGCACCTTCCTTGAGGTTTTCCATCAGCTTGGCGCGCTCTTCGCCCATGGAGGCTTCCACCACGGCGCGGCGGCTCAGCACCACGTTGTTGCGCTTGCGGTCGAGCTTGATGACCTTGAATTCCAGGGTCTTGTTCTCGTACGGGGTCAGGTCCTTGGTCGGACGGCTGTCCACCAGCGAGCCCGGCAGGAAGGCGCTGATGCCGTTGACCATGACCTTCAGGCCGCCCTTGACCTTGGCCGAAGTGGTGCCGGTCACGAATTCGCCGGATTCCAGGGCCTTTTCCAGGGCCATCCAGGAAGCCAGGCGCTTGGCCTTGTCGCGCGAGAGCAGCGTGTCGCCGAAGCCGTTTTCCACGGAGTCGATGGCCACGGAGACGAAGTCGCCGACCTGCACTTCGAGTTCGCCCTGGTCGTTCTTGAATTCGTTCAGGGGGATGTAGGCCTCGGACTTGAGGCCGGCGTTGACCACCACGTGGTTGTGTTCGACGCGCACGACTTCGGCGGTGATGACTTCACCCGAGCGCATTTCGGCGCGCTTGAGGGACTCTTCAAACAGGGCGGCAAAAGATTCAGACATGTGATTTCCTATCGCCACACAGCGTCGGGCGCGTCAAGACCGGAGCGGCTCTTGCGCGGGAGATCGACGGTTGGGCAGCGTTTGCGTTGCAGTGCGTTGCACTGCGGGGTTGGGTCAAAGAACCATCAGACCTGCGGGCGGGGAACACCCGGCGGGGCCGTCTGGGCCAGTGTGGTGCGCTCAGTTGCCCGGGAACACCGTTTTGCCTTGCCACCAGTCCAGGACCTGTTGCACCGAGGGTTCGATGCCCATGTCCGAGTTGTCCAGCAGCAAAGCGTCTTCGGCGGGTTTGAGGGGGGCCACGGCGCGGGAGGAATCCCGCTCGTCACGCATTTTCAGATCCGCCAAAAGGTCTGCGATATTAGCAGGATTCCCTTTTGAAATCAATTGTTTATAGCGACGCTGTGCGCGCTGCTCGGCGCTGGCGGTCAGGTAGACCTTCAGCGGCGCGTCGGGGAAGACCACAGTGCCCATGTCGCGCCCGTCGGCCACCAGGCCGGGCAGGCGCCGGAAACTCAGTTGCAGACCGTGCAGGGCCTGGCGCACCGCGGGATGCCGCGAGACGCGCGAAGCCATTCCGCCGGTGGACTCCAGCCGCAGCGGGTCGGTGATGTCGCGGCCCGCCAGGAAGATGCGGTGGTCCTGGAAGCTCACTGGCAGCCCGGCGGCCAGTCGGGCCACAGCGGCCTCGTCATCCAGGTCGATGCCCGCGTCCTGCGCGGCCAGCGCGGTGGCGCGGTACAGTGCGCCCGAGTCCAGCAGGTGGTAGCCCAGGCGCCGCGCCACCTCGGATGCCAGCGTGCCCTTGCCCGAGGCGGTGGGGCCATCGATGCAGATCACCGGGATGGCGTTGTCGCTCGTCTGGCAAACCCCGAACAGGGTTTCGAAATAGTCCGGGAAGGTTTTGGCCACGCACTTCGGGTCTTCGATGCGGACCGGCAAGGCCGCCGGGTTGAAGGCCGCAAGCGAGAAGCACATGGCGACCCGGTGGTCGTCGTAGGTGTGGACGGACCCGGTGGTCCAGGTCACGGGCGGCGTGATGCGGATGAAGTCCGCACCTTCTTCCACCGTGGCGCCGAACTTGCGGCATTCCGCGGCCATGGCCGCGATGCGGTCGGTTTCTTTCACGCGCCAGCTGGCGATGTTGCGCAGCGTGGTGGTGCCGTCGGCGTACAGCGCCATCACGGCCAGGGTCATGGCCGCATCCGGGATGTGGTTGCAGTCGAGGTCGATGGCCTTGAGCGGCCAGACGCCGCGGCGGATGTGCAGGCGGTTGGCCTCACCCGTCACCTCGGCGCCCATCAGTCGTGCCGCCTCGACGAAGCGGATGTCACCCTGGATGGAGGACAGGCCCACACCTTCGATGGTGATGCCCGCGCTGCCGGGGGCCGCCGGCGCGAGCGCGCCCAGGGCGATGAAGTAGCTGGCCGACGAGGCATCGCCTTCGACAGGGATGGCCCCCGGCGAGGCGTAGCGGCTGCCGGCCGGAATGGTGAACCGTTGCCAGCCCTCGCGTTCTACCTGCACACCAAAGCGCGCCAGCAGGTTGAGGGTGATTTCGATGTAGGGGCGCGAGATCAGTTCGCCGACGACGTCGATCACGACGTCCTGGCGGGCCACCAGCGGCAGCGCGAGCAGCAGGGCGGTCAGGAACTGGCTGGAGACGTCACCGCGCACGCGGATGGGCTGGTCCAGCTTCAGCGCGTGCGGCGTACCGTCCCCCAGGCGCAGGGGCGGGTAACCCTCCCGGCACAGACAGGTCACCGGGCAGCCGAGTTGGCGCAAGGCGTCGACCAGGTCCCCGATCGGACGCTCGTGCATGCGGGCAATGCCGCTGAGTTCGAACTGACCGCCCTGTTCGCTGGCCAGCAGGGCCAGTGCCGCCGTCAGCGGGCGCATGGCAGTGCCCGCGTTGCCGAGGAACAGTTGAGCCTGAGGCACCACCCGCAGCTGGGCGCCGATACCGTGCACGCGCAGCAGGCTGTCGCTGGGTTGTTCGATGCGGCATCCCAGCGCGGCGAGGGCCTTGAGCATGACCTGCGTGTCGTCGGAGTCGAGCAGGTCCACGATGTCGGTCACGCCTTCGCACAGCGCGGCCAGCAGCAGCACGCGATTGGAGATGCTCTTGGAGCCGGGCAGGCGCACAGTGCCGCCAGCGCTGGCGAGGGGAGGCAGATCGAGGAAAGCGGTGGTGTACATGCGCGAGGACGGGACGTGCAAAGGGTCAGCGGGCGCCACGCGTGCGCGCCCCTGTCGGGGGTCAGCTCTGGGGCTTGATGGCCGTCATGCGCCAGTGGGCCCGGGTGCTGCTGGCGATGTCGATCAGCTTCTCCAGCGCATCCGGGTCACCGGTCTGGATGGCGCGTTCCAGCGCATGCAGTGCGCGCTGGAAGTGCCTGGACTGGGCGAGCAGCTCTTCCTTGTTGGACATGAGGATGTCGCGCCACACGGTCGGGTCGCTGGCCGCGATGCGGGTGAAATCGCGGAAACCGGGGCCGGCCAGGGACAGGAACTCCTTGCCTTGCTTCTGTTCCTGTATCGCGTTCATCAGGGCGAACGCGATCAGGTGCGGCAGGTGACTGACGGCCGCGTAGGCGGCGTCGTGCGCCTCGGGCGACATCATGCTGACGTGACAACCCAGCGCGGTCCACACCTGTTGGGCTTTCTCCAGTTGTGCCGTGAGCGTGCGCTCGATCGGGGTGAGGATCACCTGGCGTCCGGTGTAGAGCTCCGGATCGGAATGTTCCACGCCGGCCAGTTCCTTGCCCGCGATGGGGTGGGCGGGCACGAACACGCCGACCTGGTCCTTGAACACCCGCCGCGCCGCGTCGATGACTTCGCGTTTGGTCGAGCCCACGTCCATGACCAGCGTGTCGCGGGTCACCAGATGGCGGATGGCCTTGAAGGTGGCTTCGGTGGCCGAAACGGGCACGGCCACCAGCACCAGATCGGCGCCGGACACCGCCAGCAGGGCAGACGGCGCTTCGACGTCGATCACGCCCATCTGCCGTGCGCGCTCGGTGGTGGACGGCGACTTGCTGTAGCCCACCACGCGTTTGACCAGGCCGGCCTTTTTCATGGCCAGGGCGAAAGACCCGCCCATCAGGCCACAGCCGATCAGGCCGAGTTGTTCAAACTTCAGAGGGGTGGTGGCCATGTCACTCGCTGACCGGGTAGGCACCCAGCACCTTGTAGAACGCGCACAGACCCTGAAGCTCCTTCAAGGCCGCTGCCACGTGGGGTTGCGACGGATGACCCGCCAGATCGATATAGAAGTAGTACTCCCACTGGCCGGACTTGGCTGGGCGGGACTCGAAGCGGGTCATGGACACGCCGTTGTTCTTCAGCGGCACCAGCAGGTCGTGCACCGCGCCTGGCCGGTTGGGCACCGACACCACAAGGCTGGTGCAGTCCCTGCCCGAGGCCGGTGGCATGGCCATGGTCTGCGGCAGGCAGATGACGAGGAAGCGGGTGCGGTTGTAGGCCTCGTCCTGGATGGCGTGCGAGACGATGTGCAGGCCGAACTGGGCCGCCGCGCGTTCGCTGGCGATCGCCGCCCAGGCCGGGTGGGTGGCGGCCAGCCGGGCGCCCTCGGCGTTGCTGGACACGGCGCGGCGCTCGGCATGTGGCAGGTGCTGGGTCAGCCAGCCCTGGCACTGGGCCAGGGCCTGCGGGTGGGCCATGACCACTTCGATCTGGTTGAGGTCGTTCACTTGGCGCAGCAGGTTGTGCCGCACCAGCAGGCTGACCTCACCCACCACGTGCACCGGCGAGCGCAGGAACAGGTCCAGCGAGCGCGCCACCACGCCTTCGGTGGAGTTCTCCACGCCCACCACGCCGTACTGTGCGGTCCCGGCCGCCGTGGCATGGAACACCTCGTCGAAGCTGCTGCAGTAAATCAGGTTGGCGGCACTGCCAAAAAACTCGATGGCCGCCTGTTCGGTGAATGTGCCTTCTGGGCCGAGCACCGCCACGCGCTGGGGCGCCTCCAGCGCCAGGCAGGCCGACATGATCTCGCGCCAGATGGAGGCGACGTGCTGGTTGAGCAGCGGACCCTGGTTGGCGTTCTGGATCTTGTCGATCACCTGCGCCACGCGGTCGGGGCGGAAGAAGGGCGAACCTTCGGCGCGTTTGATCTCGCCGACCTGCTCCGCCACATGGGCGCGCTGGTTGAGCAGCGACAGCAGTTGCTGGTCGATGCTGTCGATCTGTACCCGAAGGCTGGCCAGGGCTTCGGATTGGACGGGCTGCTGGGCGTCGCTCATGCCTGGGTCTTCTCGAAATCGCGCATGTAGTCCACCAGCGCCTGCACCCCGGCCAACGGCATGGCGTTGTACAGGCTGGCCCGCATGCCGCCCACCGACTTGTGGCCCTTGAGCTGCAGCAGGCCACGTTCCTTTGCACCGGCCAGAAAGGCGTCGTTGCGGCTTTCGTCGCGCAGGAAGAAGGGCACGTTCATGCGCGAGCGGCAGTCCTTGGCCACCTTGTTGACGTACAGCTGCGAGCCGTCGATGAAGTTGTAGAGCAGGGTGGCCTTGGCGATGTTGCGCTCTTCCATGGCCGCGATGCCGGCGAAGCCGCCTTCCCGCTGGCGCTTGAGCCACTGGAACACCAGGCCGGCCATGTAGATGCCGTAGGTGGGCGGCGTGTTGTACATGGACGCGTTGTCGGCCACGGTCTTGTAGTCGAAGGCGCTGGGGCAGATCGACAGCGCATGGCCCAGCAGGTCTTCGCGCACCACCACCAGCGTCACGCCAGCGGGGCCCAGGTTTTTCTGCGCACCGCCAAAGGCCAGGCCGACGCGCGACCAGTCCACTGGCCGTGAGGCCACGTGCGACGAGAAATCGATCACCAGCGGGGCCTTGCTGCCCAGGGCCTTGAGGTCCGGCAGCTCGTGGAACTCCACCCCGTGGATGGTCTCGTTGCTGCAGAGGTGCACGTACTGCGCGTCGGGGCTGAGCTTCCAGCTGGCGGGCGCGGGCAGCGAGGTATGGCCGTCGGCCTCGTTGCTGGCGATCACCGTGGGCGCTGCGTACTTGCGCGCCTCCTTGGCCGATTTCTGGCTCCAGCTGCCGGTCACCACAAAGTCCACCGTGCCACCGCGCGAGAGGTTCAGCGGCACGATGGCGTTTTCCGCCAGACCGCCACCCTGCATGAACAGGACGCGGAAGTTCGATGGCACTGCGAGCAGTTCACGCAGGTCGGCTTCGGCCTGTGCCGCGATGGACATGAACTCCTTGCCTCGGTGGCTCATCTCCATCACGCCCATGCCACTACCGTGCCAGTCCAGCATTTCGGCCGCCGCCTGTTGCAGCACCTCTTCGGGCATGGCGGCTGGGCCGGCCGAGAAGTTGTAGGGGCGCTGCGTCATTCGGCGTCACCCGCCGTGTCATCACCACCTTCGGCAGCCTCCGGTGCAGCGGCATCCACGTTGGCATCGTTCTCGACGATCCGCTGCAGGCCAGAGAGCTCGGCACCATCGTCGAGCGCGATCAGGGTCACGCCCTGTGTGGCGCGGCCCATTTCCCGGATCTCGCTCACGCGGGTACGCACCAGTACGCCGGTGTCGGTGATCAGCATGATCTCGTCATCGGTGTGAACCAGGGTGGCGGCCACCACCTTGCCATTGCGTTCGCTCTGCTGGATCGCGATCATGCCTTTGGTGCCCCGGCCGTGGCGGGTGTATTCGCCGATCGGCGTGCGTTTGCCGTAACCGTTGACGGTGGCGGTCAGCACACTCTGCTCTTCGTCGCCGGCCACCAGCATGGCGATCACGCTCTGGCTGTCTTCGATCATCATGCCGCGCACGCCGCGCGCGTTGCGGCCCATGGGCCGCACATCGTTTTCGTCAAAGCGCACGGCCTTGCCGCCGTCGCTGAACAGCATCACGTCGTGCCGGCCGTCGGTCAGTGCGGCGCCGATCAGGAAGTCGCCTTCGTCCAGGTCCACGGCGATGATGCCGGCCTTGCGCGGGTTGCTGAACTCGTTCAGCGCGGTTTTCTTGACCGTGCCCATGCTGGTCGCCATGAACACGTAGTGGTCCTCGGGGAAGCTGCGGAACTCGCCGGTCAGCGGCAGCACCACGTTGATCTTCTCGCCTTCCTGCAGCGGGAACATGTTGACGATGGGACGGCCGCGCGAGCCGCGCGAGCCGGCGGGTACTTCCCAGACCTTGAGCCAGTACAGCCGGCCACGGTTGGAGAAGCACAGGATGTAGTCGTGCGTGTTGGCGATGAAGAGCTGGTCGATCCAGTCGTCTTCCTTGGTCGCCGTGGCCTGCTTGCCACGACCGCCGCGCTTCTGGGCGCGGTACTCGGACAGCGGCTGGCTCTTGATGTAGCCGCTGTGGGACAGCGTCACCACCATGTCGGTCGGCGTGATCAGGTCCTCGGTGGAGAGGTCCTGAGCGCTGTGTTCGATCTCGCTGCGGCGTGCGCCGAGCTTGGTCTGGCCGAACTCGTTCTTCACCGCCACCAGCTCCTCGCTGATGATGGTGGACACGCGCTCGGGCTTGGCCAGGATGTCCAGCAGATCGTCGATCTCGGCCATCACGTCCTTGTACTCGGCGACGATCTTGTCCTGCTCCAGGCCTGTCAGGCGTTGCAGGCGCATCTGCAGGATTTCCTGCGCTTGCGTCTCGGACAGACGGTACAGACCATCACCCTGCATGCCGAACTCGCGCTCCAGACCTTCGGGTCGGTAGTCGTCGGCGTTGACTGTGCCGCCGTCGGCCTTGGCGCGGGTGAGCATCTCGCGCACCAGCTGGCTGTCCCACGAACGGGTCATCAGCTCGGCCTTGGCCACCGGTGGCGTGGGGCTCTCGCGGATGATCTTGATGAACTCGTCGATGTTGGCCAGGGCGACGGCCAGGCCTTCGAGCACATGGCCACGGTCGCGCGCCTTGCGCAGATTGAACACCGTGCGGCGGGTCACGACCTCGCGGCGGTGCTCCAGGAAGACCGTGATCAGGTCCTTGAGGTTGCACAGCTTGGGCTGACCGTCGATCAGCGCCACCATGTTGATGCCGAAGGTGTCCTGCAGCTGCGTCTGCTTGTACAGGTTGTTCAGCACCACCTCGGGCACTTCACCGCGCTTGAGCTCGATCACCAGGCGCATGCCGGACTTGTCCGACTCGTCCTGGATGTGGCTGATGCCTTCGAGCTTCTTCTCGTGCACCAGCTCGGCGATGCGTTCCTGCAGCGTCTTCTTGTTGACCTGGTAGGGAATCTCGTCAACGATGATCGCCTGGCGCTGGCCCTTGTCGATGTCCTCGAAGTGCACCTTGGCGCGCATCACCACGCGGCCTCGGCCGGTGCGATAGCCGTCCTTGACGCCGTTGATGCCGTAGATGATGCCGCCCGTGGGGAAGTCCGGCGCCGGGATGATTTCCATCAGTTCGTCGATGGAGCAGTCCGGGTTCTTGAGCGAATGCAGGCAGGCGTCCACCACCTCGTTGAGGTTGTGCGGCGGGATGTTGGTGGCCATGCCCACCGCGATGCCGCCGGAGCCGTTGACCAGCAGGTTGGGCAGGCGGGTGGGCAGCACCAGCGGTTCTTTTTCCGAACCGTCGTAGTTCGGGCCGAAATCCACCGTCTCCTTGTCGATGTCCGCGAGCATCTCGTGCGCGATCTTGGACATGCGGATTTCGGTGTAGCGCATCGCGGCGGCGTTGTCGCCGTCGACCGAGCCGAAGTTGCCCTGGCCGTCCACCAGCATGTGGCGCAGCGAGAAATCCTGCGCCATGCGCACGATGGTGTCGTAGACCGCGCTGTCGCCGTGCGGGTGGTACTTACCGATCACATCGCCAACGATACGGGCCGACTTCTTGTAGGGCCGGTTCCAGTCGTTGTTGAGCTCATGCATCGCGTACAACACACGGCGGTGCACCGGCTTGAGGCCGTCCCGGGCGTCCGGCAGGGCACGACCCACGATCACGCTCATGGCGTAGTCGAGGTAGCTGCGGCGCATCTCCTCTTCCAGACTGATGGGCAGGGTCTCTTTGGCGAACTGGGTCATGAAAGAAGGGCCGGTTGCAGGATGAAACAAAAGGGCAACATCGCATTTTAGTGGTCGCCTTGTTGGGCTCCTGTTTTCGTTCCATGTTGCTGTGCGGCAACGGACCCGTGGACTAGGCCAAAAGTGTCGTTCGTGACAGGCAATGGATGAACAAATGTCGCCACATGCTTGTGGCACAATGATTTGAGCGTTTCAAGTGTTGGTCACTTCAAGCGTCATCGTTGTTACCCAGCCCTCCGGGGTCCTTCAAGAGGAAAACCATGAAAAAACTGAACAAAGTGGCAATGCTGTTTGCAACCGCCGCCATGGCCACCGCCGCTGGCGCTCAGACCATCGACAACTGGCGTGATGCCTCTTCCAGCCTGGTCTGGAAGAACGGCACCAACGAACTCTGCTGGCGTGATGCCAGCTGGACGCCCGCCACTGCAGCCCAGGGTTGCGACGGCGCCATCGTTCCCAAGGCTCCGGAACCCGCTCCCGCACCGGCCCCCGCTCCGGCGCCGGCACCTGCTCCCGCACCGGCTGCGGTTGCTCCGGCTCCTGCACCGGCTCCGGCTCCCGCCCCGGCTCCCGCCCCGGCTCCTGCCCCGGCCGCCACCAAAGTGACCTACGCCGCAGATGCTTTCTTCGACACCGACAAGGCTGTCGTCAAGCCCGAAGCCAAGGCCAAGCTGGATGACCTGGCCGACAAGGTCAAAGGTATCAATCTTGAGGTGGTGATTGCCGTTGGTCACACCGACTCCACTGGTAAGGCCGCCTACAACCAGGCGCTGTCCAACAAGCGCGCCGAGGCCGTCAAGGCCTATCTGGTGAGCAAGGGCATTGAAAGCAGCCGCGTCTACACCGAAGGCAAGGGCATGGACCAGCCGGTGGCCGACAACGCCACCAAGGAAGGTCGTGCCAAGAACCGTCGCGTGGAAGTCGAAGTGGTCGGTACCCGCAGCAACTGATCGCGACAGCTGCCAAAAAACCGCGCTCCGGCGCGGTTTTTTTTTGCGCTGGCGATAATCGAAGCATGAACTCCAATGTCAATGCCGATCCGGCCGAACTGGCCAAATTCTCCGACCTGGCCCATCGCTGGTGGGACCCCGAAAGCGAATTCCGCCCACTCCATCAGATCAACCCCCTTCGATTGAGCTGGATCGACGGACTGGCCTCTCTGTCCGGCAAGACGGTGCTCGACGTCGGTTGTGGAGGGGGCATCCTGTCCGATTCGATGGCGCGCAGTGGTGCCCAGGTCACGGGGATCGACCTGTCGACCAAAGCCCTGCGGGTGGCGCAGTTGCACGCGCTGGAGGCCGGTACGCCGAACGTCAACTACCGAGAGATCAGCGCAGAAGCGCTGGCGGCAGAAACACCAGGTCGGTTTGACGTGGTGACCTGCATGGAGATGCTGGAACATGTGCCGGATCCGTCCTCGGTGGTTCGGGCCTGTTCGACCTTGGTCAAGCCGGGGGGCTGGGTGTTCTTTTCCACCATCAACCGGAACCCCAAATCGTTCTTGTTTGCCATCGTCGGGGCCGAGTACCTGCTGCAGATGCTGCCCAAGGGCACGCACGAGTACGCGAAGATGATCCGACCCAGTGAACTCGCTGGCTACTGCCGTCAGGCCGGTCTGGACGCGGTCCAGACACGGGGGATGGAATACAACCCCATCGCCCGTCGCTACTGGCTCAGCGGGGATACCAGCGTGAACTACCTCGTGGCCACCAGAAAGGCATGAGGCAACCCTCCTTTGCAGTGCAGGCGGTGCTGTTTGACCTGGACGGCACCCTGGTCGACAGTGCGCCGGATCTGGCGCTCGCTGCCGATCGCATGCGCGCGGTCCGTGGCCTGCCGGCGCTACCGGTACAAGCCTACCGGCCGCATGCCAGCGCCGGTGCTCGGGGTATGCTGAAGGTGGCCTTTGCCACAGGGCCCACGGATGAGGGCTATGAAGCGCTCAAACAGGAGTTCCTGCGGGAGTACACCCAGTGCCTGCTGCACAGCACAGCGTTTTTTGACGGTGTGGCCCACTTGCTGGACACCCTGGAGGGGGCGTCCGTACCTTGGGGCATCGTCACCAACAAGGCGGAGCACCTGACGCACAAAGTGCTGGCCGGACTGCCGCGCCTTTCGCCGGCCGGTGCGCTCATCTGTGGTGACACCCTGCAGGTGGCCAAACCACATCCGGAGCCACTGCTGGAGGCTGCGCGCCGTCTGGGTGTCGATCCGGTGGCCTGCCTGTATGTCGGCGACGATGAGCGCGATATCGTCGCCGGGCGTGCAGCGGGCATGTTCACCGTGGCGGCGCGTTACGGCTACCTGGGTGAAAGTGGTGAAACCGCCCATTGGGCTGCCGACGCCGAGGTCAATTCGCCCCTGGAGGTCTTGAAATTGCTGGGACTGCCTTAAACTCCTGCGCTCAGGGGCTGCACTGGTTTCGACGTGGGTTCGGACACGCAGCAGGGCATGTCGAGGTTCTGTCACCTCGTAAAACCGCAGAAAAAAACTAACTGCAAACGACGAACGTTTCGCACTCGCCGCTTAATCCGGTGAGCCTTGCAACAGCAGGCCGATAGGCTGGGCAAGGGCGGCCGCAAGGCTGTCCAGGCTGCAAGGGAATTTTTATCGGCTGGCTTCGCGTCGGGTACCTTGGCGCGGGGTGAGATCCAAGGGTGCTGGCTGCCTGCGTAGCGTGTCGCTGCGCGACGCGGGTGGTGAGATCCAAATCAGACGACTACACATGTAGAACTGCGCGAAGAAGGCTTGCGGACGGGGGTTCAAATCCCCCCAGCTCCACCACCATTCGAGAACCACCGGATTCATCCTCCGGTGGTTTTTTTGCGACCGTGATCCAGTGCGGCCGCGCGACCGTGGACAAGCGGTATGCAATTGCAGGACATTCTTTTCTCCCAGGGTTTTGGCACGCGCCGGGTGTGCTGCGGGCTGGTCCAGCAGGGGCTGGTGCAGATCGGGGACGAGCGTCGGGCTTGCGATGATCCGACCGAAGAGCTGGTTGAGGACGGTCTGGTGTTCTGGGTGCAGGGGGAGCGCTGGATCCACCACCGGCTGGCGTACCTGTTGCTGCACAAGCCGGCGGGCACCGAGTGTTCACAGAAGCCCAGCACCTACCCCAGCATCTACACCTTGTTGCCGGCGCCTTTGCGCACACGTGGTGGCGGTGCGGCGGCCGGCGTGCAGGCGGTGGGACGGCTCGACCAGGACACCACCGGGTTGCTGCTGCTCTCGGACGACGGCAAGTTCATCCATCGGCTTACCTCGCCCCGGCACCATGTGCCCAAGGTGTATGAGGTACAGCTCAAGCATGCGCTGGATGAGCGCCAGCTTTCGCGGCTGCTCGCGGGCGTGGTGCTGGACGATGATCCGCGCCCGGTGCGGGCCGCTGCCGCGGAAGCGGTGGGTGAGCGCCATCTGCGCATGACCCTGACCGAGGGCAAGTACCACCAGGTCAAGCGCATGGTCGCGGCCGTCGGCAACCGGGTCGAGGCGTTGCACCGTTCAGCGATCGGCACGCTGCGATTGGACGACAGTCTGCCGTCTGGTCAGTGGCGATGGCTCACGCCCCAGGAAGTCCGGTCGCTGACCGAAAAGGCCTGACCTGTCCGGTCAGAGCAGGTCACCTTTGCGGCTGTCAAGTGGCACAAGGAACGAGTTGTCTTGCCACTGGGAATGAAGGTCGCTGATGCGGCTGTCACCGGTGGTGCTGGACGACCAGTTGGACAGAGGGCTGAAATCGCTGTGTCGGTTGTTGCGCTGCCGGTTGATGGCGGAGCGCAGATTGGCTTGGGCCGCGATGATGGCGCGTTCTTCCGCTTCGTGCTCGCGCATCGTCTGGGCGGTCGGTGTCTCGCCCAGAAACTCCGCCCTGATTTCCGCTACGGTCGGCAAGCTGCCCGAACGGATCACCCAGTAGGGAAGTCCGCACTGGGTCAGCAGCGAGTGCTTGAGCATGCGCGTGCTGCGGGGCAGGGCGTTGCGCCCCGGCACGTCCAGGCAGCCAATCACCCGTCCGTCCGTCTTGCAGATCGTGAACGTGCAGTAGACGCCACCGAGCAGCCGGTACCAGTGCATGCTCTGCTCGCTGTCGCGAGGCAATGTGAAGCGCGTGACCGGCAGCTTGATCATGATGTGATGGTCGTAGAACGCCCGTGCCAGCCAGTGCCAGACGCGCATTTCCTCGCTGTTGACCAGTTGGCGCGCGCTCAGGGGCCAATGCTTGGGTATGCGTCGCTGTTCACGTGCCTGGCGATTGGTCCAGGCGCGCTGGACCAGCGCACCCAGCACGATCAGTGCGGGGACGAGGGCAGCCAGCAGCCAGGGTTCGTTCCAGGAGGACATGTCAGGAGGTGGGTGCGCGCGGGGTGGAGCAATGGCGGGATTGTTTCAAAGTGTATTTTTGAACCCGGCCGCTGAGGCGCCACAGCGCACCGTTGATCACAACGGACCGTGAATTGTTCTCGCTTTGGATGGCCTTGTGGACCTGTCCGGGCCGCCAGGGAGCATCAACGCAACATTCCCCAGGCTTGCAGCCGGCTGGCGGCAAACTGCGACGCCTGACCCTGGGGCTGGGTCTGCAGGAAGCGCGCATAGTGTTGGGCGGCGGCCTGACGCTGACCCATTCCCTCCAGCGATACCCCCTTGAGGAACAGCACGCCAGGGTCCCCTGGCAGCTGTTTGTCGAATCGGTCCAGGGCGCTGAAGGCCGCGTCGGGGTCGCGCAGGCTCAGTGCCAGCACGCCATCGAGTTTGTGGGCCTGTGCTTCCTGTGGGTAGATGGCCTGTGCCTGCTGTGCGAAGGCACGGGCCTCGCGCCCCTTGTTCTGGGCCTGCAGGCATTGCGCCATACGAAAGTGGGCTGCGTAGTCGCGCGGGCTGTTGCGGATCGCGGTCTCGAAGGCTCCCTGAGCCTGCGCGAACTGTTTGGAACCCATGGCCGTTTCGCCGTTCTGACAGGCGGTGATGGTCGGCTTGATGCGGCGCATGCTGGCCGTGCTGTCCATGAAGCGTTCGCGCTGCACGGGCGCCCCGGAACTGGCCTGATAACGCGTGCTGGCCAGTTGCGCTGCGGTGTTGCGGCGTTCGCTGCTCATGGGGTGGGACGAGAACATGGTGGCCAGCACCCCGGGTGACTGCTTCTCCTGATCCACCAGCATCTGGTGCAGGGCCGTCATGCCCTGGGCCGGATAGCCTGCCTGCACCATGTACGCCTGTCCGAGCGCATCGGCTTCCCGCTCATGCTCACGTGAGTAGCTGGCCAGCAGGGCGCTGGCACCGATCTGGCTGCCCAGACCCACCAGCTGTCCCCATTGTGAATCCTGGGTTGCAACGTTCAAGCCCACGACCGCCGCCTGGGCGAGCATGGCCTGGCCTTGACGTTGTGCTGCGTGCCGTGCGTTGACGTGCCCGATTTCATGGCCCAGCAGAGCGGCCAGTTCGGCTTCCGAGTTCAGGTCGGTCAGGATGCCTCGGGTGACGCCCATGGCTCCGCCGGGAAACGTGTACGCGTTGACATAGTTGGCGTTGAGCACCCGGTAGCTGTAAGGCATGGTCGGGCGGTGGCTCAGGGCCTGCAGACGCTGGCCGACCCCGCTCACGTAGCGGTTCACGCCATCGTCCTGGACCGCACCGAGGTCTTGTGAGAACTGGTGGGGCGCGACCTGGGTGTCGATCTGGCGTTCCTGTGCCTCACTCATGCCCACCACGATGGACTGGCCGGTCACGGGCGACTTGGCGCACCCTTGCAGGCTGGTGGCCGCTCCCAGGGTGCTGATGCCCATCAGCCAGAGCGCGTCGCGCCGATCGATGCGGTTGGTCCTGAGGCGGGAGGTGAAGCCGGCAAAGGGTGCCTTTTGCTGGGGCATGGCTGGTGGGACCGGTTTTTTGAGGGGACTCGATTGTGCCCAAGCGTTCGATGGGCGTACAGAACGGTTCACCCTGTTGGGGTAGATGTCATGCGGTGACGCCAGGCCTGAGCGGTGCGGGTATTCTTGCGCCATGGGTCTTCTGTTCGATTCCTTCTGGCGCGCCGTGGCTTACTGCCTGCATCCGCGCGTGATCCTGCTGTCGTTTGTGCCACTGTTGCTGATGGTCTTGCTGTCGTTCGGGCTTGGCTACTTTTTCTGGGACGCGGCGATCTCGTCGGTCGCGCAGTGGCTCGAAGATGCGGCGCTGCTGCAGAGCGTGCTGGGCTGGCTGGACCGCGTGGGCATGTCGTCGCTGCGCACCGTCTTTGCGCCGTTGCTGGTGCTGGTGCTGGCCACGCCGGTCATCGTGCTGCTGTGTCTGCTGCTGGTGGCCCTGTTCATGACGCCGGCCATGGTGGAACTGGTGGCGCAGCGGCGCTTTTCACAGCTCGAGCGCAAACGTGGCGGGTCCCTCCTCATCGGTCTGCTGTGGTCGCTGGGTTCCACGCTGCTGGCTTTGCTCGCCCTGTTGGTGTCGATGCCACTGTGGCTGGTCCCGCCGCTGGTGCTGATCATCCCTCCCCTGATCTGGGGCTGGCTGACCTACCGGGTGTTCGCATTCGACGCGCTGGCCGTGCACGCGAGTCCGGCCGAGCGTCGCACCCTGCTGCGGGAGCACCGCAACAGCCTGCTGGCCATGGGGGTTCTCAGCGGCTACCTGGGTGCAGCGCCCAGCCTGCTCTGGGCGTCGGGTGCGCTGTTCATCGCTCTGGCCCCCCTGCTGGTGCCCGTGGCGATCTGGATATACACACTGGTTTTTGCCTTTGCATCGCTCTGGTTCGCCCACTTTGCCCTGTCATCGCTGGATGCGCTCCGTGCGGCCTCGCCCGCCCCGGTGGCTGCCGAGCCGCTCGTGCAGCCGGCGGGCGATGGGCATGACGCCTTGCCGCCGTCCACCGCCATCTGACCCTTCAATCCCATGACCCCTGCATTCGGCCTGATCATCATCGGCGACGAGATCCTGTCGGGTAAGCGCGCCGACAAGCACTTGCCCAAGGTGATCGATCTTCTGCAGGCCCGTGGACTGTCGCTGACCTGGGCGCAGTGTGTGGGCGATGACCGTGCCCGCATCACGGCGGCGTTGCGTCAGGCCTTCGCGTCTTCGGATGTGGTGTTTTCATGTGGTGGCATCGGGGCGACGCCCGACGATCACACCCGCCAATGCGCCGCGGCCGCGCTGGGCGTGGCTCTGGCGCTGCACCCGCAGGCGCGCGATCTGATCGAGCAACGCATGAGGGACGTGGCCGCGGAGAAGGGCGAGGCATACGACCCTGACCGACCGGACAATGTCCACCGCTTCAACATGGGCGTGTTTCCCGTGGGCGCGCGCATCATCCCCAACCCCTACAACCGCATCCCCGGTTTCAGTTGCAGTGGATCCGGTGGTGGGGTGGTGCACTTTGTTCCGGGTTTCCCGGTCATGGCATGGCCCATGATCGAGCACCTGCTGGACACCGAATACCGGTCATGGCACCAGAAGGATGCCTGGCGGGAACGCTCGGTGGTGGTGTTGGGGGCGCTGGAGGCGACGCTGACCCCGCTGATGGAAGCGGTCGAGCGCGAGCATCCGGTGAAGGTGTTCAGCCTGCCCAGTGTGGACCACCCCCAGTACGGACGTCACATCGAACTGGGTGTCAAGGGTCCACCGCCAGCGGTCAATCAGGCTTTTGCCCGGTTGCTGGAGGGGCTCAATGCACATGGCGCCCAATTGGGCCCTGAATTGGTGCGATAGACAAATGCTCTTTTTTGGTGCGTATTGGGTTTGATGCACCATTTTGGTTTGATCGGGGCCTTTGAGCCGGTTACACCTGATCTGAAATGCACATTCTCCGTGGGCAGGTCTGACCTCGGGCGAGCAGCCGCTGCGCCATAATCGTGGCCGTTTCAAGCCGTGCACACGGCATTCCCGGCGATGACGTTTCTAGTGGCATAAAAGCTGCTTCATGCACCCAGTCGCCAGACTTTTTTCCCACCCAGCTACAGGAGCTTTTTGATGGCCAAGACCGTCGCAGACGTGATGCAAATGGTGAAAGACAACGACGTGAAATTCGTCGATTTCCGTTTCACCGACACCCGTGGCAAATGGCAGCACATTTCCATCCCGGTGTCCCAGTTCAGCGAAGACAAGTTCGAAGAAGGCCAGGCCTTTGACGGTTCCTCCATCGCCGGCTGGAAGGGCATTGAAGCCTCGGACATGCTGCTGGCACCCGAAGCCAGCAGCGCCTTCATCGATCCGTTCATCGAAGAGGCCACCCTGGTGCTGGTCTGCGACGTGATCGAGCCCACCGACGGCAAGGCCTACGAACGCGATCCGCGCTCCATCGCCAAGCGCGCTGAAACCTATCTCAAGGCTTCCGGCCTGGGTGATGTGGCCTACTTCGGACCGGAACCAGAGTTCTTCCTGTTCGACGAAGTGCGCTGGAGCAACGAGCCTGGCCACAGCTTCTACCAGATCGACGAGTACGAAGCCCCGTGGAACAGCGGTGCCAAGATGGAAGGCGGCAACCGCGGTCACCGTCCGCGCGTCAAGGGCGGCTACTTCCCGGTTCCGCCCGTGGACAGCACCATGGACATGCGCAACGAGATGTGCCAGATCCTGGAAGCCGTGGGCGTCCCGGTCGAAGTGCACCACCACGAAGTGGCCGGTGCTGGCCAGTGCGAA
Organism: uncultured Hydrogenophaga sp.; assembly: GCA_964550405.1. Classification (GTDB taxonomy): domain Bacteria; phylum Pseudomonadota; class Gammaproteobacteria; order Burkholderiales; family Burkholderiaceae_C; genus Hydrogenophaga. The sequence continues at coordinate 51,117 of CAZJZD010000017.1, read as the reverse complement.
ATCGGCACCAAGTTCTCGACCCTGGTCGAGCGCGCCGACTGGACCTTGCTGCAGAAGTACGTGATCCAGAACGTGGCCAATGCCTACGGCAAGACCGCCACCTTCATGCCCAAGCCCTACCACGGTGACAACGGCTCCGGCATGCACGTGCACCAGTCGGTCTGGAAAGACGGCAAGAACCTGTTCGCAGGCAGCGGCTATGCCGGCCTGAGCGAGTTCGCCCTGTACTACATCGGCGGCATCATCAAGCACGCCCGTGCCCTGAACGCCATCACCAACCCTGGCACCAACAGCTACAAGCGCCTGGTGCCGCACTTCGAAGCCCCGGTGAAGCTGGCCTACTCGGCCAAGAACCGCTCGGCCTCGATCCGCATCCCCAATGTGGCGTCGGACAAGGCCCGTCGCGTGGAAGCCCGCTTCCCCGATCCCCTGTGCAACCCCTACCTGGGCTTTGCGGCCCTGCTGATGGCCGGTCTGGACGGCGTGGAAAACAAGATCCACCCGGGCGAAGCCGCCACCAAGGACCTCTACCACCTGCCGCCGGAAGAGGACAAGCTGGTCCCGACCGTGTGTGCCAGCCTGGACGAAGCCCTGGGGCATCTGGACAAGGACCGTGCCTTCCTGACCAAGGGCGGTGTGTTCACCGATGCCTGGATCGATGCCTACATCGAGCTCAAGATGACCGAAGTGACCCGCGCCCGCGTGGAAGTCTCGCCGGTCGAGTACGACATGTACTACAGCCTGTGATGCACAGGAGCGTCTGCCGGTGGTGGGCCTGATGCCCCCGCCGCAGAGGCAAGAGGGACGACGGATGTCGTCCCTTTTTCATTTCGGGCGGTCATATTCACCAGTGGTCGGTTGCAGCAGGCACTCCGGGCCCGGTTTTCGGTCATACTGAAAAGTGATCTCCGGACCCGTCTGGGTCTGACCAATGGCGTGAACAAGATGACCGATCCCCGTCTGTCCCGAAACCTGGCCATCGCGATGGCCGTTACCCTGTGCCTGCCGGTGCTGGCCCAGGAGCGCATCTACCGGTGTGGCAACGAGTACACCAATGATGCCGAGGTGGCCCGCAGCCGCGGCTGCAAACCCATGGAGGGGGGCAACATCACCATCATCCAGGGGACGGCGCCGCGCAATGCGGAGGCCCGCCCGTCCACTGCACCGCGCCCGACCACTTCTTCACCTGCCACGCGCAGCAGCAGTGAGCGTGTCGATTCCAGCGAGCAGCGAGCGCGTGACAGTGACGCGCGTTCGATCCTCGAGTCCGAACTGCGCAAAGCGCAGGAGCGTCTGGAGCAGGCGACCAAAGCGTACGCCAACGGATCGCCCGAAAAGGAAGGGATCGAGTCCCGAAACCACCAGCGTTATCTGGACAGGGTCGCGGAGCTCAAGGCCAGTGTGGCTCGTGCCGAGAGCGATGTGGCGAGCATTCAGCGTGAGCTGGCGCGCATGGGTGGCAAGCCCGCCGGTACGGCGCAGTGAGCCTCCTGAAGAAACACAGGACTGCTGGCACCGACGACGCTGCCGGCATACAAGAGGCTGACCCTTCGCCCGTGACACAACGCTTCCATTCGCTGGATCTGCTGGCGACGCTGGTCGCCGTGGTCGCGCCCGACGGCGCCGTGCTGTATGCCAACGCGGCACTGGAGGATGCCCTGGGCATGTCCCGCCGCAGCATCAACGGTGCCCTGTTGCAGGACTGTTTCACCGAGCCGAGCCTGCTGCAGAACGCTCTGAGCGGCGCCAGCGACAACGAGTACGCGGCCTTGCGCTATGACGCATGGCTCAAGCGCCTGAGCTATGAGCCGCTGCCGGTGCACGTGGTGGTGGCGCAGACCGAAGTGCCCGGCGAAGTGGTGGTGGAACTGCTGCCGCTGGAGCAGCAGGCCCGGCAGGAGCGCGAGGAGCGCCTGATCGACCAGGCGCAGGCCAACAAGGAGTTGATCCGCAACCTGGCGCACGAGATCAAGAACCCGCTGGGGGGCATTCGCGGCGCGGCCCAGTTGCTGGAACTCGAACTGGAGAACAAGCAGCTGACCGAGTACACGCAGGTCATCATCCACGAAGCCGACCGTCTGCAGTCGCTCGTGGACCGGCTGCTGGCGCCACACCGGCGTCCCCATGTGGTGGGCGACGTGAACATCCATGAGGTGTGCGAGCGGGTGCGCTCGCTGATCGTGGCCGAGTTCCCACGCGGCCTGAAAGTGGTGCGCGACTACGACACCTCGATTCCCGAGTTCCGGGGCGACAAGGAGCAACTGATCCAGGCGGTGCTCAACATCGCGCACAACGCGGCGCAGGCGCTGGCCGATCGCGTGGCCGCCGGTGATGCCGAGATCACCTTGCGCACGCGGGTGGGCCGACAGGTTACTTTTGGCAAGCAGCGCTATCGTCTGGCACTGGAATTGCATGTGATCGACAACGGGCCCGGCGTACCGGACTCGATCAAGGATCGCATCTTCTTCCCGCTGGTGTCGGGGCGTGACGGTGGGTCCGGCCTGGGGTTGACGCTGGCGCAGACTTTTGTCCAGCAACACCATGGCCTGATCGAGTGTGAGAGTGAGCCGGGCCGGACGGATTTCAAGATCCTGATTCCGTTGCCTTGAACCACAACACACACCTGCCGCTGAAGGGACATGCCGCACATGAAGCCGATCTGGATCGTTGACGATGACCAATCCATCCGCTTCGTGCTCGAAAAGGCGCTGCTGCGCGAGAACCTGCCCACCCGCAGCTTCACCAACCCACAGGAAGTCCTCAAGGCACTGACCGACACGCCCGAGAGCGAGGGCCCGCAGATTCTGGTGAGCGACATCCGCATGCCGGGGGGCTCGGGTCTGGACCTGCTGGAGAAGGTCAAGGAAAAGCTGCCTGGCCTGCCGGTCATCATCATGACCGCGTTCTCCGATCTGGACAGCGCTGTCTCCGCCTTCCAGGGCGGGGCCTTCGAGTACCTGCCCAAGCCGTTCGACCTGCCCAAGGCGGTAGAGCTGATCCACCGTGCGGTGGAGGAAAGCCAACGCGAAGAGGTGGCACACGAGTCGGTGACCGCTGCCCCTGAAATGCTGGGCCAGGCGCCCGCGATGCAGGATGTGTTCCGTGCCATCGGTCGTCTGTCGCAAAGCAATGTCACGGTGCTCATCACCGGCGAATCGGGCTCCGGCAAAGAGCTGGTGGCACGCGCATTGCACAAGCACTCGCCGCGGGCCAGCGGACCCTTCGTGGCCATCAACACCGCGGCGATTCCCAAGGATCTACTGGAGTCCGAGCTGTTCGGCCACGAGCGCGGCGCCTTCACCGGTGCGCAGACCATGCGCCGAGGCCGCTTCGAGCAGGCCGAGGGCGGCACCTTGTTCCTGGACGAAATCGGCGACATGCCGTTCGACCTGCAGACACGCCTGCTGCGCGTGCTGTCCGACGGGCACTTCTACCGGGTGGGGGGTCACAGCGCGGTCAAGGCCAATGTGCGCGTGATCGCCGCCACCCACCAGAACCTGGAGCAGCGCGTCAAGGAAGGTGTGTTCCGGGAAGACCTTTTCCATCGGCTCAACGTGATCCGCCTGCGCCTGCCCGCCCTGCGCGAGCGCCGCGAAGATGTGCCCATGCTGGCACGCTTTTTCCTGCAACAGAGCGCCAAGCAGCTGGGCGTCGAACCCAAGCGCATCTCGGACGCCGCCCTGCGCCTGCTCAGCGGCTTCGATTTCCCAGGCAATGTGCGCCAGCTGGAAAACGTCTGTCACTGGCTGACGGTGATGGCGCCCGCGCAGATGATCGAGGTCAAGGACCTGCCGCCGGAGGTGCTGGCGGTCGGTGAGGGCATGCTGACGGCTGAGCCCGTGCCCGCCGCTCCGGCGCCGGTGGCGGTCCCGGATGTACCGGCACCTCAGCCTTTCACGCTCCCTGTCAGCGTGCCCGAAACGCCACACCTGGTGCTGCCGGCGGTGCCGACGCCGGTGCCTGCGGCCTCGCCGGTCCACCCTGCGCCCGGCGGCCCGACGCCCTGGGAGACCGGTCTGCAGGCGGAGGCCCAGGCCCTGCTCGAGGCCGGTCGCACCGATGTGTGGGACGTGCTCACCCGCCGCTTCGAGACGCGCCTGATCGAGACCGCGCTGGCCAACACGCGCGGTCGGCGCATCGAGGCCGCGCACAAGCTGGGCATCGGTCGCAACACCATCACCCGCAAGATCCAGGAACTGGGCATGGAATGAAAAAAGGAGCCAACGGCTCCTTTTTTCATGGCGGTGAGCGGTGTCAGTCCGCCAGCGTCAGCACCACGGGTGCGTGGTCGCTGGGCTGCGGGTTCTTGCGCGGCGTGCGGTCGATGGTGCAGGCCGTGGCGCGGGCCTTGAGGGCGTCCGTGATCAGGATGTGGTCGATGCGCAGGCCGCGGCCCTTCTGGAAACCCAGCATCCGGTAGTCCCACCAGCTGAAGCTCTTGGGCGGTTGCTCGAACAGGCGGTGCGCATCGTGCAGGCCCAGGTCGATCAGGCCCCGCAGCTGGGTGCGCTCCTCGGTGGTGCAGTGGATGGTCTCGCGCAGGCCCACCGGGTCCCAGACGTCGGCGTCGTCGAAGGTGATGTTGTAGTCGCCCATCAGCACCAGCTGCGGGTGGTTCACCAGCTCGGCACGCACCCATTCGCGCAGGGCGTCCAGCCAGCGCATCTTGTAGGCGAACTTGTCGCTGCCCGGTTCCTGGCCGTTGGGGAAGTAGGCGCCGATGACCCGCACGCCAGCGACGGTCGCGCAGAGCACGCGCGACTGCTCGTCTTCAAAACCCGGGATGTTGCGGATGACATCGGTGGCGGGTGTCTTGCTCAGCAGGGCCACCCCGTTGTAGGTCTTCTGCCCGAACCACTGGGCCTGGTAGCCCGCATCGGCAAAGGCCTGGGCGGGAAACTTGTCGTCGGTGAGCTTGAGCTCCTGCAGCGCCAGCACATCCACCGGGTTGGCCGCCAGCCAGGCCAGCACCTGCGGCAGGCGCACGTTGAGGGAGTTGACGTTCCAGGTGGCGAGTTGCATGGCGGCTTTCAGGCGGAGCGGGTGTAGGTGACAAAGGCGAAGGGCAGGCCGCTGGCGGCCACGTGCTCCTCGCGGGCGGTCTCGCGCCATTCGGCACCGAGGGTGGGGGCAAACGCGTCGCCGGCGAAGTCGCGAGCGATCTCGGTGACCACCACGGTGTGGGCCAGCGGTAGGGCCTGGGCGTAGATTTGCGCGCCACCGATCACCCAGGCATCGGTGCCGTCTGGGCAGAGGTCGCGTGCGGCTTCGAGCGAGTGGGTGACGGACGCGCCCTCGGCGACAAAGCTGGTGTCGCGCGTGATCACGATGTTCAGGCGGCCGGGCAGGGGGCGGAACTTCGGTGGCAGCGAGTCCCAGGTTTTGCGCCCCATGATGACCGGGCAACCCAGGGTGGTGCGCTTGAAGTGCGCCAGGTCCTCGGGCAGGTGCCAGGGCAGCTGGTTGTCCTTGCCGATCACGCCGTTGGCAGCGCGGGCGTAGATGAGGTTCAGGCGGGCGGGAACGTGGGTCTCAGGCATCGGGCGATTGTGCCGTGCCGGCGGACCGGCGCCATGCGCCCGGTGGCAGCAGCACGCTGGCGATGGCCACCATCACGAAGCCCATGGCCAGCCAGTCCTGCCAGTGCGGCACCTCGCCGGTGATGAAGGTGGCGCTGAGCGTGCCCACCAGCGGGATGGCCATGATGCTCATGGCGCTGGTGGCCGGCGGCAGGCTGCGCGCCATGGCGAACCAGATCAACTGCGCGAAGCCATAGTTGACGAGCACACCGTAGGCCAGGCTGATCCACATCAGGGGCGTGAAACCGGTCGGGTCGGGCAGGGGTTCCAGCGACAGCGCGAGACCCCACAGCACGAAGCTGCCCAGCAACAGCATCCACACGGTGATGACCAGGGGTGAGAGCGTGAGGTGGGCGCGCCGGAACAGCAGCGTGCCCAGCGCCCACGAGGCGGCGGCACCCAGCATCCAGGCCACCCCGGCGGGCCGGCCCGAGAGGCGCTGCAGTTCGTGCCACAGCAGCAGGCCGATGGCCAGGCTCACACACACCACCGCCAGCCGCACGCGTGGCGTGATGCGCTCGCCGAAGAAGGCGGCGCCGAGCAGCACGGTGAAGATGGGCATGGTGAAGCCCAGGATGGCCGCGCGACCCGAGGCCAGTTCCTGCACACCGAAGATCGACAGCGTGTGCCAGCCCAGCACGTTGGGCAGTCCCAGCCAGGCGATCGCCAGCCATTCGCGGCCCACTGGCCGCATGCGTTCGCCCCGGGCGGCCACATAGGCGAACAGCCAAGCCGCGCCCAGCAGCATGGTGCTGGCACGGAAGTACAGCGGCGAGAGCTGCTGCAGCGAAAGTTTCATCATGGGCCAGTTGACCCCCCACATGAGCGTGAGGGCCAGCAGCGCCCAGAGCTGGCGGCGCGAAATCACGGGTGAGCGATCAGACCGCGACAGGTGCCTTGATGGCCGGGTGGCATTCGTAGCCGACCACCTCGAAGTCCTCGTACGCGTAGTCGAAGATCGAGGCCGGCTTGCGCTTGATGTTCAGCATCGGGTAGGCGAAGGGCTGGCGGCCCAGCTGGGTCTGGACCTGTTCAACGTGGTTGTCGTAGATGTGGCAGTCCCCGCCGGTCCAGATGAAGTCGCCCACGTCCAGATCGCACTGCTGGGCCAGCATGTGGGTCAGCAGCGCGTAGCTGGCGATGTTGAACGGCACGCCCAGGAAGATGTCGGCGCTGCGCTGGTAGAGCTGGCAGCTGAGCTTGCCCCGTCCGCCCGGCTCGGTGGCCGGCGCCACGTAGAACTGGAAGAAGGCGTGGCAGGGCATGAGCGCCATCTGGTCCAGGTCGGCGACGTTCCAGGCGCTGACGATGATGCGACGGCTGTCCGGGTTGGTCCTGAGCTGCTGGACGACTTGGCTGATCTGGTCGATGTGACCGCCGCCCGGCTTGGGCCAGTTGCGCCACTGCACACCATAGACCGGACCCAGGTCGCCGTCTTCCCGCGCCCATTCGTCCCAGATCGTGCAGCCGCGTTCCTGCAGCCACTTGACGTTGGAATCGCCGCGCAGGAACCACAGCAGCTCGACGATGATGGCCTTGAGGAAGACCTTCTTCGTGGTCACCAGCGGGAAGCCCTCGTTCAGGTCGAAGCGCATCTGGTGGCCGAACACGCTGCGCGTGCCGGTGCCGGTGCGGTCGCCCTTGCGCACGCCATGCTCGAACACGTGGCGCATGAAATCTTCGTATTGGGAGCGGACGGGGCGGGCGGCGATGGGGGCGGTCATGGGATGGGCGCGGCGTTCGGAAAACAGGCCGACATTGTGCCCGCAGGCAACCCGCCAGGCGCGGTGGCAAAACGGTAGCCCCGGCGCTAGCATGGAGCGCTCGACAGGAGACCGCCATGTCCGAACTGACCCTCTACACCCACCCCCAGTCCCGTGGCCGCATCGCCCACTGGATGGTGGAAGAAGTGGGCGAGCCCTACGACACCGTCTGGCTGGAGTACGGCACCTCCATGAAGTCCCCCGAATACCGGGTCATCAATCCGATGGGCAAGGTGCCGGCCCTGCGGCACGGTTCGGCTGTGGTGACCGAGGCAGCGGCCATCTGCGCCTACCTGGCCGATGCTTATCCGGCCGCCGGGCTGGCACCGCAGACGGCGGCCGAGCGCGCGGCGTACTGGCGCTGGATGTTCTTCGCCGCCGGGCCGCTGGAACAGGCGGTGGTGGCACGGGCGCTGGGCTGGCAGGTGCCCGAAGGTCGTCAAGGCATGGTCGGCTTCGGCAGCTACGCCGACACGCTGGCTGCGCTGGAGCAGGGGCTCGCCACCGGGCCGTTTGTGTGCGGTGATCGCTTCACCGCTGCGGATGTCTATGTCGGCTCCAGCGTGGCTTGGGGGTTGATGTTCGGCACCATCGAAAAGCGGCCGGTGTTCGAGGCCTATGCCGCCCGGGTGATGGCCCGGCCGGCGTACCAGCGCGCGGTGCAGATCAACGAAGCGCGGCTGAAGGCCGGTGGTTGATCAGGAACGTGGCCGGTTGATGATGCGCGGCAGTTCGGGCGACGGCGCCGTGATGCGCGCATCGAACGGGTGGAAGGGCAGCTTGAACACTTCCTGTATGCGCTTCACGTAGCCCTGGGTTTCCGGGTAGGGGGGAATGCCCTTGTGACGGTCGACCGCACCTTCGCCAGCGTTGTAGGCCGCCACGGCCAGCGGCACGTCGCCCTTGAAGTAGGCCAGCAGCCATCTCAGGTAGGCCAGACCGCCGCGGATGTTCTGTTCCGGGTCCAGCGGCTGCGTGACGTTGAAGCGGGCGGCGGTTTCCGGGATCAGCTGCATCAGGCCCTGCGCGTTTTTCGGCGAGACGGCCTGGGTATTGAAGTTGGACTCCGCCCGGATCACTGCATACGCCAGGCCCGGGTGAACACCGTACTGCGGGGCCAGGCGTTGCACGATGGCCATGACCCGTTTCTGCTCCTGCGTGCTGGCCAGCTGCTGGTAGTTGGCGGTGGCCGCCTGGTTGGCGTGGGACTGCGCGGCCGCCAGCGCCTGTTCGGCCGCGAGGACCATGCTTTCCGCCACACCGTCATCCCCGTGCTGCTGGCTGTCTGGGGGGTCTTCGGTGCTTCCGGTCTCCCGCGCCTGAGCAAACCCGGCCAAGCCCAGCAGCAGGGGCATGGCGACCAGGTGTCGCATCAGGGGGCGGCGCAACGGGCTCATGTCTTGATCACACGACCGGGGTTGAAGATGTTGTGGGGGTCCAGTGCCTGTTTGATGGCACCCATCAGGCCCAAGGCGACCGGGTCCTTGTAGCCGGGCAGCGTGTCCACCTTGAGGCTGCCCACGCCGTGTTCGGCGCTAATGGACCCATGGTAGCGCGCCACCGAATCGAACACCAGCCGGTTGATCCGCTTTTCCATCGTCTGTAGGAAAGACTTGGCATCGCCGCCCTCGGGCGCCTGCACGTTGTAGTGCAGGTTGCCGTCGCCCAGGTGGCCGAAGTTGACCAGGCGCACACCCGGCACTTCGTGCTGCAGCAGCGCATCGGTCTCGGCGCAGAAGGCCGGAATGCTCGACACCGGGAGGCTGATGTCGTGCTTGATGTTCAGGCCTTCCTGTGCCTGCGCCAGGGAAATGCTTTCGCGGATGTGCCAGAGCCCATGCGCCTGTTGCAGGCTTTCGGCCACCACGGCGTCGCTGACCACGCCCTGCTCGAACGCGGTTTCCAGCAGGCGCTCGAACTGGCCACGGGCGTGGGCTTCGGATTCGCTGTCGCTGTTCTCCAGCAGCACGCAGTAGGGGTGGTCTGCCCAGAGCGGCACGCGCAGTTGCGGAAAGTGCTTGTCCACCAGACTGAGTGCGAAACGGCCCATGACCTCGAAGCCGGTCAGGCCCGGGCCCAGGTGTTGGTGCGCCAGGCCGAGCAGCTGCACCGCGGCGTCGAGCGAAGGGACGGCGGCCCAGGCGGTCAGCCGCGCGGCCGGTTGCGGGTAGAGCTTCAGGGTGGCCGCCGTGATCACGCCCAGCGTGCCTTCGCTGCCCACGAACAGGTCGCGCAGGTCGTAGCCCGTGTTGTCCTTGCGCAGTCCGCTCAGGCCGTTCCAGACCTCGCCCCGTGCCGTCACCACCTCCAGGCCCAGACAGAGTTCGCGTGCATTGCCATAGCGCAGCACCTGCGTGCCCCCGGCGTTGGTGGCTAGGTTGCCGCCGATGGTGCAACTGCCCTCGGCCGCCAGGCTCAGGGGAAACAGAAAACCGGCCTGCCCGGCGGCGTCCTGCACCGACTGCAGCACGCAGCCGGCCTCGACCGTGATGGTCAGATTGGCCGCGTCGACGCCGCGCACCCGGTTCAGGCGGGTCAGCGAGAGCACCACCTGGGTGCCGCTCTCATCCGGAACCGACCCCACCACCAGGCCGGTGTTGCCACCTTGCGGAACGATGGACACACCCGCTTCGGCGCAGGCCTGCACCACGGCTGCCACTTCGGCTGTACTGCCGGGGCGCACCACGGCCAGGGCACGGCCCCGGGCGCGCTGGCGCCAGTCCTGTTCCCAGGCGCTCAGGTCGGCACCCGGGTCGTCGTGCGTCAGCACATGGGCATCGCCGGTGATCTGGCGCAGGCGGGTGATCAGGGTGCTCATGGGGCTGGCGTGGGCGGGGTGGTGACGCGCGGTGCGGGGTCGCTGGCAAAACCTTCTTCAGCGGCACGGCGTGCGGTGTCGGCGGCGATGGCGGACTTGCCGGCGGCCCGCAGGCGGCTGCGCACATGCCAGGCACAGGCCACAAACAGCAGGATGCACAGCAGCACCTGAACCCAGGCCAGCCAGGCCGATGGGCCGCTCTCGCTGGTGGCGCGCACGATGCCTTCGGTGAAATACAGCCAGACCAGCAGGCTGGTCCAGCGGTAGGTGTACATACGGTTCTTCAGCAGGCCCGGCAGGGGCAGCACCAGGGGCAGCACCTTGATGGCCCACCAGGATCCGCCAGGGCGCAGCGGCGCCAGCCACAGTTCCCAGGCCAGGCCGAGTGCGATAAGGGCCAGCAGACTGGTCACGGCCAGGGCACGGGAGCGGTTGACGGCCGCCACGGGCGGGGTGGCGGCGGCTGGGGCGAGGGGGGTGTTCATGGCGGGTGGCATGATACCGGGATGACCTTTTCCGAGCGCCTGGCGGGCGCCCAGACCCTGCTGGCCGACCTGTGGCAGAACCTGCGCCGTTTTCCCTGGCGGAACACGGCCCTGACCCTGCGTGAGCGCTTTCGTGAGGACCGGCTGGGTGTCACCGCGTCCAGCCTGACCTTCACCACCACCATTTCGCTGGTGCCGCTGTTCACCGTGGCCCTGGCCATCTTCAGCGCCTTCCCCATGTTCGCGCGCCTGCAGACCACGCTGCAGCGCTGGCTGGTGGAAAGCCTGGTACCCGACAACATCGCCAAGCAGGTGCTGGCCTACCTCAACCAGTTCGCGGCCAAGGCCGGGCAGATGGGCTGGCTGGGCGCGCTGTTCCTGCTGGTGACGGCGCTCGCCCTGATCCTGACCATCGACCGCAAGCTCAACGACATCTGGCGTGTGCGCACCGCGCGCCCGCTGACGCAGCGCGTGCTGGTGTACTGGGCGGTGCTCACACTCGGGCCGCTGCTGCTGGGCGCCAGCCTGAGCGTGACCTCGTACGCCCTGAGCGCCTCCAGGGGTATGGTGTCCGCCTTGCCGGGGGGCGTGCGCTTCCTGCTCGACACCCTGCAGTTTGGCCTGGTGCTGGGGGGTATGGCCGCCCTTTACCGCTATGTGCCGAACACCCGGGTGCGCTGGGGCCACGCACTGACCGGTGGCCTGTTCGTGGCCAGCGGACTGGAACTGGCCAAGGGCCTGCTGGCCTGGTACCTGGCCAAGGTGCCCACCTATTCGATGGTCTACGGCACTTTCGCCACCGTGCCCATCCTGCTGGTCTGGTTCTACCTGGCCTGGGTCATCGTGCTGCTCGGGGCCGTGGTGGCGGCCTACCTGCCCAGCCTGCTGGCAGGCATTGCCCGGCGCGGCAATTCACCGGGCTGGCGTTTCCAGCTGGCGCTGGAGACGCTGGCGCAGCTGCAGGCGGTGCGCGAGGCCCCACAGCATGGATTGGGACTGGAGACTCTCGCCCAGGCCTTGCGGGTCGATCCGCTGCACCTGGAAGAGCCGATTGCTGCGATGGTGGCGCTGGACTGGCTGGGTCGGCTGGACGAGGACGAAGAACGTTATGTGCTGCTGCAGGACCCGGCCCAGCTGCCGCTGGCACCGCTGGCCCAGCGCCTGCTGCTGCCCGACGCGCCGAGCACCGGCGCGTTCTGGTCGGCCAGCGGCCTGCGGCAGATGAGCGTGGCGCAGGCGCTGGAAGCGCCGTCCGTGCCCTGATCAGGCGCGTTGCCGCATGGGCGGTTGCGCAGCAGGTGTTGCCCGCTGTGACCGCGCCAGTTCACCGATGCGGGCGAGGGCCTGCATCTGCAGCGTGTTCCAGGGACCGGAGAAATTCAGTCGCAGGCAATGCCGGTACCGGTCGGTGGCGGTGAAGAACCCACCCGGTCCGAAGGTGATGCCTTCGGCAGCGCAGCGCCGGAACAGCTCCATGGCCGAGAAGCCGGGTTCCAGTTCCACCCAGAGCGTGTCGCCCGAGGGCGGGTTGCTCACACGCGTGCCCGCCGGGAAGTGTTGCGCGATCAGGCGACGCGCCTCGTTGCGGCGCTGGTTCATGTAGGTGGTCAGGCGCCGCAGGTGGGCTTCGTAGTGACCCTGGGTCAGCAGGTCGGCCAGCGCTTCTTCCAGCACCACCGGGGTGGCGGCGCCCTGCAGCCGCTTGCTGGTGGCGACGCTGTCCCGCCAGCGCCCGGCCTCGACCCAGCCCAGGCGGATGCCGGGCGTGAGCGTCTTGGCGAAGGAGCCACAGACCATCACGTTGCCCGCGGTGTCGAAGGATTTTGCTGCCTTGCGGCGCTCGTCGCCGGCCAGCAGGTCGTTGAACACCACATCTTCGATCAGCGGCACGCCGCGCTGGGCCAGCAGCTTCACCAGTTTCTGCTTGGCTGCCAGCGGCATGACCGAGCCCAGGGGGTTGGACAGCGTGGGCGCGGCCAGCACCGCTTTGACCGGCTGCGTGTCCAGCGCCAGTTCGAGTGCGGGCAGCGAGAGCCCGGTGGCGGGGTGTGTGGGGATCTCCAGCACGCGCAGGCCCTGGGATTCGATCAGGTCCAGGTAGCCGAAATAGGTGGGTGACTCCAGCGCCACCACATCGCCCGGCTGCGTGATGGCGCGCAGGCACAGGCTGACGGCCTGTGTGCAGCTGGAGGTGATGACGATGTCGGCTGCGTCCAGCGCGCAGCCCAGGTGCAGGGCCCGCCGCGCCACCGCCTGGCGCAGGGCAGGACGGCCGGCGTCGGCCTTGTTGTATTCGGTCAGGCTGTGGCGGTGCACGCGCGAGGCACGACCGATCGCCACGCGCAGTCGCTCTTCGTCGAACAGGGTGCTCTGTTCGGGCGCAAAGCCGCCGAAGCTGGCGCGGTCACCGGGCTGGTGCAGCAGAGCAAAGCTCTCGGAACGGCTCTGGTGCTCCACCAGGAAGCTGCGCTGGGGCGGCGCGCTCAGGCCCGGCTGGGCGATGCGTTGCGGACGCCGCACGAAGTAGCCCGCCTTGGGCCGAGCCTGCGCCAGGCCCTGTTCTTCGAGCTGGCGGTAGGCCTGCATGGCGGTGGAGATGGAGACGCCGTGCGTCAGCGCCGTCTCGCGCACCGAGGGCAGGCGCTGCCCGGCTTTGAGGGTGCCGCCGTGGATCAGCTGTGCCAGTGCCTGCGCGATCTGCTGGTACAGCGGCGATGCAGGTTCGGGGGGCGTTGGCACCGGTGGGACCGGGCGCAGCGCGGTGGGCTGGGTCTGCTCGGACATGGCGTCCTCATGCTAACCGAGCACCGTCTGGCCGCTGCCCGGCAGGGTTTGCCAGGACCAGTACAGATGGCCACCAAACCAGGCACACAGATGGGTGTCTGTGTGCCGTTGCACGGTGGTTCTGGTGCCGTGCTGTGTCTGTCGAGCCAGCGGAGAAATCCCGACAGTGGCGTCTCATTCACGAAAGGTTCGCCATGCACACCACACAGCCCACCCAGATTCGCCTGTTGCCCCAGCAGACCCGCGTGATCCACGCCAGCGCCGGCATGCGCCTGCGGGTGGTGAGCGGCCGGGTCTGGCTCACGCAACCCCATGTGGCGCAGGACCTCTTCCTGGGCCCGGGCTCGGTGGTGGATCTGCTGCAGGACTGGATCGTGGTCGGTGCCGACGCCGAGCCGGCCGGCACCCGTCCCGAGCTGTACAGCGAATACCAGCTGACGCCGCTGGTCGAACCAGCGCCCACCTGGTTTCAGCGCTTGAGGAAATCGCGGATCGCAAACAGGGTCAGGTCGGGCGTCTCGGTCATCTGGTGATGGCCGACCGGCAGGGTCACGACCTGCACGGTCTTGCCCGCCGCCTGCGCCGCCTTGATCAGACCCTGTGCTGCTTTCGGATGCGTCATCTGGTCCAGTCCACCGAGCAGGAACAGCACCGGGCTGGAGAGCGCCGCCATGGCCGCTTCACCGCCCGCGTAGCGGTCGCAGGCGACGAAGCCGCGATGGAACACGTTCACCTTGGTGTTGCTGCGCAGCACGCGCCGGCCCAGCGCCATGCCGGCGCCGTAGACCCAGGTGCCCGGGCCCAGCGCCGAGGGCGGTGCGGCCAGGGTGGCGCGCGAGAACACGTTGACCATGGTCAGCGCCTTTTCGGGCTCGTTCAGCGAGGACTCGATCAGCGCCGGTGAGACCTTCATCGGGAAGGCGGTGCCGACCAGCACCGTGTGGGTGATCCGGTCTTTCAGGCGCGCCGCCGCCTCCATGGCGATCAGCGAGCCCCAGCTGTGGCCGACCAGCGCGGCCTTCTGCACGCCGGCCGCGTCGAGCAGGGCGCCGATGAAGTCGGCGGCCTCTTCGACGGTGGACGGCGCTTCGCCTGCGCTGCGGCAGTGGCCGGGCAGGTCCACCGCCAGCACGTTGAAGCCATGGTTCGCCAGGTAGCGGCTCTGCAGGATCCACACGCTGTGGTCGTTGAGCACGCCGTGGATGAAGACGACGGTGGGCTTGGCAGGGTCGAAGGGCTTGCCGCCGGTGTAGCAGTAGGTCTTGGCGCCGTTGACTTGGAGTTCCATCACGCACCCGCCTTTTCTGCGGCTTTCAAGGCGCGCTTGAGATCGTCGATGAGGTCGTCCGGGTCTTCCAGCCCGATGGACAGGCGGATCGTGCCGGGGCCGATGCCCGCGCCGGCCAGGGCCTCGTCGCTCATGCGGAAGTGCGTGGTGCTGGCCGGGTGGATCACCAGCGAGCGGCAGTCGCCCACGTTGGCCAGGTGGCTGAAGATCTTCAGCGCTTCGATGAAGGCCTTGCCCTGTTCGCGGCTGCCTTGGATGTCGAAGCTGAACACCGAGCCTGCGCCCCGGGCGCCGTGCTTGAGCAGCTTGTTCGCCAGCGCGTGGCTGGGGTGCGATTCGAGCAGTGGGTGCCCCACACGGCTGACCAGCGGGTGGCTGGCGAGGAACTGCACCACCTTCTCGGTGTTGGACATGTGGCGGTCCATGCGCAGCGACAGGGTTTCCAGCCCCTGCAAGATCAGCCAGGCGCTGTGCGGGCTCAGGCAGGCACCGAAGTCGCGCAGGCCCTCGCGGCGCGCGCGCAGCAGGAAGGCACCGACGGTGCTTTCTTCGCTGAAGGTCATGCCGTGAAAACCATCGTAGGGTTCGGTCAGTTCGGGGTACTTGCCACTGGCATCCCAGTCGAAACTGCCGGCGTCGACCACCACGCCACCGATGACGGTGCCGTGGCCGCTGAGGAACTTGGTGGCCGAGTGGTAGACGAGGTCGGCGCCGAGTTCAAAGGGCTTGACCAGGTAGGGCGTGGTCAGCGTGCTGTCCACCAGCAGCGGCACCTTGGCTTCGTGGGCGATCTGCGCCACGGCGGGGATGTCCAGCACGTCGAGGCCGGGGTTGCCCACGGTCTCGCCGAAAAACAGCTTCGTGTTCGGGCGCACGGCCGCTTTCCAGCCGTCGATGTCGCCGGGCTTCACAAACGTGGTCTCGATGCCGAAACGGCGCAGCGTGTAGTGCAGCAGGTTCTGGCTGCCGCCGTAGAGTGCGGTGGATGCCACGATGTGCGACCCTGCACCCATGAGGGTGGCAATGGACAGATGTAGCGCCGCCTGGCCGCTGGCGACCGCAATCGCGCCGATGCCGCCTTCGAGCGCCGCCATGCGCTGCTCGAACACCGCGTTGGTCGGGTTGCTGATGCGGCTGTAGACGTGGCCGGCACGCTCGAGGTTGAACAGGGCAGCGGCGTGGTCGCTGGACTCGAAGACGAACGAGGTCGTCAGGTGGATGGGCACGGCGCGGGCGCCGGTGGACGGGTCGGGGGCGGCGCCGGCGTGCAGTGCGAGGGTGTCGAAGCCGGGGTCTGAGTAGCCGGGCATGCGTGTGTCTCCAGTGGTTTTCCCGATTATTGTGGGCTATAGTGATCCCACGCCAGCGCGGCGGAGACACCACCGGACCCGACCGGTCCCACCGAGGAGAACAGACATGCGAGTCAGCGACATCCTGCGCGTCAAGGGCGGCACGCTCTACACCATCTCACCCGATGAACCCCTGTCCAAGGCCGTGGAGACCATGGCCCAGTTCGACATCGGTTCGCTGGCCGTGATGGATCATGGGGATCTGGTGGGCATGCTCACCTTCCGCGAGGTGTTGCACACCATCGCACGCAACGGTGGCAGCGTGGGCAGCAGCACGGTGCGCAGCGTGATGGACGACCACCCCATGAGCTGCACGCCCGAGACGGAGCTCGACGAGGTCCGTCCGCTGATGCTGGAGAAGCACACCCGCTACATGCCGGTGATGGACGCGAAGATGCTGATGGGGGTGATCAGCTTCTACGACGTGGCCAAGGCGGTGGTGGACGCGCAGAACTTCGAGAACAAGATGCTCAAGGCCTACATCCGCGACTGGCCGGAAGAAGAAACCGGTAAGGCCGAGTCGAACGTGCCCTGACCCGCTCCGCCTGCTTCCCGCAAACGCCCCGGCTTCGGGGCGTTTTTATTTGCAGCGCCGTCTCAGCCTTCGGCCGAGTGGATGTGGTCGCGCACCCGCGGGTAGATCTGCTGGTTCCACTTGCGGCCGCTGAACACGCCGTAGTGGCCCACGCCGGTCTGGATGTGGTGGGTCTTGAGGTAGGGCCGGATGTTGGGGCACAGGTCCTGCGCGGCCACCGTCTGGCCCACCGAGCAGATGTCGTCGCGCTCGCCCTCGACCGTCATCAGCGCGGTGCGGCGGATGGCGGCCGGGTTCACCGTGCGTCCCTTGTACTGCAGGGTGCCGACCGCCAGGTCGTAGTTCTGGAACACCTTCTCCACCGTTTCCAGGTAGAACTCGGCGGGCAGGTCGTTGACGGCCAGGTACTCGTCGTAAAAGGTCTGGATGGTGCGTGCCTCTTCCGTCCGGCCTTCGACCAGGTGCTCGAACATGTGGCGGAACGATTGCTGGTGGCGTTCCAGGTTCATGCTCATGAAGGCCGTGAGCTGCACGAAGCCCGGGTAGACACGGCGCATGACCCCTTTGTGGGGCAGCGGTACATGGCTGATCAGGTTTTTCTCGAACCACTCGATCGGCTTGCTGGTCGCCAGACGGTTGACCTCGGTCGGGTTGACGCGGCAATCCACCGGCCCGGCCATCAGCGTCAGGCTGCAGGGCGTGGCCGGGTTGTCGTCTTCCGCCATCACCGCCGTGGCCGCCAGTGCCGCTACACAGGGCTGGCAGACCGCGACCATGTGCGCACTTTCGCCCACCGCTTCGACGAAGCGGATCATGTAGGTGATGTAGTCCTCCAACCCGAAGGCACCATGACGCAACGATACGTCGCGCGCGTTGTGCCAGTCGGTGATGTAGACCTCGTGGTCCTGCAGCAGGGTGCGCACGGTCTCGCGCAGCAGGGTGGCAAAGTGCCCCGACAGCGGTGCGGCCAGCAAAACCTTGGGCTGCGGGGGCAGGTCAGGCGCTTCCTTGCGAAAGCGCAGCAGGGAGCCAAACGGCAGGCTGAGCGCGGTCTCCTCGAGCACCGGGACCATGCGCTCGCCGATCTGCACCGCGTCGATGCCATAGGCGGGGCGCGAGTGGGTCAGGCGCATGCGCGAGACCACCTCGCAGGCGGCGGATACCTGGCGCAGCAGGCTGCGTTCGGTTTTCTCCAGCCACAGGTTGGCGCTGACGCTTTGCGCCAGCAGGCGCAAGGGAGAGGCCAGATCGGTCTGGAGCTGGTAGGCCTGGTACAGCATGGTGTTTCCTTTTGGGATGACTCCGTGCAGGCAATTCCCGGGCCAGATCCGGTCGCACCGTGCCGGTGCGCCCGCTGCGCCCGAACATGGCACAGGGCTTGCAGGAAGGTGGTGCACAGAGGAGCAGCACATGGCCAAAGCGGTACTCACCATCAGCAGCAAGAACTACGGCGCCTGGGCCCTGCGGGGCTGGCTCATGTGCAAGCTCGCCAAGCTCGATTTCAGCGAACATGTGATTCCGCCCGACGACCCGGCCATGAAAGCCGAAATGCTGCTGCTGTCGGCCTCCATGCGTGTGCCCTCGCTTGATCACGATGGCGTGCACGTGTGGGACACGCTGGCCATCGGCGAGTACCTCAACGAGATCAAGCCCAAGGCCGGTCTGCTGCCGGCCGACCGCAAGGCGCGGGCGCATTGCCGCGCCATCTGCGGCGAGATGCATTCGGGCTTCTCAGCCCTGCGCAGCTCTCTGCCCATGAACATCAAGGCCCATTTCCCAGGCTTCAAGATATGGTCGCGTGCGCAGACCGACATCGAACGCATCGAGACGATCTGGAACGAGTGTCTGGAGGCCTATGGCGGGCCTTACCTGTTCGGCAGCAAGCCCTGCATTGCCGATGCGATGTTCGCGCCGGTGGTGACCCGGTTCATCACCTACGACGTGCCGCTGGATGCGGCCTGCGTGGCCTACTGCGACACCATCATGGCCTTGCCGGCGATGAAGGAGTGGGTGGCGGCAGCAGAAGCCGAGCCCGACGAGATCGACGAGCTCGACGCGGAGTTTTAGCCCACCCCTGCCGCGCTGCGCGCGACCCCCTCAAGGGGGCGGCGCCTGCGGCCTGGCAAAGCCAGTTCCGCGGCACCTCTGGACGAAGGCATTCCTCGCGGCCTCGCATCTGTTTATGGTTCCGACCAGGGGGCCGGTTCCGGGATGGCACAGACCGGCTCCACATCCACCGTCTTGAAGTCGGCCGGCGAGACGATTTCCAGGTACTCCATGTCGGGCGAGTAGTCGAACAGGTAGTGGCGGATGCCAGGGCGCTGGTGGACCACGTCGCCGGCTTCGACCAGGGTCACCTGGTCCTCGTACATGAACTTGGCCCAGCCCTTGGTCATGATGACGATCTGGAAGTCGGCCTCGTGGCGGTGCCAGCCGGTGCCGCCGCTGCTTTCGGGCGGCAGGTTGGCCTTGACCAGGTGGGCGATGACCTTGCCATGTGTGGCCTGGGCCACGCCCAGGTCGCGGTAAAGAAAGAAGTCACGCAGGCCGCCGCCCTGAAACGGGGTGTCCGAGGGCTTGACGTGCGAGAAGAGGGTGCCTGTCTTGTCCAGCATGGTGCGCTCCTTCCGGGTGTGGGGCAGCCTGGGGCTGCGGGTGGGGATGTTTTGTGCGATGCACAAACTGCGCCATGGCCGTCCGGGACCGCACAGTGCCCTCGGGGATAATCGGCACCCTATGAGCGGCAACACCTTCGGCACCCTGTTTTGCGTCACCAACTTCGGTGAATCCCACGGCCCGGCCATCGGCTGCGTGATCGACGGCTGCCCGCCCGGCATGTCGCTGACCGAAGCCGACATCCAGCACGACCTGGACCGCCGCCGGCCCGGTACCAGCAAGTTCGTCACCCAGCGCAACGAGCCCGACGCGGTCGAAATCCTCAGCGGTGTCTACGACGGCAAGACCACCGGTACCCCCATTGCCCTGCTGATCCGCAACACCGACCAGCGCAGCAAGGACTACGGCAACATCCTGCAGACCTTCCGCCCCGGCCACGCCGACTACGCCTACTGGCAGAAGTACGGCATCCGCGACCCGCGCGGTGGTGGCCGCAGCTCGGCCCGCCTGACGGCGCCCACCGTGGCGGCCGGTGCGGTGGCCAAGAAATGGCTGAAGGAAAAATTCGGCACCACCTTCCACGCCTGCATGACGCAGATCGGCGAAGTGCCGGTCGGCTTCGAGAGCTGGGACCATGTGCCGAACAACCCGTTCTTCGCCCCGGTGGCCGACGTCTCGGCGCTGGAGGCCTACATGAACGACCTGCGCAAGAGCGGTGATTCGTGCGGCGCGCGCCTGCGTGTGGTGGCGAAGAACATGCCGGTCGGCCTGGGCCAGCCGCTGTACGACAAGCTCGACGCGGACATCGCCTACGCCATGATGGGCCTGAACGCGGTCAAGGGCGTGGAGATCGGCGCCGGCTTCGCCTCGGTGGCCGACAAGGGCTCGACGCACGGCGACTCACTGACGCCGGGCGGCTTCGTCGGCAACAAGGCCGGTGGTGTGCTCGGCGGCATCAGCACCGGGCAGGACCTGGACGTGTCGGTCGCCATCAAGCCCACCAGTTCCATCCTGATCCCGCGCGACTCCATCGACGTGGCGGGCGAGCCGACCGAGGTCATCACCAAGGGCCGCCACGACCCCTGCGTCGGTATCCGCGCCGCACCCATCATGGAAGCGCTGCTGGCCCTGGTGGTGATGGACCATGCGCTGCGGCATCGCGCGCAGTGTGGCGATGTGAAGGTCGAGACCCCCGATATTGCCGCGGCCGGCCGTGCCTGAGCAGCGTAAACAGCTGCTTCCCTTCGCCGCCCTGTCCGCGAGTTACTTCGCGCACATCGGCTTCTTCAACCCCTACCTGCCGCTCTGGCTCAAGGATCTGGGGTTCGGGCTGTTCGCCATCAGCGTGCTGACCTCGGTGCAGTCGGCCACGCGCCTGTTCGCGCCCTACGCCTGGGGCACCCTGAGTGACCGCACGGGCGAGCGCGTCAAGCTGCTGCGTTACGGCGCCACGGCAGCGCTCGTCTTTTCGCTGGCGCTGTGGTTCCCGCTCGGGCCGGTGGCGCTGTTTGCGGTGCTGCTGCTGATGTTCACCCACACCAGCGCCATGATGCCCATGAGCGAGGCCGCGCTGGCGCATCTGGTCAGCCAGGGCGGGGCGTTCGACGCGAAGCGCTACGGCCGCGTGCGGCTCTGGGGCTCGCTGGGGTTCCTGGTCACGGTGATGGTGGCCGGCTGGTGGTTCGAGCGCTTCGGTCTGGGCCACTTCCCCGCCTGGACGCTGGCCACACTGGCTGCGGTGGTGTTCAGTGTCTGGTGGCTGCCCGACCACAAGGAGGCCGCGCACCACGACACCGACCACCCGGCCATCTGGCCGCTGCTGCGGCAACCGCCGGTGCGCTGGTTCTTCGCCGCGGTGTTCTTCCACATCCTCGCGCACATCTTCATCTACGTGTTTTTCTCGCTCTACCTCGACAGCCTGGGTTACAGCAAGACGGTGATCGGCCTGCTGTGGGCGGTGTCGGTGCTGATCGAGATCGGCTGGTTTTTCACGCAGGGGCGCTGGCTGCCGCGCCTGAGCCTGACCGGCTGGCTGGTGCTGGCCGCCGGGCTGATGGCGCTGCGCATGGCGCTCACGGCCGGGCTGCCGCAGGTCTGGCCGCTGCTGCTGGTGGCGCAATGCCTGCACGCCATCACCTTCGCGGCGCACCACACGGTGTGCATCGCGCTGATCTCGCACCACTTCCCGGGCCGCTTGCGCGGGCGCGGTCAGGCGCTGTACACCGTGGTGGGTTACGGCCTGCCGGGCGTGATCGGCGGGCTCGGCGGCGGGCTGCTGTCTTCCCGGTTCGGCCTGGCCAGCGTGTTCTGGCTCTCCGCCGCTTGCGCGCTGGTGGCCACCGGCTGCTCGCTGCGCCTGCGTGCGCTCGACCACCGCCCCTGAATCAGGTCCTGCTGTAGGGCAGGCCGGCGGCCACGCCGCTGAACAGATCGCCCTCGACCAGCGGCACCGTGGGAAAGGCGGCGCGCAACGCCTGCTGGAACGGCCGCAGCGCGGACGAACCACCGGTGAGGTAGATCGCGTCCAGCGCCGCGGGTGTGAGGCCGGCGCGCTGCACACATTCGACGGCGCAGGCCACGGTGCGCTCCAGCAGCGCGTCCAGATGCTCGTGCAGGGCGGCCGGGCCCAGCGTGGACACCAGGCCGGTTTCGACCACGTCCAGGTCAACGGCGGTGTCGGCGTCCTGCACCGAGGCGCGGATCTTGGCCTGCTCCACCTCGTGCGCGATGTGGTGGCCCTGCTTGTCCTGCAGCACCCGCATCAGCCGCTGGTGCAGCACCGGGTCGCTGTAGTTGGTGCGCAGCGCCTGCGCCTGGGCGATGGCGCGCGGCTGGTACTGCCAGTGGATCAGGTGCCAGGTGGACAGGTCGAAAAACACCCGGCTGGGCACCTCGCGCTGCTGCGGGCCGGTGTGGCGGAAGCCCAGCAGCGGCATGACGCGTTCCAGGCTGAGCTGTCGGTCGAAGTCGGTGCCGCCGATGTGCACACCCGTGGTGGCCAGCACGTCGGCCGCGCGGTCGGCCTGCGCCATGCGCTGCGGGCCCAGCCGTACCACGGTGAAGTCGGAGGTGCCCCCGCCCAGGTCCACCACCAGCACCAGGGCTTCCTTCGCCAGCCGCTGTTCGTAGTCCAGCGCGGCGGCGATGGGCTCGAACTGGAATGTGATGTCCTTGAAGCCCACCGCCTGCGCCGCCTCCAGCAGCGACTGCTGGGCCTGGGCGTCGCGCGCAGCGTCTTCGTCGACGAAGTGCACGGGCCGGCCCATCACCACCCGTTCGGGCGCGTGGCCCAGGGCCCGGGTGGCGCGGCTGCGCAGCTCGCCCAGGAAGGTGGCGATGATGTCCAGAAAGCGCATCTGCCGGTGGTTCACCACCGTGCTCTCCAGGATAAGCGAACTGCCCAGCAGGCTCTTGAGCGAGCGCATCAGGCGGCCTTCGGTGCCGGCCAGGTACTGGGCCATGGCGTCGCGGCCGAAATGGGTGGTCTGGTCTTCGGCGTTGAAGAACACGGCCGTGGGCATGGCCACCGCCGTGCCTTCGAGCGGGATCAGCCGTGCCGGACCTTGCGGGCCGGCCCAGGCCATGGCGGAGTTGGAGGTGCCGAAGTCGATGCCGAGCGTGCCGGCGGGGGAAGCGGTCATGAAAAACGGGGAATGGGTCGGGCCCGTGGCCTGGTGCGGGCGCTCGGGCGGGCCGGCGATTCTGCCAGTTCTCCGCACGTCGGACGGTGGCTCAAGTTCTGCGGGCAACGGACGAAAACGTACTACCTTCGTTCGCCATTCCAGTTGCTCAGATGTCTTCCGATCGTGATGCCTTCCACGGACGCCAGGGCGCGCCGGCGTGGCCGACGCGGCACAATGCGTACGACCCTTTCTCTCACGGAGACCTCATGGCCAGCGATCTGGACACGGTGAAGGCCCTCAGGGCCCTGTTCAACGACCTGCCCAAGGCGCCGCCGGGCCTGCCGCCGCAGGAAACCATGGCCTGGATCCAGCGTTCGATGTCCGACTTCGAGGGCGGCGACATCGCCTACGCGCTGGAACACATCACCCGCAGCGCGATGCTGGACATCGTGCTGCGCTTCCGTGAAGAAGGTCATCTCAAGGACGACCGGGCTTTTGACAACACCCTGCGCGAACTCGCCACGCCCGAAGGACGCAAGACCTTCATGGACCAGTGCATCCAGGCGCAGAAAAGCGTGGACGCGGCCGACCGGCTGATCAAGCGTGCCAAGCGGCCCATGTCAGACCCCGACCCGCTGTTCGGTTTCGATGTGGAGGCGGTGCAGCGCTTCATCGACGCACGACCCACGGGCCCCGGCCCGCTGTACGCCGAGTTCATGGCCCGAGAAGATGCCCATGAGATCGGCGTCGCCGATCACGAGCCCGAAGCGGTTCACGGGTTCGAGTGGGGCTTCGTCACCGAAGACTGCGGTTCCTGGAACGTCTACATCGCCGAGGTCTGGCGCAAGGGAACCGTTGGCTATTTCCTGCGCTTCATGATGGCCTGGAAGATGGAGCTGAGCATCCAGCCCGACGGGGGCATGGTTTCGCCACCACCGTTGCCGGCCGGGTTGACGCTGGACGATGGCATCGGCCGCTTCTGCGCCCTGACCATCGACGGCGGCCCGCACCTGAAGGACCCGGCCGTGCGCCGCTGGATGGGCGAGACGTTCATTGCCCGCATCCTGCCCTACATGGCCGGCCGGGCGGTGGACGACGCCTACGACTTTCCTGCCCATCTGCAGGAGTGAGGCGCTCCCGGGCGCGCCTCACCGGGCCTGGATGTCCAGCAGGCTGCCCAGCATCCGGTCTTCGGTCTCGATGGTCTTGAGGTTGGCGGCGAAGCTGTAGAACGCCTGGCGCTGCCCGATCAGGTCTTCGGCCAGGTGGTCCAGCGAACCAGCCTGTTCCACGTCTTCACGCAGCACCTGCGCCTGCACGCCGCCCGCATCGGGCACGGCGGTCTGCTGCACCACCTGCCGTTTGAAGCCGGGCGTCTGGGCGTTGGCCAGGTTGTGCGCGGCCGTGTCCAGCCGCGTCTGTGCAGCGCGCAGGCCGCTCAGGCCGATGGCGGTGGCCGAGGTGTGGGGCAGGGCGGTGAGGGACATGCGTACTCCGATGCGCCGGGCGATCCACCGGCTGTCGCATGCCATATCGGCGGCGTGGCGGTCGGCTGCAGGCGCCGCCGACCGGTGGCAGGTCAGGCAGCCCGGGTGGCCGCCGAGTTGACGAATTTGCGCACCAGGCCGTCCATGGCCACCAGGTAGCCATCGACACCGAAGCCGACCACGATGCCGGCCGCCGCAGGTGAGATCCAGGAGTGGTGGCGGAAGGCCTCACGCGCATGCACGTTGGAGATGTGGCATTCGATCACCGGCAGCGGCTCCACGCCCTTGATGGCGTCGTGCAGCGCAATGGAGGTGTGGGTGAGCGCCCCGGGGTTGAACACCACGCCCAGCACCTCGCCGGCCCTGTAGAGGCGGCCGATCTCGTGGATCTTGTCGATCAGCGCGCCTTCCCAGTTGCTCTGGAAGCACTCCACCGCGTAGCCGATCCTCTCGCCATGGGCCTGGCAGAAAGCCTCCACATCGGCCAGCGTCGTGTAGCCGTACTGTGCGGGTTCGCGCGTGCCCAGCAGGTTGAGGTTGGGTCCGTTGAGGATGAAGATCTTTTTCATGGCTGCCGGAGTAAGGGCGGAAATGCCCGCAAGCATAAACCCCGCTGCGCGGCGACCGCCCGCGCTCAGGGCGCGGGTTCGACGGGCAGGCGGCTGCGCAGCGGGTTGAAGCCGGTCACCAGCGCGGTGGCCAGCAGCACCAGCGCACCCCCGGCAAAGATGCCCGGTGACAGTGACTCGCCCAGAAAGAGATGGCCCCAGGTCACGCCGAACACCGGGATCAGAAAGGCCGGGCTGGTGGCGGCCACCGGCGAGACGTGCCGGATGATGCGCAGGTTCAGCCAGTAGGCCAGGCCCGAGGTGAACACGCCCATGACCAGCAAGGCCCCCATGGCCGTCGGCGTGAACTGCGCCTGCGGCAGCCCCCACAGCCCGGCGGGCAGCAGCATCACGAAAGCGGCCGCGCTGATGCCGGTGGCAATGGCCAGCGGCTGCATGCGTTCGGTGGCTTTTTTCATCAGCGGTGTGGACACGCCGTAGCAGGCCGCAGCCGCGATGCAGGCCAGGGCCGCCGCCAGCGTGTGCGCGTTGACCGGCACCGGACCCAGTTGCAGGATCAGCGCCACGCCCACGAAGCCGATGGCGCAGCCGGCCAGCTTGCGGGCACTGAGCGTGTCCTGCCCGTGCCAGGCCGAGGCCAGTGTGCCGAACAGCACCACGGTGGTGTTGAGCAGGGCGCTGTAGCCGGCCGGCAGGCGCAGCGCGGCCCAGGCGTACAGCAGGAAGGGGGCTGACAGCGCCAGCAGGCCCAACAGCGACAGCTCGCGCCAGTGGCGCCAGGGCCAGGGTTCGCGCAGCGCCGCCATCACCACCGCCAGTGTGGCCGTGGCCAGCAGCACGCGGCCGGCTGCCAGAACCGTCGGCCCCAGCAACGGACTGGCGATGCGCAGGAACAGGAAAGAGGCGCCCCACAGGGCGGACAGGCCCACGAGCTGGGCAAAGTGGCGGGTTTTCACCGAACCGATTGTGGGGGCTCGCTGGTCTGTGGCCTGTCGTCTGGAGGACGACGGACCGCGTTTTCTCAGGGGGTCCCGGCCTTGCGCATGGCCTGGGCCAGGTCGGTCTGGCCCAGCGCGGCCAGGCCGTCGGCGGCGCCGAGACGGTCGCGCGTTTCGCGGTTCTGGCCCAGCTTGGCCTTGCCCACCAGGCGGGTGATCTCGACCTCGATGCCGACGATGACCTGGAGCAGGCCGTCGATGTAGTCGCTTGGCGCGTCGCCCATCTTCCAGGGCCGGGGCTGCTGCGAGCGCGCCTCGTGCTCGCGCGTCAGCCGCGCCACCAGCCCGCGCACGAAGCGCTCGTCGTCGCGGATCCGCAGCACGCCGTGCGCGTGCACCACCGCGTAGTTCCAGGTGGGCACGTGGCGGTGGTGTTCGGGCTTGCTGGGGTACCAGTTGGGCGAGATATAGCCGTCGGCGGCCTGGAAGATCACCAGCACCTCGGTGTTGCCGGCCTGTTGCCACACCGGGTTGGCGCGGGCGACGTGGGCGCGCAGCAGCCCGTGCGGACCTGTGGTGGCATCGAGTTCAAACGGGATGTGGTTGGCATCCAGACCGCCGGCGCCGTGGGTCACCAGTGCGCCCAGCGGGTGGGCGGCGATCAGGGCGCGCAGGGCGTCGGGACGTGTTTCTTCGAACGCGGGGGGCAGGTACATGGCGGGCGATCGGTGGCGGGCAGGTGCGTCAGGTTAACGCGTGCCGCAGCAGCAGGGCCGCCATCACCCACATGGTCAGGCCGATCAGGGCGTCCAGCACCTGCCAGGCGCGGGGCTTGCGGAACAGCGGCGCCAGCCAGCGTGCGCCAAAGCCCAGGCTGCAGAACCACACCAGGCTGGCGGTGCTGGAGCCCGCCACGAACCAGCCGCGCAGGCCCGCCGGCTGCTGGGCGCCGATGCTGCCCATCAGCATCACCGTGTCCAGGTAGACATGTGGGTTGAGGAAGGTGAACGCCGCGGCCTGGGCCAGCACGGCCCCGCGGCTCAGTCCCGCACCACCTTCGGTCGCCTGCAGCTGGCTGGCGTGTGCCACCCGCCGCAGCGCTGCCCAGCCGTACCAGACGAGGAAGGCCGCGCCCGCCAGGGCCAGCAGCCGGGCCAGCGTCGGGCTTTCGCCCAGCGCCTGCGCCATGCCCAGCACCCCGGCGCTGATGAGCAGCGCATCGACCACGGCGCAGAACAGCACCACCGGGGCCACGTGCTCGCGCCGCAGACCCTGGCGCAGGATGAAGGCGTTCTGAGCGCCGATGGCAACGATCAGGCCGAAGCAGAGCAGCAGGCCCTGCGCGAAAACAGGCAGCGCCTGGGCGAGAGAAGGAGCGGTCATGGGCGCCATCTTGCTCACGGTTCGGTGTGAAGGCAAACTATCTTCACTTAATGAAACTTAGGAAAACTACATACATGCTGGACTACGCCGCCCTCAATGCCCTCGCCGCCGTGGTGCGTGAGGGCAGCTTCGACCGCGCGGCCCGCGCGCTGCATGTCACGCCGTCGGCGGTCTCGCAGCGCGTGCGCCTGCTGGAGGAGCGGGTGGGGTGTGCGCTGGTGGTGCGCGGCCAGCCCTGCAAACCCACCGACACCGGCCGGCGCATGTGCCAGCACATGGACCGCGTGCGCCTGCTGGAGCAGGAGCTCACCGACACCCTGCCAGTCCTGGTGGCCGACGGCCCGACCCGGGTGCCGCTGCCGGTGGCCGTCAACGCCGACAGCCTGGCCACGTGGTTCGCGCCCGCGCTGGCGGCCTTCGCGGCCGACGCGCCGGTGCTGGTCGAACTGAGCGTGGACGACCAGGACCACACCGCCGAATGGCTGCGCACCGGCGCGGTGGTGGCGGCCGTGACCAGCGCCGCCCGTCCCGCCACCGGCTGCAACAGCCGCCCGCTGGGCGTGATGCGCTACCTGGCCGCCGCCAGCCCGGCGTACGTGGCCCGGTACCTGGCGCAGGGGGTGGGGGCGGGCAGCCTGGCGCAGGCGCCCAGCCTGCTGTTCAACACCAAGGACGAGCTGCAGGCCACGTGGGTACGCCGCCTGTGCCATCGGCACGTGGAGCTGCCGCGCCATACCCTGCCATCGCCCCAGGCTTTCGTCACGGCCGCGCTGGCCGGCATGGGCTGGGGCATGTTCCCGCAGGAGATGGTGGCCGATCACCTGACCGACGGCCGCCTGGTGGAACTGGTGCCCGACACCCCGCTGGACGTGCCGCTGTACTGGCAGACCGCGCGCGCAGCGTCGGGCCTGCTCGACGGGCTGACGCGCCAGATCGTCGCGGCGGCACGGGCGGCGCTTTTGCCCGAACGCGGTTCTTGAGTGCATTTGAGCCAAGTCACGGTGTCGCCCCGGTTCTGCGCGAAGATGAAAGCATGAACAACGCCGTCTCCAGTGCCGTTTTCACCGCCCGCGCCCTGACCAAAACCTATGGCGAGGGCGACACGGCCGTGCACGCGCTGCGCGGGGTGGACCTGGACATCGTGCGCGGCGAGTTCGTGGTGCTGCTCGGTGCTTCGGGCAGCGGCAAGTCCACGCTGCTCAACATCCTCGGCGGGCTGGACACGGCCACCAGTGGATCGGCCCAGTGGACGCACGAAGGCCAGGTGCACGAACTCATCGGTGCGGGCGACGCCGAGCTGACGCGCTACCGGCGCGAGCACGTGGGCTTCGTGTTCCAGTTCTACAACCTCATCCCCAGCCTGACCGCCGAAGAGAACGTGGCCCTGGTGACCGAGCTGGCCGAGGACCCGATGGACCCCGGCGAGGCGCTGGCGCTGGTCGGGCTGGCCGAACGGCGGCACCACTTCGTGTCGCAGCTATCGGGTGGCGAACAGCAACGGGTGGCGATTGCGCGCGCCATCGCCAAGCGCCCGGCCGTGCTGCTGTGCGACGAGCCCACCGGGGCGCTGGATTGCGCCACTGGCGTCATGGTGCTGCAGGCCATCGAGCGCGTGAACCGCGAGCTGGGCACGACCACGGTGGTGATCACCCACAACGCGCCGATCGCCGACATGGCCGACCGCGTGCTGCGCCTGGCCGACGGCCGCATCGTCGACAACCGTCCCAACGCCCACAAGCAGCCGGCGTCTTCGCTGAGCTGGTGAGCCCCAGAAGATGTCCACCCTGCACACGAAGCTCTGGCGCGATCTCACGCGGCTGCGCGCGCAGGTGCTGACGATTGCCATGGTGGTGGCCATCGGCGTCTCGGGCTTCGTCGGCATGTTCGCGGTGCACGAATCGCTCAAGGGGTCGCGCGACGCCTTCTACGCCGACAACCGCCTCGCCGACGTGTTTGTCGGCGTCAAGCGCGCGCCGGTGCACCTGCGCGAGCGCCTCGCGGCGATCCACGGCGTGGCCGACGTCAAGCTCGACGTGCTGTTCGACGCGCAGGTCGATCTGCCCGGTGTCATCCCGCCCGTCACCGGGCGCTTCATCGCGCTCGACCTCTCGGCCGCGCACGCTGGCCGGCAGGGCCTGAACGCGCTCACGCTCAAACAGGGGCGCTGGCCCGAGCGCGGCACCGCCCTCGAAGCCCTGGTCAGCGATCGCTTCGCCGCGGCGCGCAGCCTGAAACCCGGCGACGTGGTACACGCCATCCTCAACGGCCGGCGCGAGCGCATCCACCTGGTGGGCACCGCCGTCACGCCCGAATACGTGTTCGCCTCGCAGGGCGGTGCGCCCGACGACACGGCCTTCGGGGTCTGGTGGATCGACGGCCGGCGCCTGACCGAGCAGTTCGACATGGAGGGCGCCTTCAACCAGGCTTCGCTGCGCCTGCTGCCCGGTGCGCCCGAGCTGCCGGTGCGCGCGCAGGTCGACCGCCTGCTGGCCGACTACGGCAGCGTCGGCGCCGTCGGCCGCGACGGCCAGCTCTCGGCCAAGATCGTCAGCGACGAACTGGCCTCGCTCAAGGTCATGGGCACGGTGCTGCCGGCGATCTTCCTCGCGGTCGCGATGTTCATCCTCAACGTGGTGCTCAGCCGCCAGGTCGCCACGCAGCGCAGCCAGATCGCCGCGCTCAAGGCCCTGGGCTACACCGACGGCGCCATCGCGGGGCACTACACCCAGCTCGCGCTGGTGATCGCCGGGCTGGGCGTGGTCGCCGGGCTGGCGCTGAGCGAGTTCATCGGCCGCGGCATGCTCAGCCTCTACGACGAGGTGTTCCGCTTCAACGGGCTCGAATATGTGATGAGCCCCTGGCTGCTGCTGGCCTCGGCGCTGATCGCCGCGCTGGCCGCCACCGCCGGCACCTGGACCGCCATCCGCTCCGTGGTGCGGCTGCGCCCGGCGCAGGCCATGCAGCCGCCTGCGCCGCCGCGGTATTCGAAGACCCTGGTCGAGCGCCTGGGTCTGGGGCGTTTCCTGTCCACCGGGGCCCGCATGGTGGTGCGCCAGGTCGAGCGCCGGCCGTTGCGCGCGGCCTTCACCGTCACCGGCATCGCGCTGGCGGTGGCGCTGCAGATCTCGGGCGCCTTCTGGCTCGACGCCATCGCCCACATCGCCGACGTGCAGTTCCGCCAGGTGCAGCAGGGCGATGTGCTGGTCAACTTCCGCCGCCCGGTGCCGCCCACCGTGGTGCAGGACCTCCAGCGCCTGCCCGGCGTGATCGACGCCGAGCCCTACCGCACCGAGCCGGTCAAGGTCAGCCTGCGCGGGCGCAGCGAAGACACCGCGCTCAGCGGCTACCGGGGCGACGCGCAACTGCTGCGCGTGGTCGACGAGACGCGCGGCGCGGTCGCCATGCCGCCACACGGTGTGGTGCTCTCGGCTCTGCTGGCCGAATCGCTGGGCGCGCGCGTGGGTGACCGCATCACGCTGGACTTCCGGCTCTGGAACCGGCGGCAGGTGCAGGTCGAGGTGGTCGACATCGTGCACACCATGTTCGGCAAGCTGCTGTTCATGAACCTCGACGCCATGAACCGGCTGGCCGGCGATGGCGACGGCGTGGCCGACGCCGCGCTGCAGGTGGACCCCGCCGCCATGACCGCGTTCTGGACCGCGGTGAAGGGCGCGCCGACCATCGCCTCGGTGTTCGACAAGGCCGGCTCCTACGAAGCCTTCGACCAGCGCACGCAGAAGAACATGGGCATCTTCAGCGGCATCCTCACCGTCTTCGCCGTCGCCATGGCGGTGGGCATCATCTACAACGCCGCGCGCATCTCGCTGTCGGAACGCGCCTGGGAACTGGCGAGCCTGCGCGTGCTGGGCATGACGCGGGCCGAAGTGTCGGTGCTGCTGCTGGCCGAGCTGGGCGCCGAACTGCTGGTTGCGCTGCCCATCGGGGCAGGGCTCGGCTACGGGCTGGCCAGCGCCATGATGGCGATGATGGCCAGCGATGCGATCGATTTTCCGGTGGTGATCGAACCGTCGACCTACGCGTCGGCGGCCCTGATCGTGTTGGCCGCCGGGGTGGCCAGCGCCTTGCTGGTGCGCCGGCAGATCGACCGGCTGGACCTGGTGTCTGTATTGAAGGTGCGCGAATGACTCAGAAGACCAAATGGACGCCCGCCCGCCGCTGGGGCGTGGGGGCCACGGCGCTGGCCGTGGTGGCGGTGCTGGTGTGGGCGGCGTATCGGCCACGCCCCATCGACGTGGAGACGGCCCCGGTGGCCGAGGGCCGTTTCGAGCAGGTGATCGAGGAAGACGGCCAGCTGCGCCTGCGGCAGCGCTACCTGGTCACCGCGCCCACCGCCGCGCAGCTGCAGCGGCCGACCCTCAAGGTGGGCGACGTGGTGAAGGCAGGCGATGTGGTGGCGGTGCTCGCACCGGCCGCGCCCGGCATGATCGACGCGCGCACGCGTGAAATCCTGCAGCAGCGCGTGGGCAGCGCCGACGCCGCCGTGGCCGCCGCCCGCGCCAACGTGCAGCGCGCCCAGGCCGCGCTGGCCCAGGCCACGCTCGACGCCGAACGCTCCGCGCAACTCGCCAAGGACAACTTCATCGCTCCCTCCGCCCGCGACCAGAGCCGCCTGGCACGCGAGGCCGCGGCCCAGGCCCTGAAAGCCGCGCAGGCCGAACAGACCGCCGCCGGCCACGCCGCCAGCGAAGCCCGTGCCGCGCTGGGCCGCGCCGAGCCGTCCGGCGCCGCGCAAGGCCTGTGGTCGCTGAAGAGCCCGGTCAACGGCCGCGTGCTCAAGCTGCACAAGGACAGCAGCGAACCCGTACAGGCCGGCGCGCCGTTGCTGGAGATCGGCGACACCGGCGCGATGGAAGCCGTGATCGACGTGCTTTCCGGCGACGCGCCGCGCATCGCCGCCGGTGCCGCGGTGCAACTGTCCACCGGCCGCAACCAGCCGCCGCTGGCCGGCCAGGTCGCGCGTGTGGACCCGGTGGCGTTCACCAAGACCTCGGCCCTGGGCATTGAAGAACAGCGCGTCAACGTCACGGTCACGCTCCAGGCGCCGCCCGAAACACTGCAGAAACTCGGCGACGGTTTCCGCGTCGACGCGCGCATCACCGTGTCCGCGCAGGACGGCGCGCTGCTCGTGCCTTCGGCCGCGCTGGTGCGCCGGGGCGAAGGCTGGCAGGTCTTCGTGGTGGAAGCCGGCAAGGCCCGCGCGAGGACCGTGACCTTCAGCGACCGCAACGCCGACAGCGCCTGGGTGAAGGATGGGCTGAAGGCGGGGGAGGCGGTGGTGCTGTATCCGGGCAGCGGGATGAAGGACGGGCAGCCGGTGCGCAGCCGCGCCCCGACCTGACGCGGCCGGCCCGCTCAAACCCGGCGGCGGGGGCTGCTAACATGCGCCGTCGGAGATGGCATGCCTCCCTGAACCGCCCGCAAGGGCTGATGATGCCTACAGACATTCCCGGCGTGGGGTGGTGTAGGTGATCGTCCACGCAGTGCCGCACGTCCGGGTTTGTGCCTCCGCCAGACTGACCACAGGACGCGCATGAAAGCTGACCGCTACCCCGAACTTCTTGAACTGCTGCCCTACCTGGGCAAGTGGTTGTTGCTGGCCGGTGCGGTGGCGGTGTTGGCTGGCTCCGCATCCGCTTTCTTCCTGTTCGCGCTGGAATGGGCGACCAGCACCCGCATCGAGCACCGCTGGCTGATCGGCCTGCTCCCGCTGGCGGGCTTCTTCGTGGGCTGGCTGTACCTGCGCTTCGGTCAGCAGGTGGAGGCGGGCAACAACCTGCTGATCGACGAGATTCACGACCCCCGGAAGGTGATCCCGCTGCGCATGGCGCCGCTGGTGCTGGGGGGCACCGTGATCTCCCACCTGTTCGGCGCCTCCGTCGGGCGTGAAGGCACCGCCGTCCAGATGGGGGGGGCACTGGCCGACCAGATCACCCGGGTGTTCCGGTTGAAGCCGGAGGACCGACGCATCATCCTGATGGCCGGCATCAGCGCGGGGTTTGCGTCGGTCTTCGGCACGCCGCTGGCGGGTGCGGTGTTTGGTCTGGAGGTGCTGGCCATCGGTCGCCTGCGCTCGGACGCGCTGTTCCCGTGTGTGGTCGCCGCCATCGTGGCGGACCAGGTCGGACTGCTGTGGGGTGTGCATCACACCCACTACGCCATCCCGTCGATTCCGGCCATCGCGGCCTGGCCGCTGGCCGTGATGGTGATCGCGGGGGCGATCTTCGGCCTCACGGGCAAGGTGTTTGCCGATGCCACCCACGCGCTCGGCGCCTGGGTCCGGCAGCATGTCCGTTATGCGCCGCTGCGGCCCTTCCTGGGTGGCGTGGTGGTGGCCGCCGCCGCTTGGTTCCTGGGCGCGGACCGCTACCTCGGCCTGGGCATTCCGACCATCGTCGAGGCGTTTCAACAACCCCTGGCCCCCTACGACTTCGCCGGCAAGATGGCCTTCACGATCGCGTCGCTGGGCACCGGTTTCAAGGGGGGGGAAGTCACGCCGCTGTTCTTCATCGGCGCCACCCTGGGCAATGCCCTGGCGCCGCTGCTGGACATGCCGGTGGCCCTGCTGGCCGGCATCGGCTTCGTCGCGGTCTTTGCCGGCGCCGCCAACACCCCGATCGCCTCCACCCTGATGGCGATGGAGCTGTTCGGCGCCGAGATCGGCGTCTATGCGGCCATCGCCTGCGCGGTGAGTTACCTGTTCTCCGGCCACAGCGGCATCTACCGCGCCCAGCGTGTCGGCCACGGCAAGCTCCGCCACGCGCCGGAAGGCATGCGGCTCGGGGAACTGCCCGCCTACCGGAAGGCCCGGCGCGATGAAGCCGATGACGCGTCCCGTGAACCCTGAGGCCTGAGGCCACACCCCGGCGTCAGACCTGTCCGATGACCTTTGACCACCGGAGTCCACCCCATGCTGCACGGTCTGCTGGACATCAACATCCTGGTCTACCTGGTCCTGCTGGGGGTTTTCGCGTTGGCGGGGCTGGGCATTGCATGGCACAACCGCTTCTTCCATGAGCTGATCGATGCGAAGCGGGCGGACCCGGGTTATGAGAGCCATCTGGAAGGGCTCCGGGGGGTGCTGGCGTTTGGCGTGTTCATCCACCACGCGGCCTACACCTGGGAGAGCCTGAACCATGGTGGCTGGTACGAGCGCGCGCCGGCTTCGCACGTCCTGGTGCTGATCGGTGGGGCGTCCGTCTCCATGTTCTTTTTCCTGACCGGCTACCTGTTCTGGGGTGCCTTTCTGCGGCGGGGCGGGGCGGCGCTCCCGGTGGCCGATTTCTATCGCCGGCGGCTCATGCGCATCGCGCCCGCGTTCTGGCTGTTCTGTGGGGTCCTGCTCACCATCGTCATGCTGGATGCGGGCGGCGCGCTGCGCACCACGCCCCGGGAATGGATCACCAGCGTGCTGCAGTGGCTCACATTCGGCGTGCCGCTGGGACATTTCCCTGACATCAATGCCTACGAGAGAACCCGCCTGATCAACGCGGATGTGGCCTGGTCACTCCGGCACGAGGTGTTGTTCTACCTGCTGCTGCCGCTGCTGTTGCCGTTCGCTCGCGGCGGCCGGACCCTGCTGCTGTTGCTGCTGTTGGCGGTCAGCTTTGTCGCCCTCAAGCTGCTGGGTGTGGCGTCGCTCCATGTGTGGGCCCGGGATGGGCTGGTCGAGTTCAACAAGTTCCTGCTGATCGGTTTTGCGCCGGGCATGCTGACCGCGTATCTGATGCACCGTCCCGCTTCCCGCCAGGTGATCGACCGCATCGGAAACCGCCAGGCCGCTGTCCTGCTGACGGTGTGCGTGCTGCTGCTGTTGCTGAACTCCGATCCGAGGTTCTCGTCGCTGCGGCTGGTGCCCCTGTGGGGCATCTTTTTCCTGATCGTGGCGCGCAAGGTGGGCAGTCGCCTGCTGCGCCACCGCGGGCTGATGGTGATGGGGCTGGCCAGCTACAGCGTCTACGTCTTTCACGGCGTGTTCCTGTTTCTGCTGGAGCCGCGCGGGCTGGGCCTCTACCGGGCCCTGGGTGGGCCCGGCATCGCGGGCTTCTGGGTGCTGATCGCCTGCATGGGGACGTTCACGCTGGTGGTGTCGGCGGCGGTGTACCGCCACCTGGAGTTCCCGTTCCTGCAGAGCGGCCAGCGCCGGTCATGAAGCGGCGGCAGCGACCTGCCTGCGCCCCGCCAGCAGGCGCAGTCCCAGCGGCACCACCAGCATCAGCACGGCCGCGGTCCACAGGCCGATGGTGATGGGGCTGCCGAACAGGATGCCCGCTTCGCCGTTGCTGATGGACAGGGCGCGGCGCAGGTTCTGTTCCATCATGTCGCCCAGCACGAAGCCCAGGATCAGTGGCGCCATGGGCACGCCCTGCTTGCGCAGCAGGTAGGCGGCAAAGCCCAGCGCGGTCATCAGCACCAGGTCGAAGGTGGTGGCGTGCACCGCGTACACGCCCACGCTGCTGACGGCCACGATACCGGGCACCAGCAGCCAGTTGGGCACGCTCAGCACCTTGGTGAACACACCCACCAGGGGGATGTTCATCACCAGCAGGATGACGTTGGCGAGAAACAGCGAGGCGATGAGGCCCCACACCAGATCGGGCTGCTGGGTGAACAGCGCCGGGCCGGGGGTGATGTTGTAGAGCGAGAGCGCGCCCACCATCACCGCCGTTGTGCCCGAGCCGGGCACGCCCAGCGTGAGCATGGGCACGAAGGAGCCGGTGGCGGCCGAGTTGTTGGCCGCTTCGGGTGCGGCCACGCCGCGGATGTCGCCCTTGCCGAAGCTGCCTTCGGTGTCGGTCAGGCGCTTTTCCATCGAGTAGGTCATGGCGCTGGCGATGGTGGCCCCGGCCCCCGGCAGCACGCCGACCACGAAACCCACCACGCTGGAGCGCACGGTGCCCCACCAGGTGTGGGCCAGTTCCTTGAGGTTGAACAGCATGCGGCCGGTCTGCGTCACCAGGCCGGTGCTGCTGTGGTGCTCCTGCAGCATCAGCAGCAGCTCGCTGATGGAAAACACGCCGATGACGACCACCACGAACTGGATGCCGTCGGACAGGTGGATGTCGCCGCCGGTGAAGCGGTAGACGCCCGAGTTCGAATCCAGTCCGACGCAGGACATGGACAGGCCGATGAGGGCGGCCAGACCGGCTTTCACCGGTGCGTCGCCCATCAGGCCGGCGATGCAGGCGAACGCGAAGCACATGAGCGCGAAGTACTCGGCCGGCCCGAAGGACAGCGCCCAGCTGGCCAGCAGCGGCGCGAACAGCACGATGCCAATGGTGGCGATGAGGGAACCCACGAAGGAGCTCCAGGCCGAGATGGACAGCGCCACGCCGCCCAGGCCCTGGCGCGCCATGGGGTAGCCGTCGAGCGCGGTCATGATGGCGCCCGCGTCACCCGGCACGTTGAGCAGGATGGACGAGATGCGGCCGCCGTATTCGCAGCCGATGTAGACCGCGGCCAGCAGGATCAGCGAGGTCTCGGGCGGCAGCTTCATGGCAAAGGCCAGCGGCATCAGGATGGCCACGCCGTTGATGGGGCCCAGGCCGGGCAGCAGGCCGACGACGGTGCCGATGAAGCAGCCGACCGCGGCGATCAGCAGGTTGGTGGGGCTGAGCGCGACGCCGAAGCCCGCCACCAGGTGTTGCAGGATGTCCATGTCAGCTTCCTCCGAGCAGGGTGGCCAGCGGGCCGGCGGGCAGCACCACGTCCAGCACCTTGTCGAACAGCAGGTAGAGCAACCCGCCCAGCGCGGCGCCGCCGATGAGCGACTGTTTCCAGCTGCCGCCGAAGGCCATGCCCACGGGCACCGCCATCAGCGCGGTGGCCAGCGGAAAGCCCAGCCACTGGAACAGCAGCGCGTACACCAGCACGGCGGCCGCGCACAGGGCGGTCGGGCCCCAGGGCACGCCGCGGAAGGCCTCGGCGCCGGCACTGGGTTTGAGCACCAGCCACAGGCCCGAGAGACCCAGGCCACTGGCCAGCAGCAGCGGAAACGCGCGCGGGCCGACGGGTTCGTAAGAGATGGCGGCGGCGTAGTCTTGCGCAGCCCAGGCCATGGCGGCGGACGCGACAACACACACCGCGCCGAGGACGCGGTCACTCATGGGGGACTCCGTGGGGAAAGGGGCGGGGCCTTGGCAGGCCCTGCGGGCGTCACTTGGCCGGGACGACGTTCAGGCCGAACTCTTCGGCCAGCTTGCGGTAGCCGGCCACCTGCTTCTTGACGTAGGCGTCCAGCGGCGCGCCGGTCAGGGCCATGGGGAACAGGCCGCGTTCGTTGCGCAGCTTGTCGTAGGCGGGCGTGGCCAGCAGCTTGTTGAAGGTGTCGACCCATACCTTGTAGTCGGCGTCGCTGACCTTGGGGCCCACGTAGAAGCCGCGCACGATGGGCCAGTCCACGTCGAAGCCCTGTTCGGTCGCGGTGGGGATGTTGGCCATGTCGCCGGGCAGGCGCTTGTCGTTCATCACCGCCAGGATGCGCACCTTGGCGCCCGCCTTGATCTGCTGGCCGGCTTCGGCAGCGTCGCCGGTGAAGACGTGGATGTGGCCGCCCTGCAGCGCGGTCAGCGCCTCGCCGCCGCCTTCAAAGGCCACGTAACGCATGGTCTTGGGGTTGACGCCACCGGCGCGGGCCACGAGGGCGGCCTTCATCCAGTCCTGGCTGCCCACGGTACCGCCGGCGCCCAGCACCACCTTGGTCGGGTCGGCCTTCATGGCGGCCATCACGTCCTTGAGGGTCTTGTAGGGCGAGTTCTCGGCCACCACCACCGCGCCGTAGTCGGTGCCGATGGCGGCGAGCCAGCGCACGTCGTTCTCGGTGTAGCGGCCGAATTTGCCCTGGGCCAGGTTCAGCAGCGAGCCGCCGGAGAAGGCGACGATGGCGTTGGCCGCGTCGGGCTTCTGGGCGATGACGGTGTTGTAGGCCACGGCACCGATGCCGCCGGGCATGTAGGTCACACGCATCGGGTCGGCGATGAACTTGCCGTCCTGCAGCGCGCTCTGCACCAGCTTGCAGGTCAGGTCGAAACCGCCACCGGGTTTGGCCGGGGCGATGCACTCGGTCTTGTCCAGCGGGTTGGCGAAGGCGGTCAGGGCAGAGGCCGCCACGGCGGCGGCAGCGAGCTTGAAAGCGACGTTCATGAAAGTGTCTCCTCGAAGGGGTGGAAGCCTCGCAGCACCGTCGCTGCGATGAGGGCACTGTAGAAATCGGGCACTTTCAACGCGCTTTCAGAAAATCGCACAAAAAATACGGGTTAACCCGGGGTTTGGCCGATGGTCCATGCGGCGGGTAGTTGCAGGCTCACGGCCAGCCCACGACCGTCCGGTCCGGCGCTCACGTGCATCGTGCCGCCGTGCCGCTGGGCCACGGTGCGCACAATGGCCAGGCCCAGACCGGAGCCGGGCAGGGCGCCGCCGCGGCCACGGAAGAAACGTTCGCCGGCCCGCGCCAGCTCTTCGGGCGGCAGGCCCGGGCCGTCGTCCACCACGGCCAGCTGCACCGCGCCATCCGCTTCGCCGCGCACCACCAGCGTGACGTGGCAGCCCGCGCCACCATGGCGGACGGCGTTGTGCAGCAGGTTGGCCAGGGCTTCGCGCAGCAGGTCCGGCTCGCCCTGCAAGGGCAGCGGGCCGTCGGGGGCGTCCAGGCCCAGGTCCACCCCTTGTTCACGCGCCAGTGCCCACCACTGGCGCACCATGGTTTCGGCCAGCGCCACGGCATCGAAGGGCTGGCGCTGTGGCGGCGCGCTGTCGGCGCGGGCCAGCGAGAGCATCTGGTTGGTCTGGCGGATGGTCTCGTCCAGCTGTTCGCGGATGGTCTCCAGCACCTGGCGTTGTGCGGCCGGGTCGGCTTCTCGCTGTGCGTAGGCCACCTGGGTGGCCAGCGTGGTCAGCGGCGTGCGCAGCTGGTGCGAGGCGTCGTCGACGAAGCGGCGGCGCGCCTCGGTCTGCTCGCGGTGACGTTCGATGTGGTGGTTGATGGCCTGCACCAGCGGCCGCACCTCGGCGGGTGCACCGGTGTCGTCCACGGGGGTCAGGTCCTTCGGGGCGCGCGCGTCCACTTCTTGTCGCAAGCGGTCCAGCGGTCGCATGGCCCAGGCGATGGCCAGCGCCAGCAGGCCGGTGGCGGCCAGCATCAGCAGGATGTCGCGCGCCAGCGACTGCAGCACCAGCGCACGCCGGAAGTCGTTGCGGGCTTCCAGGGTCTCGGCCACCTGGATCACCACGCGCTGCGGCCCGGCATGCCCGGCCAGCGGCGGGTTCAGCTCGCGTGCGTAACTGCCCACGCGCACCGCCTGACCGAGGTAGTCGCCTTCGTGGAACTGCGGCTGGCCAGTTTTCAGCGGCCGGGGTGGGGCGGGCAGGTCGGCGCTGCCGATCTCGACCAGGCCGTCCTCGGTGGCCACGCGGTAGAACACCTGGCCCTGCGCGGTCAGCTCGAAGAACTCGAGCATGCGGTAGGGCAGCTCCACACCGATGCCGCCGCTGGCGGTGGAGATGCTGGAGTCGATGGACTTGACCGCGCCGAGCAGGGATCGGTCGTAGGCCGCATCGGCCGCGTCGCTGGCGGTACGCCAGCCCAGCCAGAGCTCGCCTGCGATCACCACGCCCAGGCCCGGCAGCAGCAGCACCAGCAGGGAGCGGCGCACGCTGGCGCGGGCCCAGTCAAGGACGGTCACGGTGTGCTTTCGAGCTGGTAGCCCAGGCCGCGCAGGGTGGCGATGCGCACCGGCGAGGCCTCCAGCCGCTTGCGCAGGCGGTGGATCAAGACCTCAATCGCCTCGGGACTCACGTCCTGCTCGTCGGAGAACACGCGTTCCAGCAGCTCGCGCTTGGACAGCGGCTCGCCGGGGTGCTGGATGAGGGCGCGCAGCACCGCGTGTTCGCGCGGCGTGAGGTTGAGCACCTCGTGCTGCAGGCGGAACTGCTTGGCCACACTGTCGTAGCTCAGCGGTCCGCAGGCAAAGCGCGGGTGGTCCTGTCCGCGCGAACGGCGGATCAGCGCGACCAGCCGCGCTTCGAGTTCGGCCACGTCGAAAGGCTTGGCCAGAAAGTCGTCGGCCCCGCCGTGCAGGCAGTTGACCCGTTCCATGAGCGAATCGCGCGCGGTGAGGATGAGCACCGGCAGGCGCTCGTCGGCCTCGCGCAGGTCGGACAGCACGTCGTGTCCGCCCAGGCCGGGCAGGCCCAGGTCGAGGATGAGCGCGTCGTACTTGGTGGCCTTGAGGCTGCGACGCACCAGGCGCCCGTCGTTCACCCAGTCGACCTGGAAGTCGTTCTGACCCAGGGCCTTGACCAGCCAGGTGCCCAGTTCGGTTTCGTCTTCGGCGAGCAGGATGCGCATGGCGCGATTGTCGAACACCGGCCGGGCAACCGGCTCAGGTTTTCACTGCACGATTTCGTCCGCCGGGCCGCGGTGTGTGTCGGGCTTGGCGGTCGCTGAGCTGCCGGCGGCGGCGCACATCACCAGCACGATCGCCAGCCACTGCAGACCCGTCAGGTGTTCGTGCAGCACCAGCACACCCATCAGCGCGGCCACCGCCGGTTCCATGCTGGCCATGACGCCGAAGGCAGCGGGTGTGAGGCGCTTGAGGGCGACCATCTCCAGCGAGATCGGGATGGCGCTGGACACCGCGGCCACGCCCAGGCCGGCCAGCAGAATCTCAGGCTGCAGCAATGCGCTGCCGGCGTGCCACACGCCGAAGGGCACCACGGTGATGGCGGCCATGGTCAGGCCCAGCGCGACCGAGTGGCCGGCGTGCAGGTGGCCGACCTTCTTGCCGAACAGAATGTAGGCGGCCCAGAACACGGCAGCACCGAGGCCGAAGCCCACGCCCGCCGGGTCCAGGCTGGCCATGTCGTGGCCCAGGGGCAGCAACAGGCCCAGGCCGGCGATGGCGAAGGCGATCCAGAGGTAGTCGATGCGCTGGCGCGACGTGAAGAAGGCCACGGCCAACGGGCCGCTGAACTCGATGGCCACCGCGACGCCGAAGGGAATCGTCTGGATGGACTGGTAGAACATCAGGTTCATGCAGCCCAGCGCCATGCCGTAGCGCACCAGGCTCTTGAAGTCGGCGCGCGTGGTGGTCCAGCGCCAGGGGCGCCAGATGAGCAGGAGCAGCAGGGCCGAGAAGCCCACACGCAGCGCGGTGGTGCCCAGTGCGCCGACCTGCGGGAACAGCTGTTTGCCGAACGAGGTGCCGATGCCCAGCGCAACGACCGAGCCGAGCACGGCCAGCAGGGGCACGGCCTGTGCCCAGCGAGAAGAAGATGTCATGTCATGAGTACCAAAGGACCCGCCGCCGGGCCGCCCCAAGGCGGGTCAGCCCCCGCGGGGGGCAGCGACCCGCGCAGCGGCGGAGCGTGGGGGCAATGTTCTTAGACGAGGGGAACGGTCAGGCGCTCGATGACCGGCTTGGTATCCGGCCGCACACCGCGCCACCACTCGAAGGCTTCGGCGGCCTGTTCCACCAGCATGCCCACACCGTCCACCAGCTGTGTCGCGCCGGCGGCGCGCGCCTGTTTCAGGAAGGGCGTGAGGCCCTTGCCGTAGACCAGTTCGTAGGCCAGCGCGCCGGGCGCGAACACGCCCGCGGGCAACGGCAGTTCGGCCTGCGAGAGGCCGGTGGAGGTGGCGTTGAGCACCACGTCGAACGCCTCGCCGGCCAGGTCGGCGTAGCCACCGGCCTGCAAGGTGGTGTGGGTGGCGAAGTCGGCCTTGAGCTCGTGCGCCTTGTCGGCGCTGCGGTTGGCCACGGCCAGCAGCGCGGGGCCTTGCTGTGCGATGGGCAAGATGGCGCCGCGCGTGGCGCCGCCCGCGCCGCAGATCAGCACGCGCTTGCCCTTGAGCGACACGCCGAGGTTGCGCTGGATGTCGTTGACCAGGCCCAGGCCGTCGAAGTTCTGCGCCCAGATGCGGTCGCCGTCGAACTTGAGCGCGTTGACCGCGCCAGCCAGCCGGGCCGATTCCATGGGATCGGTGGCGATGTCGAAGGCCTGCAGCTTGAAGGGCAGGGTGACGTTCATGCCCCGGCCGCCCGCGGCGATGAAGGTGCGCACGGCGTCGGCGAATCCGTCCAGCGGGCCTTCGATGGCGGTGTACTCGAGGTCCTGGCCGGTGGCCTGCGCGAACAGGCTGTGGATCAGCGGGGACTTGCTGTGGGCGATGGGATTGCCGATGACGGCGTAGCGGTCGGTCATGGGGATGGGAGCAGGGGCATGGCGGGCAGGCCGGCATTGTCTCGCATGGCGGTGGCTACCATGGCGCCATGAACACTCCGACCACCACCCTCAAGATCGACTTTGTCTCCGACGTGTCCTGCCCCTGGTGCGCCATTGGCCTGGCCGGCCTGGAACGCGCACTGGAGCGGGTGGCGCCGGCCATCACGGCCGAGCTCCACTTCCAGCCCTTCGAACTGAACCCGCAGATGGCGCCCGAGGGCGAGGACGTGGGCGAGCACCTGACGAAGAAGTACGGCAGCACCGCGGAACAGCAGGCGCAGATCCGCGAAACCATCCGCGAGCGCGGTGCGGCGGCGGGGTTTGCCTTCAACAAGGACGGCCGCGGCCGCATCTGGAACACCTTCAACGCGCACCGCCTCCTGTGCTGGGCCGAAGCCGAGGGCGGGCCGGGCCAGCAGCTGGCCCTCAAGCGCGCGCTGATGGAGGCGCACCATGGCCGCGCCGAGAGCCCGGCCGACCCCGAGGTGCTGCTGGCCTGTGTGCTGCAGGCCGGGCTCGACGTGGACCGTGCCCAGCAGGTGCTGGACAGTGACGCGTTCGCCGCCGAGGTGCGCGAGCGCGAGCAGTTCTTCACCCGCGCCGGCATCAGCTCCGTGCCGGCCGTGATCGTCAACGAACGCCACCTGATCTCGGGCGGCCAGCCGGCCGAGGTGTTCGAGCAGGCGCTGCGGCAGATCGCTGCGGGCGGCTGACCCGGTCCGCGTTCCCTTCCATCCCCGACATGGGCCCTGGTCGCTTGGCGATCAGGGCTTTTTTTGTGCGTTCTATGGATTTAAATGGAAATAGATTGTCA
This sequence comes from uncultured Hydrogenophaga sp., assembly GCA_964550405.1. Lineage (GTDB taxonomy): Bacteria > Pseudomonadota > Gammaproteobacteria > Burkholderiales > Burkholderiaceae_C > Hydrogenophaga. Next base: position 7,846 of record CAZJZD010000017.1, on the reverse strand, counting down.
TATATGGGTGGGTGTTGGATGGGCTGTGTACCCGGGTTTTCCCCGGCTTTTGAGTGGGCTTATATAGGGAAACCACCTAGTTTTTTGTTCTGAATCCGGTTTGACGGTGTGTGTGCCACTTCCTAAAATAGGCAAATACATTGTCTTAAATGCATCGCCGGGTCGACGTGTTATCGGTTCGGTGAAGTTCAACCAAGGAGTCCAGGACATGCGCAATCTGAGTGGGAAGACCGTGATCGTGACCGGTGGCGGCGGGGGCATTGGCGGGGCCACCTGCCGCCGTTTTGCGCAGGAGGGGGCCAAGGTTGCGGTGTTCGACATGAACCTGGACGCCGCGCAGAAGGTGGCCGACGAGATCAAGGCCGCGGGTGGCACGGCGCAGGCTTTCAAGTGCGACATCACCGACCGCGCGGCGGTGGACGCGGCGGTGGCCGGCGCCGAGGCGGCACTGGGCCCGGTGGCGGTGCTGGTCAACAACGCCGGCTGGGACGTGTTCAAGCCCTTCACCAAGACCGTGCCCGCCGAATGGGACAAGCTGATCGCCATCAACCTGACCGGTGCGCTGCACATGCTGCACGCGGTGCTGCCCGGCATGGCCGAGCGCAAGGCCGGCCGCATCGTCAACGTGGCGTCCGACGCGGCGCGCGGCGGTTCGTCGGGCGAGGCGGTGTACTCCGCCTGCAAGGGTGGCCTGGTGGCGCTGTCCAAGACCCTGGCGCGCGAGCACGCCCGCCAGGGCATCACCGTCAACGTGGTCTGCCCCGGCCCGACCGACACCGCCTTGCTGGCCGGCGTGGCCGAAGGTGCACGCGACCCGGCCAAGCTGCTCGAAGCCTTCAAGAGCGCCATCCCCATGGGCCGCCTGGGCCAGCCGGACGACCTGGCCAGCGCGATTGCCTTCTTCGGCAGCGACGACGCCGGCTTCATCACCGGTCAGGTCATCTCCGTCTCCGGCGGTCTGACCATGCACGGCTGACCGCGCGCCCCACCTTCAACGAACACCCGAGGAAGCTCCCATGAATTTCGAAGACATCCTGTACGAAGTCCGCAACGGCGTGGCCTGGATCACCATCAACCGCCCGGACAAGATGAACGCCTTCCGCGGCACCACCTGCGACGAGATCATCAAGGCGCTGAACAAGGCGGGCTACGACCGCGACGTGGGCTGCATCGTGTTGGCCGGCGCCGGCGACCGCGCCTTCTGCACCGGGGGCGACCAGTCGGCCCACGACGGCAACTACGACGGCCGCGGCACCATCGGCCTTCCGATGGAAGAGCTGCACACGGCCATCCGCGATGTGCCCAAGCCGGTGATCGCCCGCGTGCAGGGTTTCGCCATCGGCGGCGGCAACGTGCTGTGCACGATCTGCGACCTGACCATCTGCTCCGAGAAAGCCATCTTCGGCCAGGTCGGCCCCAAGATGGGTTCGGTGGACCCGGGCTACGGCACAGCCTTCCTGGCCCGCGTGGTGGGCGAGAAGAAGGCGCGCGAAATCTGGTACCTGAACAAGCGCTACTCCGGCCAGGAAGCGGTGGACATGGGCCTGGCCAACATCTGTGTGCCGCACGAGAAGCTCGACGAGACGGTGCAGGAGTGGGCCGAGACGATCTGCGAACGCAGCCCGACCGCCATCGCCATTGCCAAGCGCAGCTTCAACTGCGACACGGCGCACCAGAGCGGCATCGCCGGCATGGGCATGTACGCGCTCAAGCTGTACTACGACACGGAGGAGTCGCGCGAAGGCGTGAACGCGCTGAAGGAAAAGCGCAAGCCCGAGTTCCGCAAATTTGCGAAGTGAGCCAGGGAGCGCCGCGATGAACCCGAATCCCTACATCGACGAAGACCTGCAGGCGCTGGCCGAGACGGCGCGCCGTTTCGCCGAAGAGCGCGTCAAGCCCGGCTTCCTGGAGCGCGACAAGACCCGCGAGTTCGACCGCGCCCTGCTGCGCGAGATGGGCGAACTCGGCTTCATCTGCCCCGAGCTGCCCGAGTCCTTCGGCGGTCTGGGCATGGGTTGCCTGGCCGCGGGTGTGATCCACGAAGAGATCGCGCGCGCCGACCTGAGCTTCTCCTACCTGAACCTGCTGGCCTCGCTCAACAGCCAGATCCTCTCGAAGTACGGCGACCCGGCCGTGGTCGGCCCCTGGCTGCAGAAGATCGTCAAGGGCGAGGCGATCTGCGCCATCGCACTGACCGAACCGCGCGGCGGGTCCGACGCGGCCAACCTGCGCCTGCGCGTCGAGCGCGACGGTGACCACTACGTCATCAACGGCGAGAAGACCTCCATCTCCGCCGCCGACCAGGCCGACATCACCGTGGTGTTCGGCCGCACCGGCACGCCCGAATCGGGCGCGCACGGCGTGACCGCGCTGCTGGTGCCCATGGACACCCCGGGCCTGACCACCAGCCGCTTCGACTGCCACGGCCAGCGCGCCATCGGCCGCGGGTCCATCTTCTTCGAGAACGTGCGCGTGCCGGTGAGCCACCGCCTGGGCGAGGAGAACAAGGGCTTTGTGCAGGTGATGCACGGCTTCGATTTCTCGCGCTCGCTGATCGGCCTGCAGTGCCTGGCCGTGGCGCGTGTGGCGCTGGACGAGACCTGGGAATACATCACCCAGCGCCAGGCCTTCGGCCAGCCGCTGTCGGCCTTCCAGGGTGTGACGCATCCGCTGGCGCAGTTCGACACCGAAGTGGAGGGCGCGCGCCTGGTCTGCCTGCAGGGCCTGTGGCTCAAGGACAAGGGCCTGCCGCATTCCGCCGAGGCCGGCATGGCCAAGTGGTGGGGCCCCAAGCTGGCCTACGACGTGATCCACCAGTGCCTGCTGTGTTTTGGTCACGGGGGTTACGACCGTGGCCCGATGGAGCAGCGCATGCGGGACGTGCTGGGCTTCCAGATCGGCGACGGCACGGCCCAGATCATGAAAACCATCATCGCGCGCACCCGCGCCGGTCGCAAGAACGTCCCGGCCTGACCGGACCGGTTCCCCCACAAGAGCAGGAGACAAGACCATGGAATTCGATGCTGTCCTCATCCCGGCCCGCCGTGCGCAGGCCGTGGCCCAGGGCTTCTGGCCCGACCGCACCATCAACGACGAGCTGGACGCCTGCGTGGCGGCCTGCCCCGACAAGCTGGCGCTGACGGCGGTGCAGGCCGAAAGCGGCACCACCACCCGCTTCACCTACCGCGAGCTGGCCGCCATGGCCGACCGCGTGGCGGTGGGGCTGTCGAAGCTGGGCGTGGTCAAGAACGACATCGTTGCCTGCCAGCTGCCCAACTGGTGGCAGTTCACCGTGGTCTACCTGGCCTGCTCGCGCATCGGCGCGGTCATGAACCCGCTGATGCACATCTTCCGCGAGCGCGAGCTGTCCTTCATGCTCCAGCACGGCGAGGCCAAGGTGCTGATCGTGCCCAAAGTGTTCCGGGGGTTCGACTACGAACAGATGGTCACCGCGCTGCAACCCAGCCTGCCGGCCCTGCAGCACATCGTGGTGGTGGGCGGCAGCGGCGCCAACAGCTTCGAGGCCCTGCTCAGCGTGCCGGCCTGGGAAAACGAGCCCGATGCGCGCGAGATCCTCACGCGCCACCGCCCGGGGCCCGACAACGTGACACAGGTCATCTACACCTCGGGCACCACGGGTGAACCCAAGGGTGTGATGCACACCGCCAACACGGTGATGGCCAACATCGTTCCCTACGCGCAGCGCCTGCAGCTGGACGCCGAGGACGTGGTGCTGATGGCCTCGCCCATGGCGCACCAGACCGGCTTCATGTACGGCCTGATCATGCCCATCCTGCTCAAGGCCAGCGCCGTCACCCTGGACATCTGGGAGCCGCTCAAGGCGATCGACCTGATCCGTGCCGAGCAGTGCAGCTTCACCATGGCCTCCACCCCGTTCCTGACCGATCTGGCCAAGAACGTGGCCGAGTCCGGCAAGACCGTGCCGACGCTCAAGACCTTCCTGTGCGCAGGCGCACCCATTCCCGGACCGCTGGTGGAGCAGGCGCGCGCCGTGCTGGGCACCAAGATCGTGTCGGCCTGGGGCATGACGGAAAACGGCGCCGTGACGCTGATCCAGCTGAGCGACCCGGACGAGCGCGCTTTCACCACCGATGGTTGCCCGCTGCCCGGCGTGGAGCTCAAGGTGGTGGACTTCGACGGCGCCTCGCTGCCCGCGGGCCAGGCCGGCAAGCTGCTGGTGCGTTCGGTGTCCAACTTCGGTGGTTACCTCAAGCGCCCGCACCTCAACGGCACCGATGCGGACGGCTGGTTCGACACCGGTGACCTCGCGCGTCTGGACGAGCAGGGCTATGTGCGCATCACCGGCCGCAGCAAGGACGTGATCATCCGCGGCGGTGAAAACATCCCGGTGGTCGAGATCGAGGCGCTGCTCTACCGCCACCCCGCCATCGCCCTGGCCGCCGTGGTGGCCTACCCCGACGAGCGCCTGGGCGAACGCGCCTGCGCGGTGGTGGTGCCCAAGGCGGGGCAAACCATCGACCTGCCGTCCATCGTGGACTTCATGAAGGCCCAGAAGGTGGCCATGCAGTACATCCCCGAACGCCTGATCGTGCGCGACGCCATGCCGTCCACGCCGTCCGGAAAGATCCAGAAGTTCAAGCTGCGCGAGATGTTGCGCGAAGGCCTGGTCTGAATCCCGTCACCGCATTTTTCCCTGCCGACCACAACCCACCACCCGGAGACAAAGCCATGTTCAACACCACCGCATCCCAACCGCGCCGCCGCCTGATCCAGGCCGCTGCCGCTGCCGTCTTCGGCATTGCTGCCCTGGGCAGCGCGCAGGCCCAGCCGAACTGGCCCGGCGCCAAGCCCATTCGCATCGTGGTCGGCTTCGCACCCGGTGGCACCACCGACGTGATGGCCCGCGTCATGGCGCAGTCGCTCGGCGAGGCGCTGGGCCAGGCCGTGGTGGTGGAGAACAAGCCCGGCGCCAGCGGCAACCTGGCCGCGGCCGAGGTGATCCGCGCCACACCGGACGGCTACACCTTCCTGATCGCGCCCACCTCCTTCGAGACCGCCAACCCCTACCTGTTCAAGCAGACCATTGCCCCCGCCAAGGACCTGACCCCTGTGGCCGGCGTGGGCCGCAGCCAGATGTACCTGGTGGTCAAGCCACAGTCCACCTTCAAGGACGCCAAGGAGTTCGTCGCCTATGCGCGCGCCAACCCCGGCAAGCTGTCGTATTCGTCCGCCGGTGCCGGCACCCCGCCGCACCTGGCCGGTGAGCTGTTCAAGAAAGTCACCGGTGTGTTCGCCACCCACATTCCCTACCGCGGCGCCGCGCCGGCCCTGCAGGACGTGATGGCCAACCAGGCCGACTATGTGTTCGATCCGGGCATCGCCTTCCCGCACGTGCGCGCTGGCAAGGTGCGCATGCTGGCGGTGGCCGGCGCCAAGCGCTCGTCTTTCTTCCCCGATGTGCCCACGCTGGCTGAACTGGGCTTCAAAGGCGCCGAGCTGGACATCTGGTTCGGCATGTGGGCGCCCAACGGCACCCCGGCCGACGTGACCGCCCGCATGGCCAAGGAGATCGCCAAGGCACTGGCCCAGGCCAATACCAAGACACGCTACGAGTCGCTGGGCGCCGAACCGGTCGGCCTGGACAACGCCGAGTTCAAGACGCTGCTGGTCAACGAAGCCAAGATGCTGTCCGGTCTCATCAAAGAAGCCAAGATCAACATCGACTAGGGCATGACCCCCACGCTCCGCCGCTGCGCGGGTCGCTGCCCCCGAAGGGGGCGCGAATCCAGCTTGGGGCGGCCCGGCGCTGAATTCCTTCCAAAACACCATGTCTGAACAACCGGTCCTCGTCGAAACGAGGGGCCGGGTGGGCGTTCTCACGCTCAACCGGCCCCAGCAGCTCAACGCGCTCAACGACGCGCTGATGGACCAGCTGGGCGCGGCCCTGCTGGCTCTTGATGCCGACGACGGCATCGGTGCCATCGTCATCACCGGCAGCGCCAAAGCGTTTGCCGCGGGCGCCGACATCCAGGCCATGGCCGACTGGTCCTTCATGGACGTCTACCAGGGTGCCTTCATCACCCGCAACTGGGAGACCATCCGCCGCGTGCGCAAGCCCGTGCTGGCCGCGGTGGCGGGCTTTGCCATGGGGGGCGGATGTGAACTGGCCCTGGCCTGCGACATCGTCGTCGCGGCCGAGTCGGCCAAGTTCGCACTGCCCGAAGTGAAGCTGGCCATGCTGCCCGGCGCCGGTGGCACGCAGCGCCTGCCGCGCGCCATCGGCAAGGCCAAGGCCATGGACATGTGCCTCTCGGCCCGCATGCTCGACGCGCAGGAGGCCGACCGCTACGGTCTGGTCTCGCGCGTCGTGCCCGATGCCGAGTTGCTGGACCAGACCCTGGCCCTGGCCGGGAAGATTGCCGGCTTCTCGCTGCCTGCGCTGATGGCGATCAAGGCCTCGGTCAACCGCGCCTGGGAAAGCCCGCTGACCGAGGGCATCCTGTTCGAGCGCCACGCGCTCTACGAACGCTTTGCCAGCACCGACGCGCACGAAGGCATGCACGCCTTCCTCGACAAACGCACCCCCGTCTTCCAGCACCGCTGAATTCCCGGAGTCTCAGACATGGCCCTCGACGCCGAATCCTTCGACCTGCTGCTGTCCACCGTGCAGCGCTTTGTGGCCGAGCGCCTGGTGCCGGCCGAGAACCACCTGGAGGAACACGACGAGGTGCCCGCCGACATCGTCGAGGACATGAAGGAAATGGGCCTGTTCGGCCTGACCGTGCCCGAGGAATATGGCGGCATCGGCCTGTCGGTGAGCCAGGAGGTGCTGGTGAATTTCGAACTGGGGCGCACCGCACCGGCGTTCCGCTCGGTGTTCGGCACCAACATCGGCATCGGCTCTCAGGGCATCCTGATGGACGGCACGCCCGAGCAGAAGGCCGAGTACCTGCCCAAGGTGGCCAGCGGCGAACTGGTCATGTCCTTCGCGCTGACCGAGCCCGATGCCGGCACCGACGCTGCCTCGCTCAAGACCAGCGCCCGCCTGGACGGCGACCACTACGTGCTCAACGGCACCAAGCGCTACATCACCAACGCGCCACGCGCCGGTGCCTTCACGCTGATGGCGCGCACCGGGGGGCCGGGCGCGGGTGGGGTGTCGGCCTTCATCGTGCCGGCCGGCACGCCCGGTCTGAAGCTGGGCAAGAAGGACAAGAAGATGGGTCAGCGCGGGACCATGACCTGCGACGTGATCCTGGAGAACGCGCGCGTGCCGGCCACCCACATCATCGGCTGTGTGCCGGGGCAGGGCTTCAAGACCGCGATGAAGGTGCTCGACCGCGGGCGCCTGAACATCTCGGCCGTGGCCTGCGGCATGGCCTCGCGCATCCTCGACGAATCGCGGCGCTACGCGCGCGACCGCAAGCAGTTCGGCAAGCCCATCGGCGAGTTCCAGCTGGTGCAGGCCATGCTGGCCGACAGCCAGGCCGAGCTGCTGGCTGCCTGGGCGCTGGTGCGCGAGGTGGCGCAGCGCTTCGACGGCAAGCCCGCGCAGGTGTCCGACCCCGACGTGTCCATGCGCGTGTCCTGCGCCAAGCTGTTTGCGACCGAGATGCTCGGACGCGTCGCGGACCGCGGCGTGCAGGTGCACGGTGGTGCCGGCTACATCAACGAATACCCGGTGGAACGCTTCTACCGCGACGCCCGCCTGCTGCGCCTGTACGAGGGCACGACCCAGGTGCAGCAACTCATCATCGGCCGCGAACTGCTCCGGCAAGACTGAACGTACACGAGGACACGACATGAAAATCATCGTCCCCGTCAAACGCGTGGTGGACTACAACGTCAAGGTGCGAGTCAAGAG
>CAZJZD010000016.1:57217-81023 GCA_964550405.1 uncultured Hydrogenophaga sp. | reverse complement strand
AATGGTGCCCACGTTCACGTGCGGCTTGGTCCGCTCAAATTTCTCTTTTGCCATTTTTCAGCTCCAAAACAAAATTGCCGAAACACCAGAACAAAAATTGGTGCCCTTGGCGGGAATCGGACCCGCGACCTCTCCCTTACCAAGGGAGTGCTCTACCACTGAGCCACAAGGGCCAAGACACCCGGCCAGGCCGGACGCCTCAGAAAACCGACACATCAGCACAAGCCGGAAGTGGAGCGGGAGACGGGAATCGAACCCGCGTCATCAGCTTGGAAGGCTGGGGTTCTACCATTGAACTACTCCCGCCCGAATCGTTTCGCACCCATCGGATCCGAAACATCCAGAGCGCTTTGATTCCATCGCTCGCACACCGACTTGTCGCTGGTGGAGGGGGCTGGATTCGAACCAGCGTACTCGTAAGAGGGCAGATTTACAGTCTGCTGCCATTAACCACTCGGCCACCCCTCCGGATAGCGAAGCCACGCATTATGCCACGGTTTCGTGACGCCTGTCAGCCCCTTCATGCCGATCGCTCACCAGCTCACGATCGGTCGGCCCTGATCCTGCAACCAGCGGTTGACGGCGCTGAAATGGCCGCACCCCAGGAAGGGCTCGGGCGGACGCAGGGCCGACAGGGGGGAAGGGTGATTGGCGGTGAACACGGCATGACCCGCGCCGTCGATCAGGGGCCGCTTCTTCTGGGCGTGCGCTCCCCAGAGCAGAAACGCCTTCGCCCCCCCGCGGACGGCAAGCTCACGGATCAGGGCATCGGTCAGCACCTCCCAGCCCCGCCCCGCGTGGCTGGCGGGGGCTCCATCTTCCACCGTCAAGCAGGTGTTGAGCAGCAGGACCCCCTGTTGGGCCCAGTGCACCAGGGAACCATTGGCGGGCATTGGCAGGCCCAGATCACGCTGCAGCTCCTTGAAGATGTTGCGCAGGCTGGGCGGCGGCTTGACGCCGGGCGCCACCGAAAACGCCAGACCTTCGGCCTGGCCCGGGCCGTGGTAAGGGTCCTGCCCCAGGATGACGACGCGCACATCGTCGGGCGCCACCAGCTGCAACACCCGCAAGGGCTGGGGCGGATAGATCACGGCGTCGGCGACCAGCCGCTCCGCCAGGAAGACCCGCAGCCCCTGGCCGGCGGCGCCGGACCAGAAGCGATCGAGCAGCGGTTGCCAGCCAGAGTGCACCGGCCAGTCGGCCGGGTTGGCCGAGGTCAGCCCCATGGCGGCCGCCGGCGCGTCGAACAGCCCTTTCTGCACGCGGTCAGGCAAACAGCTCGGCCAGGGCCAGTCCCGGTTCGGGCGCGCGCATGAAGGCTTCACCCACCAGGAAGGCGTTCACGTGTGCCGCGCGCATGGTCTGCACGTCGGCGCGGCTCAGGATGCCCGACTCGGTGACCAGCAGGCGGTCGACCGGGACCTCGGGCAGCATGTCCAGCGTGGTCTGCAGCGTCACCTCGAAGGTGCGCAGGTTGCGGTTGTTGATGCCCACCAGCGGCGTCCTCAGCTTGAGCGCGCGGTGCAGTTCGGCGCGGTCATGCACCTCCACCAGCACCGACATGTTCAAGCCGTGGGCGATGGCCTCCAGGTCGGCCATCTGCGCGTCGTCCAGACACGCCGCAATGAGCAGGATGCAGTCCGCCCCCATGGCCCGGGCTTCGTAGACCTGGTACGGATCGACCATGAAGTCCTTGCGCAGCACCGGCAGATCACAGCTGGCGCGGGCCTGCTTGAGATAGTCCGGCTGCCCCTGGAAAAACTGGCGGTCGGTCAGCACCGACAGACAGGCGGCGCTGACCTGGCCGTCGCCGTCGGCGTAGCTCTGGGCGATGTCGGCCGGGATGAAGTCCTCGCGCAGCACGCCTTTGCTCGGGCTGGCCTTCTTGATCTCGGCGATCACCGCCGCCTGCCCCGCCGCGATCTTGGCGCGCAGCGCGCCCTCGAAGTCGCGCGTGAGCACGCGGCTTTCGGCATCGAAGCGCACCGCTTCCAGCGGTTTCTTCTTGCGGGCGGCGGCGATCTCTTCGTGTTTGACCGCAACGATCTGGTTCAGGATGTCACTCATGTTTCTGCGATTCCTCGGGCTGCGGCGCCTGCAGCACTTGCTTGATGACACGGTGCATGACCACGCCCGCGACGATGAACAGGGCGGAAATGCCGAGCGCGATCCACGCGCCCTCGTTCTGCAGCCAGACCGGCACGCGGCACCTCAGACGCCCGCGCCGGCGACGGCCGACTGGGTGAAGGCCTGCAGCTCGCGCAGTTTGGCTGCCGCCGCACCCGATTCGAGCGTGCGGCGCGCCAGCGCGATACCCTGAGCCATGTCGGGCGCCACGTTGGCGGCGTACAGCGCCACCCCGGCATTGAGCGCCACGATGTCGCGGGCTGCCTTGAGCGCCGGCTGCTCGCGGTTCTCCAGCACGCCCAGCAGCATGGCCTTGGAATCCTCGGGCGTCTCCACGCGCAGCGCGCGGCTGCTGGCCATGGTCAGCCCGAAATCCTCGGGGTGGATCTCGTACTCGGCGATCTCGCCATTCCTCAGTTCACCCACCATGGTCGCGGCGCCCAGCGACACCTCGTCCATGCCGTCGCGGCCGTAGACCACGACCGCGTGTTCGGCGCCCAGGCGCTGCAACGCGCGCACCTGGATGCCGACCAGATCGGGGTGGAACACGCCCATCAGGATGTTGGGCGCCGAGGCCGGGTTGGTCAGCGGGCCCAGGATGTTGAAGATGGTCTTGATGCCCAGTTCGCGGCGCACCGGGGCCACGTTCTTCATGGCCGGGTGGTGATTGGGTGCGAACATGAAGCCCACACCCACCTCGGCAATGCTGCGCGCGATCGCATCGGGCGGCAGGTTGATGTTGATGCCCAGGCTTTCCAGCACGTCGGCGCTGCCGCTCTTGCTGGACACGCTGCGCCCACCGTGCTTGCTGACCTTGGCGCCGGCAGCGGCCGCCACGAACATGGAGCAGGTCGAGATGTTGAAGGTGTGCGAGCCGTCGCCGCCGGTGCCCACGATGTCCACCAGGTGCGTCTTGTCGGCCACGTGCACCTTGGTCGAGAACTCGCGCATCACCTGCGCCGCGGCGGTGATCTCACCGATGGTTTCCTTCTTCACGCGCAGGCCGGTGATGAGCGCGGCCATCATCACAGGCGACATCTCGCCGCTCATGATCAGCCGCATCAGGTGCAGCATCTCGTCGTGGAAGATTTCGCGGTGTTCGATGGTGCGCTGCAGCGCTTCCTGCGGGGTGATCTTGTTCGCGTGGGGCATGGAAAGTCTCCGTATCAGCGGGAGGGATTGTCGGACATGGCCAGGCGCAGGCCGAAACCGATGAACATCACACCGGCCGCGCGGTCCATCCAGTGCATGGCGCGCTGCACCGCACCGACGCGGCGCGAGGCCCAGCCGGCCAGCCAGGCGTAGCCGAAGTTGATGGGCAGCGAGTTCACGTTGAACAGCAGGCCCAGCAGCAGGAAGGCGGTCACCTTGTCGTCTGTGCCCGGGGCGATGAACTGCGGCACGAAGGCCAGGAAGAACAGCGCCACCTTGGGATTGAGCACATTGGTGAGAAAGCCTTGGCGGAAGACGCGCCAGAGGTTCACGGCGACCGGCCCGGCCTTCACGTCGGCCGGCACGATGGAGGACGCGCCGCCCCTGGCCAGCAGCAGCTTGATCCCCATCCACACCAGGTAGGCCGCACCGACCCACTTCAGCAAGGTGAAGGCCGTGGCCGAGGTGGCGAGCAGCGCGCCCACGCCCAGGGCCGCCGCGAACACGTGCACGAAACAGCCGCTGACGATGCCCAGCGCCGCCACGAGACCGGCGCGCACGCCGCTCCTGAGCGCGCTGCTGACGATGTAGAGCACATCGGGCCCGGGCGTGAGGTTGAGCAGCCAGCCCGCCGCGATGAACAGCAGAAGGTGTGTCGTATCGGGCATGGCGGTCTCGGCGACGGGTCAGTAGGGACCGGTGCGCCCGGCAGCCGACGGAGCCGAAGACGCTTCGGCAAAGAAGCGGCGCACGGTGGCGACGGCGTGGTCGATCCCGGCGGCGTCCACATCGAGGTGGGTGACGAAACGCAGGCCGATCAGGCCGGTGGCCAGCACGCCATGCGCCTTCAGGAACTCCAGCAGCGCCGGACCGCGGCCCTCGGCCACGTCGACGAAGACGATGTTGGTCTCGGCCGACTTCACCGTCAGGCCATCGATGCCGGCCAGGCCTTCGGCCAGACGCCGCGCGTTCGCGTGGTCATCGGCCAGGCGGTCCACGTGGTGGTCCAGCGCGTGCAGGGCGCAGGCGGCCAGCAGACCCGCCTGCCGCAGGCCACCACCGGCCATCTTGCGGATGCGCCGGGCTTGGCCGATCAGCTCTCGCGATCCGCACAGAGCCGAACCGACCGGCGCACCCAGCCCCTTGCTGAAGCAGACCGACAGGCTGTCGAAGTGGTCGGCGATCTCGCGCAGCCGCTGAAAAACCCCCTGCCCCTGCGCGGCCGAGGCCACCGCGGCATTGAACACGCGCGCGCCGTCGAGGTGGGTACTGAGACCCTTCTCGCGCGCCAGCGCCGTGGCGCCGCGCAGGTAATCGTCGGGCATCACATGGCCGTTCCAGGTGTTCTCCAGGCACAGCAGGCGGGTGCGCGCGAAGTGCGGGTCGTCGGGCTTGATGGCCGCCGCGATGTCGGCCAGTTGCATGCGGCCCTGCGCATCCTGGGTCAGCGGTTGCGGCTGCACGCTGCCGAACACCGCCGCGCCGCCGCCTTCGTAGCGGTAGGTGTGGGCCAGCTGGCCGACGATGTACTCGTCACCCCGCCCGCAGTGCGCCAGGATGCCGCAGAGGTTGCTCTGCGTGCCCGAAGGCATGAACAGCGCCGCCTCCTTGCCGGTCAGCGCCGCGATGCGGTCCTGCAGAGCGTTGACCGTCGGGTCGTCGCCGAACACGTCGTCGCCCAGCGGCGCGGCCATCATGGCGGCGCGCATGGCCTCGGTGGGCCGGGTCACGGTATCGCTTCTGAGATCGATGGTCATGTGGGGTGCAGATTCAAGGCCGGGGGATCGTACCGCCTGCACAGACGCCCCGGTACACTCTCGTCGACTTTTTCAGGGAGTAGCACAAGATGCACAAACACGCGTGGCGCCCGCTGGGCGCGGCTGTCTTCATGGCGGCCACCGGCCTGACCGGTTGTGGAGGAGGGGGCGGCGATGATTCGGTCGCGCCAGCCAACCAGGTATCCGTCGGTTCGCTGACCGTATCGGTGAGTACAACCGGCAACCGCGCGGTCAACGCCGAGTCCGGCGTCTTCTACGTGGACAGCCACACCGACGTCACCCTCAGATGCAACGTGACGTGCACGGCCCAGCCGCCGGTGAACAACGGCGTGACCGTGTCGGGAGCGACGACGCAATCCGATGGCTGGTTGGCCACACTGGACTTCAGCAACGCTGGAAGCAGCCTCGACATCAGCCTGCGGGCCGCGGACGGCAGCACCGTGCTGATCCGGCTGCGCCCCCTCGTCGGCAAGGGGACAGCCACCTGGGCGCTCGGCCCCAACGCCTGGACACGTCGCGATTCGACGCAAAACAGGAACACATCAACGGCAGGCCCGAGCACGGGCATCGCGGTCAACAGCACATCGTTTTCCAACTGCAAGAGCGGCCCCTACGAGTGCAGCACCGTCAGCGTGCACTGGTACGGGCACAGTGCCGGCACGTTCACCATCGATCCCAACTTCCTGACGCGACAGACTTACACCCCCGGAACGGCCTGGGTCAACGTGAAGGCCACCGGCGGCACAGCCAACGACGTGATCCCGAACTGCACCCCGTTGGTGACCGTGCCGAACGAGCACTACCACAACACGGACTATCGCCCCACCGCCGGGACCATCCGCGTCACGCTGGGCTCCGACGGGCTGTTTCGCGTGACCACCGACGCCCCGCTGACGGTGTACAAGCAACCCGACAGCGAGAACCGCAACCTGTGCATCCGCTCGGTGGCGGCGCCCAACGCGCCGGCCTCGATGAGCCTGCAACTCAACAGCGTTTTCTGAACCCGGTTCAGGCCGCCTGCAGCAGAAAGTTCCTGAGCATGGCGTGCCCATGCTCGGTCAGGATGCTCTCGGGGTGGAACTGCACACCTTCGATGGCCAGGGTCTTGTGCTTGACGCCCATGATCTCGCCGTCGGGTGTCCAGGCCGTGACCTTCAGGCAATCCGGGCAGCTTTCGCGTTCGATGGCCAGCGAGTGGTAACGGTTGACGGTGAACTGCTCGGGCAGGTTGGCGAACACGCCCTCCTGCGTGGTCGTGATGACGCTGGTCTTGCCGTGCATCAGTTCCTGCGCCCGGATGATCTTGCCGCCGAAGGCCGCGCCGATGCTCTGGTGGCCCAGGCAGACGCCGAGGATGGGCAGCTTGCCGGCGAAGTGCTGGATGGCCGGCACCGAAATGCCGGCCTCGGCCGGGGAGCAGGGACCGGGGGATATGACCAGGCGGTCGATCTGGCCGGCGTCCAGGCGGCGCTGGATCTCGTCGACGGTGATCTCGTCGTTGCGCACCACAGTCACATCGGCGCCCAATTCACCGAAGTACTGCACGATGTTGAAGGTGAACGAATCGTAGTTGTCCACCATGAGGAGTTGGATCTTTTTCGTCATGGCGTTCACTCCAGGCCTTCTTCCACCAGTTCCGCCGCGCGCAGCAGCGCGCGGGCCTTGTGTTCGGTTTCCCTCCATTCCATCTCGGGCATCGAGTCGGCCACCACGCCGGCCGCGGCCTGCACGTGCAGGGTCTGGTCCTTGATGATGGCGGTGCGGATGGCGATCGCCACGTCCATGTCGCCCGCGTAGCTGAGGTAACCGCAGGCGCCGCCGTAGATGCCGCGCTTGACCGGTTCCAGCTGGTCGATCAGCTCCATCGCGTGCACCTTGGGCGCGCCGGTGAGCGTACCGGCCGGGAAGGTCGCCTTGAGCACGTCCATGTTGGTCATGCCGTCGTTCAGCAGCCCTTCGACGTTGCTCACGATGTGCATCACGTGGCTGTAGCGCTCGACCACGAAGGCCTCGGTCACCTTGACAGAGCCGATCTTCGCGATGCGGCCGATGTCGTTGCGCGCCAGGTCGATCAGCATCACATGCTCGGCGCGTTCCTTGGGGTCGGCCAGCAGCTCGACCTCGGTCGCCTTGTCCTTCTCCGGCGTGGCGCCGCGCGGGCGGGTGCCGGCCAAGGGCCTGATGATCACTTTCTGGCCCTCTTCTGTGTGTTCCTGGCGCACCAGGATTTCGGGCGAAGCCCCCACCACGTGGAAATCCCCGAAGTGGTAGTAGTACATGTAGGGCGACGGGTTCAGCGAACGCAACGCCCGGTAGAGCGACAGCGGCGACTCGGTGTAGCGCTTGCTGATGCGCTGGCCCACCTGCACCTGCATGAAGTCGCCCGCGGCGATCAGCTCCTTGGCGCGGTCCACCGCGGCCAGGTAATCGGCCTTGACGAAGCTGCGCTCGGCCGGGTGGTTCTGGCTGGGCTTGACCTGCGGCGCGGCCACCGAGTACTTGAGGGACTCCTTCAGTTCGCGCACCCGCTTCTTGGCGTTGGCGTAGGCCTCGGGTTGGGCGGGGTCGGCGTAGACGATCAGGTAGAGCTTGCCCGAAAGGTTGTCGATGACCGCCAGCTCCTCGCACTGCAGCAGCAGGATGTCGGGCGTGCCCAGGGTGTCGGGCGGGCAGCTGTTTTCCAGCTTCTTCTCGATGTAGCGCACCGCGTCGTAGCCGAAGTAGCCGGCCAGGCCGCCGCAAAAGCGCGGCAGGCCCGGCCGCAGCGCGACCTTGAAACGCTGCTGGTAGGCGGCGATGAAGTCCAGCGGGTTGCCGTGGTTCGTTTCGACCACGGCGCCGTCGCGTACCACCTCGGTCTTGGCGGCGGCACCGAAGCCGCTGGCGCGCAGCAGGGTGCGCGCGGGCAGGCCGATGAAGCTGTAGCGGCCGAAACGCTCGCCGCCGACAACCGATTCAAGCAGGAAGCTGTTGGCGCCATCGCCGCGGCCATGCGCCAGCTTGAGGTAGAGCGAAAGCGGGGTTTCGAGGTCCGCGAAGGCCTCGGCCATCAGCGGGATGCGGTTGTAGCCCTGTTGCGCGAGGCTTTTGAATTCCAGTTCGGTGATCACGTTGTTTTCTCCGGGTCCGGCCGCGTGCCGCGGGGCGGATCGTTCATCTCGGGGAAGCCGCCGGGGCGGCGCTCGGGGGGTGCAGGGGCGGCGTTTGCCGCCCGGGCTGGCACCCCGTCAGCGGGGGGAGTGCACGTTTACGCTGGCTTGCGCCAGGGCCAGGCTCCCCGGCCGTTGCGGCCAGGTGCGAAACCTGCGGAGATCGTGCATGAAGCGAACATGATGGCGCAGTGTAGCAAAGGCCGTCGCCCAGGCGACGCCAGCGTGCAGGGCATCACGCGCCATGGGGGGCAACACCCTTGTCCCGGTGCGGCGCTTTGCGCACAATGCCGCCACCGAACGGTCGTTCGTTTTTCCACCCGCTGCCATGAAGCCATCCACATCCCGCCGCCTTCTCACCCGCGCCACCCTGGCAGGCGCCCTGCTGGCCAGCACCCTGCCCGCCTGGGCCGCCACGGTGGATGTGGCGGGCGTCCAGCTGGAAGACCGGGTCACCGTCGCCGGCAAACCCCTGGTCCTCAACGGCGCCGGCATCCGCTACAAGGCCATCTTCAAGGTCTACACCGCCGGCCTGTACCTGGAGAAGAAAGCCAACACGCCCGACGGCGTGTACGACATGACCGGCCCCAAGCGCATGACCATCACCATGCTGCGCGACATCGACTCGGCCGAGCTGGGCAAGCTGTTCTCGCGCGGGATGGAAGACAACATGGAGAAGGGCAGCTTCGCCAAGCTCATCCCGGGCGTGATGCGCATGAGCCAGGTCTTCAGCAACCACAAGATCCTCAAGACTGGCGAAACCTTCGTGCTGGACTGGATCCCCGGCACCGGCACGGTGCTCACCGTCAAGGGCAAGGTCGAGGGCGAGCCCTTCAAGGAAGAGGCCTTTTTCGAGGCGCTGATGCGCATCTGGCTCGGCCCCAAGCCGGCCGACTGGCAGCTCAAGGACGCGCTGCTGGGCGTCAGGAAATAGCGCCCCCACGCTCCGCCGCTGCGCGGGTCGCTGCCCCCCCAAGGGGGCGCGGCCTCGCTTGGGGCGGCCCGGCGCTGCGGCCCTTGTCCTGCGCGGGGCGCTGTCAGTTCTGCAACTGGTCGATGCGGTCGATGTGGGCGTCGGCGTCCACCGCCTGCACCGGCTCGCCGTGGTTGTAGCCATAGGTCACCAAGGCCACCGGGCAGCCGGCCGCACGCGCCGCCAGCGCGTCGTTCTGCGAGTCGCCGATCATCAGCGTCTGCGCGGGTGTTGTGCCCAGGGCCTCGCAGGTGCGGACCAGCGGCAGCGGATCGGGCTTCTTGCGTTCGAAGCTGTCGCCACCGAACACCACCGAAAAGAAGCCCTCCAGCCCCTTGGCCCGCAGCAGGTCGAGCGCGAACGCGCGGGGCTTGTTGGTCAGGCAGGCCATGGGCAACCCGTTCGCCCGGAGTTGCGCCAGCCCCTCGGCCACCCCGGGGTACACCGCCGAGTGCTGGCCGTTGATCTGCCGGTAATGATGCTGGTAGTGCTGCCAGGCCGGCTCGTAGAGGGTGTCCACGTTGCGAGCCGAGCAGACATTGGACAGCCCCGTCACCTCGGGCAGGGCCAGCTGGTGCGCCAGCACCGAGCGGATCAGGTGCTCCGAACCCTTGCCCACCGTGCGCTCCACCAGCGAGCGCGTGACCGGCGGCAGGTCCAGCTCGGCCAGGGTGCGGTTCAGGGCGACCTCGAAGTCGCCCAGGGTGTCGACCATCGTGCCGTCCAAGTCGACGATGACAGCGCGGATGCCCTGCAGCATCAGGCGAGCGCAGCGCGCATCTGGTCGATCACGCTCTTGTAATCCGGCTTGCCAAAGATCGCGCTGCCGGCCACGAAGGTATCGGCGCCAGCGTCGGCCACGCGGCGGATGTTGTCGGCCTTGATGCCGCCGTCCACCTCCAGGCGGATGTCCTTGCCCGTGGCCTCGATGCGCTTGCGGGCCTGCTCGATCTTGCGCAGCGCCGAGTCGATGAAGCTCTGGCCACCAAAGCCCGGGTTGACGCTCATGATCAGGATCAGGTCGATGTCCTCGATCACCCAGTCCAGCACGTCCAGCGGCTGGGCGGGGTTGAAGGTCAGGCCGGCCTTGCAGCCGCGCGCCTTGATGGCCTGCACGCTGCGGTGCACGTGGGCGGACGCGTCGGGGTGGAAGCTCACCAGGTCGGCGCCGGCGTCGATGAAGGCGCCGGCCAGCGCGTCCACCGGCTGGATCATCAGGTGCACGTCGATCGGCACCGGCGTGCCGTCGGGCTTCTTCGAATGGGGTTTGAGCGCCTGGCAGACCATGGGGCCGAAGGTCAGGTTGGGCACGTAGTGGTTGTCCATCACGTCGAAGTGGATCCAGTCGGCGCCAGCGGCGATGACGTTGCGGACCTCCTCGCCCAGGCGGGCAAAGTCGGCGGACAGGATGGACGGGGCGATGCGGTAGGTGGTCATCTCGGGGGTTCCGGGTTGGGCAGACCGGGCATTTTCGCAGCGCCGGCGGCCCGCCACGGGGCGGCGTTAACATGGCCCCATGCCCAAATACCAGTTCACCTGCGAGGTGGAACCGCAGTACCTGGCCGAGCAGTCCTCGCCAGAAGAAGACGTGTACGCCTTCGCCTACACCATCACCATCACCAACACCGGTGAGATTCCTGCGCAGCTGATTTCGCGCCACTGGATCATCGACGACGCCAGCGGACAGACCGAGGAAGTCAAGGGTCTGGGCGTGGTGGGCAAGCAGCCGCTGCTCAAGCCGGGGGAGTCCTTCCAGTACACCAGCGGCACCCGCTTGCGCACGCCGCAAGGCAGCATGCGCGGCAGCTATTTCTGTGTGGCCGAAGACGGCGAGCGCTTCGAAGCCATCGTGCCGGAATTCGGCCTGGCGGCCGACGCCGGCGATGCACCGCCGCGCGTGCTGCATTGAGCCACACCCGCTCCATGGATCTGGCGGTCCTGCTCGACACCCTGGACCCCGACGCACCGCTGGCGCAACGCCACCTGTGGCTGATGTCGCTGCTGGCCTGGGTACGCGGCGACGGCGCCGACCTGCAGGCCAGCGTCTCGCGCGTGCGCCTGCTGCTGGACGCCGCCCAGGCCCGCCCCGAATGGCGCGAACAGTGGCAGCGCTGGTGGCAGGCCTTCGTGCAGACGGTGGATTTCAGCACCCTGCTGGCCGACTACGGCTTTGCGCCACGCACCGCCTTCCTCAGCGAGTTCGGCCACCGCCTGCGGCGCAAGCTGCTGCCCGACACCCCCGAGACCACCGATCTGAGCGAACTGTTTGGCCTGCTGCTGCCCACCCGCTTCGACGCGCGCTGGATCCAGGCGCTGGACACCCAGACCCTGCACCGTCTGCAGGCCCTGTTGCTCGACGCGCCGGCCGGCACGGCCGACGAGGCAGCGGACGCGCCCAGCCGCTGGCAGGAGCCGCTGCTGGACGCACTGGCCTACAGCATCAGCCAGGTCAGTGCCACCGGTTTCGCGTCCGAGATCCGGCTGCGCATGTCGGCCCCGGCGCGCGAAGCGCGCAGCTTCCACGCCCTGCCCGCGCACTTCGAGGCGCTGCGCCGCGCGGTGCTGACCCAGGGCACGCGCAGCGAGGCGGCGCAATCGGCTGCCGACCAGCTGCTGGCGCAACTGGAGCGCTGCCGCACCGACGCCGACACCGTCTACACACACCTCGAAGCGCACGGCATCTCGGTCGGCATCGTGTTCCGCCTGCGCCAGCTGCGCGAGCGCATCCTGCGCATCCGCCAGCTGCTGGACTGCCTGCTGTCCGAGCAGCCCGCCCGCGCCACCGCCGCCCTGATCGCCGACCTGGTGGTGTTGGGCCACGACAACCGCAGCCTGCGCACCCTGGTGGCCAGCAGCACGCAGCTGACCGCGGCCAAGGTGGCCGAGCGCAGCGCCGAAAGCGGCGAACACTACATCACCCGCGACATGGCCGAGTACCGGGCCATGGTGGGCAAGGCGGTGGGCGGCGGCGCCCTCATCGGGCTGACGACCTGGGTCAAGTTCGCGCTCTACGGGCTGGCGCTGTCGGCCTTCTGGACCGGTTTTGCCGCCGGCCTGAACTACGCCTTCTTCTTTGTGCTGGTGCAGCTGCTGCACCTGACGGTGGCGACCAAACAGCCCGCGGTCACCGCCCCCGCCATGGTGGCCAAGCTGCGCGACATCCGCACCCCCGGCGCCGTGCTGCGCTTTGTGGACGAGGTGGCGCACCTGCTGCGTTCGCAATTCGCGGCCATCCTCGGCAACGTGGGCGCCGTCATCCCGGTGGTGCTGCTCATCAGCCTGGCGCTGTCCCAATGGCGCGGCGCGCCCATGATCGATGCCGGGAAGGCGCAGCACGTGCTGCACGACATGCACCTGCTGGGGCCTACCGCCCTGTTCGCGGCCTTCACCGGCGTGCTGCTGTTCGCCAGCAGCATCGTCGCCGGCTGGGTGGAAAACTGGTTCGTCTTCCACAAGCTCGACTCGGCCATCGCGCACAACCCGCGCTTCACTCGCGTGCTGGGCACACCGCGCGCCGGCCGCTGGGCCGCCTGGCTGCGGCACAACGTCTCGGGCCTGACAGCCAACATTTCGCTGGGCTTCATGCTGGGCATCGTGCCGGTGGTGCTGGCCTTCTTCGGGCTGGATCTGGAAGTGCGCCACGTCACCCTGTCGGCCGGGCAGGTGGCCGCCGCGGCTGCGTCGCTGGGCTGGCCGGTGCTGCACGACCCGGCCTTCTGGTGGGCCGTGGCCGGCGTGGTGGTGGTCGGCCCGCTGAACCTGGCCGTCAGCTTCTACCTCGCCTTCCGCCTGGCCCTGAAGGCGCAGGCCATCAGCGACGTCAACCGCCACCGCATCAATGCCGCGCTGCGTCTGCGCCTGCGGCGCGCGCCCTGGTCCTTCCTGTGGCCGCCGCGGCCGCAGGACAACACCTCCGTGGACGACGAGGAAGCATGACCCACCCCCGCGCCGCCTGCGGCGTCACCCCCTTCAGGGGGCGCCAGCAGCGGCCCGGCAAAGCCGGTTCCGCGCAGGCCCTGGGTTTTGCACCCATCGCACGCCGCGAGGTACGCTCCGGCTGGATGCAAACGCTTGATCGTCATGGGTGAATTCGACCTGATCCGCCGCCATTTCCGGCGCGACGACGCACCCGCGGCGCCCCAGGTGGCCCTGGGCATCGGCGACGACTGCGCGCTGCTGCAACCCGCCCCCGGCCACCAGCTCGCCATCTCGACCGACATGCTGGTCGAAGGCCGGCACTTCTTTGCCGACGTCAGCCCCGAAGCCCTGGGCCACAAGGCGCTGGCGGTGAACCTGAGCGACCTGGCCGCCATGGGCGCGCGCCCGCTCGGCTTCACCCTCGCCCTGTCGCTGCCCGCGGCCGACGACGCCTGGCTGGCCGGCTTCGCGCGCGGCCTGTTCGCCCTGGCCGACGCGCACGCCTGCCCGCTGGTGGGCGGCGACACCACGCGCGGGCCACTGAACATCTGCATCACCGTCTTTGGCGAAGTGGTGCCCGGCCGGGCGCTGCGGCGCGACGCGGCCCAACCGGGCGACGACATCTGGGTCAGCGGCCGTACCGGCGAAGCCCGGCTGGCGCTGGAATGGCTGCTGGGCACGCCCTGGGCAAGGGCCGCGGTCGGCCCCGAACTGCCCGCCGACCTGCGCGCCCGGCTGGAAAGGCCCACGCCCCGGCTGGCGCTGGGCCAGGCCCTGACCGGCGTGGCCCACGCCGCGCTGGACCTGAGCGATGGCCTGACGGGTGATCTGGGGCACATCCTGGCGGCCAGCGGCGTGGGGGCGGACCTGCAAGTGAACGCACTGCCCGCGGCGCCGGCGCTGGCCCTGCTGCCCGAGGCCGAGCGCCTGACCTGCCTGCTAAGCGGCGGCGACGACTACGAACTGCTTTTCACTGCGCCTCCGTCAGTGCGTGACGCGGTGCAGGCGGCAGCGCAGGCCAGCGGTTCGACCGTGACCCGCATTGGTGCGGTCAGCACTCCATCCGGCCTGCGCCTGCTCAACGCCAAGCTTCAGGCCGTGACCATCGACACCAGTAGTTTTGATCACTTTGCCTGAAGCCGGCCGATTTGGGCGACCGGCGTGATCCAGGGTTCAGGATCACCCTTCATGGCTTCACGCCTATATTGCGAATAACACCGTTCAGGGTCCGACCATCCTGCAGCACAACACCTTCAAAGTGGATGCTCGTTTTGCCCTCACCAAAACGAATGCCCGGACAACTCCCATTCACCAGTCGACAGTTGTATCTCTGATGAATGTTGATATTGACAGCGCCTGCCTGCGGTTTTTGATAAGCCAGATCAAATCCTCCTGTGACAGGGTTATGCCTGATATTCAATGAAACCCTGTCTTGCTCAAACCAGTAATAGTTGCTGTCGTTGTCGGTGTAGGGTGAGAATTTCTCCGGCAAAAAAGTCTCGCCCTGCACATCAACCATCCCTACAACAATTTTTTCGGATATCTGTCCGGAAACACTGATCGCGGGCTGCAGCATTTGGCTGACGGCTGGCACAAAACCGCTTCGATTGAAGTCAATCCGTCGCTCCCCCAGCACTTGATCAATTTCTTCGACAAGGGGCGGGGCGCCATCCACTGTGTCGTGAAAACTCCAAAACTCCCTGCCGTTCTCGTCGGTATGCGTGTACGACAGACGCGCACGTCCATCTGCCTGATAGAAAAGCGTTGACGCCTTGTCATCCGCCAGATGGACAAGATACGCTCGGCCGTCTTGCAAATCCGCCGTCAACAGCTCAAGCACCGGTGTCACTCGACCATTGAAGATCACCTCACCTTGATATTGGTTGACCGGAAAACGGTCTCTGCTCCAGACAGGCCAACTGGGATCGACTTCAAACCGAATTTGCCCCGACACAAGGGCCTGATTGGTGAGCGTCTGGGAGCCAAACGAGGTCGTCACCGTTTGCCGCGTGGCAGCTGCCTCCAGTACGAAGTAGTGCTTTTGGCCTTGCATCTCGAATCGGTACCGGTAGTTGTCAGCACACCCCCCGTTGCACTTGACACCCCAACTGTCTTGCGAAGAAGTCCCTTGCGAATAGTCGAACCTGGCAATCTTGCCTGGATCGTTTTCATCGAGCTCCAAATACAGGGAGGCTGCCGGATTGACAAATGGGCTGTCGGGAACGGTTGCCAAATGCGATTGCAAACGCCATACGCCATTGCCATTGGCCCTGAACAAAACGCTTCGATCTCCACTCAATGGCGAAAACTGCAAGGGCACCGGAACCGATCCGTCTTCTGCAGTCACCGTGAGCGCCTGGCCTCTGTCGATCGGAATGCTCCCTGTGGTAGGTGCAGGATCAGTCGTTTCGGGTATGGCGGGCGAATTCGTCGAGGCCGAATCGCCGCCACCACCACAGGCCACGAAAAAAAGGCTGGCCAACAAAGGGCTCAGCCTGAAAAGTCTTGCTATGTGCACGCTCGAACTCCTCCCTGGATACCACGCAATTGGCTGCGAGCCCGTTCACCCGGACCATCACAGCATTAATGGGCAATTATGTCATTCCCCCCCAAGCAGGAGCCAGCGTGCGGATGCCCGCGCCCAAGGTCAGGCATGGTGTTGTGGCTCAGCGCGTAAAAGGGGATTGGCTCCGCCCCACAAAGCGGCGCCCCGTCAGATGCCTGCGACGCCCCGACACAGGACATTCAGTCTGTCGTGGCCCTCAACCCAAAAGCCGCCCCAAGATCTGCCGCACCACCCCGGCACTCAGCCTGCCCGACTCCACCCACACAAACCGCCCAGCCGGTGCCGTGGCGGTGTCGGCCCCGGCAGTAGCCCGGTCGGTGCGTTCATCGTGCAGCAGCACCACGCGCTGCACGTTCGCCGCCTGTGACAGCACGCCCAGTTCGTGCCGGCAGCCGGCGTTCTTCGCCTGAAAACCACGCAGGTCCATGAGCACCACGTCGGCGCGCTGCACCAGGGCGGCCAGGGCGGACTGCCAGGTGCCGTCGAAGCAGTAGCACTCGTTGACGCGGTAGCGGCCATCGGGGTCGGGCCGCAGGTCGAACTCGGCCAGGCGTTGCAGCACCTGGGCCGGGGTGGCGATGAAGCGTTCGCCCAGGCGGCCACCGAGGAAGGTGAAGAGGTCGTCCGGGTCCAGCGTGCGGGTGGCCAGGTCGGTGCCGGCGATGAGCACGGTGTTGCCGGCCAGGCGCCAGCGTTCGATGACACGGTCGAACAGGGTTTCCACAGCGGCGTCCTGCTGGAACACGCGCAGCACCAGCAGGGTGGGCGGCGCCCCTTCAGGCGTCAGCCAGCGCGGCAGCAGGGCGCCCAGCAGCGGCAGCCACAGCCAGGGCAGCAGCTGGGTGAAGCCCAGCCAGCCGGCGCCCTCCACCGCCGGCAGCGCGCTGGCCAGCAGAATGACGAACCAGTAGGCCGCGAGCAGGTAGCCCAGATCGGAGAAGCGCTTGGCGCGGTAGGCATCGGCCAGCCACCGGCCCAGGCGCCACAGCGGCCAGGCCAGCAGCAGCCACGGGGCCAGCGCCATGCCGATGATGGCGGGCCAGGCGCCGATGGTTTCGACCAGCGCCACGATCCACGGCGGCGGGGTCTGCACCCCGGCGGCCAGCAGGCTGAGCGCGCCGGTGGACGATGCCGCCAGCAGCAGGCACACCGGCAGCAGATAGGGCGCCACGGCGCGGATGCGCCCGCTGGCGCTGATGAACAGCGCCACCGCCATGGGGATGACCACCACGCTGCCGAGCCAGCCCATGACGCCGGTCAGGGATTGCGCCTCGCCGGAATTGAGCATGACCACCACAACCATGGCCAGCATGTAGAGCGCGATGCCGACCAGCACCCGCCACCACGACCAGCGCCGCAGCAGGCCCCAGCCCATGACCATGGGCCAGGCGTACACGGCGCCCAGCACCCCCACGCGCTGCAGGCTCAGCGAGCGTTCGTCGCCGTAGACAGTGAGAAACGAGATCCAGGACTGCGTGAGCCCGACCAGCAGGCAGACGCCTGCGATGGCCAACGCGGCGCGCACGGTGGCGCGGTGGTGGCGCGCGGGCAGGTCGGCGCTGCGGCCGGTGGGTGTGATGACCGACGCGGCAGCGGGCGCGTTGGCTGCCGCCGCGGCCAGGTCCTGCGGTGCCGGCCCGCTGCGCATGAGCCCCAGCAGGCGACGCCGGTAGGCGGTGGCGACGCCCCACGACGCGGCGGCCGCGAGCAGCACGCCCAGCATGAGCGCAAACAGCAACTCTCCCGTGTGACCCTGCATGAAGCTTCTCCCGACGACAGCGCCGCGCGGCGCCAGTATCGGTGCGGTGCTCGGGCGGGGCAAGCCACACGCGCCGCCGATAATCCCCCGCATGGTCGAAGCCCCCGTTGTCAATGCCCCCATCCTGCGGCCCACGCTGCGTTTTGCGCTTGCGCACCCGGCCCACTTCATTGCGCTGGGCGCCGGCGCCGGCCTGGCGCGCACGGCGCCGGGCACGGTGGGCACGCTCTGGGCCTGGGCGGCGTTCGCCATCCTGCAACCGTTCATGAACGACGCGGGCTGGGCGCTGCTGATCGGCCTGGGCACGCTGGTGGGCTGGTGGGCCTGCACGGTGACGGCGCAGCACATGGGCATTGCCGATTCGGGCCACATCGTCTGGGACGAGGTGGTGGCGTTCTGGCTGGTGCTGTGGCTGGTGACGCCGGCCAGCTTCTGGGGTCAGCTGGCGGCGTTTGCACTGTTCCGCCTGTTCGATGCGGTCAAGGTCGGCCCCATGGCCTGGGCGGACCGCAGCTTCAAGGGCTTCGGCCCGCGCGGGGGCTTCGGCATCCTGCTCGACGACTTTGCGGCCGCGCTGTGCACGCTGCTGGTCATTGCTTTCTGGAAGTTCTGATCTTGAAGTTCTGACCATGACCGACATCCCCACCCTCGTCGAACAGCTGGCCGTGGCGCTGAAGCACCGCGACCAGATGATGGCCACGGCCGAGAGCTGCACCGGCGGGCTGATCGCGGGCGCCTGCACCGAGATCAGCGGGTCGAGCGACTGGTTCGAGCGCGGCTTCGTCACCTATTCCAACGCCGCCAAGAGCGAGCTGCTGGGCGTGCCGGCGGCGCTGATCCACGAACACGGCGCCGTCAGCGAAGCGGTGGCGCGCGCCATGGCCGTGGGCGCGGTGGCCAACGCGCACGCGCACTGGTCGGTGGCGGTCACCGGTATCGCCGGCCCCACGGGCGGCAGTGCCGAGAAGCCGGTGGGCACAGTGTGGTTCGGCTGGGCCACGCCGGAGGGGGTGGACACGGAACTGCAGCACTTTGGTGGCGACCGCGCCGCCGTGCGCCAGGCCACCGTGGCGCATGCGCTGGCCGGCCTGCTGCAGCGGCTCTTAGCCTGAAGCCAGGGTGCGCGCCAGCCCGTCGCGGTAGGCGGTGGGCTGCAGGCCGAAGGCGCGCGCGATCTTGCCGCTGTCGAAGCGGTAGTCGTGATCGAACTGGTACATCATTTCCGCGTTCTCGCGCAGCACGGGCACCAACCAGCCCATGACGCGCAACAGCCAGGCCGGCGGCACCTGCAGTCGGTACGGTTGCCCGGCCAGTTCGCAGGCCAGGCGCACCAGGCGCTCGCCGGTCATGGCCTCGGTCGAGGTGGGCAGGTGCCAGGTCTGGCCGAAGGCGGTGTCTTCCAGGCCCAGCCGCGCCAGCGCGGCCCCGGCGTCGGGCGTGTAGGTGAAGCTGTGCACGGCCCCCGGCGCGCCCAGCCACTGCGGGGCCTTGCCCGCGCGCAGACGCGAGACCACCACCGCCTCGATCAGGCTGTTGGTGGCGCCCGGACCATAGAAGTCGGCGCTGCGGGCGATCAGCGCCCTCAGGCCATCGCGGCGCATGGCGTCCAGCAGCGAGGTGGCAATGGCAGCACGCACCTCGCCCTTGCGGCTGCAGGGGTTGAAGGGCGTGTCCTCGGTCATGGGGCCGGTCACGCGGCCGTAGGCGTAGACGTTGTCGAAGAAGGCCAGCCGCGCGCCGTGGCGCAGGCAGGCGGCGATGGTGTGGGCCATCACGCGCGGCCATTCGGCCTGCCACACGGCGGCGTCGTAGCGCAGCCCCGCCACCAGATAGACGACCGCGCTGCCCGCCACCGCGCGGTCCACGTCCGCTTCGTTCAGCAAGTCGGTGGCGAGCGATTCGGTGCCGGCCAAGGGCAGCGCGCGCCGGCTGGCCAGGCGCACGCGTTGGCCCTGCTGCAGCAGGGCGGTGGTGAGTTCGCGGGCGATGACGCCGCCGGCGCCGAGCACGGTGTGCAGTGAAGCCATGGTGTCCATGGCGGCATTGTGTGGAGGCGGTGCCGGCACCACAACACCCGCTGATCGCCCGCACAATGCCAGCCCATGGCCGAAGCCTTCAAGAACCTCATCAACGCCCGCACCGTCACCGATGCGGCCCGCCACCTGCAGCGCGTGTGGCCCGCGTTCGACCGCCGCGGCTTCGAGCAGCAGGCCGCGCACGGGCTGGACGCGCTGGAATTCAAGGCCCGCGCCATGCAGCTGGCCGACGCGCTGCAGGCCACGCTGCCGCCCCGCTTTGCCGATGCGGCCGAGGTGCTGGAGGCCGCGCTGGCGCCGCCAATTCCGCTGGACGCGGCGGGCGAGCCGGCCGGGCTGAGCGACGCCGAGAGCGCGCAGGGTCTGGCGGGCTGGGTGATCTGGTCGGTGGGTGAGTTCGTGGCCCGTACCGGCCCGGCCGATGTGCCGCGCGCCCTGGCCTGCCTGCACGCGATCACGCAACGCTTTTCGGCCGAGTTCGCGATCCGCCCCTTTGTGCGCGACCACCCGGCCCTGGTGTTCGACACGCTGGCCCGCTGGACACAGGATCCGAGTGCACACGTGCGGCGCCTGGTGAGCGAGGGCTCGCGTCCGCGCCTGCCCTGGGGGCTGCGGTTGCAGGCGCTGGTGGTGGACCCCACCCCCACCCTGCCGCTGCTGCGGGCGCTGCAGGACGACGCCAGCGCCTACGTGCGCCGCAGCGTGGCCAACCACCTCAACGACATCGCCAAGGACCACCCCGACCGGGTGGCCGCCTGGGTGCATGAGCACCGGGCGGACGCCACGGCGCAGCGCACCGCGCTGCTGCGCCACGCCAGCCGCAGCCTCATCAAGCAGGGCCACGCCCCCACACTGGCCGCCTGGGGCCTGCAACAGGGGCTCCAGGGTGAGGCAACGCTGGCCATTTCACCCGGCCGGGTGGCCGTGGGCGGCGAGGTGCAGTTGCAGGCCACCCTGCACAGCAGCGCGTGCCGGCCGCAGGACCTGGTGGTGGACTACGCGGTGCACCACCAGCGCGCCAACGGCAGCACATCGCCCAAGGTGTTCAAGGGCTGGAAGCTCACGCTGGCGCCGGGCGAGAACCGCACGCTGGAGAAACGCCACAGCCTGCGCCCGGTGACCACGCGCGTGCTCTACCCCGGGCCGCACCGCGTGGAACTGCTGGTCAACGGGCAGGCGGTGGCCGAGGCGGGTTTCGATCTGCACGGCTGACACACGGCACACCGCGACCGTGAACCTCGTCACACCCGCGATGCCCGTTGGCCACCGGCGGGTGACGTGATTGCCCATTCGCCCACTTTGTGGCGCGGCACGGCACCCGCGCGGGCGAACAGACCTAGAGTCGGGCCGCCATGCCGTTGTACAAATTGTTTCAGTTGTTGCGTACCCGCCGGGTGCCCGCGCCGGTCGAGCCGCCACCGGCGCCCTTTGCGGCCGCGCCGGTCGAGGCCCCGTTGCACCTGGACCGGCTGGACCTGCAAGCCGCGCTGATCCACCATCTGGAATGGTGCGTGCAGTTCAACGATCACCTGGGGCAGGTGCACCCTGGTGAGCCGCCGCTGCTGCGCACCCTGCCTGGCGCCGAAGACAGCGCACTCGGCCGCTGGCTGCAGGATGCCCGCCAGCGCGCCCCGGGCCGTCACCCGCGGTTCGACGCCCTGGTGCAGGCGCACCGGCACTTCCACGAACTGGCCGAAGAAGTGATCCGGCTGGCCATCGAAGACCGCATGGACCTGGCCAGCACCCTGCTCAACACCGATTTCGAACGCGCCCGCACCCAGGTCATGACCCTTCTGCGGGACATGCAAAAGCACTGAGACCGCCGGCGCGCCGGGCGCGTCAGCGGATCAGGCGCCGTGGCACTTTTTGTACTTCTTGCCGCTGCCACAGGGGCAGGGGTCGTTGCGGCCGGGTTCGGCCGTCTTGCGCACCGGCTCGGCGCGCGGGCCCAGGCTCTGGCAGATCTGGCGCAGGTCGTACACCGCCCACAGGGCCGAGCCGAAGGCGTTGGCGCGCTCGTCGCTCACGCTCGGCGGGCCTTCTTCGGCGTGCAGGTTGAAGGCGGGCTTGCCGGTGTCGTCTTCGGTCAGGGCCACGATGGCGTCCAGCGCCTCGTCGATCCAGCCCGCCGTTTCCTTGTCGCGCGGGGCTTCCCATTCCTCGGGCCAGTTCTCCACCACGAACATGAAACCCAGCGCCCACACCTGGCCGTAGGCCGGCAGGGCCTGGTCGCCCATCTCGGCGCGCGCTTCGTCCGTCAGCATGGCCACCGCCCCGCGCACGTCCATCACCTCCGGGTGGTAGGCGCGCTCATCGTCCAGCGCCTGCACGTCGGCGCCCAGTGCCTGGGCCACCTCGTTCCAGCGCCGGGTCCAGAGTGCCAGGAAGCGCTGCGACTGCGCCTCGTCGGCGAAGCGGGTGTCGCCTTCGTCATCGCCCAGGCCCAGCAGCACCGGCAGGGACTCGTCGGGCAGCACCAGGCGGCGCGTGCACAGCAGCGCCGCGATGGCACCTTCCAGAAACTCCCACTGCGGCACGTCCTCACCGCGCGTGCGCAGGTCGTCGAGGATGTCCTCCAGCGCATCGAAATCGGAGCCGTCCAGCGGCGACAGGTCGGGAGAGGTGTTCATGGAAAACCGGAGAGTGAAGGGAAACGCCCAGTGTAGGGGCGGAGCTTGTCAGGAGGCCAGTGCGTGCAGGCACCGCTCCACCACCACGCCCAGCCGGGCCAGGCGCTTGCGCATGCACAGCACGGCCTTGTCTTTGCTGATCAGCGCCGCCGTGTGGGCGACGGCCAGGTCAATGAACTTCTGGTCGTCGCCGTCCTTGCAGGTGTAAGGCGCCTTGGGCGCGGTGTCCACGATCTGCACCCTGGCATCAAAGGCGGCCAGCACCGCTTCGGCGTTGCGTGTGCGCGCCTCCATCTGCCGGACCACGTGCGGATAGGCCAGCACGCGTCGCAGTTCTTCGCGCATCACGGGCGTGGCCAGCCAGCGCACCGCCGGGTCGGCCAGGCGCTCGCGCAGCGGCACGGTGGCCGGGTCCTGGTAAATGAAGAGGTCGAGCACGACGTTGGTGTCGATCACCAGCGTCAGCGGGTCGGCCGTGCTCATGCCGCGGGCGGTGTCGCTTCGGGCGCGCGTCGGGCCGTCAGGTCGAAGCGGAACAGCCGGCATTCGATGGGGCCGTTCCACAGCGGCACGCGGCGCGATTCCTTGAAGCGCATCTTGCCCGGCAGCTTCAGGTCGGGCGTGAGCAGCCAGGCGCTCCAGCCCGCGTAGTGGCTTTTCCAGTGGGTGGCCAACTGTTGAAAGAACTCGCTGCCGTCACCGCCGTCGGCCATCTGGGCACTCTCGCGGCCCAGCCGCGAGACCTCCGAATCCCCGCGGCCCAGGCCCGGGGCGGGTGGCGCGGCCTTGCCGGCGGTGAAGACGCGGGGCGCGCGGGGCTCCATGCGCTGGGCGCGGGCACTGGCCTTCTCGCCCGCCACACCGGCGGCGGCGATGCGCTCGCCGTACGGCGGATTGAGCAGCAGGATGCCGGGCCTGGTTGTGGGCGGCATGCGTTGCAGCGCGTCGCCACCGCGCAGTTCCAGCGCATGGGCCACGCCCGCGCGCTCGGCGTTGCGCTGCGCGAAGTCGACCATGCGGAAGGCGACGTCGCTGCCGAAGACGATGGGCGGGTGGCCCTGCGGCCAGTCGCGCCGCTCGCGCGCCGCCTGGTCCTTGATGCCGTTCCACACATGGGCCTGGTAGGGCACCAGCTTCTCGAACGCAAAGCGGCGCTGCAGGCCGGGCGGGATGTGCAGCGCGATCTGCGCCGCCTCGATGGCCACGGTGCCGCTGCCGCAGCAGGGGTCGTACAGCGGCGTGATGTCGTCCAGCGTCTCGGCGCTGCCGCCGTTCCAGCCGGTGGCCGCGATCATGGCCGCGGCCAGGGTTTCCTTCAGCGGCGCATCGCCCTTGTCCTCACGCCAGCCGCGCTTGAACAGCGGCTCGCCCGAGGTGTCGATGTACAGCGTGCATTCGTCGGTGGTGAGGTGCGCGTAGATGCGCACGTCGGGCCAGGTGGTGTCGACGCTGGGGCGCTCGCCGCGCTTGGCGCGGAAGCGGTCGCAGAGGGCGTCCTTGATCTTGAGCGCCGCGAAGTTCAGGCTGGTGAGCGGGCTGTGCTGGGCGGTGATCTCGACCTTGATGGTCTGCTGCGGCGTGAACCAGATTTCCCAGGCCACTTCGCTGGCGGCGTTGTACAGGTCCTGCTCGCTGCGGTAGCCGCCGTGGGACAGCTGCACCAGCACGCGCTGCGCCAGCCGGCTGTGCAGGTTCAGGCGCATGGCCTCGCGCCAGGA
>CAZJZD010000016.1:0-57207 GCA_964550405.1 uncultured Hydrogenophaga sp. | reverse complement strand
CAGGACGCGATCACACCCACACCGCCACGGGCCTTGAAGGCCGGCGTCTCGCCGGTGATGCGCTGCACCTCGTCGGCCAGGAAGTCCTCCACGCCGGCGGCGCAGGGCAGGAAGAGTTTGAGCTGGTTCACGGAGTCAGAGTGCTTTTCGCAGGTTCGCGGGCGCGATGCGCAGCGCCTCGCGGTACTTGGCCACGGTGCGGCGCGCGCACTCGATGCCCTGCTCCTTGAGCATGTCCGAGAGCTGGTTGTCCGACAGCGGCTTCTGGCTGTCCTCGGCGCTGATGAACTGCTTGATCAGCGCGCGCACTGCGGTGCTCGACGCATTGCCGCCGGTCTCGGTGCCCAGGCTGGAGCCGAAGAAATACTTGAGTTCGTAGGTGCCGAAGGGCGTGGCCATGTACTTGGCGGTGGTCACGCGGCTGATGGTGGACTCGTGCAGGCCCAGCTCGTCGGCGATCTCGCGCAGCACCAGTGGCCGCATGGCCAGTTCGCCGTGCATGAAGAAGTTGCGCTGGCGCTCGACGATGGCCGAGGACACGCGCAGGATGGTGTCGAAGCGTTGCTGGATGTTCTTGATGAACCAGCGCGCTTCCTGCAGGCGCTGCTGCATGGCGGCGTGGCCACCATCGCCGTCCTTGCCGCCCCGGTTGGCCCGCAGGGCGTTGGCGTAGATGTCGTGCACCCGCAGGCGCGGCATCACGTCGGGGTTGAGCGTGACCTTGAAGCCGCGGCCGGCGCGCACCACGATCACGTCGGGCACCACCACGTTGCGTTCCACATCCACGAAGCGACGGCCCGGCTTGGGCTCCAGTCCGGCGATCAGCCCGAGCGCGGCGCGCACCGTGTCGTCGTCGGCACCGGTGAGGTTGCACAGGCGCTTGATGTCCCGCTTGGCGATCAGCTCCAGCGGCTGCTGGCAGATGGCCAGCGCGGTCCGCGCAGCCGGGGTGTTGCGCAGTTCCTCGATCTGCAGACGCAGGCACTCGGCCAGATCGCGCGCGCCCACGCCCGCGGGCTCCATGTGCTGCAACCAGCCGAGCGCGGTACGCAGCTGGGCCTGGGCCTCCTCGGCCTGATCGAATTCGGGCTGCGCGTCGGACGCTGCACCGGTGGACAGGCGCCACCAGGCCACGGCCAGTTCGTCCAGCGGCCCGTCGAGGTAGCCCTCGTCGTTGAGCGATTCGATGAGGAAGTACAAGGCCGCGCGATCCAGGTCGCTCAGCCGCAGCGTGCGGGCCTGGTCGTGCAGGTGGTCCTGCAGGCTGATGTGGCTGCGCGCCAGGTCGGCCGCACTGGCGGTTTCATCGTCGTCCCCGCCACTGCCGTTGTTGCGGGCCGGGGCATCACCACCCCATTCGCTGTCGTCGGGTGCGATCTCGACCGTGCCATCGCCTTCCCAGCTTTCTTCGACGGCCGCAGCGCCGTCGAGCCGGCTTTCCACGTCATCGTCACCACCGGTTTCGGTCGTCGTCGTGGAGGCGGCCGGGGCCTCGTACACCGGCTGCTGCGCGGCCTCGTCGATCTGCTCGCCGCCACTGACCGGGGCATCACTCTGCTCCAGCCCGAAGGCCTCGCGTTCGGCGACCTCTTCGGTCCGCTCCAGAAACGGGTTCTCGTCGAGCATCTGCTCGACTTCCTGTGCCATCTCCAGCGTGGACAGCTGCAGCAGGCGAATGGATTGCTGCAGCTGGGGCGTGAGCGCCAGGTGCTGGGAAATGCGCAGTGACAGGCCGGGTTTCATGTGCGGGCCTTCACATCCTGAAATGTTCGCCGAGGTAGACGCGACGGACGTCGGCGTTCTCGACAATGTCGGCCGGCGTGCCGCTGGCCAGCACCTTGCCTTCGCTGATGATGTAGGCGTGATCGCAGATGCCCAGCGTCTCGCGCACGTTGTGGTCGGTGATCAGCACACCGATGCCGCGCGCCTTGAGGAAGCCGATGATGCGCTGGATCTCGATCACCGCAATCGGATCGATGCCGGCGAAGGGTTCGTCGAGCAGGATGAAACGCGGGTTGGTGGCCAGGGCACGCGCGATCTCGACCCGGCGCCGCTCGCCGCCCGAGAGCGCGGGCGCAGGCGAATCGCGCAGGTGGTCCACGTGCAGATCCTTGAGCAGGGCGTCCAGCCGCGCCTCGATGGCCGGGTTGTTGAGCGAACGGCCCTGCTCGTCCACCTGCAGTTCCAGCACGGCGCGCACGTTCTCGGCCACGCTGAGCTTTCGGAAGATGGACGCCTCCTGCGGCAGATACCCCAGGCCCAGCCGCGCCCGGCGGTGGATGGGCATGCCTTCGATGCGCTGGCCGTCGAGCAGGATCTGGCCGGCGTCGTTGCGCAACAGGCCCACCAGCATGTAGAAGGACGTGGTTTTGCCCGCACCGTTGGGGCCCAGCAGACCGACGACCTCACCTTTGTTCACGGCGAGCGAAACGTCCTTGACCACCTTGCGGCTGCCGTAGGACTTCTGCAGCCCGCTGGCTTCGAGGCGGCTGCCCTGCACGGCGCCGTCTTGCAGGGGACGGGCGGTGGAATCGGTGGCGCCGGCTGGCAAGGGGCCGCTCACGGGCGCCCCTCGTTGAGTTGCTGACTGGGCTGAAGCGGCACCGGACTGGTGGCCGGCACCGGCGCCTCACCCTTGGGCACCGGCGTGAGCATGGCGCGCACCCGGCCCGACGGGTTGGCGGCATTGCGCACCCCCCCATCCACGCCGAAGGTGTCGTTGCTGCCGTTGTAGGTGATGACGCTGCCGGTGGTCTCGTCGTTGAGCTGGCTGCCCCGGTAACGGCGCAGAACGGCCTGACCGGTGAAACGCACCATCTCGGTCTTGCTGTCGTATTCGATGCGCTCGGCCTGGCCTTCGATGTGCTCGTCCACACCCTCGCGCTTCTGACGGAAGAAGCCCGGCTGACCGGTGATCAGGCCGAACTGGTTGCCCTGCGGGTCCTGCCGGACCTCCACCTGGGCGCCGCGGATCAGGATGCTGCCTTTGGTGATGACCACATTGCCCGTGAACACGCTGGTCTGGCGCGCATCGTCGTAACGCAGACGGTCAGCCTCGGCGTTCAGCGGCTTGTTGCGGTCGGCCCGCTCCGCCAGCGCGGCACCAGCGGCGACCAGCAAAAGGCCCGACAGGCCCAGGCGGGCCAGCAGGCGGGGAAACGGGGTCGGAAAGGTCATGTATGCAAGGGCACGAAACTTGCATGCATTGTAGCGGTGCAAGCCCGGCCACCGGGCCTGCACAGGCCGATCCGACGGGTATTTTTTAGGCGGCGCGGCGATCAGCCGCGTTTGCGCAGGTCGGCGATCAGCGCATCGGCCACCACCAGGGTTCGCGGTCCTTGCCCCGGCACGTAATAACGCCCGCCCACCCCCAGGGCCGGCGTGCCCTCGACCACGTACAGGTCCTGCAGCTGGGTCGCCCGCTTGGCCTTGCCCACCACCGAGAAGGAGTTGAAAAGCTCGTTGAACTTCTTCATGTCCACGCCCTGTTTGCCCATCCAGTCGGCGATCACGGCCGGCTCCTGGATGCGCACCTTGTCGACGTGAAAGGCCTTGAACACCTTTTCGTGCAGCGAACCCACCAGCCCCATGGCTTCGAGCGTGTAGTAGAGCTTCTGCATGGGAACGAAAGCATCGCTGAAGGCCACCGGGGTGCGGCGCACCACCACGCTGGCGGGCAGCTTCTTGGTCCACTCGGCCATCAGCGGCTCGAAGTTGTAGCAGTGGATGCAGGAGTAGGCGAAGAACTCCAGCACCTCGATCTTGCCGGCACCGGCATCGGTGGCCACGGGCTTGCCCAGGCGCAGGTAGTCGGACCCTTCCTTGAGGCCCCCGACCTGGGCCAGGGCGCTCAGAGGCAGGGCCGCAGCGGCCAGGGAACCGGCACCGGCGGCCAGCAGGGATCGGGAGAAAACGCGACGTTGCATGAATTCGGACTCCAGTGTGTGGCCTGCTTGGGGCTGCGGATGGCGCAGGAAGTTCCCGGCTCAGCGGTTGATGCGCACCAGCGCGGACTCGACACCGTTGCCCACCAGCTGCTCACGCGTTGCATCGGCCAGGGCTTTGTCGTGGAACGGGCCGACGCGCACCCGGAAGATGGTTTTGCCGGACTGCTCCCGCTCGGTGATGTCGGCGCTGACGCCCAGCATCGCCAGCTTGGCCCGCTGGGCATCGGCCTCTTCAGGCGTGCGGAACGCCCCGGCCTGCACGAAATAGATGAACGGATCGGCCGCCGCCGCTGCCGCGTCCTTGTCGGGTGCGGCGGCGGGGGTTGCGCCCTGGCCCAGCTTGGCGTTGAGCAGATCGCCCAGCGGGTCTTCCGCCGGGCGGGCGCCAGCCGCCGGGGCAGCGGTTGCCGTGGTACTGGTCGCCTCGGGAGCCGATGCGGTGGCCGTCCCGGCCGGCACCGTGGGCAGCGGTGCCGGTTTGCCGGCCAGGGGGGCGTTGGGGTTCCAGCCCTTGTTGCGTTCGGCTTCTTCGACGTCCTTCGCCGGTGAACGGGACACCCCCCGGTCCACGAAAGGCACAGGCACACGCGTGACGTAGACCGCGATCGACAGGGCAACGCCCAGGCCGACCAGCAGGCCGACCACGAAGCCGATGAGGGTGCCGCCGGCTTGCCGGCGCTTGCTGGAAATCATGGTGGGGGAGGCTTTCACATCTTCTGCGGCGCGCTCACGCCGAGCACGGCCAAGCCATTGTGCAACACCTGTGCGGTGGCCCGGACCAGGGCCAGACGCGCCTGTTTCACGGCCTCGTCGTCCACCAGGATGCGCTCGGCGTCGTAGTAGCTGTGGTACGCGGCGGCCAGCTCGCGCAGATAGAAGGTCACGTCGTGCGGGGCAAAACCCTCGGCCGCCGCGGTCAGCATGGCCGGGTACTTCGCCAGCAGCAGCATCAGCGACTGCGCGGCCGGCGTGTCCAGCGGCGACAGGTCGGCTGCGGCCAGCGAAGCCACGTCACCGCCCCAGGCCGCCAGCACCGAGCAGATGCGTGCATGGGCGTACTGCACGTAATAGACCGGGTTGTCGTTGTTCTTCTGCACCGCCAGGTCGACGTCGAAGGTGTATTCGGTGTCGGGCTTGCGCGAGAGCAGGAAGAAGCGCACCGCGTCCTTGCTGGTCCATTCGATCAGGTCGCGCAGGGTCACGTAGCTGCCGGCGCGCTTGCTGATCTTGACCTCTTCGCCATTGCGCACCACGCGCACCATGGTGTGCAGCACATAGTCGGGGTAGCCTTGGGGGATGCCCACGCCCGCGGCCTGCAGGCCGGCGCGCACGCGCGCAATGGTGCCGTGGTGGTCGGTGCCCTGGATGTTGATGACCTTGGTGAAGCCGCGCTCCCACTTGGCGATGTGATACGCCACGTCGGGCACGAAGTAGGTGTAGGACCCGTCGCCCTTGCGCATGACGCGGTCCTTGTCGTCGCCGTAGTCGGTCGACTTCAGCCACAGCGCGCCGTCCTGCTCGTAGGTCTTGCCGTTGGCGACCAGCTTGTTCACCGTCGCGTCCACGCGGCCGCTGGTGTACAGGCTGGATTCGAGGTAGTAGTGGTCGAACTTGACCGCGAAAGCCTGCAGGTCGAGGTCCTGTTCGTGGCGCAGGTAGGCCACGGCGAACTGGCGGATCGAGTCCAGGTCGTTCACATCGCCGCTGGCGGTGAATTCGCGGTCGTCGGCGTGCACCGTCTTCTTGGCCAGGAAGTCGTTGGCGATGTCCTGGATGTAGTCGCCGTTGTAGGCGGCCTCGGGCCACTGTTCGTCGCCAGGCTTGAAGCCCTTGGCGCGCAGCTGGGTGCTGGTGGCCAGCGTGCCGATCTGAACGCCCGCGTCGTTGTAATAGAACTCGCGGTGAACGTTCCAGCCCTGGGTGCTGTAGAGGTTGCAGATCGCGTCGCCGAGCGCGGCCTGGCGGCCATGGCCCACGTGCAGCGGACCGGTGGGGTTGGCGGAAACGAACTCGACCATCAGGCGCTGGCCGTTCGAAGGCTGGACGCCAAAAGCGTCGCCCGCCTGCAGCACCTCGGTCACGATGGCCTGTTTGGCGGCGGGCGTCAGGCGCAGGTTGAGAAAGCCGGGACCGGCGATCTCGATGTCGGCCACCCACTGCTGGTAGACCGGCTGGGTCATGAGCGCGGCCTTGAGCTGTTCGCCCAGCTGGCGCGGGTTGAGCTTGAGCGGCTTGGCCAGTTGCATGGCGGCCGTGACGGCGTAGTCACCATGCGCGGCGACCTTGGGCGATTCGAAGGCGGCCTTGTCGCCGGCACCGGGCGAGAGCTGGTCCAGCGCCTGGGCGAGGCCGGCCAGCAGTTCCTGTTTGATCTTGAGCATAGGGACGGGATTTTAGGTGCCCGCCTGCACCGCGCCAGGCACCCCGGCACGGAGAGCCCATGGCAGGCGTTTAAGGGAAAAGTGATATGTTGCGGGCGCGCGGCAATGTCTGCTGCGCCCCAACCTGTCGGGAGCCCCGAATGAAAAGCCTGATTGCCTTGATCGTCCTCAGCGGCGCGACCGCCCTGTCCCTGGCCCAGCCGGCCACCGCCACCGACAAGGCGCCCACCGCCCAGCAAAACCGCATGAAGACCTGCAACGAAGAAGCCGGCGACAAGAAAGGCGACGAACGCAAGGCGTTCATGAAGAGCTGCCTGAGCGGCGCCAAGGCCGACGGCCGCGCCAAGCAGCAGGACAAGATGAAGTCCTGCAACAAGGAAGCCGGCGACAAGGCGCTCAAGGGCGACGAGCGCAAGAAGTTCATGAGTGAGTGCCTGAAGGGCTGACCCCCCTGCGCCGCTGACGCGGCTTCCCCCCTGCTGCGCGGGGAGACCACACCTGCGGCCTGGCGAAGCCAGTTCCGCGGTGTGACTGGAGCAGGCACACGCTCCGGGTGACGTTTCAACTCAACTCACACCCGAACCGGCGGCAGACTCGCATGCGCCGCCGCCTTGACCGCCTGCGTCAGCCGCTGCGCCGACAGCGGCTCGCGCGCCCAGTGCTGCCAGTACAGGGTCACGTCCACCGTGGCGCCGGGCAGCACTTCCTGCAGGTCGGCCCGACCGGCCAAGTGCTGCTCCGGCACCATGCCCCAGCCCAGCCCGAGGGCGATGGCCGTTTCAAACGCGTCCACCGCCGGCGCGTAGTGGCGCGGGTAGTTCGGCTGTTTCAGGCCAAAGTGCTGGGCCAGAAAAGCGTCCTGCAACGCGTCCTTGCGGTTGAAGATGACCGCCGGGTAAGCCAGCAGCTTGTGCGGTGATACCGCCCCGCGCGGCGTGCGGCAGCGCTGGGCCACGGCCGGCGCGGCCACACAGCGGTAGCGCATCACGCCCAGCGGCTCGGCCACACAGCCGCGCATCGGCTCGGCCAGCGTGGTCACGCAGCCGATCACCTCGCCGCTGCGCAGCAGGTCGTGCGTGTGATCCTGGTCGTCGATCATCACGTCCAGCAGCAGGCGGTGTTTCTGCAGCACCGGCGCCACGCCGGGCAGGAACCAGCTGGCCACCGAATCGGCATTGGTCGCCACGCTCAGGCTCTGCCAGGCCGCCCCGCCGCGCGGTTCGATACCGCCTTGCAGGCCGGCCAGCAGGTCGGCCTCCATCAGCTGCAGCTGCTTGACATGCGCCAGCAGGGCCTGGCCGGCCGCGGTGGCGCGCACCGTCTTGCCGCGCACCAGCAGGCGCTGGCCCAGGTGCTCCTCCAGGGACTTGATGCGCAGCGACACCGCGGCCAGCGAGAGGTTCAGGGCCTGTGCCGCGGGACCGAAGCCGCGGTGTTCGACCACGGCGGCCAGGGCTTCGAGTTGACGGGCGTCCAGCATGATTTGAGTTTTTCTTGATCGAATGAATTTTAAGTCAACCTCATTTAATTCATGGTTCATCCGGCGCACACTGGCGCTATCGGACTCCCCGCAGGAAAGAACAACATGACGCTGACCTTCCCCACCTTCACCGCCGGCATGGTGCTGAGCATGTCGCTCATCATGGCCATCGGCCCCCAGAACGCGCACGTGCTGCGCATGGGCCTGCAGCGCCAGCACCTATGGCTCACCGTCGCCGTCTGCGCGCTGGCCGACATCGCCCTCATCTCGCTGGGCGTGCTGGGCCTGGCCCAGCTCGGCGGCCTGAGCGACAAGCTGCTGGGCGCGCTGATCGGCGCCGGCGTGCTGTTCCTGGGCGTGTACGGCTGGCAGGCTTTCCAGCGCTTCCTGCACCCGCAGCCACTCGCGGTGCTGAAGACCGACGACGGCCAGACCCGTCACGCGCCCGCGCCGGTCAGCCAGCGCCAGGCCATCCTCTCGGCCCTGGCCTTCTCCTGGCTCAACCCGCACGCCTGGCTGGACACGGCCGTGCTGATCGGCACCGCCTCGCTGGCGTACGGCCAGGGCAGCACCGTCTTCGGCCTGGGCGCCGCCACCGGTTCGCTGGTCTGGTTCCTGCTGCTGGGTGCCGCCGCCTTCTGGCTGGGCCGCCGCCTGAACTCGCTGCACATCTGGCGCGTGCTGGACGGCGCCGTGGCCCTCATGATGTGGGGCACGGCCGGCTGGCTCCTGACTTCGCTGGTCTGACACCATGAGCAACACCCCGCGCCCTGCCGATGCACCCGTCACCATCTTTGGTCCGGACTTTCCCTTCGCCTACGACGACTGGCTGACGCACCCGCAAGGCCTGTCCTCGCTGCCCGCCAGCGCGCACGGCACCGAGGTCGCCATCGTCGGCGCCGGCATGGCCGGCATGACCGCCGCCTACGAGCTGATGAGGCTCGGCCTCAAGCCCGTCATCTACGAAGCCTCGCGCATGGGCGGGCGGCTGCGCTCGCAGGCCTTTGAAGGCGGCCAGGGCGTGGTGGCCGAGCTGGGCGGCATGCGCTTCCCCGCCTCGTCCACCGCCTTCTTCCACTACGTGAAGCTGCTCGGGCTGGAGACCCGGCCCTTCCCCAACCCGCTCACGCCCGCCGCGGGCAGCACGGTGGTCGATCTGGAAGGCCAGACCCACTACGCCCGCACCCTGGCCGACCTGCCGCCGCTGTTCCGCGAAGTGGCCGACGCCTGGGCGGCCGCGCTCGAAGAGCTGGGTTTCGGCGACCTGCAGCAGGCGCTGCGCCAGCGCGACGTGCCGCGCCTGAAGGCGCTGTGGAATGCGCTGGTGCCGCTGTGGGACGACCGCACCTTCTACGACTTCGTGGCGCAGTCCAAAGCCTTCTCGCAGCTGTCGTTCCGCCACCGCGAGGTGTTCGGCCAGGTGGGCTTTGGCACCGGCGGCTGGGACTCGGACTTCCCCAACACCATGCTGGAGATCCTGCGCGTGGTGCTGACCGGTTGCGACGAAGACCAGCATCTGATCGTGGGCGGTGTGCAGCAGGTGCCGCTGGGCCTGTGGGCGCACGCGCCCGCGCAGATCGCGCACTGGCCGGCCGGCACCTCGCTGGCCCGCCTGCACGGCGGCGCCACGCGACCGGGCGTCACCGCCATCCGCCGATCCGCGTCGGGCCAGCTCGCCGTCACCGACGCCTGGGGCACACAGCGCGAGTACCCAGCCGTGCTGGTGACCTGCCAGAGCTGGCTGCTGACCACGCAGATCGCGGTCGAAGAATCGCTGTTCTCGCAGAAGCTGTGGATGGCGCTGGACCGCACGCGCTACATGCAGTCGAGCAAGACCTTCGTCATGGTCGACCGCCCGTTCTGGAAGGACATCGATCCCGCGACCGGCCGCGACACGCTGAGCATGACGCTCACCGACCGGCTGACACGCGGCACCTACCTGTTCGACAACGGGCCCGGCAAACCCGCGGTGATGTGCCTGAGTTACGCGTGGATGAGCGACGCGCTCAAGATGCTGCCGCACCCGCCGGCCAAACGTGTGCAGCTGGCGCTGGACGCGCTGCGCAAGATCTACCCGACGGTGGACATCGCCGGCCACATCGTCGGCGACCCGATCACCATCTCCTGGGAGGCCGACCCCTACTTCCTCGGCGCCTTCAAGGGCGCCCTGCCCGGCCACTACCGCTACAACCAGCGCATGTACGGCCACTTCATGCAGGACGGCCTGCCGGCCGCCGAGCGCGGCATCTTCCTGGCGGGCGACGACATCTCGTTCACGCCCGCCTGGGTCGAAGGCGCGGTGCAGACCTCGTTGAACGCGGTCTGGGGCATCGTCCACCAGCTCGGCGGGCGCTGCGCGGCAGAGAACCCCGGGCCGGGTGAGCTGTTTCCGAGCCTCGGCCCAGTGGCCTTGCCCGACTGAGCACCGCGGCACATGATGCGCCCATGCACGACCTGACCATCGCCCTCTGGCAAGCCCCGCACCCGGCCAGCACCGCCGAGGCGCTGCAGCGCCTGGACGCGGCCTGCGGACAAGCCCGTGCGCAAGGCGCCGATCTGCTGGTCACGCCCGAGATGCTCCTTACCGGCTATGCCATTGGCGCCGACCGCGTGGCGGCGCTGGCAGAGCCGGCTGACGGCCCATTGGCGCAAGCGGTGGCCACCCTGGCGCAGCGCCACGACATCGCCATCGTCTACGGCTACCCGGAGCAGAACGCAACCGGCAAACCCTTCAACGCCGCGCAGGCCATCGGCCCCGACGGCACGCGATGGATGAACTATCGCAAGACCCATCTGTTCGGCGACCTCGACCGCGCGCAGTTCAGCGCGGGCGATGTGGCGTCACAGGTGTTCGAATGGCGCGGCTGGCGACTCGGTCTGCTCATCTGCTACGACGTGGAGTTCCCCGAAGCGGTGCGGTGCCTGACGCTGCAGGGCGCCGATGCGGCACTGGTGCCCACCGCCAACATGGAACCCTTCGACGAAGTGCAGCGCGTGCTGCTGCCCGCGCGGTCGCTGGAGAACCGGCTGTTCGTGGCCTACGCCAACGCCTGCGGCAACGAAGGCCCGCTGGTCTACAACGGCCTGAGCTCGGTGTGCGGGCCGGATGGCCGGACGCTGGCACAGGCCCCGGGCCGTGGCGAGTGCCTGCTGCGGCTCACCCTCTCGCACAGCGCGCTGGACGCCGCCCGCACCACCTCGCCCCTGCCCGACCGGCGCAGCAACCTGTACGGGCCGCTGGCCGGCTGAACGCAGGTCAGCGCCAGCTGAACGTCAGATCGTTCAAGCCCTTTTCCGGACCGACGCTGTTGAGCAGGGTGGCTTCGGTCAGAGGACAGGTGCTCGTGGTGACCTCGCCGCCCCCCGTGATGGTGAGGTTGTCGGCGGTGAACGTCTGCACCGTCCAGCCGACCACGCTCCCGGTCTCCGGATCGAGCGCCAGACGGCACCGCGTGAACTGCGTCCGGTAGACCGGCGTGCCGGTGTCCAGGCCTTCCAGGTTCACCACCTCCCGGCGCAGTTCGTAGAGGCGTGCAACGCCATCGGAGAAGAACGAGCGCACTGTCCCGGCTTTTGTCAACCTGCCGACCACGTACTGGCCGGACACCGGGTGACGGACGAACATGGCGCGATCACGGGTGCGCTCCACGGTCAACTGGTCCGCCGACGCGCTGGCCGGCGCGCCCGTGTCGGTGGCGTAGTCGCCGCTGGACACGTTGACCGTGAAGGTGTCGCTGACCGCATCACGGCTCACGGACTCCACCTCCACCCGTGCTGCACGGCCCGCGGGGAGGGACAGGTACTCGGTGAGCGCCACATAGTCCGTGAGCGTCCGTCCATCCGCGGGACCGAACCACACACCATCGATCGGCACGCGCGACACGAAAAAATTGCCGTCCACGGCAAACCCGGACGGATAGCGTTCGGTGCAGACGTTGCGGAAATACGGCCCGTCGCCGGAGGTCCCCTCGTACAACGCACACCCCTCCAGCACCGCGATCACCACCGTCGCGGTCTGCGACGTGGCGCGGCTGTTGCTGGCGCGGTAGCCGAAGCTGACCGTGCCACTGAAGCCCGCCACCGGCGTGTAGGTGAACGCACCAGCAGCGGCATCGTCCAGCACGACACGGCCGCTCGCCGGCTGCGACACCAAGGCAAACCCTGTGGCGTGCGTGGCCGTGAGGTGGGCGCTCAGCGGGGTCCCCCCGTTGGTTTCAAACGCCAGGTCGGCGGCCACCGGCGTCAGCGGCACCTGCAGGGTGGCGCTGATCACTGGGCCCAGGTAATCCGCCTCGGTCTCGCGCAGGCGGAAGCTGAACGGCACCGGCTGGCTGGAGGTGGGCGCCACGGACGAGCGGAACACCA
The DNA here is from genome assembly GCA_964550405.1 of uncultured Hydrogenophaga sp. Lineage (GTDB taxonomy): Bacteria > Pseudomonadota > Gammaproteobacteria > Burkholderiales > Burkholderiaceae_C > Hydrogenophaga. The sequence goes on along the minus strand of CAZJZD010000016.1, from coordinate 45,034 downwards.
CCTCGTACTGGCCGGTGGGCAAGCCTTGCCTGTCCAGCATCGGCGTGATGTCACCGGTGATGCCCGAGGGCAGCCCTTCCAGGCGCAGCGCCTGTGCCGGCTGGCTGAAGCTGCGCTGCAGCGTCCGCAGGCGTGCCATCAGGTCGACGCCGGGCAAGGTCACCACGTCGGCCACCAGGGCCGACAGGCTGCCGTGCAGGTCCACCAGGCGCGATGCGGCCTTCAGCACACGGTCCGTCACCTCGGCCAGCAGGGCTTTCTGCAGCTGCACCTCCAGCACACCGGCCTCTCCATGGTTGAACGCCATGCCGGTGCCGGCCTGCGCCTGCATACGCTCGAGCGAATACGCGGCGGCCGAGCCGGACGCCAGGCCCATGCTCTGCGGGGTCGTGCGGATGATCTTCAGGATGGGCAAGCCCACCACACCGACGCAGTGGTCCACCACGCCACCGGCATCGTCCATGGTCTGCTTGATCATCCGGATGAAGGCGTAGGCGGTCAGGGCCGTGATCGGGGCCCCCACACCCGAGGTCATGGCGATGTTGGTCATCGCCATGAACGCCACGGTACCGGCCATCGAGAAGCCCAGGCGATTCGAATAGCGGTCACACAGCGCCGCGTTCGGCTCCACGGCCGCGGCCGACGCACGACCGCCAGCGGCCAGCCAGACGGCCGGGTCGTTGGCGGCCAGCAGGCGGGCCATGTTCCGGATGTCCTCGGTCGAGGCCGTGGCCAGCGCGCCGTCCAGGCCGCCCAGTGCCGTCTGCAGTTGCAGCAGCGCGGCACGTTCCTCTTCGGTGGTGGCGGGGTCGGCCAGCCGCGCCGAGATGTCGGCCAGGGCCTGCGAGGCCGCGGTGCGCAGGAAGGCGTCCGGCGCGCCGGTCAAGGGATTGGCCGTGATGTCCAGCGTGGTGGTGAAGGCGCGGCCGTTGACCACGGCACGCAGTTCGTGCGCACCGGCCGTCAGCGCCGGCACACGGAAGGTGAAGCCGCCCGTGACGGCCTCGGCAAAGGTGAGCGTCTGTCCACCCAGCGAAGCCGACGACACGGCGCCCGCTTCCAGCGTGTCCATCACCACCATCTGGTCCACCGAGAAGCTGCGCAGGCCGCTGGTGGTCAGCAGACCAGCGTCGCAGCGCACCAGCAGCTCCAGGCCGCTGGCGGCCGTGCGGGCGCCAGCGTCGAGCGCGCAGACCTGGTTCGACGGCTGAGACGCAATGGATGGCGTGAACGTCGTCCCGGGCGCCATGCGTGCGAAGGTCTGCACGCCGTTGGCGCTGAGCACCGCCGTGTGACCGCGGTCGTCCACCAGGGTCATCGACCCGGCCGACAGCCCCTCCACCCGGACGGACACGGTGGCTTCTTGCGCTCCGCCGCCGGACCCGCCACCGCCGCATGCGGCCAGCACCACGGCCAGACACGCGCCCACCCCCGCAAGGGTCCCCTTCCGGATCAATCGTTTCAATCCCCGCTCCTGACACATGACACACAACGGATGGCACGACGGGCATGCGTGCGGCCACCATGAGCCACGGGTTGTATCAACCCGTTCAGCCGGTGCCCATCCCATGGACATGTGAGCGAAGAACACTGCGGTCCGCCCGGCGCCAGCGCGCCGCTGGACCGGAGGGCCGCCAGCCGGTGGGCTGGCCCCACATCGGGCACATCGGGTCAGACGTGCGCCTGTGGCTGCCGTTCGCCGGGTGGGCGGGGCTGGCGGGCGGGTGGCCTGCCAGGGCGGGCAACAGGGTGGGTGGACGTATTGGAGCGCCCGGTCAGCTTTCTGTCCAATACATAATGAACGACCATCCATCTGATATCCAGATGGCAAAAGCACCCACACGCATGCCCCGATGGAACTGCGGCAACTGAAATACTTCCTCGCGATCGCCGACCGCGGCAGCTTCTCGGCCGCGGCCGAACGGGTCTTCGTGGCGCAGTCCGCGCTGAGCCACCAGATGGCGCAGCTGGAGGACGAACTGGGCGTGGAACTGTTCCTGCGCACCCGCCGCGGCGTGGCCCTGACCGACGCCGGCCAGCGCTTCTACCCGCACGCGGTGTCCATCCTGCGGCAGACCGACGAGGCCGCACAGGCCGCGCGCAGTGGCAGCAGCGAACCCAGCGGCAAGGTGGTGTTCGGCCTGCCGCACAGCGTCTCGCAGGCGCTGGCCCTGCCCCTGCTGCGCGCGGTGCGCCAGGCCCTGCCCCAGGTGCAGCTGGAACTGACGGAAGAACTCACCGGCAACCTCGTGCCGCAGCTGCGCGCCGGTCAGATCCAGCTGGCCGTGCTGTTCGACGACGGCACGCTGTCCGAATTCACCTGGACACCGATGCTGCGCGAGCGCCTGTGCCTGATCGGACCGCCCACCGGCGCGCCGCGCCGCGCCGCCAAGGTCACGCTGCGGCAGGCGCTGGCGCAGCCGCTGATCCTGCCGGCGCAGCCGCACGGTGTGCGGCCACTCATCGAAGCCGCCGCCCGCGACGCCGGACTCGCGCCCCCACAGGCCGTGACCGACATCAGCTCCATCAGCATCCTGCGCACCTCGCTGCTGGCCGGGCTCGGGCAGACCCTGCTGCCGGTGATGCCGCTCAAGACCGACATCGACGCCGGCCTGCTGCAGGCCACGCCGGTGGTGTCGCCGCCGCTGGAGCGCACGCTGGCCCTGTGCACCTCGGCCCACATCCCGCTGTCGGCCGCCGCGCAGGCGGTGGCGCAGCAGGCGATGACGGTAGCCGGCGAGCTGTGCCGCAGCGGGCAGTGGCCCGGCGCGAGCCTGGTCACGCCGGCTGCGAGCGCCCGGTGACCGGATCGGCCCCCGGCCCAGGCGTCAGAGCTGCCCTTCGGTCAGCGTGTCGAGCTGGAAGCGCCCGCTCTTGTCCCAGAGCCAGGTGTCGGTCCAGGTGACGGCCGCGCCGGGTGACGGGAAGGGCGCGGCCCGGCGCACGGTGCGCTCGATCTCGGCCACCACCTCGGGCGCGTGGCTGGGCGCACGCAGCCACTTGAGCCTGGTGACCTGGCCGCTGCGGTCGATGTCCACCTGCAGCACGCCGATGGCGTAGAGCATGGGGGGCAACTGGCCCTTGAAGATGCGGTCGGCGTTGCGCTGGTACACGTGGCGTGCCGCCGCACGGCGGTAGTCGCGCGAGGCCGGCGCGTCCGGCGCGCGGCCCACGCCGGGCATCGAGACCGGGATCGAGCAGCCGGCGAGCCAGGCAGCGGTGACGGCCACCCCCGTCAGCAGAAGCCCGCGGCGGGCGCTTGGATGGTTCATGTCGGTCCTCCTGGGTGAATGGGAAAGGCGGTTGCTCAACGTCCCGCCCAGTAATCCGCCTGCCCGTAATGGTGCTTCAGAAAGTCGATCCACAGCCGCACGCGCAGCGCGAGGTGCTTGCGCTGCGGAAACACGGCGTAGATGCCGTTGGGCGGCGCGGCGTAGTCGTCGAGCACGGTCACCAGGCGGCCGGCGGCGATGTCGGCTTCCACTTCCCAGGTGCTGCGCCACGCAATGCCGACCCCCGCCAGGCACCACTCGTGCAGCACCTGCCCGTCGCTGCAATCCAGCGGGCCGCCGGGGCGCAGGTGGGTGATCTCGCGTTCGGTGCTGCCCTCGGCCGCGGGCATGGAGAAGGCCCAGCCGCGTGTCTGCGACGCGTCGCTGCTGAGCACCAGGCAATCGAAGCGCACCAGGTCGGCCGGGGTCTGGGGCCGCCCGTGGCGCTGCAGGTACTGCGGCGTGGTCACGCACAGGCGCCGGTTGTCGGCCAGGCGCACGCTGACCAGCGAGGAATCGGGCAGATCGCCCACGCGCACCGCGCAGTCGTAGGCCTCGCCGGCCACGTCCACCACGCGGTCGCTGAGGTTCAGCGAGATCGTCACCTCGGGGTGCAGTTCGCGAAAGCGCGGCACCAGCGGTGCCACGTGGCGGCGGCCGAAGCCGGCCGGCGCGGTGATGCGCAGGTGGCCGCTGGCCTTGACGCCGCCGGCGCTGACGCTGGCCTCGGCGTTGGCCAGGTCCGTCAGCAGGCGCTGGCAGTCTTCCAGGAAGGCGCTGCCTTCGTGCGTGAGCGTGATGCGCCGCGTGGTGCGCACCATGAGCTTGACGCCCAGGCGCGACTCCAGCGCGTCGAGCCGGCGGCCGATGATGGCCGGGGCCACGCCCTCGGCCTTGGCGGCCGCCGTCAGGCTGCCGCGGGTGGCCACGGAGGCGAAGGTTTCGAGCTGCTTGAGTTTGTCCATGGGGTGGACCTTCAGGCCACGACCTGCGCCCGGCGCAGGCGTTCCTGCTCAGCCGGGTCGATGCCCAGTTCGGTCAGCAAGGCGCTGGTCGCGTCGCCCAGTTTCGGCGGGTCGCGGTGCACGCCCAGGCGCTGGCCGCCCAGGGTGAAGGGCAGCAGCGTGGCCTTGGCGGTCTGGCCGGCGCGCGGGCCGTCGGGCAGGGTCATGTCGGCCAGGCCACCGGTGGCCAGCAGGTGCTCGTCGTGGAGCAGTTCCTCTGGCTTGCGGATGGGCGCATAGGGCAGGCCCACGCGCTCGAACAGCGCGGCCAGCTCGGCCGCCGACCGGGTGGCCAGACGCTCGCGCAGCACCGGCATCAGCGTCGGCCGTCCCTGCACGCGCAGGTTGTTGTCGGCGTAGCGCGGGTCGGCCTTCAGGTCGGCAAAACCCAGCGCGTCGCAGAAGGTGGTCCACTGCGCGTCGCTGACCGCGCTCAGGAAGATCTGTTCGCCATCCTTGACGGTGAACACGTCGTAGATGCCCCAGGGGCTGATGCGCGCCGGCATGGGCGCGGCGGGCTGGCCGGTCATGGCGTACTGCAGCATGTGCTGGCCGACGAGGAAGACGTTGTTCTCGAACAGCGCGCTCTGCACCTCCTGCCCCTTGCCGGTGATGCCGCGCTGGATGAGCGCGGCCAGCACGCCGATGGCGCCGAACATGCCGCCCATGATGTCGTTGACGCTGGTGCCCGCGCGCAGCGGGTCGCCGGGGCGGCCGGTCATGTAGGCCAGGCCGCCCATCATCTGCACCACCTCGTCCAGCGCGGTGCGGTGCTCGTACGGCCCGGGCAGGAAGCCCTTGTGCGTGACGTAGATCAGGCGCGGGTTGGTGGCGCTCAGCGACGCATAGTCCAGCCCGTACTTGGCCATGGTGCCGGGCTTGAAGTTCTCGGCCACCACGTCGGCGGTGCCGGCCAGCTGCCGCGCCAGCGCCGCGCCCTCGGGCTGGGCCAGGTCGATGGCGATGCTCTTCTTGTTGCGGTTGAACATGGGGAAGAAGCCTGCGCCCGCACCGAGCAGGAAGCGCGTGCGGTCGCCCTCGATGGGCTCGACCTTGATGACCTCGGCCCCGAGGTCGCCCAGCACCATGCCGCAGGTCGGGCCCATGACCATGTGGGTGAACTCGACCACGCGCAGGCCGGCCAGGGGCAGGGCCGGCGGGACGGCGGGAACGGAGGGGGAATCGGTCATGGCTGCACCTGGCGCGCTGGAAAACAGCCCGCCAATGTAGCAAGGCCCTGGGGCCCGGATCTGTTCAGCGCGCGACGCCGGTTTCCCAGGCCTTGCGGATCAGGCGCCCGCAGCGCACCGAATCGAAGCCGTTCCCGGCTTCGGCCTTGCGCGCCAGGATGCCGTAGCTGTCGCGCGCCTTGTTGAGCCAGGGGTAGAAACCGAAGGCGCCCGCGCTGCTGACCGCGCCGTCGCCCACCACCGGGTCGTCTTCCACCCAGTGGCCCAGGCTGTAGTTCCAGACCTCGGTGGCCGGCGCGGGTGTGGTCACGCCGGTGCGCGCACAGGCCGCGTCGCTGGCGCACAGCTTCTGCGTGGCCAGCAGCGGGCGCAGCTTGAGTTCGTTGCGGATGAGCTTGCGCAGGAAACGGGCGTAGTCCGCCGCGCTCGTGACCACCCCGCCGGCGAGTTGCGGCTGGCTGTAGCTCAGCACGATGTCGGTGCCGAGCTTGGCGCGGATCTCGGTGGCCAGCGCGGCGTTGGCGAGCGCGCCCAGGCCGATGTCCACCGCGTGCTTCTGCATGTGGCCGCCGGCGTAGGCAAAACGCCCGATGTCGGCCGGCACCTGGCCGTCGTTGGCCGGCAGGCTCTGGCACTGCGCCACCGTCTGCCCGGGCAGGCAGAGGCTGAATTCGGTGTACCCGCTGGAGAAGTTCAGGTAGGGCACATCGGCGGTGGCGCTGAGCGCACCGGGCCGCGCTTCGGCCACATAGGCGGCATAGATCCACTTGGAAGCGGACGCGATGTTCATCACCGTGTTGGCGGTGTAGGTGGCGCCATCGGTGGAGCCGCTGCCGCGCGCGCCCTGGGCGTCACCGATTTCCCAGTAGAAGGGGCGGATGGGCGCGCAGTCGTTGGCGGTGCTCAGGGCCGTGGCCGAAGCCGCCGCCTGCCGCTGGGCATCGGTGAGCGGCTGGGTCCCGGGGTCACCGCCGCCACCGCCGCAGGCGGCCAGTGCGAGGACGGCCAGCGCGGCGGGCACGAAACGGCTGAAGGGATGGGGGCGGGACAGGGTCTGGCACATCGTGATCTCCCGGGACATGCTGCACCGCCGCAGTGTAGGCCCGCCACCTCACCCGGTCATTACATTTAAAAAAGTCACAGATAAACCAAAAAACACGATACGAATCGGATGACAGGTATCGAATACAGTGCAAGCCATGGAAAAACCCCGCGCGGTCCTGTTCGATGCCTACGGCACGCTGTTCGACGTGTACAGCGTCGGCCTGCTCGCGGAGCAGCTGTTCCCCGGTCAGGGTGCGCGGCTGGCCACGGTGTGGCGCGACAAGCAGATCGAATACACCCGGCTGGTGACCACCAGCGACCACGGTGCGCACTACCGCCCGTTCTGGGAACTCACGCAAGCCGCGCTGGCCTTTGCCATCAAGCTCATCGAGCCGGCCGCGCGCAGCGACTGGGCCGCCTACGAGGCCAAGGCCACGCAGCTGATGAACCAGTACCGGCACCTCAGCGCCTTCCCGGAAAACCGCGAGGTGCTGCAGGCCCTGAAGAGCCGCGGCATCGTCACCGGCATCCTGAGCAACGGCGAGCCGCAGATGCTGGGCATCGCCGTGCGCAGCGCCGGGCTCGACGGCCTGCTCGACCACGTGATCAGCGTGGACGGCATCCGCAAGTTCAAGACCCACCCCGACGCGTACGCGCAGGGCGAGAAGGTGACCGGCCTGACGCGCCAGCAGATCGTGTTCGTCAGCAGCAACGGCTGGGACGCGCTGGGCGCGACCTGGTTCGGTTATCGCACGCTGTGGGTGAACCGCCAGAACCAACCCTTCGAGGAACTGGGCACGCCGCCCACGCGCACGGCCACGAACCTGCGCGACGTCCTCGCCTTCTTCGACTGATTTCCTTTTCTCTTTGAACCGACGGAGTCCTTCCATGACGCAACGCACCACGATCCACGGTCTGCAGGTTTCCACCGACCTGTACGAGTTCATCAACGCCCAGGTCCTGCCCGGCACCGGCGTCAGCGCCGAAACCTTCTGGAAGGGCTTCGACAGCATCGTGGCCGACCTGGCGCCCAAGAATGCCGCCCTGCTGGCCGAGCGCGACCGCCTGCAGGCCGAGCTGGACAAGTGGCACAGCGCCAACCCCGGCCCGATCCTCGACATGGCCGGTTACCGCAAGTTCCTGGAAACCATCGGCTACCTCGTGCCCGAGCCCAAGAAGGTCAAGGCCACCACGAAGAACGTGGACGACGAGCTGGCCACGCAAGCCGGCCCGCAGCTGGTGGTGCCCATCCTGAACGCACGCTACGCACTGAACGCCGCCAACGCGCGCTGGGGTTCGCTCTACGACGCGCTGTACGGCACCGACGTGATCAGCGAAGACAAGGGTTGCGAGAAAGTCGGCAAGAAGGGCGGCTACAACCCCAAGCGCGGCGCCAAGGTCATCGAGTACTGCCGCTACGTGCTGGACCGCTGCGCCCCGCTGAAGAAGGGCTCGCACGTCGGCTCGACCGGCTACAAGGTCAACAAAGACGGTGAACTGGTCGTGTCGCTGGCCGAAGGCGGCACCTCCAAGCTGGCCGACAAGAGCCAGTTCATCGGCTTCCAGGGCGAGGCCAAGGCGCCCTCCGCCGTGCTGCTCAAGCACAACGGCCTGCATCTGGAAATCCAGATCAACCGCAGCACCGCCATCGGCAAGACCGACGCCGCCGGCGTGAGCGACCTGGTGGTCGAGGCCGCGCTGTCCACCATCCTGGACCTGGAAGACTCCGTGGCCGCGGTGGACGCCGAGGACAAGGTGCTGGCCTACCGCAACTGGCTGGGCATCCTGCAGGGCACGCTGGTCGAGTCGTTCGAAAAGGGCGGCAAGACCATGACCCGCGGCCTGAACGCCGACCGCGAGTACACCGGCGCCAACGGCAAGAAGGTCCGCCTGCACGGCCGCTCGCTCATGTTCGTGCGCAACGTGGGCCACCTGATGACCAACCCCGCCATCCTGTGGGGTGCCGAAGGCAAGGAGATCCCCGAAGGCATCATGGACGCGATGGTCACCACCGCCATCGCCATCCACGACCTGAAGAAGGGCAAGAAGGACGCGATCCGCAACTCGCGCAAGGGCTCGGTCTACATCGTCAAGCCCAAGATGCACGGCCCGCGCGAAGTGGCCTTCGCCTGCGAGCTGTTCAGCCGCGTCGAAAAGGTGCTGGGCCTGGCCGACAGCACGGTCAAGCTGGGCATCATGGACGAGGAGCGCCGCACCTCCGTCAACCTCAAGGCCTGTATCGAAGCCGCCGCCAGCCGCGTCGCCTTCATCAACACCGGCTTCCTGGACCGCACCGGCGACGAGATGCACACCGCCATGCTGGCCGGCCCCATGGTGCGCAAGGGCGACATGAAGACCAGCGCCTGGATCCAGAGCTACGAGCGCAACAACGTGCTGGTGGGCCTGAGCTGCGGCCTGCGCGGCAAGGCGCAGATCGGCAAGGGCATGTGGGCCATGCCCGACCTGATGAAGGCCATGCTGGAGCAGAAGATCGCCCACCCCAAGGCCGGCGCCAACACCGCCTGGGTGCCCTCGCCCACCGGCGCCACGCTGCACGCCCTGCACTACCACCAGGTGCTGGTGTCCGACGTGCAGAAGGAACTGGAGAAGGTCAAGGCCGACAAGCTGCGCGACGACCTGCTGACCGGCCTGCTGACCGTACCGGTGAGCGCCAACCCGAACTGGACCGAGGCCGAGAAGCAGGCCGAGCTGGACAACAACATCCAGGGCATCCTGGGTTATGTGGTGCGCTGGGTGGACCAGGGCGTGGGCTGCTCCAAGGTGCCCGACATCAACGATATCGGCCTGATGGAAGACCGCGCCACGCTGCGCATCTCCAGCCAGCACGTGGCCAACTGGCTGCACCACGGCATCGTCACCGAGCAGCAGGTGCGTGAGACCTACGAGCGCATGGCCGCCAAGGTGGACAAGCAGAACGCCGGCGACAAGCTCTACCAGCCCATGGCCGGCAACGTGAAGACCAGCAAGGCCTATCAGGCCGCCCTGGACCTGGTGTTCAAGGGCAAGGAGCAGCCGAGCGGCTACACCGAGCCGCTGCTGCACGCCTGGCGCCTGAAGGTGAAGGCGGCCTGACGGTCACACGGAACCGAGGAGACAGAAACGGCGCCCTGCGGGGCGCCGTTTTCCGTTTGGCGCGCAGACACAATGGCCCCATGACTTTGAACTACCTGATCTTCGACGCCAGCGACGATGGCGAGGGCACCGGCAGCTGGGAGGCCATGGCCAGCGTGCGTGTGACCGACCTGCCCGCCGTGCTGGCCGAAGCGCAGGCGGTGCTGGCGATGGCTGAACGTCACGCACCCGGCCCGCGCGGGCCGCTGGACGAAGGTGGCATGTGGGACGCCGACCTGCAGCAACTCACCGATGGCGACTGGACCACGGTGACGCTGGTGCTCACCGGTCCCTGGAGCTGGGGCGAGGGTCTGATGGACCGCCTTTGAGCCAGCGCCGCAGCAGCGGCCACAGGGGCACGCGGTTGAGCAGGGCGATGACCCAGCGCATCTGCCAGGGGAACACCACCCGGTCCTGCCGGGCTTCGATGGCCGCGACGATGCGCAGCACCGCCTGCTCTTCCGACATCAGGAAAGGCTTGTGGCGGGCGTCGCCGCCATTGAGTTCGTGCAGACGCTCGGTGTCCATGTAGCCCGGCACCACCGCCGTCACGGTGATGCCCCAGGGCGACAGGGCCTTGCGATAGGCGTCGCACAGCTGGATCACGGCGCGCTTGGTGGCGCTGTAGGTGGAGGCGCCGGGGTAGTCCCGGAGCAGGCCCGCCACCGAGGCGATGGCCACGATGTGGCCCGAACGACGCGCCAGCATGCCGGGCGTGGCGGCCTGCACCGCGTGCACCAGGCCGCCGATGTTGGTGCGCAGCATGGCATCGGTGCTGGCCTCGTCCATGGGGTGGTGGCGGGTGTTGAAGTACAGGCCGGCGCTGACGATGAGCAGGTCCAGGCCCGTCCCGGCGCCGGCCTCGCCCACGCAGGCCGTCACCGCCAGCGGATCGCCCACGTCGAGTGCGCGCACCACCAGCCGGGGATGCGCCAGCAGGGCCGCATCGGTGATGCGCCCGGGCTGGCGCCCCGTCACCGTCACGTGCCAGCCCTGCGCCAGGTGGTGGCGCGCCAGGGCCAGCCCGATGCCCCGGGTGCCGCCAAGCACCAGCAAACGTTTCATGCGGGACCTCCGGCATCGGTGTTCAGGCGCGTGCGCCGCCGCGCGGGCACCTGCAGGCCCTGGCGCGCGTGGGCCAGCGCCTCACTGGCGCGGGCATGGCCAAAGTCCCACTGGGCCTGGACCACGCGTTGGTAGTGGTCCGGGTCGGGCGCGGCGCGCACCTGCAGCGGTCGCCACAGACCGTCCCAGCGGATGCGGTAGAGCCGCTCGGGCAGCGCGCGGCGGATGTCGCTGCAGTCGATGCGCACGTCGGGCCGTTGGGCGTGCACCTGGCGCAGGCGCTGGTGGGCGCTGATGCCCAGCGCGGCGCGCCAGCCCGGTGCGGCCGTGAACGGGTTGAACGGTGACTTGAATTCCATCACCACCTCGCGGGCCAGGCGGCGCGCGATCTCGATCGGGAACAGGTCCACCATGCCGCCCATGTAGTCGTGCCCCCGCCAGTGCAGCGGGCCGAAGTAGTAGGCATCGCGCATCGACAGGCTGGCCGCCGTTGCCAGCGGCGCATCGTGCACGAAGTCCAGTGCATCGAGCACGGTGGAGCCCGGCCAGGCCGATGCACCGCAGGGCGCCGACAGGCCCTGCAACGCCGGGCGCAAGGCCGGGGGGCCGAACAGCACCTGCTGCAGCAGCGGCCGGCCGCGGCGCGGACCACCCCGCATGTCGGCGGTGGCCAGCCAGCGCGCACCGATGATGGCCACGTCCGGGCCAGCGCCAGCGCCGGCGGCCGGCGGCAGGAAGTCCAGGGTCGGGAAGTGGTAGAGGTGCTCGGTCGCGAAGTCCACCACGCGCGGCGCGGGCCTTGGCGCCAGACCGCGCCCCAACAGACCCGACAACACGCGCAGGGGGGTCGCGTGGCGGGTCGGCCGGGCATCGGACCACCAGCGGTGCATGGCCGGCGAGGCCAGCCAGTCCAGCTGGTCGCGGGGCTGCGGCAGGCGCTGGATGATGGCTGCGGCCATGGCCCCGCCGCAGGTGGCCAGCAGCAGATCGGGTGCCGCGTCCTGCTCCAGCAGCGCGGCGTACATGCCCAGGTAGGCCCCCAGCTGGCTGCCCCCGCCGGCCAGTACCATACAGCGGCGGTAAACGCGACCCTCTTGCATGAGAGCAACATAACACAGGCCTTCATGACCGACGGCACGCCAGCGCAGCTCCACGCCCCGCCCTCCAGAGGCCTGTACCTGGCCGCCAATGCGCTGGCCTTCGGCCTGCTCTACAACGCCACCAACCTGGCCGCACAACGGGCCGGTACCCGCCGCAGCTGGGCCATGGACTGGGAACACCAGCTGCCGTTTCTGGACTGGGCGGTCGCGGTGTACATGACCTCGGTGCCGCTGTTGCTGCTGGCCTTTGTGCGCGTGCCCGCCGGCCAGCCCCTGCGCGCGCTGGCCCAGCGCTGCCTGCTGGCCACGGTGCTGGCCTGTCTGGTGTTTGCGCTCTGGCCAGCCCGTTTCGCCTGGCCCCGCCCGGCCGATCTGGCCTTGCCCTGGGCCTGGCTCTACGCCGCCCTCGACGCCATGGACCAGCCCTTCAACCAGTTCCCGTCGCTGCATGTGGCCTATGCGGTACTGGCGGGGCGCGCGCTGTGGCAGGGACGGCGCAGCCGCGCGGGCGGCGTGCTGACGACGCTGTGGGCCGGCGCGGTGGCGCTGTCCACGCTGTTCACCCACCAGCACCACAGCGCCGACCTGCTGGGCGGCCTGGCCCTGGCCGCGCTGTGCCTGTGGGTGGTGCCGGCCCGGCGCGAAACGCCCTGGGTGGCCTTCTACTACGGCTGCGCCGCCGCCGCGGCGGCGGTGCTGGGGCTGACGCTGGCGCCGGCCTGGCCCATGGCCTACCTGGCGCTGAGCCTGGGTGCGGTGGCCCTGGCCTATGCACGCGGCTGGGCGGGTTTCACCGGCAAGCGACAGGGGCGGCTGCCCTGGCTGCAGCGCCTGCTGTTGGCGCCGTATCTGCTGGGTTACGCGCTGAGCTGGCAGGCGGTGCGCTGGCGCGAACGCCACCGTCCGCCCTTCCTGGCCCTGGCGCCTCGCCTGCTGGTGGGGCGCCGACTCAGCGACGCAGAGGCCCGCATGCTGCCGGCCGGCTGCCAGGTCGTGGACCTGTGCAACGAGCTGGACGAAACGCCCGCGTTGCGCGGCCCTGGCCACCAGCATGTGCCCCTGCTCGACCTGATCCCCCCCGATGCCGGGCAGCGCCAGCGGGTGCACCAGGCCATCGACCGCGCCCTGGCCCGTGGCCCGGTGGTCTATCTGCACTGCGCCATGGGCTATGCCCGCAGCGTGCAGATGGCGCGCGACTACCTCGCCTCCCGCCCTTCCACCGAGACCCCTTCATGAGCCTCTCCGTCTACCAGCTCAAACCCGCCTTCCAGCGCCTGCTGCGCCCGCTGGTGCTGGCCCTGGCCCGCTCCGGCGTGTCGCCCAACCAGCTCACCGTGCTGACCATGCTCGGCATGATCGGCTGGGGTCTGCTCATGGCCGGCTGGCCGCAGCACGCCTGGGTGTGGCTGGCCCTGCCGGGGGTGATGCTGCTGCGCATGGCCCTGAACGCCCTGGACGGCCTGCTGGCCACCCACACCGGGCAGACCACGCGCCTGGGCGCCATGCTCAACGAGGTCTGTGACGTGGTGTCGGACGCGGCCCTGGCCCTGCCCTTCCTGCTGGCGCCGGGCGTGCACGGCACGCTGATGGTGCTGGTGGTGGTGCTGTCGGCGGTGGTGGAGTTCGCCGGCCTCTCGGCCCTGGCGGCGGGCGCGCCGCGCCGCTTCGACGGACCCATGGGCAAGAGCGACCGCGCCGTGGTGCTGGGTCTGCTGGGGCTGCTGGTGGGCCTGGGCGCGCCGCCGCTGTGGATGACGGTGCTGCTGGGCCTGACCCTGGCCCTGCTGCTGCTGACCGTGTTCAACCGGCTGCGGGCGGCACTGGGCTGTGCGGACGGGCGCTGAAGCGCTCAGCGCTGCGCGACGCTGACGTTGAAGATGCCCTCCAGCCCGACACGGGTGCGCAGCTTGCGCAGGCCGGCCTGGGCCACCAGGGCATCGAGTTCGGCCTGCGGACGCAGGCGCATCTGCCAGGGCTGGCCCTGGTGGTTGCGCAGCGTCATCGCGATCAGGCGTTGCTGCGGGTGCCAGGGCTGGCCGGTGTAGACCAGGTGGCCGCCCGGCGCCAGCAGGCCGGCGATGCCCCGCAGCGAAGTCAGCAGCGCCGCGTTGCTGGAGAACAGCTCGTACACCCCGGAAGCGATCACGATGTCGAACGGCGCCTGCCCGGTGTACGAGCGGGCGTCGAAGGCATCGGCCCGCTCCACCGTCACCTGATCGCCCAGGCCCAGAGCCTGCACGCGGTCGCGCGCGGCCTGCAGGCTGCTGTCGTCGTGGTCGCGCAGCACCACCTGCAGCCGCCGGTCCTGGTGGCGCTTGACGGTTTCCAGCAGGTAGCGCCCGCCGCCGGCGGCGATGTCCAGGATGCGCACCGTGGCGTCGGCCGGTGCCGCGTCCAGCAGTTCGCTGAGCACCTGCTGCATCTGGCTGCGCCTCCGGCGGATGCCACGCCAGCCAACGGCGTCCAGGTAACCGCGGTCGATGGACGCGCCCACGCCCCAGCGGCCCTGCGCCACGTTGCGGTACACGTGGTCGAGCGACACGCCGGAATCGAAACCGTGTTCCAGCCCGATGCGCATGCCCTGGCTCAGCCGGCCCAGCGTGCCCAGCAGGGCGCGCTGACCGGCGTAATACAGGCGCGACAGCAGGCCGCCCGGACGCACCGCCTGCTCCAGCGCCCGCCGGCTGGGCCCCTGCTCGTGGAAGGCGGCCACGGTATCCACCGGGGGCAGCGGGGTGGCGAAGCAGGTGTCGATGAAACCGCGCGCTTCGGCGATGGCCCGGTCCCGCACGGGCGGGGCCTCATAGAACAGCGCGTGCCGGCAGGGCGACAACGGCACCCAGCGCTTGAGCGGCGACGACAGCCCTTCGAAGTAACGGCGCTGAGGGCCGCTGCGCACCACATAGTCCTGATCGGCCACCAGCATCAGCACCGGCGTCTGCACCGCTGCGGCGGTCTGCACCACGCGGCGCGCGGTGCGCGCCAGGTCCAGCAGCACACGGGCCGAGATGTTGCGCGTGATCAGCGGATCGGCGCCGTAGGCCTGCGCCTCCTGCGGCGAGTGGGTGAGCATGCCGGGGCGGATGTAGCTGCTGACGAAGAGCTCAGGCTTGAACTTGATGGCCAGGGACAGCGCCGGCGCGGCCAGGGGCACATAGAGGTTGATGTCGAAGGCGGCGGCGGCCATGACCACGCCGCGCACGCGCGGGGCGTGGTCGTGCAGCCAGGTGGCCGCGATCACCGCCCCGACGCTGTTGGCCACCACCACGATCTGCTCCGGCGCGATGCCGTGGCGCTGCCCGATGTGGCGCACAAAGGCGTCGAAGTCGTCCACCAGGGTGACGAAGTCCGGCGCGTCTCCGCGTTCGCCGGGCGACAGGCCATGCCCGCGCGCATCCCAGGCAAAGCCCCAGCAGCCGGTGCAGCCCAGGGACGCGATCAGCGGGGCGATGCGCCCCGAGTGTTCGTGGCCCCGGTGCAGGAAGACCAGGGCCCGCGGCGGTGTGTCGGCCTGTGGCTGGCGCGGCGCCCAGGCCCGGTAATAGAGGCGGGTGCCGTCGCTGGCCGCAAAGCCGCTTTCGTGTTCGGTCCAGGCGTGGCAGGCATCGGTCATGTGTGTGGCGTTGGTGGGGATTTCGGGTGCATTCACTGCGGTGGCAGGAAGCGCAGCACCAGGTACAGAAAAGGCGCGGTCAGGACCAGGCTGTCGACCCGGTCGAGCATGCCGCCGTGGCCGGGTATCAGCGCGGAGAAGTCCTTGATGCCGAGCCGGCGTTTGGCGGCGGAGAACAGCAGGTCGCCGGCGATGCCGCTCAGGCTGATGCCCAGCCCCAGTGCGGCGAGAAAGGGCAGCGGGGCCAGGCCCAGGACGCGCCCGACCAGCACGGTCAGCAGGGTGCACAGCAGCACGCCGCCCCAGGCGCCTTCCCAGGTCTTGTTGGGGCTCAGCCGCCGGGCCAGCTGCCGTTTGCCCAGCAGCCGGCCGGTCACGAACTGACCGATGTCGTTGAGGGCGGTGGTGAGCATCAACAGGAAGAACCAGGCCACCTGTTCGCCGCGCGCCAGCGGGAGTCCGTCCCACAGGGCCAGGGTCCACAAGGCCGCGGCCTGCAGGCAGAACAGGCTGGCCAGAAAAGGGCCTTTCATGCGGGTCCACACCCAGGTGCCGAACAGCAGGGCGGCGGCGCCCCCCAGCAACACCACCAGCCAGCCCGGCGCATGCCAGACACCCAAGGCCTGCACGAGTGCCAGCACCAGCGCACCGGTCAGCCAGGCAGCGCTGCCGTGCCCTGCAGCGGGCGGGTACAGGTGCCACAGCTCGCGTGCGACGAACAGGCCGATCAGGCCGACCAGCAGCCACACGCCCAGCGGAAAACCCAGGCAGGCCAGCGTCACCCAGGGAAACAGCCGCCACCAGGACGTCACCTGGCGGTAGAGCATGTCGCCGGCCGCACCGCGCAGGTACTGACCGTGAACCGCCCAGGTGACCCAGGCCAGCAGGGCGTACATCGCACCCATCACCTGCCACCAGGGCAGCGCCGCATCTCCGTTCACCGTGCTCACTTCCCCGCTGTTTTTTTGCAACCGAAAGTATACGGAGCCCCTCCCGCGCGACCGCACCGGCCGACCCTGTCGTTCCCCAGGGCGCCAGGCCCACTGTCCCCCGTGTGATGGATGACGGCGCACGGCGTCAGGACTACCTTTGCGCAGCGCCGGGCCGCAGATGCCCGGCCCCGCCTCGTTGGGTCGTCCGCCGGATCACCGGCATCACACAGGAGCAAACACCATGAGCGAGATCAACACCGACTACGAACTGCTGCAGGTCGCCCCGGCGCGCCGCAGCCGGTCTGCCGCCGCGGCCGCCCCGATCGACAACGATGGCGGCGTGCTGCACCACTACGGGCCGCGCGTGCAGATCCGGCGCGCGCAGCCGATGGACATGGGCGGCACGACCTTCGAGTCGCCCCCGGCCACGCGCAGCCTGCCGACCGGCCTGACGCCGACCGAGCAGATGGGCATCAACGCCTTCAACCTGCGGCGCTCGGCCAAGTACCGTGCGGCCAAGGCGCAGCGCCCGCGCGATGGTGAGGTATGGGACTTCGAAGGCTGCGGGCCGCACGAGCACGACCACCCGACACGCGACGCGCTCAAGCCGGTGGTGATCGGCGAGGCCGCGCCACGCGGCGCGCGCGCGGTGGGCGGCGGCACGCCCTTCCTGGCCGGCTCGGTGGCGGTCGGCATCATCATCGTCAACGGGCCGACGGCGGCCACACGCTTCACCGCCGCCGAGTCCACCAAGGTGGTGGCCGAGGTGCAGGCCGGCCTGACCTGGCTGGGCAACCAGAACCCGGCGGCCGGCGTGAGCTGGCACTACGAGATCCAGAACGTCACCATCACCACGCCAACCAACGCCACCGCCGACAGCGACGAGGACCGCTGGCGCAACCCGGTGATGCGCGCGCTGGGCCACACCGGCAACTGGCAGGGCGTGATCGACTACGCCAACGCATTGCGCCGTCGCCTGGGCACGCGCTGGGCCTACTGCGCCTTCTTCGTCAAGGGCTACCCGCTCTGGCACTTCGCCTATGCCAGTTCACCACGCATCGTGATGGACTACGCCAACGACGGCTGGGGACCGGACAACATCGACCGCGTTTTCGCGCACGAGACCGGCCACATCTTCTCGTGCCCCGACGAGTACGCGGCCGCGGGCTGCACCTGCACCAGCACGCACGGCATCTACAACGAACCCAACGCCAACTGCGCCACCTGCGCACCGGGCGGCGGCATCGCCTGCATCATGAAGGCCAACGACTGGGCCATGTGCTCGCACACGCGGCGCCACCTGGGCTGGGGCCTGACGCCCGCGCGGGTGCCGATGGGCGCGCCGGTGCACGTGGTTTCGCGCAGCACCGACAAACTGGACATTTTCTTCACCGACCAGGACGGCCGCGTGATGTCGGCCGCCTGGGAGCCGTCCATGCCCAACTGGTGGGAAGGTTTCTGGCACATCCGTGGCGGCATGGCGGCGGCCGGCGCGCCGGTCACCGCGGTCAGCCGCGGGCCGAACAAGCTCGACATCTTCGTGGTCGGCACCGACAACCACATTTACACCGCTGCCTGGCGCCCCGACTCGGGCGGCTGGCAGGGCTGGTGGCGCATCGGCAACATCAAGGCCCCGCACCGCAGCCAGGTCAGCGCGGTCTCGCGCAGCGCCGACAAGCTGGACATCTTCGTCACCGACATCAGCGGCCGCGTGATGACCGCCGCCTGGGAGCCCGCCTTCACCGACGGCTGGCACGGCTGGTGGCATGTGCGCGGCGGCATGGCCGCACCGGGCGCGCCGGTGGGCGCGGTGGTGCGCGGCCCCAACCAGCTGGACATCTTCGTCGTCGGCACCGACGGCCACTGCTGGACGGCCGCCTGGCAACCCTCGTTCAGCGACGGCTGGCACGGCTGGTGGCGCGTGGGCACCGCGCGCTTCCCGGCCGGGGGCCACATCAACGCCGTTTCGCGCAGCCGCAACAAGCTGGACATCTTCGGCGTGGACAACAGCGGCCGCACCGTCACCGCGGCCTGGGAACCGGCCTTCACCGACGGCTGGCACGGCTGGTGGCACATCCGGGGCGGGCTCGGCCGCCCGGGGGCGCCGCTGCACGCGGTCTCGCGTTCGTCGAACAAGCTGGACGTGTTCGTCACCGGCACCGACGGCGGCACCTACACCGCGGCCTGGGAGCCGGCCTTCACCGACGGCTGGCACGGCTGGTGGCGACTCAACGGCGGGCGCTCCACGCTGGGCGCCCCCATCACCGCTGTGTCGCGTTCGTCGAACAAGCTGGACGTGTTCGTGATCGGCATGGACAACCGCATCTACACGGCGGCCTGGACGCCCACCAGCGGCGGCTGGCAGGGCTGGTGGCCCATGGGCAGCTGAGGCATCACCCCGGCCAGCCGGGGTTCAGGGCGCGTCGGGCGGGGTGAAGCCCGGCGCGTCCCAGTCCTGGCCCGCACCGGCGCGTGGGCCGGCCTTGCGACCGCGGGTCAGCCAGCCGGCCACGAAAAGGCGTTCGCCTTCGTCCAGGTCCGGGATCGCCATCACCACCCGTTCGGCATCGGCCGCTTCGCGCCCGATCACGCCCACCACGCCGCGCAGGGCACGCAGCCCGGCGCGCGCTGCGGTTGGCCCCCGGACCTCACAGAGGCGCGGCCCCATGGTGGCCGTCAGCGCGGCCTGCGCGCGCACCAGGTCCAGACAGGCCTGGCGCTCGGCGGGCGTCAGGCCGGCTCGCAGGACCAGCAGTGCATCGTCCATGGGCGGCTCCGGGCGTGGACAGTCTCGGAACAGTGTGTCAGCGCACGCGTTGCACGTCCAGTGCCGACACCGCGCCCGCCCGGTTGCCCCAGCTCTGGCGCAGGTAGCTGCTCACCGCGGCGATCTCGGCGTCCTGCAGCAGGGTGCGGAACGGGGGCATGCCGTAGGGCTGCGGGTGGCCGGCGGTGGCGGGCGCGAAGCCGCCGCTGACGATGGCCTGCAGCACATTGACCGGCGAGTCCATGAGCACCGCCCGGTTGCCCGCCAGCGGCGGGTAGGCCCCGCGGGCGCCTTCGCCCTGCGCACCGTGGCAGTCGGCGCAGTGCTGGCGGTAGACGCGCTGGCCCAGGTCGAGCTGTGCGGCGGGCGCGGCTTCGAATGCCGCCACAGGTTCGGCCTGCACCGGCAGGTCTTTCAGGTACACCGCCATGGCGTGCAGGTCGTCGGCCGGCCAGTGCTGGGTGCTGTGCTGCACCACCTCGGCCATGGGGCCCATGGCGGTGGTGTGACCCCGGTCGTCGGCCACGGTGCCGTCGCGCAGCAGGGCCACGATGCGTGCCAGCGGCCAGTCCTGCAGACCGGCCTGGGCGGGGTCGCGCAGCGAGGGCGCGAACCAGCGGCCGTCGGGCATCTCGGCCGCGCCCAGGGCGTGGCGCAGGCCGCCCATGGGGTCGCGGCGGCCGTGGCAGGCGGCGCAGTGGGCCGGCCCGTTGACCAGGTAGGCGCCCCGGTTCCATTCGGCCGAACGGGCCGGATCGGGCTGGAAGCGGCCGGGCTGGAACTGCAGGATCTGCCACAGCGCCAGCGCGGCCTGGGTGTTGAACGGAAACCGCAGTTCGTGCGCCGGCTGAGGCTGCGTTACCGGCGGCAGGCGACGCAGATGGGCGTAGAGCGCGTCCACGTCGCCATCGCTCATGAGCGTGGTGTGGGGGTAGGGAAAGGCGGGCACCAGCAGGCGGCCGTCGCGCGAGCGGCCTTCGTGCAGGGCGCGGCGGAAGGCTTCGGGGGACCACAGACCCAGGCCGGTCTGCGCATCGGGCGTGAGGTTGCCGGCCACCACGCTGCCGAAGGGTGTGTCGATCAGGCGGCCACCGGCGTACGGTGCGCCACCACGCGCGGTGTGGCAGGCCATGCAGTTACCGGCCCGGGCCAGCCGTGCGCCGTGTTCGATGTCGGCGGCCGACGCGGCGGGCAGGTCCGTCACCGGCGGCAAGGCCTCGGCCCGCAGCTGCCAGGCGATGGCCGCCCCCAGCAGCGCGCCGCCGAGCACGAAGACGCCGAGTGCGGCGCGCAGAGGCCCGCGCTTCATGGCGCGCTCCCGGCGCTGCCGCAGCGCAACGGTGGCGGCAGGGGCGTGGCCGACATGGGGTGGGGATCGGCCGGCAGCGGCTGCGCGGCCAGCCAGGCGGCCACGGCGGCGATGTCGGTGGCGGCCATGCGCCGCGCGATCTGCGCCATGCAGTCGGGCGCGTGCGCCCGGCGCAGGCCGGTCTGCCAGGCGCCCAGCTGGCCGATCAGGTAGTCGCGCGGCAGGCCCAGCAGGCCGGGCACCGCCGGCCGTACCCCGGTCATGGCGCTGCCGTGACAGGCGGTGCAGGCGGGCAGTTCGCGCACCGGGTCGCCGTGGCGCACCAGGGCCTCGCCACGCGCCAGCTGTTCGCGCGGGGCGCTGGCCGGTGGCGGCGGTGGGTAGGGCAGGTCCAGCGACGCGAAGTGGCGCGCGATCTCGCGCAGGTAGTCGTCGCTCAGCGGGTCGAGCAGATGACGCATGCCCGCGGCCTGGCGCCGGCCGTCACGGAAGTTCAGCAGCTGGTGGTAGAGATAACCCTCGGGCTTGCCGGCGATGCGCGGATGGAAGCCGTCGGGGGTGGCTCGGCCTTCGGGGCCGTGGCACAGGGTGCAGGCCAGCAGGCGCTGGGCCAGGGTGTCGGGCACGGTGCGGGGGGTGGCGGCCACGGGGCCGTTGGCCAGGGCGGCCAGCGGGAACAGGACGGCACAGGTCAGGAGCAGAACGGATCGGAGCAAGGTCATGCGGTGCGCACAGGGACAAACGGCCCGACGACCGTATCACAGGCGCCGGGTCGATACACTGACCAGAAACCGCCTTTTCCATGCCGACCACACCCGCCACACCCGCCACGCCCGACCCCGACCGCTGCCCGCTGTGCGGCGGTGACAACCGCTGCGCGATGGAGATCGAACGCGCCACCGGCCAGCCACAGCCCCCCTGCTGGTGCACCACCGCGCGCTTCCCGCCCGACCTGCTGGCGCGCCTGCCGGCCGAGGCCGCGGGCAAGGCTTGCATCTGCGCCAGCTGCCTGGCTGCCTTCGGTGCGGCCGCCTCGGGAACGGCCACATGATGGCCTGGCTGGACCGTTTCCCGCTCAAGTGGCTGGTGCCGCTGGCCCTGTGGCTGGCGGTGGCACCCATCGTGCCCGAGCCGCACCTGGTCGAAAAAATCCGCATGCTGGCACACGGCTCGCTGGTCCGGCCGATCGACATCTTCGACCTGCTGCTGCACAGCCTGCCCCTGGCCCTGCTGGGCCTGCGGCTGTGGCGCGATGCCCAGCGCCGCCGGGCGCGCCGATGACGGCTGCCCGCGACCACAACATCGCCGCCCTGCGCGCACGCCATGGGCCGCGCTACCGCTGGTGGCTGCTGCTGTCGGTGATGCTGGGCACCATGGCCTCGGTCATGTCCTCGACCATCATCAACGTGGCCATCCCGGACATGAGCCAGCACTTCACGCTGGGCCAGGAGCGCGCGCAGTGGGCCACGTCCGGCTTCATGGCGGCCATGACCGTGTCCATGTTGACCACGCCCTGGCTGCTGTCGCGCTTTGGCTACCGGCGCACCTACGTCGGCTGCATGGCGCTGCTGCTGATCGGCGGCGTGGCCGGCGGCTTTGCCCAGCACTACCCGCTGGTGCTGGCCGCGCGCGTGGTCGAAGGCCTGGCCGCCGGTGTGGTGCAGCCGATTCCGGCCATCATCATCCTGCGTGCCTTCGAACCGCACGAACAGGGCCGTGCCAGTGGCATCTTCGGCATGGGCGTGGTGCTGGCGCCGGCGCTGGGTCCGAGTGTCGGGGGCCTGCTGGTCGATGCGTTCGGCTGGCGCTCGATCTTCTTCATGGTGGTGCCGTTCTGCCTGGCCTCTTTCTGGATGGCGCGGCGCTACGTGCCCACCAACGCGCCCGGCGGGGTGGCCGCCAGCGCCGATGCGGCCACGCTGGACTGGCGCGGTCTGCTGCTCGCCTCGACCGGCACGCTGTGCCTGCTCAACGGTCTGGTGCAGCTGCACGGCGGCACCCCGCTGACGGCCATGGCCCTGCTGGGCGCGGCCGCCGGCCTGGTGCTGGCGTTCATCGCCTGGCAGCGCCACCAGATGCACCGGCGCGGCGCCCACCCGCTGATGAACCTGGCCCTGTTCCGTGACCGCCGCTTTGCCATGGGCAGCATCGTGGCCTTCATCTACGGCATCGCGCTGTTCGGCTCCACCTACCTCTTTCCGGTCTACATGCAGATGGGACTGGGCCTGTCGGCCTCCTACGTCGGCACCATCCTGCTGCCGGCCGGGCTGGTGCTGGCGGTGACCATCGCCCTGGTGGGCCGCTGGTCCGACCGGCAACCCACGCACCGGCTGGTGAGCGCCGGGCTGGCACTGCTGGCGCTGTCGTTCGCGCTCATGCCCACCATCGGCCGGGGCGGACCCGCGACCACCGTGCCGCTGCTGGTGAGCTGGGCCATCCTCGGGCGTATCGGGCTGGGCTTCATCCTGCCCTCGCTCAACACCGGGGCCATGCGCGGGCTGGAGAAGCACCACATCCCGCAAGGCGCCAGCGCCATCAACTTCCTGCGCATGCTCGGCGGCGCGGCGGGTGTGAGCCTGTGCGGCATCGTGCTGGAGTGGCGACTGGCCGCCCACGGCGTGCACCTGGGCAGCCGCAGCGCCGGCCACCTGGCGCCGTTCAACGAAACCTTCGTGCTGCTGGCGGCCACCTGCGCGCTGGCCCTGCTGGCGGCCTGGCGACTGCGACCCGAACACCGGCCTGCCTGACAATCGCGGCATGTGCCAACTGCTCGGCCTCAACTGCGCCACCCCCACCGACGCCAACTTCAGCTTCAGCGGCTTCAGCCAGCGCGGCGGCGCCACCGACCACCACGCCGACGGCTGGGGCGTGGCTTTCTTTGAGGGCAAGGGTCTGCGCCTGTTCGTGGACCAGCAGAGCGCGGCGGAATCGGCCATGGCGGCTTTCCTGCGCGGCTACCCGCTCAAGAGCCGCAACGTCATCGCCCACGTGCGCAAGGCGACGGTGGGCAGCGTCTGCCTGGAGAACGCCCACCCCTTCACGCGCGAGCTCTGGGGCCGGCACTGGGTGTTTGCGCACAACGGCGACCTCAAGGACTACCACCCGCACCTGCACGCGCAGTTCCGCCCCGTGGGCAGCACCGACAGCGAACGCGCCTTCTGCTGGCTGATGCAGGAGCTGGCCAAGTCGCACGCCGACCTGCCCAGCGTCGAGGAGCTCACGCTGACCCTGCGCGAACTGATTCCGCAGGTGCGGCGCTTCGGCAGCTTCAACTGCCTGCTGTCCAACGGCGAGGCGCTGTGGGCCCACTGCAGCACGAACCTGCACTGGCTGGTGCGCGAGCACCCCTTCACCACCGCCACGCTGATGGACGAGGACTGGACGGTGAACTTCGCCGAGGTGGCCGGCCCGGGCGACCGGGTGGCGGTGGTGGTGACCCAGCCGCTGACACGGGACGAACGCTGGACCGCGTTCGCGGCCGGGGAACTCAAGGTGTTCGTGGACGGCCGTCCTCTGGGCTGAGCCGAACCGTTTCGCTCAGGCGCTCAGAGCACCTTGAACAGCTTTTCCTTGAGCTCGGGCAGCCGGCGCGAGGCCACCGCATGGTCGCGCATGGTGGCCACCCAGGCGGGATAGACGCTGCGCAGACCTTCGGTGCCCTGGGCGTGGAAGATGCTCTCGACCAGCGACAGCCGGGTGTGCTGCCCGATGATGCCGTTGACCGAATTGATCATGAAGTTGCGCGCCATCTCGTTGTCCTTGGCGCTGCGCGATTCGGCCGGGGGCAGGCCGTCGAGCGGGGCCGGCGCAATGGTCGGACCTGTGGAGGCGGCATCGGTCGCCTCGGACACAGCCGGCGCCGCGGGCGCGGCAGCGGCGCGTGCCGGCCGTGCGGGCGCGGCCACCACTTCGATGCAGCCGATGTCCAGCAGCTGGGCCAGCACCGCTTCGATATCGCCTTTGCCGACCAGGAACACCGACAGCTCGGCGCCACTGCGTTTGCCGTCCACCAGCACCAGCACACGGCGCACCAGCGGTGACAGGTTGAGCGAGCGCGACTGGATCTCCTGCTGGCCCAGGGCGGTCTTGCCGAAGACGGCTTGGTTGAGGTCGATGGTTTCGGGCATGGTGCGTTGAGGATCGGTGCCCTCCCTGGAAGGCGCGATTTAAGCGCACGCGGATGACCGTCACAAGGCAGCAGACTCAGGGATAACCCTTTGAATGCACACTTTCTGCTGACCGAAAAATGCACGCTCCGCGCATCGCGTGACGGAAGGTCGTCCAGCGGGATGAGCGGCAGCGCCGCTGGCGCTGCTGCTATCGGTTCAGGAGGACGGTTCAGCGGCCAGGGCGGCCAGCAGGGCATCGACGAACATCGCCGGCACATCGAAACCGGTCTGGTCGTGGATCTCCTGGAAGCAGGTCGGGCTGGTGACGTTGATCTCGGTGACCTTGTTGCCGATCATGTCCAGCCCCACCAGCAGCAGACCACGCGCGGCCAGCACCGGCGCAATGGCTTCGGCCACGGCGCGGTTCTCGTCGGACAGCGGCTGCGCCACGCCCTTGCCGCCGGCCGCCAGGTTGCCGCGCACCTCGTTGCCCTGTGGGATGCGCGCCAGCACGAAGGGCGCCACCTGGCCACCGATCAGCAGCAGGCGCTTGTCGCCATCGACGATCTCGGGCAGGTAGCGCTGCACCATCACACTGGTGGCGCCGCCCTGGTTGAGCGTCTCGATGATCGAGCCCAGGTTCATGCCGTCGGCGCCGACCCGGAAGATGCCCATGCCGCCCATGCCGTCCAGCGGCTTGAGGATGATGTCCTTGTGCTCGGCGTGGAAGGCGCGGATGGCCTCGGGCGAACGCGTCACCAGCGTGGGCGGCGCGAACTGGGCGAACTCCATCAGCGCGAGCTTTTCCGGGTGCTCGCGCAGGGCGCGCGGGCTGTTGAACACGCGGGCGCCCTCTCGCCCGGCCTGCTCCAGCAGGTGGGTGCAGTAGAAGAACTCGCTGTCGAAGGGCGGGTCCTTGCGCATCAGCACGGCGTCGAAGTCCTTGAGCGATTCGACCGCCTCGCCGGTGACGGTGAACCAGTCGTGCGCATCGCCGGTCAGTCGGATGCGGCGCACCGTGGCGTTGACGGCACCGCCGCTGCGCCAGCCCATGTGGCGCGGCTCGGTGGCGGCAATGGCGTGGCCGCGTTTCTGCAGCTCGCGCATCATGGAAAAAGTGGTGTCCTTGTAGGTCTTGAAGGACTCCAGCGGGTCGGCAACGAAGAGGATGTTCATGGGCTTGTCTTTCGGGCTCCGTACTGTTGCACAAAGAGCGCGAGCGCGCCGGCGACCACACCCCAGAAGGCCGAGCCGATGCCGGCCATCACCACGCCGCTGAGCGTGACGAGAAATGTGATGAGCGCGGCCTCGCGGTGGGTATCGTCCTTCAGCGCGGCGTGCAGGCCCCCGCCGATGCTGCCCAGCAGCGCCAGCCCGGCAATCGCCAGCACCAGCTCCTTGGGGAAGGCCAGCAGCAGGCCGGTGACCGCCGCGCCCACCAGGCCGATGGCGATGTAGATCAGCCCGCAAGCGACGGCGGCGGTGTAGCGCTTGGCCTTGTCCGGATGCGCCTCTTCGCCCATGCAGATGGCGGCGGTGATGGCGCTGAGGTTGAGCGCGAAACCGCCGAACGGCGCGAGCACCAGCGTGGCGACGCCGGTCATGGTGATGATGCGCGAGATCGGCATGTGGTAACCCGCCGCACGGATCGCAGCCACGCCGGGCAGGTTCTGCGAGGCCATGGTGACGATGAACAGCGGCAGGGCCAGGCTGACGAAGGCGCTGAGGGTGAACTCGGGTGCGGTGAACACCGGTACCGCCCACTGCAGGGTGAGCGCGCCCGCGTTGAACTGGCCCCGCACCACCACGTAGACCACCGCCACCAGCAGGGTCAGCGGCACCGCATAGCGCGGCAGGAAGCGCCGCCCCAGCAGGTAGGCCAGCAACATCAGCACCACCAGGGGCAGCGCGGTCTGCGCCGCGGCAAAGGCCTGCAACCCGAAACGCGCCAGCACGCCGGCCAGCAGGGCCGAGGCAATGGCCATGGGAATGCGGTTCATCACCCGCTCGAACAGGCCGGTCGCACCGGACAGGATGATGAGCACCGCGCAGGCCATGAAGGCACCCACCGCCTGCGCCATGGTGAAACCACCGGCCAGACCGGCCGTGGCCAGCACCGCGGCGCCCGGCGTGCTCCAGGCCACCATCACCGGCTTCTTCAGGATCAGCGAGGGAATGGCCGAACACAGGCCCATGCCCAGGCCCAGCGCCCACATCCAGGAGGTGATGAGCTCGGGCGTGGCGCCGAAGGCCTGCGCGGCCTGGAAGACGATGGCGACCGAGCTGGTGAAGCCCACCAGCACCGCCACGAAACCGGCCGTGGCGGCCGACAAATTCAGATCTCGGAAAAACGACATTGGAGGATTGTCAACCAAGCCTCCGAAGCGCGTGTCCCGGTCAAGGATGCGGTGGAACCGGCTTCGCCGGGCCACACGCATCGCCCCCAGTGGGGGGTGACGCGCCGCCAGGCGCGGCGCGGGGGGCGTTCAAATTTCGAGTTTCGAGCCCAGCTCGATCACCGCGTTGGCCGGCAGGTTCAGGAACTCGGCGGCCGCACCGGCGTTGTGGTGCATCTGCGCGAACAGTTTCTCGCGCCACAGCGCCATGCCCTCGCCGAGCTTGGGCACGATCAGGTCGCGCGAGAGGAAATAGCTGGTGAGCATGGGATCGAGTTCACAGCCGCGCCCACGCATCAGCTGCAGCGCCTGCGGCACATCGGGGTCGTTCTTGAAACCGTAGTGGATCACCACCTGCCAGCAGTCGTGCCCCAGGGACTCGACCTCCAGCCGCTTGTCCAGCCCGATCCAGGGCACCTCGTGGCTGCGCACGGTGACGAAGAGGTTCTGCGCGTGCAGCACCTTGTTGTGCTTGAGGTTGTGCAGCAGCGCATTGGGCACGGTACCGGTTTCCGCGGTCAGGAAAACGGCTGTGCCGGCCACGCGCGTGGGCGGGTCCATGAAGACCGCTTCGAGGAAGCTGTCCAGTTCGATGGCTTCGGCGTGCTGGGCCTTGGCCATGAGCGCACGACCCTGCTTCCAGGTCATCATCAGCGTGAACACCACGCCGCCGATCAGCAACGGGAACCAGCCGCCCGCAAACAGCTTGAGCAGGTTGGATGCGAAAAACGAGAGGTCCACCACGAAGAACCAGCCGGTGGCCCCCAGGCACAGCCACAAGGGGTACTTCCAGCCGTAGCGGATCACGAAGAAGGTCAGCACCGTGGTGATGAGCATGTCCAGCGTCACGGCAATCCCGTAGGCGGCTGCGAGGTTGGACGAGGACTTGAACATCACCACCGCCAGCACGATGGCGGTGAACAGGCCCCAGTTGACGAACGGGATGTAGATCTGCCCCGTGTCGTGCACGCTGGTGTGACGGATGTTCAGGCGCGGCAGATAGCCCAGCTGGATGGCCTGCTTGGTCACGCTGAAGGCACCGGAGATCAGCGCCTGCGAGGCAATCACCGTGGCCATGGTGGCCAGCCCCACCAAGGGCAGCAGGGCCCAGTCGGGCGCCATGTTGAAGAAGGGGTTCTTCACCGCTTCGGGATCCTCCAGCAGCAGTGCCCCCTGACCGAAGTAGTTGAGCGTCAGGCAGGGCATGACGATGCTGAACCAGGCCAGGCGGATCGGCTTCTTGCCAAAGTGCCCCATGTCGGCGTACAGCGCTTCACCGCCGGTCACGCAAAGCACCACGGCGCCCAGGATGATGAAGGTGGTGCCGGGATTGTTCCAGGTGAACAGCCAGGCATGGTGCGGCAGCAGCGCCCACAGGATCTCCGGATGACCGACGATGTGCGTCAGCCCCAGCACGGCAATGGAGACGAACCACAACACGGTGATGGGGCCGAAGAACTTGCCGATGCCCCCCGTGCCGCGCTTCTGCACGAAGAACAGCGCGAACAGCACGACCAGGGTGAGCGGCACCACGTACTGCCGGAACGCGGGCGAGACCACCTCCAGACCTTCCACCGCCGACAGCACCGAGATGGCCGGGGTGATCACCCCGTCGCCGTAGAACAGCGAGGTGCCGAAAATGCCGATGACCAGCAGCCACTTGCGCAGCTCGGGCCGGTCCTTCACCGCCTGAGAGGCCAGCGCCAGCATGGCGATCAGCCCGCCTTCGCCGCCGTTGTCGGCCCGCAGCACCAGCGTCACGTATTTGAGCGAGACGATGACGGTGAGTGTCCAGAAGACGATGGACAGCACGCCATAGACGTTGGCGTGGGTGAAGGGCACGTGTCCGGAACCGAAGATTTCCTTGATGGCGTACAGCACGGAGGTGCCGATGTCGCCGTAAACCACTCCGATGGCGCCCAGGGTGAGCGCGGCAAGCGATGACTTGTTGCTGGACACATAACAACCCGGGCCTTGTGGACGCCGGATTCCGTTGCCTTGAAGCCCGCGATTCTGCGCCAGCGGCCAGTGCGCCGCCAGTGTGGAATCCACGCCGCCACGGTTCAGCCGCAACAGATGTTGCAGTGCAACAACTGCGACATCTGAAACACCCTGCCCGGGCTCAGTCGTCGGATTCGGCGTCCGGGTCGGTCGCTTCCAGCTCGTAGGCGGCTGCCAGCATGGCCAGTCGCCCGATCACCCCGTACATGTAGAAGCGGTTGGGCACGCTGGCCCCGGGCTTCATGCCCGGTTGCGGCAGCTGCGCGCTTTGCTCGAAGGCCAGCGGCACGAAGCTGGAACCGGGCGCGTTGAGGTTCTCGTCGGTGCCACGCTGGGCGTGCACGCGGTAGAACCCGCCCACCACGTAGCGGTCCATCATGTAGACCACCGGTTCGGCCACGGCAGCGTTGATGCGTTCGTTGGTCAGCACGCCTTCCTGGATGATCACCTCGCTGATCGGCTGGCCGGCCTGTGCCGTGGCCATGCGCGCGCGCACCTGGGGGCTCAGCGCATCGATGTCCTTGGCGTCGCGCACCGTGACGATGCCCAGCCCCCCGGTGCCCTGGTCGGCCTTGATGACCACGAAGGGTTTCTCGCTGATGCCGTAGTCCTTGTACTTGCGGCGGATCTTGTTCAGCAGCGCGTCGGTGTTGCTGCGCAGGCATTCCAGACCGTTGCCATCGGCGAAATTGACCTCGCCGCACTGGTTGAACATGGGTGTGATCAGCCACGGGTCCATGCCCAGCAGCTTGCCGAAACGCTTGGCGATCTCTTCATAGGTCTTGAAGTGCGTGCTCTTGCGCCGCGTCGGCCAGCCGGCATGCAACGGCGGCAGCAGGTACTGTTCGTGCAGGTCTTCCAGAATGCCCGGCACCCCAGCGCTCAGGTCGTTGTTGAGCAGGATGGTGCAGGGATCGAAATGCTGCAGACCCAGGCGACGCCGGCTGCGCAGGATGGGTTCCAGCGTGACCGACTCGCCATTGGGCAGGTCGATGGTGGTGGGCGCCTTGATGTCGTTGGACAAGGAGCCCAGGCGCACGTTCAGGCCGGCCTGGTAGAAGATGCGCTGCAACTGCGCCAGGTTGCTCAGGTAGAAGGTGTCGTTGCTGTTCTCGGGAATCAGCAGCAGGTTCTTGGCTTCCGGGCAGATTTTCTCGATGGCTGCCATTGCCGCCTGCACCGCCAGCGGCATCATCTCGGGCGTCAGGTGGTTCCAGCCACCCGGGAACAGGTTGGTGTCCACCGGCGCCAGCTTGAAGCCGGCGTTGCGCACATCCACCGAGCTGTAGAACGGCGGCGTGTGCTCCATCCACTCCAGCCGGAACCAGCGCTCGATCACTGGGGTGGATTCGAGGATCCGCTGCTCCAACTCGTTGATCGGACCGGTCAATGCCGTGACGAGGTGCGGAACCATGGGACAACCTTTGCGCTAAGAAGAAAACGACCGTCCCATTGTAGGGACCGCTCAAGACAGCCAAAGGTCGGATGTGGGGCCGGCACCCCGGCTTGCAAGCCCCCGCTCAGGTGCGGATTTCGCCCTCGCCCAGCACCACGTACTTGAGGGAGGTCAGCCCCTCGACACCCACCGGCCCGCGGGCGTGGAATTTGTCGGTGCTGATACCGATTTCGGCCCCCAGTCCGTACTCGAATCCATCAGCGAAGCGGGTACTCGCATTCACCATGACACTGGCCGAATCGACCTCGCGCAGGAAGCGCTGGGCGTGCACATGGTCGGTGGTGAGGATGGCGTCGGTGTGGTGGCTGCTGTAGCGGTTGATGTGGGCGATGGCCTCGTCCACGCCGTCCACCAGCTTCACGCTGATCACCGGCGCCAGGTATTCCTCGCTCCAGTCCTGCTCGCTGGCCGCCGTCACCTGGGCGCCTGGCACGGCCGCCAGGATCGCCGTCGCTTCCGGACAGCCTCGCATTTCCACGCCCTTGGCGGCGTAGACGGCGCCGATCTTCGGCAGGAAGTCCTGGGCCACGCCGCGTGCCACCAGCAAACTCTCGGTGGCGTTGCAGGGGCTGTACTTCTGGGTCTTGGCGTTGTCGGCCACCTTGACCGCCATGGCGATGTCGCAGGGGTCGTCCACGTAGGTGTGGCAGTTGCCGTCCAGGTGCTTGATGACGGGCACCTTGGCCTCGGCGCTGATGCGCTCGATCAGGCCCTTGCCGCCGCGCGGGATGATGACATCCACATACTGCGGCATGGCAATCAACTGGCCCACGGCCGCGCGGTCGGTGGTGGGCACCAGTTGCACCGCATCGGCCGGCAGGCCGGCGGCCACCAAGGCCTGCTGCACCAGCGCGGCCAGCGCCCGGTTGGAGTCGATGGCCTCGGACCCGCCGCGCAGGATGCAGGCGTTGCCGCTCTTGATCGACAGGCTCGCGGCTTCGATGGTCACGTTCGGGCGGCTCTCGTAGATCATGCCGAAAACGCCGATGGGCACGCGCATCTGGCCCACGCGGATGCCGCTGGGCTGCTGTTTCATGCCCATGATCTCGCCGATGATGTCCGGCATCGCCGCCAGTTGCTCGCAGCCCTCGGCGCAGGTCTCCAGCACCTTGGGCGTGAGCTTGAGCCGGTCCACCATGGGTTCGGCCAGACCGGCGGCGCGGGCGCGCTCCAGGTCTTTGGCGTTCTCCACCTGCAGCGGCGCCACGTTCTCGCGCAGCAGCCGCGCCAGCTCGCGCAGCGCCTTGAGCTTGGTGGCGGCACCCGCCTTGGCCATCAGCGCCGAGGCGGCCTTGGCCTGGCTGCCCAGGGTGTTCATCAGTTCGGAGGTGGAGGTCGCGTTCATAGGACGCGATTTTCGCAGACTGCCTACTTCAGCGCACAGGCATTGGCCACACGCAATGCCATCCGGTGCAAGGCGTCCCACGGATCGGCCGGCCAGTCGGGCTGCTTGAGGCCCTTGACGATGCCGTCCACGGTGTGCGCGTCCTGCAGCCACTGCGCCAGCTGCGCGGGCCGGATCAACGGCAAGGCCCGTTCGATCAGCTTCTCCTTCACGCCCCAGACACGGTTCTCGCGCAGGGCCATGGGCAAGGGCCGGCCGGCGTCCATGGCGGCGCGCACGCGGTTGAGGGTGCGGATGTCCTCGGCCAGGGTCCAGTGCACCAGCACAGCCGCTTCGCCCTCGGCCTGCAGGCCGTCAAGCATGCGCTGCACGCGCAGCGTCTGGCCCCCCAGCACCGCTTCGGCCAGCTTGAAGGCGTCGTAGCGCGCCACGTTGAGCACCGCGCTTTCCACCTGTTCGAAGCTCAGCTCGCCCGCCGGGTGCAGCAGCGCCAGCTTCTGGATCTCCTGGTGCGCGGCCAGCAGGTTGCCTTCCACCCGGTCGGCAAAGAAGGACAGGGTGCGCTGACCCTCTTCGCCCGCGGCCACGCGCTGGCCCTGTTGCTGCAGGCGCTGAGCGATCCACTGCGGCAGCGCCTTGCGTTCCACCGGATCGACCTTCACGGTCACGCCGTAGCTGTCGAGCGCGGCGAACCAGGCGCCCTTGAGCGTCATACCGTCCAGCCGCGGCAGCAGCACCAGCGTGACGGTGCTGTCGTTGCCTTCAGCGCTGGCGGCGATCTGCTGCAGCACCTGTGAGCCGTCCTTGCCCGGCTTGCCCGAGGGCACGCGAATCTCGACCAGTTGCCGGTCGGCGAACAGGCTGAGCGAGCCGCCGCTGGCCAGCACCTCGCTCCAGTCGAAATGCGCACCGGCCACGGTGTGCACCGTGCGCTCGGTACAGCCCTGCTCACGCGCGACGGCGCGGATGGCATCGGCCGCTTCCTGCACCAGCAGCGGCTCGTCGCCGTGCACGGTGTAGAGGCTGCGCAGGCCTTTGGCCAGGTGGGCGCTGAGTTGCGGGGCGGCGACCTGCATGGATTCAGGGCAGCGTGACGGCTGCCAGACGCCGCATGGTCTGCTGCACGATGTCGCTCTGCATGTCGCGGAACTGCAGCGCCTCTTCGGCCTCCTTGGCCAGGGCCGCCGTCTCGGTGTAGCTGATGTCGCGCACCAGCAGCAGCTCGGTCTCGTCCAGCAACTGGACGCCCCGCGCCGTGGCAAGGCGAAAACGCAGGCGCGTGCGCAGCTGCAGCTCACGCACCTGGCCCGCCGTCGTCTGGCCAACCACGGAACGCTCGCGCTGGTCGGTCAGCACCGTCAGCACCACCTCGCCGGTCTCACCCTCGGGACTGGCCGGCAAGGCACTGGTGAACACGCGCACACCGGCGTCCTCCAGCGACTGCTGCAGCTCCCGCACCACCGGCGTGGTCTCGCTGCCCTGCAACCGCAGGGACTCGAAGGCGAAGCGGGGCGTTCCGCGCAGCGCGAAACCACAGCCGGGCAAACCCACCACCAGGGCCAGCAGGGGCAGGACGCGGCGGCGCGACGGCATCGCCACCTCAGACCACCACGTTCACCAGACGGCCCGGCACCACCACCACCTTCTTGGGCGCGGCGCCGTTGGCGGCTTTCTGGAAAGCTTCGCTGGCCAAGGCGGCGGCCTCGATGGCGGCCTTGTCGGCGCTGGCCGGCACGGTCACGCTGCCGCGCAGCTTGCCGTTGACCTGCAGCACCAGTTCGATCTCGTCGCGCTGCAGCGCGGCTTCATCGGCCTTCGGCCAGGGCGCGTCGAGCAGGTCGCCCGCGTTGGCGGCGTAGCCGAGTTCGGTCCACAGGCTGTGGGCAATGTGGGGGCAGGCCGGGTACAGCGCGCGCAGCAGGATGCCGAAGCCTTCGGCCACGGCGGCCGCATCGGCCGCCCCGTAAGGGTTCTCGGCGTTGGCACCACCGCCGTCGCCCTTGAAGTCTTCAAGGGCGTTGAGCATCTTCATCGCGCCCGAGACCACGGTGTTGTACTGCATGCGCTGGTAGTCGTAGTCCACCTGCTTGAGCACCGTGTGCATTTCCAGGCGCAGCGCCTTGGCCACCTTGGACAGTGCCGCGCCGCTCACCGACGCTGCCATGGCGCCGGTGACGCCGGCTTCGGACAGCCTGAAGCCGAAGTTCCAGACCCGGCGCAGGAAGCGGTAGCTGCCCTCCACCGCCGCGTCGTTCCACTCCAGTGTGGCTTCGGGCGGCGCGGTGAACATGGTGTACAGGCGCGCGGTGTCGGCGCCGTACTTCTCGATCAGGTCCTGCGGATCGACGCCGTTGTTCTTGGACTTGGACATGGTGCCCACGCCCTCGTAGTCGATGGCCGTGCCCACGGGCAGGTCGCCGACCGCGTTCTTGAGCCTGGCGCCGACGATCTTGCCGCCCTCGTCGAGCACGTGTTCCACGTCGTGCGGCCAGAAATACTCCTTGCCGCCCTTCTCGGTGCGGCGCGAGTAGATGTGGTTGAGCACCATGCCCTGCGTCAGCAGCTTGGTGAAGGGCTCGTCCACCTTCACCAGGCCCAGATCGCGCATGACCTTGGTCCAGAAGCGCGCGTACAGCAGGTGCAGGATGGCGTGCTCGATGCCACCGATGTACTGGTCCATCGGCATCCAGTAGTCCGCGCCACCGGCCACCATCGCGTCCGGATTCTTCGGATCGCAATAGCGCATGAAGTACCAGGACGAGTCCACGAAGGTGTCCATGGTGTCGGTCTCGCGCCGCGCGGGCTTGCCGCAGCAGGGGCAGTCGACCTTCAGGAAGGCCTCGCACTTGTTCAGCGGGTTGCCGCTGCCGTCCGGCACCAGGTCCTCGGGCAGGCGCACCGGCAGGTCCTTCTCGGGCACCGGCACCGGGCCGCAGGACTCGCAATGGATGATGGGGATCGGCGTGCCCCAGTAGCGCTGGCGGCTGATGCCCCAGTCGCGCAAGCGGAAGGTGGTCTTCTTCTCGCCCAGGCCCTTGGCGGCCAGCAGCTCGGCCACCTTGTTCACCGCGGCCTTGTGGTTCAGGCCATCGAGCTCACCCGAGTTGACGCACACGCACTTGAGTTTGTCGCCGTACCACTCGGCCCAGGCCTCGGTGGAGAAGGTCTCGCCTTCCACGGTCACGACCTGTTTGATCGGCAGCTGGTACTTGAGCGCGAACGCGAAGTCGCGCTCGTCGTGCGCCGGCACGCCCATCACCGCGCCATCGCCGTAGCTCATGAGCACGTAGTTGCCGACCCAGACCTCGACCTGCGCGCCGGTCAGCGGGTGGGTGACGAACAGGCCGGTGGGCATGCCCAGCTTCTCCTGCGTCGCCAGTTCGGCCTCGGTCGTGCCGCCCCTCTTGCAGTCTTCGATGAAGGCGGCCAGCTTGTCGTTGGTCGCCGCCGCGTGCAGGGCCAGCGGGTGCTCGGGCGCCACAGCGCAGAAGGTCACACCCATGATGGTGTCGGCGCGTGTGGTGAACACGTACATGCGGCCACCGCCGATCAGGCTGCCGTCGGCGGACTTGATGTCGTGCGTGAAGGCGAAGCGCACGCCCTCGCTCTTGCCGATCCAGTTCTCCTGCATCAGGCGGACCTTGTCGGGCCAGCCGTTGAGGGTGGCCTTGTCGTTGCCCAGCTGCACGTGCGTGAGCAGTTCGTCGGCGTAGGCCGTGATGTTCAGGTAGTAGCCGGGAATCTCGCGCTTTTCCACCAGCGCGCCGGTGCGCCAGCCGCGACCGTCGATCACCTGCTCGTTGGCCAGCACGGTCTGGTCCACCGGGTCCCAGTTGACGATCTGGGTCTTGCGGTAGGCGATGCCCTTCTCCAGCATCTTCAGGAACAGCCACTGGTTCCACTTGTAGTAGTCGGGCGAGCAGGTGGCGACTTCGCGCGACCAGTCGATGGCCAGCCCCATCGCCTGCATCTGCTGCTTCATGTAGGCGATGTTTTCGTAGGTCCACTTCGCCGGCGGCACGCCGTTCTTGAGCGCCGCGTTCTCGGCCGGCAGGCCGAAGGCGTCCCAGCCCATGGGCATCAGCACGTTGTACCCGTTCATGCGCAGGTAGCGCGTGAGCATGTCGTTGATGGTGTAGTTGCGCACATGGCCCATGTGCAGCTTGCCCGAGGGGTAGGGCAGCATGGAGCAGGCGTAGAACTTCTTCTTGCTCTTGTCCTCGGTGACGCGGTAGGCGTCGGTGGCGGTCCAGTGGGCGTGCGCGGCGCGCTCAACGTCCTGGTGGGCGTATTGGTTTTGCATGAAGCGGGGGCCGGACGGACCGGCGCAGAGAGCAGGAAATAGGAGCCGGACGATCCGGCCAAACGCCCGATTTTAGGGCGGCGTCAGCGTGCCACCGACGCAGCGGCGGCCGGATCGGCCACGAAGCCGATGCGCGACAGCCCGGCCTGCTGGGCCTGGCCGATGATCTGCAGCACGCGCCCGTAGGGCACGGCGGTGTCGGCACGCAGCTGCATCTCGGTCGCCGGGTCGGCCTGCGCGGCCCGCTGCAGGCGTTGTGACAGGCTGGCCGGGTCGATGGACTCTTCGTCCCAATACAGCGTTCCCTGCGCGTCGAGCGCGATCCTGACCACAGCGGCAGGTTCCTGGGCCGCCGCGGCCGGCGTGGCGGCCTTGGGCAGTTCCAGCGCCAGCCGGCTGGCCATCAGCGGCGTGGCCAGGATGAAGATGACCAGCAGCACCAGCATCACGTCCACCAGCGGCGTGACGTTGATGTCGCTCATGGGCTGGTGGCCCGGCGCCTTTTCGAGTCGTCCGAAACTCATGCCCCCACGCTCCGCCGCTGGCGCGGGTCGCTGCCCCATGACTGGGAAGGGCCCCGGTCACCGCCGGGTCCGGGGGCTGATTCGCCTTGGGGCTGCCCGGCGGCGAATCGTTCACTCATGGCCGTTTCTCGTGCGCGAGCAGCTCACGCAGATCGCGCGCAAAACCTTCCAGGTCGGCCTCGATGCGCGCGATCAGGCGGCCGAAGACGTTGTAGGCCAGCACCGCCGGAATGGCCACCGCCAGCCCGGCCGCGGTCATGACCAGGGCCTCGCCCACCGGGCCGGACACCTGCTCGATGCGAAAGCCCGCGCCGTCCTCTCCGATGGCGGTGAGCGCGTGGTAGATGCCCCAGACGGTGCCGAGCAGGCCGACAAAAGGCGCCGTCGAGCCCACCGTGGCCAGCAGGGTCTGGCCGTACTGCAGACGCCCGAGCACCGCGTGCAGGGCGTCGCGCAGCACGCGCGTGAGTTGCTGCGAGCGGTCGCCCGCCTGCGCGAGCGAACCCGGGTGGGCCTGCTCAAGGGCGCGAGTGGCATCCAGCAGCGGCAGCAACAGCCCCTGCGGGTCGAAATGCCCCAGTCGCTCGCGCGCGGCGCCCAGGTCGGCGGCCTGCCAGAAGGCCGCGGTGGCGAGCTGGACGCCGCCAGCGGCGCGCCGCAGCAGCCAGCCCTTCCAGAGAATGACCACCCAGCTGCCGACCGACATGGCCAGCAGCAACAGCGCCACCGAGATGCTGATTGCATCTCCCTGCAGCACGGTCGCGACAACACCCATGTTCCTACCCGCCGACCGGCTCAGCGCAGGCCGAGCACGTCGTACATGTCATACAGCCCGCGGGTCTTGCCCGCCAGGAAACGCACCGCGCGCAGGCTGCCTTGGGCGTAGGTGGCCCGGCTACTGGACTTGTGCGAGATCTCGATGCGCTCGCCGGTGCCCGCGAACAACACCGTGTGGTCGCCCACGATGTCGCCGCCGCGGATGGTGGCAAAACCGATGGAGGACGGGTCGCGCTCGCCGGTCACGCCTTCGCGCGCATAGACCGCGCAGTCCTTCAGGTCACGGCCCAGCGCATCGGCGATCACCTCGCCCATCTTGAGCGCGGTGCCGCTGGGCGCATCCACCTTGTGGCGGTGGTGGGCCTCGATGATCTCGATGTCGTAGCCGGTGGACAAGGCCTTGGCCGCCATTTCCAACAGCTTGAGCGTGACATTCACGCCCACGCTCATGTTGGGCGCCATCATGATGGCGATCGACTTCGACGCCTCGGCAATCTCGGCCTTCTGCGCCTCGGTGAAGCCGGTGGTGCCGATGACCATGTTCACGCCTTGTCGCACGCACTCACGCAGGTGGGCCAGGGTGCCCTCGGGCCGGGTGAAGTCGATCAGCACCTGGCTGCCCGACAGGCCAGCCGCGAGGTCGGCGGTGATGGCCACACCTGTGGCCTGGCCGCCGAACGCGCCGGCATCGAGCCCGATGGCGGGGCTGGCCGGGATGTCCAGGGCCCCCGCCAGCACACAGTCGCCGCTGGCGCGCACGGCATCCACCAGCATCTGGCCCATGCGGCCGCTGGCACCGGCGATGCAGACCCGGTGTCGGTTGTCGGTGGCGGCGCTCATCGGCTGGCTCCTGCGCTTTCCAGCGGCGGATAGGCCACCGGCGCAGTGCCCGTCGTGGCGCCCGCGGGTGTCACTGGCGCCGGGTTGCGCGCCTGGAAGGCTTTGAGCTGCTCTTCGCTGGCTTCCAGCGCCACCGGGTGGCGGGACGGGCGGCGCACATCCAGCGAGGCCACGAATTCCGCCTCGGTCGGCAGGGCATCGGTCTCCACTCGCTCCACTTTGTCGTCCTTGAAGATCACGGTCAGCTTGCGCTGCTGCACCGGCTGGCCCTGGCGACGGAACGAGAACACGTAATCCCAGCGGTTGGCATGGAACAGGCTGGTGACCAGGGGCGAGCCCAGCACGTCCTGCACCTGCACGCGCGGCATGCCGGGCTTGATCGCTTCGGCCTGTTCACGCGTGACGACGTTGCCCTGCTGGATGTCGAGCTGATAGGGGGAGACGCCCCACAGGCCGGTGGAACAGGCCACCTGACTGCCGGTGATCAGCGCGATGGCCATCCACAGCGCCGGGCGCCGGGCGGCGCGGAAAGCAAAAACCTGGGAAAACATGGACAGAGTCTCAGGGGGGAAACCCCTGCGTGTCAGGTGGTTCAAGGGCCCATACCATGCAGAAAACGGGCCGGCGATATGATCGGTTCATTGTAGCCCGGGGGTGTCTGCGCAGCCCTCCTCAGGGCCTGCGATGCGCTTCCCTCTGCCGAACGACATGACCAACATCGAAGAACTCAAGAGCACGGGCCTGAAAGCCACCCTGCCGCGCCTGAAGATTCTGGAGGTGTTCCATAACGCCAAGCAGCGTCACATGACGGCCGAGGATGTCTACCGTGTGCTGCTCACCGAGCATTCGGACATCGGTCTGGCGACGGTGTACCGGGTGCTGATGCAGTTCGAGCAGGCCGGCCTGCTCTCACGCAGCAACTTCGAGGCCGGCAAGGCGGTGTACGAGCTCAACGAAGGCCAGCACCACGACCATCTCGTCTGCCTGGACTGCGGCCGGGTGGAGGAATTCTTCGACGCCGAAATCGAGCGCCGGCAGCAGATGGTGGCCCGAAACAAAGGTTGGCTGCTGCAGGACCATGCCATGTCCCTGTACGGTCTGTGCAGCGCCTGCTCGGCCAAGAGCAAATAACGCCTCACCCGAGCGGCCGCGTCAGTCGCCGCGCGACATCGCCGCCCGGTGCCGGGCCACGAATTCCTGGTAGGTGTCGATGCCGCGCAGCTGCAGGATGGTGTTGCGCACGGCAGCCTCCACCAGCACCGCGATGTTGCGGCCGGCGACCACCTGGATCACCACCTTGCGCACCGGCACGCCCAGCACGTCCTGGTACAGCGGTTCGTGCGGCATGCGGTCGTAGTCGCGCTCCAGCGTTTCCTTGCGCACCAGATGCACGATGAGCGTGAGCCGCATCTTGCGCCGCACCGCCGTCTCGCCAAAGATGGACTTGATGTCCAGCAGGCCGATGCCGCGCACTTCCAGCAGGTTCTGCAGCAGCTCGGGGCAGCGCCCGTCCACACTGGTCTGATTGACGCGGTAGAGGTCCACCGCGTCGTCGGCCACCAGGCCATGGCCACGCGAGATCAGCTCCAGTCCCAGCTCGCTCTTGCCCAGACCGGATTCGCCGGTGATCAGCACGCCCATGCCCAGGATGTCCATGAACACGCCGTGCATGGATGCGCGGTCGGCAAAGTGGCGCGACAGGAACGCCCGCAGCACGTCGATGACAAAGGCCGCCGGTTCCGGTGTGGCGAACATCGGGATCTGGGCCCGCTCGCACATGGCCATGAGGGCGTCGGGCACCGGCTGGCCGTCCGCCACCACCAGCGCTGGCGGCTCCAGGGTCACGATGCGGGCGATGCGGCGACGGTTGTCGTCCTCGTCCGGGCTCGTGAGGTAGGCCACCTCGCGCTCACCCAGGATCTGGACCCGGTAGGGGTGGATGTAGTTGAGGTAACCGACCAGGTCGGCACCGGAGCGGGCCTCGCGGACGGCGACCTCATCGAACTTGCGCTCGGAAGCCCCGAGCCCCGCGACCCACTGCCACTTCAGCGCGTCCCGATGGTCCTCGAACAGGACATCCGCGCTGACGACGGTCGGTTTCATGTCGCCGCGTGGGCCGACTGCCAGGTCGTGATCTGACGGTGCAGCTCGGCTGCATCGTCCGAATGCTTCATCTTCTCGCGCAGGGCGGTGTCGCTGAGCAGTTCGGCGATCTCGGACAGGATCTCCAGATGTTTCTGCGTGGCCGCTTCGGGCACCAGCAGAAAGATCATCAGCTGCACCGGCTGTTCGTCCGGCGCATCAAAACCGATCGGATTGGCCAGCTGGAAGACCGCCGCCAGCGGCTGTTTCAGACCCTTGATGCGGCCATGCGGAATGGCCACGCCATGACCCAGCCCGGTGGAACCCAGTCGTTCACGCGCAAACAGGCTGTCGGTGATGAGCGCACGGTTGAGGCCGTGCAGGGTTTCGAACAACAGTCCGGCTTCTTCGAATGCGCGTTTCTTGCTGGTGGCGTCCACGCTGACGAGCACTTGTGGCGCGGGCAATATGGCGGATAGACGGTTCATGTGGGCCTCTTCGGACCGCGAATTATGCCGAGTCACCCGTTGTTGACCAGCAAAAAACGCACAAAAAAGCCGCTTGACAGGTCAAGCGGCTTGTTGCAATGCGGAATAACCCGGGTCACCGGCTACCGCAAGCCCTTCACATCAGACGCTTGGCCGCGTCGTGGTGGTGATCCTGGGCCTTGTCCTTGTAGCGCAGCACCTGGCGATCCAGCTTGTCGGCCAGCTCATCCACCGCCGCGTACAGGTCCGCGTGCGCGCTCTCCGCAAAAAGATCCTTGCCCTTGACGTGGATATTGCACTCGGCCTTCTGTCGTTGGTCCTTTTCCTTGAGGTTGTCTACCGTCAGCAGCACCTTGATGTCGACCACCTGGTCGAAATGGCGGGAAATGCGTTCTAGTTTGGTTGTGACGTAGCCGCGCAGCGCGGGCGTGACTTCGAGGTGGTGACCGCTGATCGTCAAGTTCATGAAAGAGCCTCCTTATCGCTCCGGGTTGACACAAACCGCCGGGCTGGTGTTCGGCCAGATCCCGACGGTCACGGGTAGCCTTGAGACCCACTATGCCCACGAACGGCAGCGCGCGCAAGCCTGCACTGCAACAAAGGGCAAAAAGGCAAACCTTGGCATTCAGACCGGCTGGCGCTGCGGCGCGTGCGTGTCCGGCATGTGCAGGCGCCGCACCATCCAGATCGCCAGCAGGCTGGCGACGGCG
Organism: uncultured Hydrogenophaga sp.; assembly: GCA_964550405.1. Taxonomy (GTDB): domain Bacteria; phylum Pseudomonadota; class Gammaproteobacteria; order Burkholderiales; family Burkholderiaceae_C; genus Hydrogenophaga. Next base: position 3,575 of record CAZJZD010000016.1, on the reverse strand, counting down.
CCCACCAGCGCGCTCACCCAGTAGTGCGTCATGTGGCCCGCGGCATCGCGGCCGATGATGAGGCCGCCGACAAAGGAAGCGATACCCATGGCGGCCGACTGGACGGCTGCGTTGAAGGCCATGAAGGTTCCCCGCAGCCCCGGGGCCGAGGCACCGGTGATCAGCGCCATGCCGGGGATCATGCGACCGCTCATGCAGATGAAGAGCAGCGTGGAGACCACCAGGACCGCCCACAAAGGCCATGGCGGCAGCAGGGTCAGGGCCAGCATGGGCGCGGTCACCGCCAGGGCCAGCACGGTGAACATGCGCTGCTTGCCCAGCCGGTCGGTCAGCCGGCCGATCAGGCGCGCGGTGAACAGCGTCGCCACACCGCCGGCGAGGTAGAGGTAGGGAATCTGGTCCGCCGTCAGGCCCACGTTGCCCTGCATGTACAGCGTGATGTAGGGCAGCATGGTGAAGCCGGTGAACATCAGCAGGGCCGAGAACCCGAACGCGCGCTGGTGGTTGGCGTCGGCGAGCACCTGTGCGATGCCGCGCCAGACCGATGCAGGCTGCGCCCCGCGCAGGTGGTGGTCCAGGCGCGGCAGGGTCAGGGCAGCGCCCACCGCGAGCAATGCGCTGAGCAGGGCGATGGCGATGAAGGGTGCGTGCCAGCCCCAGTGGTTGGCCATCAGCAGGCCGAGGGGCACACCGGCGACGGTGGAGACCGAGAATGCCGACATCACGATGCCCATGGCGCGGCCGCGGCGCTCGAACGGCACGACATCCGCCACGATGGTCTGCGCCAGGGCCGAGAGCACGCCACCGAACAGGCCGGCGGCCACCCGCGCGGCCATCAGGAAGCCGTAACCCGGCGCCAGGCCACAGGCCAGGGTGGCGAGGGCGAACAGCCCGTAGAGCGTCAGCAGCAGCCGCTTGCGGTCGAAACGGTCCACATAGGTGGCCGCGGCCAGACCCGAGACCCCGGCGGCCAGGGTGTAAGCCGAGACCAGCAGGCCGAACTGCGCGTCGCTGATGCCGAACAGCCGCGTGAACTGCGGCCCCAGCGGCATCATGATCATGAAGTCGAGGATGTGGGTGAACTGGATGCCGGCAATGGTCAGCAGCAGCCAGCGTTCGCGGCGAGGAGGCAGTGGGGGATGTGTCATGATTTTGGCGAGCCGGCCACTGTACCCGCAGCCCTCCGACCAACGCCGTCCAAGGTTTCCCCTTCGTGTCGCTCGATACCCTGATCGCCCGCACCCTGCTCGAACGCGAGGCCGCGCCAACCGCCCTGGGCGGTGTGGCCCTGGTGCTCATGGGCGGCGGCGCACGCACGGCCTACCAGGCCGGTGTGTTGCAGGCCGTCGCGCGGCTGCTGCAGCCGGCCGGGCAGACCGCGCCGGGCCCCTTTCCCTTCCGCTGGATGTTCGGCACCTCGGCCGGGGCCATCGGCGCGGCCTTCCTGGCCAGCCGGGCTGGGCAGGGTCTCGCGGCCCTGCCCGACATGGCCCGCTTCTGGCGCGAACTGCGCTCCTCGCAGGTGTACCGGCTGGACGCACCGGGCTGGGTGCGCGCCAACCGGCTGGCAGCGGGCTGGACACTGGCACGCCAGGTGCGCCGCCACCGTGCCTTGCTCGACAGCATGCCGCTGGTGGATTCGCTGCACCGCGCCATCGACCTGCCGGCCATCGAACGCGCGATCCAGGACGGCCACCTGGAGACACTGGGCGTGACGGCCTCCAGCTACACCACCGGGGAACACTGGACGTTCTGCCAGACCCACCCCGACCGGCCGGTCCAGCCCTGGCACCGGCTCGGCCGGCGTGCCTCGTTCGAGCCAGTGACCATCGAACACCTGATGGCCTCCAGTGCCATCCCGTTCATCTACCCGGCCGTGCCGCTGTGGGTCAACGGGCACAAAGAGCACTTCGGCGATGGTTCCATGCGCCAGCTCTCGCCGCTGTCGCCGGCCATCCATTTCGGTGCCCGTCGCATCCTGGCCATCGGTGCCGGACAACCGCAGCGCGCCGGTCTGCTGGTCCGCGCGGGCGCCGAAGAACCCACCGCCGGCACCATCGCCGGCCATGCGATGGCCAGCGTGTTCCACGACACGCTGCAGGCCGACGTCGAGCAGGTGCAGCGGGTCAGCCAGACCATGCGCAGCCTGCCACCCGATCTGGCGGCCGCCCTGCCCTACCGCCCGGTGGACGTGCTGGCCCTGCAGCCCAGCGTTTCACTCGACGAACTGGCGCGCAAGCACGTCCGCAGCCTGCCGGCGCCCACCCGCAACACGCTGATCGGACTGGGGGTGCTCGACACTGGGCGCGGGGCCGCCGGCAGCGCCGCCGCGCTGGCCAGCTACCTGTTGTTCGAGCCGGACTTCGTCAACGCCCTGATCGAGCTGGGCGAAGCCGATGCCTGGCGCCGGAAGGACGAATTGAGCGCCTTTTTCGCCCCGCCAGCCCCCCTGCCGACGGGCGGCCCGGTGCCATAATCGCCGCTGTTCCCCACCACCGAGACCACCATGGACAGCACACCTCCCAGTTGTGTGCTTTCAGTCCGCCCCGCTGCCGTCTGACGACGGGCGGCCGGCCGGCTGAAAGCGCCGCCCGAACCGCCCCGCCGGCCCTTGCCCGGCCCCCCTGTCAGAACTCCACGCCCGGGAGCACCCATGCTCAACGTCTTCACCCTGGCCAATGGCCGCCTGTTCCAGGAAGAAATCGAGTCGCTCGAAGAGCTGACCCGCTTCAAGCCGATCTGGGTCGACCTGGAAAACCCCACGACCGAAGAGCGGCGCTGGGTCAAACAGCATTTCGGCCTGTCCATCCCCGAAGACGCGATGGACGAGGACATTGAGGAATCGGCCCGGTTCTTCGAGGAAGACAACGGCGAGCTGCACATCCGCTCGGACTTCCTGATCGACGACGAGGAGGACCCGCGCGCCATCCGCGTGGCCTTCATCCTCAACGAGCACAACGCCGAGCTCAAGAGCCAGGGCGTGCTGTTCTCCATCCACGACGAGGACGTGCCGGTGTTCCGCCTGCTGCGCATGCGCGCGCGCCGCATGCCGGGCCTGATCGAGAACGCCAAGGACGTGCTGCTCATGCTGTTCGACGCCGACGCCGAGTACTGCGCCGACACGCTCGAAGACATCTACGACGACCTGGAGAAGGTCAGCCGACAGGTGCTGGCTGGCGAGGTGACCGACAACAAGGCCGGCGAAGTGCTGGCTGCCATCGCCCGCCACGAGGACATGAGCGGACGCATCCGCCGCAACGTGATGGACACGCGCCGCGCGGTCAGCTTCATGATGCGCACCCGCATGCTCAGCGCCGAGCAGTTCGAGGACGCGCGCCAGATCCTGCGCGACCTCGACTCGCTGGACGGCCACACCGCCTTCCTGTTCGACAAGATCAACTTTTTGATGGACGCGACGGTCGGTTTCATCAACATCAACCAGAACAAGATCATCAAGATCTTCTCGGTGGCCAGCGTCGCGCTGCTGCCACCGACGCTGATCGCCAGCATCTACGGCATGAACTTCCAGTACATGCCCGAACTGAGCCAGAAGTGGGGCTACCCGTTCGCGCTGG
>CAZJZD010000015.1:0-82693 GCA_964550405.1 uncultured Hydrogenophaga sp. | reverse complement strand
CATTCACCGCCACGTGCCCGCCGAAGCGGACCGTGAGATCTGAGGTTTCAAGCATGGGGTCCCCTTGCGCCGGGGTCGCGGCGCAGGTTCAGACAAACAGGCGGTGAAGCGCTTTCAGCGCTTGTTGCGGATCGGAATGTTCAGTTCGGAAGGTTTGATTTCCCGAACGAGTTCCGGCACACCCCACGGGAAGGCCGGGTCCACCTTGATCCTGAAGTGGTACATGCTCTGCATGGCCTGGTGGTCTTCCTTGCGGAAGGTCATCGTGCCCTTGGGCGTCTCGAAGCTCATGCCCTCCATGGTCTTGATGAGCGTGTCGGTCTTGGTGTCGCCGTTGGTCTTCTTGAGCGCGGTCACCACGGCCATCGCGGCGCTGAAACCACCGGCGGTGAAGAAGTCCGGCGGTGCCTTGAACTCCTTGTAGTGCTGGGCCACCATGGCTTCGTTGATCGGGTTCTTGGGGATGCCGAAGTAGTAGTACAGCGCACCTTCCATGCCCGGGAAGTTCTTGTACGCCACCATGGCCGGCAGGATGTTGCCACCGGTGGCCAGCTTGATGCCGTAACGCTTTTCGAGCTCCATTTCGGCGATTTTGGGGAACGGCGTGGGCGAACCCGACCAGCCCACCGAGATGTACTTGGTGCCCGGCTGGTCCTTGAGCTTGTCGACGATGCGCAGCAGGCCGGCGGTGAAGTCGGTCGTGCCCACGGGCAGGTATTCCTCGTGGACGATCTTGGCCTTCTTGGTGAACTCCTTGGCCGCCTTCACGCCGTCGCGGCCGAAGGCGTTGTCGTTGGCCAGCATGGCGATCACGTTGCCCGGCTGGTCCAGCGCGGCGGCGTTGGCGGCGGCGTCCTGGCTGCTGTTGCGGCCGGTGCGGAAGATGTATTTGTTCCACTTGTCGCCGGTGATGGAGTCGGCCACGGCGGGCTCGACCAGCAGGATCTTCTGGTATTCCTGGGCTACCGGCAGCATGGCCAGCGCGACGGGCGAAGCGGTCGGGCCGATGGCCAGATCGACGTTGTCGTCGGCGTAGGCGGTGGCCAGCAGGCTCTTGCCCACGTCGGGCTTGCCCTGGTCGTCCTTCTCGATGACCACGATCTTCTTGCCCGCCACCATCATGGTGCCGCCGGTGGCGTAGGCCAGGCCCATCATCAGACCGGTGTGCGTCTGCTTGGCGTAGGCCTCCAGCGGACCGGTCTTGCTGTGGATGTGGGCGATGCGGATCTCGCCCTTGTTCGACTGGGCAAAACCGAGCGTGGCCGTGCAGGCAAGGGCCATCACCGCAACGCGGCGCGTGGTCTGGAACATGTCTTGTCTCCTGGTTATGGGATCACCGGGGCGGTGAACGCACGGCTCCTTTGCAGAGAGCGTGCCAGCAGACAAAATCCTTTCAGATCAATGGCTTGCGAACAACCGGCCTCTGGTCCGTCTGATTTTCAGACAGTTGCAGCCAACGGAATGCGTCTGACTTTCAGACGATTGTCTGAAAGTCAGACATTTCGCCCAGCTTGTCGTAGAGGCTGGCGCGCGAGATGCCGAGCAGGCGCGCCGCTGCCGTGCGGTTGCCACCGGTGCGTGCCAGGGCCTGGGCGATGGCCTCGCGCTCGATGCGCGCGATGCGTTCGGGCAGGGGCACCCAGTCGTCGGCCGATCCGGCCGGCTCCACGGGCTCCGCCGCAGCGCGCAGGGGCAGCGGCGGCTCGATGCGTTCGAGCCCGCTCTCGCGCAGCACCTGTTCCACCAGCGCGGCGTCGATCTGCATGCCCTCGCTGCGCAGGGCCAGCTGTTCGAGCACGTTGCGCAGTTCGCGGATGTTGCCGCGCCAGGGCTGCGCGGCCAGCAGGGCCTGCGCGCGGGCATCGAGTTCGTGCTGGGCGCTGCCACCGCGCGCGGCGATGTCTTCGCACAGCGCCTCGATGAGCAGCGGCATGTCGCCCTGCCGTTCCCGCAGCGGCGGCACGCGGATGGGCAGCACGTTCAGGCGGTAGTACAGGTCTTCGCGGAACTGGCCGTTGCGCACCAGCTGGGCCAGGTCGCGCGAGGTGGCGGCCACCACGCGCACGTCGCAGCGGATCAGCTGGTTGGAGCCCAGCGGTTCGATCTCGCCATCCTGCAGCGCGCGCAGCAGCTTGACCTGCACGGCCATCGGCATGTCGCCCAGTTCGTCCAGGAACAGGGTGCCGCCGTCGGCCAGCTTGAACTTGCCATCGCGGCCTTTCTTGTCGGCGCCGGTGTAGGCGCCGGGCGCGACGCCGAAGAACTCGGCTTCCATCAGCGCCTCGGGCACCGCGGCCATGTTCACGCCCACAAAGGGCCGGCCGGCGCGCGGCGAGGCGGCGTGGATGGCGTGGGCCAGCAGCTCCTTGCCAGTGCCGGTTTCGCCCAGCAGCAGCACCGGGCTGGCCGACTGCGCGGCGCGGCGCGCCTGGCGCTTGACCTCCTGCGCCGCCGGGCTGGTGCCCACGAAGCTGGCGAAGGTGTACTTGGCGCGGCGCCGGCTGGCCAGCTCGCGCCGCGCGTCGTTCAGGTCCTGCTCCAGCCGCGCGAACTTGGCGATGAAGGGCTGCAGCGTGGTCTCGGGGTGATCGAACAGCACGATGCCCAGCACGCCGATGACACCGCCCGCCTCGTCGCGCAACGGGATGCGGCTGACCACGAAGGTGCCGGCCTTGTTGGTCAGCAGGTCGATCAGGATGGGTTTGCCGGTTTCCAGCACCTGGTGCATCTGCGTGTTCTGCACCACGCTGGACACCGGGTGGCCGACAAAGTCCTCCTCGCGCTCATAACCCAGAGCGGGCAGGAAGCGGCGGTACTGGTCGTTGATCCACACCACCCGCCCCTTGCGGTCCACCAGCAGCATGCCTTCGCTGGCGTTGGCGAACAGGTCGAACATGGAACGCGCGGCCAGCTCCAGGATGCTCTGGGCGTCGCGCGGCAGGCGGGTGTCACTCATGTTCGGCATGTTACGTCGCAGCGATCAGTCCTTGAGCAGGCCGGCCGACACCAGCTGCTCCCGCACCAGCGGCGCGGACTCGAAGCGCACGCCCTGCCAGCCGTGCGGCTGCGCGGCATCGAGGTTGCGCTGCACATCGTCGATGAACCAGACGCCCTGCCCTGCCAGCCCGAACCGCTCGACCGCCAGTGTGTAGATGGCTGCGTCGGGTTTGATCTGCTGCACATGGGCCGAGAAGATGCCGTCGTCGAACGCGCTGAAGAAGGGCTTGTCGCGCAGCAGGCGCTCGGCGTAGGGCGCGGGCATGTTCGAGAGGAAACAGAGCCGGTGGCCCTGCGCGCGCAACTCGTGCAGCAGGGCTTCGGTGCCGGCCAGCGTGGCCAGGTGCGGCGGAATGGCGTCGATGACCGCCTGCACATCGGCCACCGCCAGGCCGGTGCGCATGGCGATGCGGCGGGCCAGGGCTTCGGGCGCAATCTGACCGAGGTCGAACAAAGCCCAGTCGCTGCCGGGGTCGAAGCCCTGGAACAGCTGCCGCGCCAGCACCTGGGCGGCGGTCAGATCAGGCGCGTGGCGGGGCAGCAGCTGCTGCAACAGGGTCAGCGGCTGCCACTGCAGCAGCACGCCGCCGAGATCGAAGATGACGGTGTTGTCCGAACGCATGCGGGCATTGTCACCGCCGCGCAGCGTGAGCCCATCAACCTCCGGTGCGAAGTGCCTGTCCAGGGCACCCGTGGAACGGGCTTTGCCCGGCCACAGGGTGCGTCCCCCTCGAAGCGCCGCAGGCGCGCCACGGAGGGGGAAGCCGCGTCAGCGGCGCAGGGGGTGTTTCATTTCATGCCCTCCGATGCCAGGCCAGCAGGCGCGGGGTCACCAGCACCAGCAGCACGATCACCAGCAGCGTGGCCGACATCGGGCGCTCGAAGAACACGGAGACGCTGCCCTCGCCGATGGACATGGCGTTGCGGAACTGGGCTTCGGCCAGGGGGCCCAGGATCAGGCCCACGATCACCGGCGCGGTCGGGAAGTCGAAACGCCGCATCGCCACCCCCACCAGCGCCAGGCCGAACATCAGGAACAGGTCGAACGAACTCTGGCGCATGCCGTACACGCCGACGGTCGCGAAGATCAGGATGCCGGCGTACAGCGGTGCCTTGGGGATCCTCAGCAGCTTGACCCACAGGCCCACCATCGGCAGGTTCAGCACCAGCAGCATGACGTTGCCGATGTAGAGCGAGGCGATCAGCGCCCAGACCAGGTCGGACGAGGTCTGGAACAGCTGCGGGCCGGCGTTGATGCCGTAGTTCTGCAGCGCACTCAGCAGGATGGCGGCGGTCACCGAGGTCGGGATGCCCAGGGTGAGCAGCGGCACCAGGGTAGCGGTCACGGCCGAGTTGTTGGCGGCCTCGGGGCCGGCCACGCCTTCGATGGCGCCGGTGGTGCCGAATTCCTTCTTGTGCTCCGGGTCGGCCAGCTTGCGCTCGGTCGCGTAGCTCAGGAAGGTCGGGATCTCGGAGCCGCCGGCCGGAATGGTGCCGAACGGGAAACCAATGAAGGTGCCGCGCAGCCAGGCCGGCCAGGAACGGCGCCATTCGGTCCGGGTCATGTGGGCCTTGTTCATCTTGTTCATGCTGGCCTCGCTCTTGCCCTCGTACAGGGCGTTGTAGAGCGCCTCGGTCACGGCGAACAGGCCGACCGCCACCAGCACCACCTCCAGGCCGTCCATCAGCTCGATCACGCCCGCGGTGTAGCGCACCTGGCCGGTGATCTGGTCCATGCCGACCAGGCCCATGGCCAGACCGACAAACAGTGACGTGAGGCCGCGCAGCGTGCTCTGGCCGAGCACGGCCGACACGGTGGTGAAGGCCAGCAACATCAGGCAGAAGTACTCGGGGGGTCCCAGCTTGACGGCGAACTCGGCCAGGATGGGCGCGAACAGCGTCACCAGCACGGTGGCGATGGTGCCGGCCACGAAGGAGCCGATGGCCGAGGTGGCCAGCGCAGCGCCCGCGCGGCCGTTCTTGGCCATCTTGAAGCCTTCGAGCGCGGTCACCATGGTGCCGGTTTCGCCCGGGGTGTTGAGCAGGATCGAGGTGGTCGAGCCACCGTACATGGCGCCGTAGTAGATACCGGCGAAGAAGATCATCGAGGCGGTCGGTTCGACCTGTCCGGTGATCGGCAGCAGCATGGCCACGGTGACCGCCGGGCCGAGGCCGGGCAGCACGCCGATGGCGGTGCCCAGCGCGCAGCCGGCCAGCGCCCACAGCAGGTTGATCGGGGTGGCCGCGGTCGCGAAGCCGCCCAGCAGCTGGTTCCAGGTGTCAAGCATGTTGTGTCTCCGTGAAGCCCGTCGCCGGGCCGCCCCAAGACGGGCTTGCGCCCCCTCGGGGGGCAGCGAATACGCGAAGCGATGAGCGTGGGGGCGTCATTTCTAGATCCAGCCGGTACCGGTCAGGCCCGGCAGGTTGACGGCGAGGAATTTGGTGAACAGCCAGTAGGTGGGCGCTGCGATCACCATGCCGGTGACCCCGTCGCGCACCACCTGCATGGCGTTGCCGCCGGACTTGCCTTCACTGATGCGCAGGCCACGCACGGCCAGCGTGTAGCACAGCGCGCAGCTGAGCACGAAACCGATGGTGGTGATCAGCGCCGCGTTGCCCAGGATGCCGGCCGAGACCCAGGCCAGCGCGTGCCAGTCGCCGCGGGCTGCGCCCGAGGGCTCTTCCATGTTGCGGTAACCGCCAGCGCGGACTTCGAGGATCAGCATCACGCCACACAGACCGAGCGCCGCCGACACCAGCCAGGGCAAGAAGTCGGGGCCGACGCCTGCATAGCCGGCATCGGACGGGATGTGGGCCGCGCCATAGGCCAGCACGGCGGCCAGCACCACGGCGGCAATGCCCATGGCCAGCTGGCCGGGGCGGTGATCGGGGCGCGCTTCGGGCGCAGGGGCGGTATCGGCTTGCATGGGCTTCTCCACTGGAAAAAAAGGCGGCCGCGACGCGAACGCCGCGGCCGCAGTATCGGACGGGCCGGGTGCTTCTTACACCATGCCGGCGCGCACCATGGTCGCGCGCAGGGCCGAGAAGTCCTTGTCCACGAACGCGTCGAATTCCTTGCCGGTCAGCAGCGCGGGCATCCAGTTGTTCTTGACCAGGGCATCCTGCCAGGCCTTGCTCTTGGTGGCCTTGACGACCATGTCGGTCAGCGCAGCCCGTTGCGCAGGGGTGATGCCGGCGGCGCCGTAGACACCGCGCCAGTTGCCGATTTCGACGTTGATGCCCTGCTCCTTGAGCGTGGGGATCTTGTCGATGCCCTTGACGCGCTGGCCGGCCGTGATGGCGATCGCCTTCATCTTGCCGCTCTCGATGTACTGCTGGAACTCGCTGTAGCCGCTGCCGCCGACGGTGACGTTGCCGCCGAGAATGGCAGCCACGGCCTCACCGCCCCCACGGAAGGGCACGTAGTTGATCCGGGCGGCCGGCACGCCCACGGCCTGGGCGATCTGCGAAGCTGCAATGTGCTCGGTGGAACCGCGCGAACCACCGCCCCACTTGATGCTGCCGGGGTCCTTCTTCAGGGCCTCGACCACGTCCTTCATGGTGTTGAAGGGCGAGTTCGCGGGCAGCACGAACACGTTGTACTCGGTGGTCAGGCGCGCGATCGGCGTGACCTGGGTGATGGACACCGGCGGCTTGCCGGTGATGATGCCGCCCAGCATCACCTGGCCCATCATCATCAGCGCGTTCGGGTCGCCCTTGGCGGCGTTGTAGAACTGGGCCAGACCGATGGCGCCGGCCGCGCCGCCCTTGTTCTCGAAGGTCACCGAGGACGCGACACCCGCGTCGCGCAGGGCTTCGCCGAGGGCACGTGCCGTGCCGTCCCAGCCACCACCCGGGTTGGCGGGGATCATCATCTTGATGTTGGCGCCTTGAGCCCACGCGGTGGGCAGGCTGCCGGCAGCGGCCAGAGCGGCCAGGGATTTGAGGAAGGTGTCACGGCGCATGGTGTCTCCTGCTGTGATGGTGAACGATGGGGGGAATCATGCGACAACGCGCTGTCAATCTGCTGTCCACCCACCCGGGGTTAACCCTAGGCCGGTGGACAGACTCGATCAGAAGCGGTGGCGCAACCCGAACTGGATGCCGTTGGAGCTGGAACCAGCGGTCGGGCTGTTGAAGCCGAGCGCGGCAGCGGTGTCGTTGGAGACTGCGGTCAGGTGACCGTAGACCGCGGTGCGCTTGGACAGGTTGTGGCTCGCCTGCAGGGTGTAGATCTTTGCGTCGTCACTGGCGGCAGCGGCCGATCCGTTGACGTCCTTGGCTTGCGCCGCGCCCACCGAAACCGTGGTCTCGCCGAACTTGAAGGCGGCGGCCAGACCGTACACCTTGAGCTTCTTGGCGGCCTTGTCCTCTGAGTCGTAGTAGGCCGAGACCTTGACCGATCCGAAGTCGTAGGCGCCCGCCAGCAGCATCGCGTCGCGGCTCTGTTTGCCGGCCGTTGTGCCATCGGCGTCGGACACCTGCATCAGCGACAGGCCGGCGGTCAGCGGGCCGCTGGCATGGAGGGCGTGCGCGCTCACCTGCTTGGCGAAGTCCTTGCTGGTGTTCGTGCTGGCCCGTTCCTCACCCAGGCTGTACTGCAGCTGGAACGTGGTGCCGGCGATGCTGGGCGAGAGGTAGGTAATGGCGTTGTCCACCCGGTTGTAGTCGCCGTTGCCGATGATGGGCACGACGCTCAGCACGTCATAGGTCTTGGTGCCGACGATGCCGGCGATGTCGTCCATGGGCGTGTACTGGCGCCCCAGGCGCACCGTGCCCCAGTCGCCGCCCAGACCCAGGAAGGCCTGGCGACCGAACAGACGGCCGCCCTGGCCACTGGTGCCAGCGTCCGCGTTGAATCCCGATTCCAGCACGAAGCTGGCCTTGAGACCGCCGCCCAGATCTTCCACGCCGCGCAGCCCCCAACGGGAGCCCTGCTGCTGGCCGGACGTGAGACGAACCAGCGAGGTGGCGCCCTTGACGCGCTCGACGGCCAGATCGACCACGCCGTAGAGCGTGACCGAAGACTGAGCCTGCGCCCAGCCGGAGAACAGGCCCAGAACGCCCAAAGCGATCGCATGTCTTTTCATGTTTGTCATTCCTTGAAGATTGAAGGGGGCGGTCGAGCCGCCAACCGGGAGTGCCCCGCATCGAAACAGGGCCAGCGCATGCTCGCGACGCGGGCTGTCAGTTGGCTGTCCAGACGATCCGGACAAACCCTGTACCAGGGGGATGCGCCGGGCGGACCCTTTTTCGTTGCCGATAATCTCGACCCCATGAAGCTGCTGCTGATCGAAGACAACCCCGCCATGCAGACCACGCTGCAGCGCAGCTTCGAGCGGCGGGGCATGCAGGTGATCGGCTGCGACGACGGTGCGCGCGCCCTGGCCCTGTGGCAGGCCAGCCTGCCCGATGTGGTTCTGCTGGACCTGAGCCTGCCCCATGTGGATGGGCTCGAGGTGCTCAGCCAGGCCCGCGCGGCGGGCCTGGACACACCGGTCATCATCCTCACCGCCCGTGGCACCGTGGGCGACCGCATCCTGGGCCTGAACACGGGTGCGGACGACTACATGCCCAAACCTTTCGACCTGGACGAGCTGGAAGCCCGGCTGCGGGCCCTGGTGCGGCGCAGGGGCAGCGCGGACCAGGGTGGCCTGTCCGACATCCGGGGGACGGCGTGGTGCGGCATGCTCCTGGACCGTGACAGCGGCGCCGTCTACTTCGCGGGGCAGCCGCTCGAACTGGCGCCGCGCGAACTGTCCCTGCTGCAGGCCCTGCTCGGCAAGCCCGGTCACGCGATCAGCAAGGAGCGTCTGTTCGAACAGGTCTTTCCGGGTGAAAGCCAGGTGCAGCCCGAAGCCATCGAGGTGGTGGCCTACCGGCTGCGCAAGAAGATTGCGCACACCGGCGCACAGCTGGTCACGCTGCGCGGGCTGGGCTACCTGCTCAAGGCGGGCACCTGATGCCCACCCATGCCGCCATGCCTGCGCCACGAGCCACCGCACCGGCCCACCGCCACGCGCAGTCCCTGCGGCGCAACCTGATGCTGGGCATCCTGTTGCCGCTGTTCGCGTTCGTGCTGATCAACACCGTGGTGCTGTACCGCCAGGCGCTCGCCGCCGCCGACACGGCCTACGACCGCACCCTGCTGGCCACCACCAAGTCGATCGGTGAACAGCTGCGGCTGACGGGCACCGGTCCGTCGGCACGCATCGAGTCCACCCTGCTGTACTCGGCGCTGGAAGCCTTCGAGGCGGACAACCGCAGCCGCATCTACTACCGGGTCAGCGGTTTTTCGGGCGAGGTGGTGTCCGGCTTCGAGGATATGCCCCCGCCCCGCAACCCCTTGCCCCCGCAGGACATCTACGCCGCGCTGGTGCACTTCTACGACGACGAATACCGCGGTGTGCCGGTGCGCATGGCGGTGTTGCTGCAGCCGTTGTCCAGCGGCACGGACCAGGGCATGAGCACCATCCAGGTGGCCGAAACACTGGAGCTGCGGCAGACGCTCGCCCGGCAGATCCTGATCGACACGCTGTGGCGCCAGGCCGCCCTGGTGATCGTGATCGTGGTGGTGGTGGTGTTTGTGGTGCAACGCGCCACCCGGCCTGTTCGCCGCCTCAGCTCCGCGCTGGCCGCCCGCCCCGAGAACGATCTATCTCCCCTGCCCACCGACAGCGCCCCGCGCGAACTGCTGCCGCTGCTGGACGCCACCAACCAGCACATGCAGCGCCTGTCGCAGCTGCTGGAGCACCAGAAGCGCTTCGTGCGCGACACCTCGCACCAGTTGCGCACACCGCTGGCGGTGCTCAAGGCCCAGTTGCAGTCGGCGCGCCGGGGCGATCTGCCGCCCGCCCAGGCGCTGGATGAAATCGCCCACACCGTGGAAGGTGCCACCGAGCTGGCCAACCAGATGCTGGCACTGGCCAAGGTCGAACAGCTGCGCGAGGACCGCAACCCGCCCGAGGTGGACTGGGCAACGGTGCTGCGCAACGTGGCCCTCGACCTGGCACCGCTGGTGGCCGAGCGCGGGCTCGACTTCTCGCTGGACGCACCCGCACAACCCGTGAACCTGCGTTCGCACGAATGGGCGTTGCGCGAACTCAGCCGCAACCTGCTGCACAACGCCATCGGCCACACACCGGCACAGGGACGGCTCGCGGTGACGCTGCGCTCCGACGGCCGTGCGGCGGCGCTCACCGTCAGCGACAGCGGGCCGGGCCTGTCTCCCGCGCTGCGCGAACGGCTGTTCCAGCCCTTCGCCACCGATCCGCAGCGCCGCGGCGGCACCGGGCTGGGTCTGGCCATCTGCCACGGCATCGCCCAGTCGCTGGGCGGCAGCATCGAACTCGTGAACCGGGACGAGCACGGCCGCATCAAAGGCCTGGACGCCACGGTCCGCCTGCCCCTTTCCCCCACGCCTGCCGCCTCCGCATGAGCAACGCCCCCTCCCCCGACGGCAAGATCCGGCTCGACAAATGGCTCTGGGCCGCGCGCTTCTACAAGACCCGCTCGATCAGCGCCGAAGAAATCGACAAGGGCCGTGTCACGGTCAACGGCGCGAACGCCAAACCAGCGCGCGAGGTGCGCATCGGTGACCGCATCGAACTGCGCAGCGGGCCGGTGGTGCGGGTGATCGATGTCCGAGCCCTGAGCGGCATGCGCGGACCCGCGCCGGTGGCGGCCCTGCTGTACACGGAAACCGAGGAATCGGTCGCACGGCGGCAGGCCGCGGCCGAGCGCCGCCGCCTGGCCCCCGAACCGGCCGACGCCATCACACAGGGGCGCCCGAGCAAACGCGACCGGCGCGAACTCGACGCCTGGCGGCAGACACCCGCCGCCGGCTGGAACGACCGCTGGAGTGCCTCGATCGACGAGGACTGAGCCCGGCCCTAGCCCCGGCGCAGGCCCAGCCACATCACGGTCGCCACCACCAGCAGGCCGCCGGCCACCTGCACCGCAGCCACCGCCTGACCGAGCACCGCCCAGGCCAGCACCAGGGCACAGATCGGTTCGACGTTCATGATCGGCGACCCCCCGACCACACCGAGCCGGGGCAGCACGGTGAACAGAATGGTGAAGGCCGTGCCGTACAGCAGCGTCAGGCCCAGCAACCCCCACCAGCCGGCGGGCGCCTGTGGCAGCGCGAGGCCGCCCTGCCCCACCACGCCCACAAGTGCGGCGGCCGCCACCAGGGCCATGGTGGCTGCGGTGCGCACCCGTCCATCGAGCCCCTGCGTGTCGTGCTGTGTGATCACCAGCGCCAGGCCGAAGGACGCCGCGGCCGTGAGAGCGAACGCCACGCCGGCCCCGATGCGGCCCCAGTGCGCCGCCGCCCCCAGGCCGGACGCAGCACCGGCCACGTCCAGCGCCAGGGCCAGGCCCAGCAGCAGCACCGGCATGGCGCGCAGCACGCGCGGATCGATGCGCTCGCCCTTGAGCGTGCGTGCCCAGAATGCGGTCCACAGCGGATAGGTGTTGAAGGCCAGCAGCGCCAGCGCCACCGGCAGGCGTGCCACGGCCGAATACAGGCACAGGCTCTGCAACGCCACCAGCAGTCCGATCCGGATCAAGGCCCGCTTCTGAGCAGCCGACACCACCACCGGCACGCGCGCCACCCGGACGATGAGCCAGACCACGACCGCCGTCACACCACTGCGGAACAGCACGGCCGTGGACACCGAGACGCCGTGATCGAAGGCCAGACGGGCCGCCACATGGTTGGCCCCCATCATGAAGGCAATGAGCAACAGCGTGGCAAAAGCGGAGCCCGACAGGGCGCGCGACGGAGACGGTGCGGACATCGCACGATTGTGCGTTGATGATCTGCACAGAGCCGGTCACCCCGGCGCCAGAAAAAACAAAACCCGCCGACCTTTGCAGGTGGGCGGGTTTGCCAACATCGTTGATGTCTGGCGGAGTGAGAGGGATTCGAACCCTCGATGAGGCTCTACACCCCATACTCCCTTAGCAGGGGAGCACCTTCGGCCACTCGGTCATCACTCCAGAGCCTCGCATTATGCCTCAAGTCACCCCGGTTTCCGGGATGATCGGGCATCGGGCTTCACTTGGAAATCGTGTCGGCCGTCTGATCGAGATCGAACTCGCGGTGCAGCGCGCGCACGGCCAATTCCATGTACTTCTCGTCGATCACAACCGAGGTCTTGATTTCGGACGTCGAGATCATCTGGATGTTGATGCCTTCGTCGCTCAGGCACTTGAACATGCGGCTGGCCACACCGACGTGGCTGCGCATGCCGATGCCGACGATCGACACCTTGCAGATGCGGTTGTCGCCGACCACGTCGGCCGCGCCCAGCGCCGGCAGCACCTGACCCTTGAGCAGGTCCAGCGTCTTCTGGAAGTCATTGCGGTGCACGGTGAACGAGAAGTCGGTCTTGCCGTCCTTGCTCAGGTTCTGGATGATCACGTCGACTTCGACGTTGGCAGCCGCCACAGCGCCCAGGATCTGGTAAGCGATGCCCGGCTTGTCGGGCACACCCAGCACGGACACCTTCGCTTCGTCGCGGTTGAAGGCAATGCCGGAAACAACGGCTCGTTCCATATCTTCGTCTTCCTCAAAAGTGATCAGGGTGCCAGAGCTGGCTTCTTCGTTCAGGTCGATGTCCCAGGGCGTGAAACTGGACAGCACGCGCAGCGGCACCTTGTACTTGCCGGCGAATTCCACCGAGCGGATCTGCAGCACCTTGGAGCCCATGCTGGCCATCTCCAGCATCTCTTCGAAGCTCACGCGCTCCAGGCGCTTGGCTTCGGGCACCACGCGTGGGTCGGTGGTGTACACGCCGTCCACATCGGTGTAGATCAGGCACTCGGCGGCCTTCATGGCGGCGGCCACGGCCACGGCCGAGGTGTCGCTGCCGCCACGGCCGAGCGTGGTGATGTTGCCATCGGGGTCCACCCCCTGGAAGCCGGTGACGATGACCACCTTGCCGGCAGCCAGGTCGGCGCGCACACGGACGTCGTCGATCGACTCGATGCGGGCCTTGGTGTAGGCGTCGTTGGTCTTGATCGGCACCTGCCAGCCGGCGTAGCTGACGGCGTCGATGCCTTCGGCCTGCAGGGCAATCGCCAGCAGCGCGGACGAAGCCTGCTCGCCGGTGGCGGCCAGCATGTCGAGCTCACGGCCATAGGCCTTGCCCTGCTGGGCAGGTTGCAGTTCCTTGGCCAGGGCCAGCAGGCGGTTGGTTTCGCCGCTCATGGCGCTGGGCACCACCACCATCTGGTGACCGGCCTTGTGCCACTTGGCGACACGCCGTGCGACGTTGCGGATGCGCTCGGTGGACCCCATGGAGGTGCCGCCGTACTTGTGAACAATCAAAGCCATCGGGTTGGATCGGAAAAAGGTCTGGGGGTGTCCGCCTGGGGCGGGCCCTGCACAGCCACCGCCGGGGTGGGCACAGCGCATGGGAATGCGCCGGGCAAAGCCTTGGGATTATATCGGCGCGCCCTCGCCCACCCGGCGGAACTGCAGCAGCGCACCCTCGCGCCTCACAGCGCCGTCGGCCACCTTGATGTCGATGCGGTGGCCACGCGTGCGGCAATCCGCCACCTGTGCCAGCAGTTCGCGCAACTGCAGCTCCGACGGCGCCACGCCGTGTTGCACGCGCAGCCAGTGGCGCAGGGCGTTGCCCTGGCGCTCGGTGCTCAGTCTCTGAAGCGCCGGGATGGCGGGTGGCATGCCGGTCGTGGCCAGGTCGATGAGCGCCAGTTCATCAAGCAACCCCTGCGCCTGTGCCGCATGCCGCGCGCTGCGCGCGAGCATGGGGCGGAAGCCGGGAAAGCAGGTGTCCCAGGCCGGCATGAGCTGGGCGCGGATGCGGTTGCGCGTGAAACGGGTGTCGGCGTTGCTCGGGTCGTCCACGAAGGCATGATCCCCGGCCCGCAACCAGGCCCGCAGATCCGCCGACGGCAGGTCGAGCAAGGGACGCCCGAACACCACGCCGTGCCGCTCGAAGCGCTCCGGCATCGCCGCCAGCCCGGGCAGACCGGCGCCGCGGCTGAGCGCGAGCAGCACCGTCTCGGCCTGATCGTCGGCGTGCTGGGCCAGCAGCACCGTCTTCACGCCAGCAGCGCGGGCGAGATCGGCCAGCGCGGCATACCGGTGCTGACGGGCAGCGTCTTCCGGACTTTGCCCTGCTTCGGGCCGGGCGTTCACACGGGCACAGTGCAGCGACACGCCTAGCTGTTTGCAGGTGGAGCGCGCCGTGGCTTCAAACCCGTCGGCGGCGTCCTGCAAACCGTGGTGCACGTGCAGCGCCACAACACCACCGGACCAGCGCTCTCGGGCGGCGTGCAGCAAGGCGGTGGAGTCTGCCCCGGCGCTGAAGGCCACCGCCAGCGGGAAAACGGCATCGGAAGGCCAGCGGCCGCACCAGCGCGCCAATGCCGGCGCGCAAGGGTTGGGCGCCGGCGTCTCGCGCTCAGCGCTTGTCGGACTTGGCGTCGGCCTTGGTGTCGGTGAAACGGCCATAGCCGTCCAGACGCGCGTAGCGGCGGTCCAGCAGTTCCTTGACCTTGAGGTCGGCCACCTGGCGCCAGGCGTCGTTGAGGGCGCGCTTGAGGAAGGCGGCCATCTGCGCGTGGTCACGGTGGGCGCCACCCACGGGTTCGTTGACGATCTTGTCCACGAGACCCAGGGCCTTGAGGCGGTGGGCCGTGATGCCCAGGGCCTCCGCCGCGTCGCTGGCGCGCTCGCTGGTCTTCCAGAGGATGGAGGCACACCCTTCCGGGCTGATCACCGAATACACCGAGTACTGCAGCATCAGCACCTGGTCGGCCACCGAGATGGCCAGCGCGCCACCCGAGCCACCTTCACCGATGATGGTGGAGATGATGGGCACCTCCAGCTGCGCCATCTCGAAGATGTTGCGGCCGATGGCTTCGGACTGGCCACGCTCTTCGGCATCAATGCCCGGATAGGCACCGGGCGTGTCGACGAACGTGAACACCGGCAGCTTGAACTTCTCGGCCAGCTTCATCAGCCGCAGGGCCTTGCGGTAGCCCTCGGGCTTGGTCATGCCGAAGTTGCGCAAGCCTCGTTCCTTGGTGTCGCGACCCTTCTGGTGGCCCAGCACCATGCAAGGCTGACCGTTGAAGCGCGCCAGGCCACCCACGATGGACAGATCGTCCGAGAAGTGGCGGTCGCCGTGCAGCTCCTGGAAGTGCGTGAAGATCGCATTCACATAGTCCAGCGTGTAGGGCCGGTCCTGGTGGCGCGCGATCTTGGTGATCTGCCAGGGGGTGAGGTTGCTGTAGATGTCCTTGGTCAGCTGCAGGCTCTTGCCGGCCAGCTGTTCGATCTCTTCCGAAATGTCGACCGCCGATTCGGTTTGCACATAGCGGAGTTCTTCGATCTTGCTTTCGAGTTCGGCAATGGGTTGCTCGAAGTCGAGGAAATTTCTCTTGGCCAAGGTGTGACTCCTTTGGTCTTGGTGTGAACGACGTCCGGAAACGCAAAAGCCCCGAAGGGCTCAGTAACTGACCGGCAACGGGTCCAGCGAGCGCCAAATATACCAAGTGGCGACACTGCAGAACGGGGCCCAGGAAGCCGCCACTTCGCGGATCTCGCTGCGGCTGACCGGTTCACCCGAAAAGTAGGCGCGGCTGATGCCGTTCTGCAGGCCGATGTCGTCCAGTGGCAGCACGTTCGGACGCATCAGGTGGAAGATCAGGAACATCTCGGCGGTCCAGCGGCCGATGCCGCGGATGGCCACCAGCTCGGCGATGATGGACTCGTCGTCCATTTCCGCCCACTTGGCGACGTGCACCTGGTCGTTGGCAAAGTGCAGCGCCAGGTCCACCAGGTACTCGACCTTGCGCGCCGACAGTCCCGCGGCCCGCATGTCATCGACCTTGAGCTTGAGCACGTAAGCCGGCGTCATCTTGCGCGGCAGTTTCTCGAACTTCTCCCAGACCGACTGCGCCGCCTTGACCGAGATCTGCTGGCCCACGATGCTGCGCGCCAGCGTGACGAAGGCATCGCCACGCGACTGCAGGCTCACGCCCGGGTGCTGCGGGATGAGCTTCTTCATCACACGGTCGCGTTTCATCAGGTGGCGACAGGCCTCCTGCCAGTACAGGGGCGCCTCGGGACCAATGTCGGGCAGCACGGACGTGGCCATCAGACACGCTCCCAGGTGGTGCCGGCGGGACCGTCCTTGAGCACGATGCCCTGCGCCAGCAGGGCCTGGCGGATGCGGTCCGCTTCGGCAAAATTCTTCGCGGCCTTGGCGGCGGCACGGGCGGCGATCTGTTCGGCAATGGCTGCCTCATCCAGGCCATCGGCTGCACCACCGGCCTGCAAATAGGCCCGGGGATCCTGCTGCAGCAGGCCCAGTACGCCGCCCAGTGCCTGCAGCAGACCGGCCAGGGCCGGATCGCGCGTGCGGTTCACCTCGCTGGCCAGATCGAACAACACCGCAACCGCTTCGGGGGTACCGAAATCCTCGTCCATCGCCGCCTTGAAGCGGGCGGCAAACGGCTGCGACCAATCGATAGCCGCAGGAACCTGCGCCGTAACCGCGGCCAGGGCGGTGTACAGGCGTTTGAGCGCGGAGCGCGCATCGTCCAGGTGCGCATCGCTGTAGTTGAGCGCGCTGCGGTAGTGGGCACGCAACACGAAAAATCGCACCGTCTCGGCGTCGTATTTCTCCAGCACCTCGCGAATGGTGAAGAAATTGCCGAGGCTCTTGGACATCTTCTCGTTGTCCACACGCACGAAGCCGTTGTGCATCCAGAAACGCGCCAGCGGCTTGCCGGTGGCGCCTTCGCTCTGGGCGATTTCGTTCTCGTGGTGCGGGAACTGCAGGTCGGCACCGCCACCGTGGATGTCGAAGCTCTCGCCCAGCATCTCGCAGCTCATGGCCGAGCACTCGATGTGCCAGCCCGGCCGGCCTTTGCCATAGGCACTGTCCCACTGTGCTTCTGCTGGCTCGTCGGCCTTGGCCGATTTCCAGAGCACGAAGTCCAGCGGATCCTGCTTGCCGTCGTCCACCGCCACGCGCTCGCCGGCGCGCAGGTCGTCCAGCGACTTGCCCGAGAGCTTGCCGTAGCCGGGAAACTTGCGCACCGCGTAGTTCACGTCACCGTTGGCGCTGCGGTAGGCCAGGCCCTTGTCTTCGAGCTGGCGCACGATGGCCAGCATCTGCGGCACGTATTCGGTTGCCCTGGGCTCCAGCGTGGGGCGCTCGATGCCCAACGCGTCAGCATCCTGGTGCAGGGCATCGATCATGCGATCGGTCAGCTGTTTGATGGTCTCGCCGTTCTTGACCGCACGGGCGATGATCTTGTCTTCGATATCCGTGACGTTGCGGACATAGGTCACGCGCCAGCCGGTGGCCTTGAGCCAGCGCTGCACGACGTCAAAGGCCAACATGGAGCGTGCATGGCCCAGATGACAGAGGTCGTAGACCGTCATGCCGCAGACGTACATGCGCACATGACCAGGCTCGATGGGCTCAAACGGCTCGACGCGTCGCGACAGGGTGTTGTAGATGTTCAGGGACATGAAAATCAGGGGCGACCGCCGCGCGCTGCAGGCACCTCGGTAGCCGGTTCGTGGCGTCAGCAGAGGCCGAGTCGTGAAGGGGGAGACGGTGACGGTCTGGGTGGCGACCTCGCAGAGGATGCGGGGGCCCAACGCAGCCATTGGACTTACACCCTCAGATACAATGCGCCAGTATATCCAGCCCGGGCATGCGTGAGCGTCTGATCCCGGCGCCGGAACGCGACACCAGCTCGCTGCGCGACATCATTCTCCGCCGCATTCGCCAACCGAGGTCCCATGCCACAACAAGCGAAATCCCCCGTTGCCTTTCTGGCGCCCGCGCGCCTGCTGGCCGTATCCATGGCCATCTGTGCCCTGCTGCACACCCCACCGACTCTGGCCCAGAGCGACGAGTACGCGGAAGTCAATCGCCTCATGCGGGCGGGTCAGCTGAACGAAGCGCTTGGCAAGGCCGAACAATTCCTGACGGCCAAGCCTCGTGATCCGCAAATGCGCTTTCTCAAAGGCGTGATCCAGTCGGAAACCGGCAAGCAAGGCGAGGCCATCACCACCTTCACCAAGCTGACTGAAGACTTTCCCGAACTGCCTGAGCCCTACAACAACCTGGCTGTGCTGTACGCCGGTCAGAGCCAGTTCGACAAGGCGCGTGCGGCGCTGGAAATGGCGATCCGTACCAACCCGAGCTACGCCACCGCGCACGAGAACCTCGGTGATGTGTATGCCAAGCTGGCCAGCCAGGCCTACAGCAAGGCCTTGCAACTGGACGCGGGCAACGCGGGGGTTGCGCCCAAGCTCAGCCTGATCCGCAATCTGTTTGCCGCAGACGCCAAGGGCGTGCGCCCCACCACGGTGGCAGCAGCCAGCACACCGGCGGCCACCACCAAATCCGCAACGGCCACCTCGCCCGCCGCCACGCCCGCGCAACCGCCGGCAGCGGCCGGCAACGCCGATGACGACGTTCAGGCAGCTGTTCAGGCGTGGGCCAAGGCATGGTCGAACAAGAACATGCAAGGCTACCTGGGCGCCTACGCCCCGAACTTCACGCCCCCGGGAGGTCAGTCGCGCAAAGACTGGGAAGCCGATCGCAAGGCGCGCATCGTGCCCCGCAACCGCATCGACGTGGGCGTGAGCGACGTGGATGTCAAAGTGAACGGAGACCGTGCCACGGTGAAGTTCCGCCAGGCCTACAACTCCGACAACCTGAACGTGACCAGCCGCAAGACGCTTGAAATGGTCAAGAGCGGCAACCGCTGGCTGATCCTGCGCGAGTCCACGGGATCCTGATGGCCGCTGGGCGGACATTTCAGCGGGGCCACGCGAGTGTCCCGGTCGGGTTTCCGGGCGGTCCGGGCCTGCGCTGGCGCCGCGGGGCGGCGGTCGGCTTGGGTGGTGCGCTCGGATTGGGGCTGGTCGCCTTGCTCATCGGATCCTGCGTCGGGCGTGACACCGGCTCCGGCCTCGTGAAAGAACCCGTGTCGCTGGCCGCGGAGGCCCATTCCTCCTCACCCGCAACATCATCCGAATCAGGCGTGTCCCTGCTGAACTCGGCGCTGGCCAAGGTTCAGGACGCAGCCGAGGAACTGGTGGGGTCCCGCCCCGGCTCGGGCCTGCAGCAGCAGGCGCTGTCCGACCCGGCGCTGCGCGAACTTCTGCCCCGGCTGGGGCATGCAGAGGCACGCCTGATTTCCATCTACGGGCTGATCAGCCAGGGCAAACATCGTGAGGCACTGACCCTGGCCGACCAACTGGTGCGCGAGCACCCCAACTTCCAGCTGGCGCACCTGGTGCATGGCGACCTGCTGAGCCTGCAGATGCGACCCGTCAGCCAGATCGGGGATGTGCCGGACACCAAGGCCCGTGCGGCACTGGAACAGCTGCAGGCCCTGCGCGAAGAATCCAGACGACGTCTGCTGGCACTGACCGAACGGCCACCCGAGGGCTATGTCCCGACACAGTTCCTGACACTGTCCTCACAGAGCCGTCACGCCATCGCAGTCGATGCCTCTCGGTCGCGTCTCTACCTGTTCGAGAACCAGACCCCGGCCGGATCCAACACTTCTCTGGCAGCGCCCCCGCGACTGAAGCTGCTGGGTGACTACTACATCTCTGTGGGTCTTCAAGGCATCGAGAAGCAGCTCGAAGGCGACAAGCGCACACCGCTGGGCGTGTACTACATCACCAGCAGCCTCAACCCCAAGAGCCTTCCCGACCTGTACGGCGTGGGTGCCCTTCCCATCAACTACCCCAACCCACTGGACGTGCAGCGAGGCAAGACCGGCAGCGGCATCTGGCTGCACGGTACGCCGCGTGAGCAGTTCGTTCGCGCGCCACAGGCATCCGATGGTTGCGTGGTCCTGTCCAATCCCGATCTGGAACGCCTTCTGGACACCGTCCAGGTGCGCACCACTCCAGTGGTGATCGCCCCGGAACTGCACTGGGTGCAGCCGCAGTCCATGAACCAGGA
Source organism: uncultured Hydrogenophaga sp. (assembly GCA_964550405.1). Taxonomy (GTDB): domain Bacteria; phylum Pseudomonadota; class Gammaproteobacteria; order Burkholderiales; family Burkholderiaceae_C; genus Hydrogenophaga. The sequence continues at coordinate 62,705 of CAZJZD010000015.1, read as the reverse complement.
GCGCCAGCACTTCGAGGCCACATTGCAGGCCTGGCGCACGGCCAAAGGCCAGGGCGACCTACAGCAGCTCAGGTCGTTCTATTCCAGCCGGTTCCAGAACCAAGGCCGTAACCTGTCTCAGTGGTGGCCCAAGGTGGAGAGCGAAGCCCGGGCCGCCAGCGGTGCCGGTGGCGTCGAACTCAAGGACCTTTCTCTCCTGCAATGGCGGGACAGCCAGGACACCATGGTCGTGACCTTTGGTGAAGTGGCCCTCGGCCAGACACGCGGCACGACCAAGCGCCAGTACTGGGCGCGCGAAAACGACCAGTGGAAGATCTTTTTTGAAGGAACGCCATGATGATGAAACGCACCCGCCGGTACGGCCTGCTGCTGGGCCTCTGTGGCCTCGGCCTGATTTCCACTGGCGCCTGGGCGCAAACCAACCCCAAGGTGCGCATGAACACCTCCATGGGTGACATCGTGCTGGAGCTCTACCCGGACAAGGCCCCGAAGACGGTGGAGAACTTCCTGCAGTACGTCGGCGACAGACATTACGACGGCACCGTGTTCCACCGCGTGATGGACGGCTTCATGATCCAAGGCGGGGGCTTCACCGCCGACATGCAGCAGAAGCCCACGCGCGCACCGGTGCCGCTCGAAGCCACCAACGGCTTGAAGAACGACCGTGGCACCATTGCCATGGCCCGCACCTCGAACCCGAACTCGGCCACCGCCCAGTTTTTCATCAACGTGGTGAACAACACCATGCTCAACGCTCCCAGCCCGGACGGCTACGGCTACACCGTGTTCGGCAAGGTGATCCAGGGCATGGACACCGTGGACAAGATCAAGGGGGTTGCCACCGGCAACAAGGGCATGCACCAGAACGTGCCGCTGAACAACGTCACCATCCTCAAAGCCACTCTGGAGAAATAAGACCATGGCCAACCCGCAAGTTGAACTGCACATCGCCGGCATGGGCGTGATCACGCTCGAACTCGACGCCGAGAAAGCCCCCCTGTCAACCGCCAACTTCCTGGCCTACGTGAACAAGGGTCACTACAACAACACCGTCTTTCACCGCGTCATCCCCGGCTTCATGATCCAGGGCGGCGGCTTCGAGCCAGGCATGACCCAGAAGCCGACCGACAAGCCGATCAACAACGAGGCCAACAACGGTCTGAAGAACGACACCTACACCGTTGCCATGGCGCGCACCAACGACCCGCACTCGGCCACGGCGCAGTTCTTCATCAACGTCACCAACAACAGCTTCCTCAACCACACAGCACCCAGCATGCAGGGCTGGGGCTACGCCGTGTTCGGCAAGGTCACCGGTGGCACCGACATCGTCAAGAAGATCGAAGGCGTGGCCACCGGCCGAAAGGGCTTCCACGACGACGTGCCCAAGACCGACGTGGTGATCGAAAAGGCCGTCGCGCTCTGATCCAACCTCGCCTCACGGCCATGACCGACCGCTTCGCCCAGTGGCGCGCCCCCGCGCACTGGCAAGCGGTCGATTGCATTTCGGACCTGCACCTGCAGGCCGGCGAGCCCGCAACCTTCGAAGCCTGGCGCCGCTGGCTGGAGCGCCCGGTGACCGAGCGAGCCGATGCCGTGGTGATCCTGGGCGATCTGTTCGAGGTTTGGGTGGGTGATGACGCCCTGCAGGGTGACGGGCCAGATGCCCCCTTCTGGCGCACCTGTGCCGAAGCGCTGCGCGCCCACAGCCGCGACACCCCCACCTGGTTCATGGCCGGCAACCGCGACTTCCTGCTGGGCGCCAAAGCGCTCGAGGCCTGCGGCCTCCTGGCCCTGCAAGACCCGACCGTGCTGGACCTGGCCGGCCGGCGCTGGCTGCTCAGCCATGGCGACGAACTCTGCCTGGCCGACACCGATTACCAGCGCTTTCGTGCCGAGGTGCGCAGCGCCCGCTGGCAATCCGACTTTCTGGCCCAGCCCCTGGCCCAGCGCGAAGCCACGGCCCGCGAACTGCGCCGCCAGAGTGAGGCGCGCAAGCGGCAGACGGGTCACGACCCGAGCCTTTGGGCGGATGTGGACGCGAATGCGGCACAGGAATGGCTGCAGGCTGCCCGCGCCACCACCCTGGTCCATGGCCACACCCACCGACCTGGCGAGCACAACCTGGGCAACGGCCTCACGCGTCTGGTGCTCAGCGACTGGGATATGACGGCAACACCGCCGCGCGCCGAGGTCTTGCGCCTGAATGCGCAAGGCGCGCAGCGCCTGCCATTGAAGTCGGCCTGAGCATCGCCATCTGCGGCCGATGGCCTTGCTTTCCCACCTGCAGTCCTGGTTGCCACGCCGCTGGCGCGATGCCCCCCCCATCGCCGACGGCTTGTGGCAGCACACCCTCGCCGCCCTGCCCTTTGTGTCGGCTCTCACCCCCTCAGAACTGTCTCGCCTGCGTGAGCTGTGTGCGCACTTCCTGCTCGAGAAACGCTTCCACGGCGCACACGACCTGACCATCACCGACGGCATGGCACTGAGCATCGCGGCACAAGCCTGCCTGCCCTTGCTGCACATGCGTCTGCCCGACGGCAGGCGCGCCCATCAGGTCGCACAGCTGCTGGACTGGTACGACGATTTCGTCGGCATCGTGGTCCAGCCCGGCGCGGCGCTGGCCCAGCGAGAGATGACCGACCATGCCGGCGTCGTGCACCGCTACGAGGAAGCGCTGGCGGGTGAAGCCATGGAACGTGGCCCGGTGATGCTCAGCTGGGAAGAAGTGACCCGTGCAGGTGCACTGGCCGCCGAGGGTCGCAATGTGGTCATCCACGAGTTCGCCCACAAGTTCGACATGCATGGCATGCAACGGGGTGAACAGGTCGACGGTGCCCCTCCGCTGCCGCCGGGCTTCTGTGACATGCCCGATGCCATCAGGGCCGCCGCGCACTGGCGCCAGGTCATGCAACAGGCCTACGACCGCTTTCGCGAAGCCGTTGCCATGGCCGAGCGCTTTGGTGGCGAATGGCCTTGGCTGGATGACTATGCCGCCACCCACCCGGCCGAATTCTTCGCCGTCTGTTGCGAAGCCTACTTCGTGGCCCGCGACCGCTTTGCCCAGGAGCTGCCCGAACTGCTGCCGCTGTTCGACGGGCTGTTCCGCGCCGCCGAAGCGGACTGATCAGCGCTTGAGCAACACCTTCAGCGCGGCCTGCAGGCGCCGGGCGACCGCAGCGTCGAAAGGCCCGGTCAACACACCGGCCACATCCTGTGCCCACGTCTGCGCTGGCGGCGCGTCGTGGCGACGCGTCAGCAGTTGCAGTTGCAGCGCACGACGCGCGTCCAGTTGATCGGCCGGCGTCGGTACTTCGGCCGCCATCTCCAGACGCAGCAGTGCGTCGGCTGGTGCGGCCCCAGCAGCCTGGGACAGGCTCTGCGCCCACGCAGTGCGGGTGCCGGAACTGACCCTGGAACCCAGCGCCTGTGCGGTCGGCAGCTGTTCGGCGCTGCGCTGCTCCCAGGCTGTCAGCAGCTGGGTGAGCACTTCGCCATGGGCCTGCGCCGCCAGCTTGCGCAGGGCGGCTTCGGCATGCTCCAGCGCACCGCGCTGGGCCCGGAAAGCGGCATCGCCCAGGCGCGGGCCGCGCGGCTCGCGGTCGAAACGATCTCCTCGACCGAAGTCACGCCCTTCACCCCGCGCACCGAAGCCGCCTCGCGCCTCGCGCGGATCGCGTCCCCGGCGCTCGTCGCGCGCCGCCGGTTCGGCCTTCTTCATGCCCGGACGGTCGTCGCCTCGCATGGCCACCAGTTTCTTCGGCGGCGCAACAGGAGCGGGTGCGGCCGCCGGCGTTGCTTCAGCGGCAGGCTCGCCGGCACTGGCCGGCTCTGCCGAGGCTCCGGACGACGCAGTAAAGTGGCTCGCTTCAGCCGAAGCCTGCCCCCGCGTGGCCGCTTCCAGCGCCGCCATGGCCGCACGGATCTGTGCTGCATCGCCACCGGCGCTGGCTTCGTCCAGTGCCCGGGCAGCGTCCAGCACGCGCTGGTCGTGTGCGCTCAGGGCCTGGGCCTGCTTCTCGCGTTCGCTGCTCTTGCGCGAAAAAGCCTCGTCGATGGGCTTTCGGAAGGCGTCCCACAGCTTCTGTTCATGTTTGCGGTCCAGCGGCACCGCATGGGCCTCGGCCTGCCAGCGCTGCTGCAGGGCCTTGATGGCATCGATGCGCAGTTGCGGAGCGGCGCCCAGCGCCTGCGCCTCCGCGATCATGGCGTGTCGGCGTTCGGTGCTGGCGGCCTGGGCGGCTTCCAGCCGCACGTGGGCGGCCTGCATGGCGGCCTTCCATTGCGGCTGCAGTTCGGCGAACGCCTTCTCACTGAGGTGGCCGGCCTCGCGCCAACGCTCGGAGAAAACGTGCAGCTCCCGCAACTGGGCCTTCCAATCCTCGCCCTGCGCATGGGCGTCGGTCCAAGCCTTGAGTTCGTCGATCAGGGCCAGGCGCTGCGCCTTGTGGGCTTCGGCCTGCTGGCGCACCTGGGTCAGCCACACCTCCACCACCTTGTGCGCCTCGTTGCAGGCCGCGTCAAAGCGTTTCCACAATGCGTGATTGGCCTGTCCCCCCTGGTCGGTGGTTTTCCACTGCTCACGCAGGGCCCGCAGGGTCTCCTGCATCTTGCGGCCACCAATGCGCTGGCCTTCGGGCGGCACCAGCAGTGCTTCGGCTTTTTTCACCAACTCTTCGCGCAGCTGGTCGGCGCGCCAGCGCTGCCAGTCCTCCAGCTCGCCTGCCTGAGCCAACACGGCGTGCGCCCTGGCATCCAGTTCCGGACCAATCAACCGCCCTTGGGATTTGAGCAGCTGGCGCACATCGGCAGCGGCCTTGGGTGTTGCTTTTCCGTGGCCTTCGGCCAGCTCCTTCTCGAGCACGGCCAACGCACGCTCCATCTCGGCCTGCGCCCTGGCTCGACGCTCCTGGGCTGCCAGCGACTTCTGCGCGTCTTGCTCAGCCTGGGCCGCGGCCGGTTCGCCACGCGCCACACGCAGCTCATCGGCCCACACGGGGACGGCGGGCAGCGGTGCCGTGGTGTCGGCATCGGCTGCGACAGCCTGCGCCAGCGCGGCATCGAAAGCCTCCCAGACGATCTGCAACTGTGTGCGGGACGACTCCAGCATCGGCGGGAACTTGGCTTCCACGCTGGCCCATTGGGCATCCGCCGACAGGCTTTGCGATTGTTGCTGCCACTGAGCCACATCGGCCTTGAGCGACTCAGACTGCTGCTGCGCATCGCGCCAGGACTTGGTGGACAGCACCTCGATGCGCTGCGCCAGCAGCACGGCAGCCTCGCGCTCGACCTGGACACGATGCTGCAGGTCTTCGATCGCCTTGGTCCGCTCGGCCAGTGCCTGCTTCAGACCGGCGAGAGGTTCACGGGACAGCGGCGCACCGGCGCGGGCCGCATCGCGCTGCCAGGCCAGCGCATCGGCCAGATTCAGGCGGCTCTGGCCCAGCAACTGCTCGGCCTTTTGAGCCCACTCCGCCGCCACATGCTCTTGCGCCTTCTGGCGCTTGTACTCATCCAGCTTGTCCTTGAGCGCCTTGGCGGCACCACGGTCGCGCTGGGACAGCTCCTTGAACACCTCGTTCATTTGCTCAAGCCCCGGGTCGGTGGCCAGCCATTCACGGACGCGCGCAGCGCGCTCACCCGATGTGGGCGCGGAAAATGCACCACCGGTGACAGCATCCAGGGGATGTGGCGTGGCGGCCTGTTTGGTTTGGGCGGGGGAGTTCACGGCAGTGGAGGCGTCAGACGGGGTCTTGCGCAGAGAAAACAGCGACATACAAATGCAGGCAAGGCCGCTCCGGGATGGAAACGGCAAACCGCTATTGTCGCCCGAGTCCCCGTCCACCAGACAGGAGACAAGCCAGCCGCACCAAAACCAGGCCCCAGAAGCAAGAAACCCCGACGGGCTGAACCCGTCGGGGTTGATGGCGGGCGATCAGCACTTGCCATCGGGTTTGGCGGCGGGAGTTGGATGTCCTGCCAGCCTGGAAGCAACAGATTGCTCCCATTGAGGACCGGAGAACGGGCTTGCCGTAGCACCGGTTGATGCCCACCTTGCGGCGGACAGGCAAAGCTTACGCCGCGTCGCATCCCGTTTCAAGCGGCGAGCCGCTTCACAGCCATGGGGAATTTCAATCGCATTTTTGCGAGCCATGGAGCTGGCAAAAATCGAACGTTGCAAACATGAAAGGTGGTTGTTAAGCGACAGACGGTTCGCTACAGCGAACGCCATGCAAATGCAGGCGCCATGCGGGCTCCAGCGGAACTTGCACGCCGAAAGCGGTCTTTTATATAACCTTTTTGTCTATTTTCATATTGTTTAAAAATTGACTTGATATGATGAGATCCATAACATCCGCCCAGCTTCTACCCCACGGGTAGCTTCTGCGCTGCCGATTCCGGCTAATTCGACGCTCCATGGCGACCCACGAGGTCCCGGCGTCGATGGCGTCCCCCCAATCCAGCTGTCTCTGGCCTACCGGCCGGACCAGCCCTGAACGGAGAGACAACATGACAGCGAACACTTTGCATGCCACAGCCCACGAACGCCCCCTCACACCGTTGCGAACGGTGATGGCGGATGCCTATCGTGGCTTCGTCGATGTGAGCCACAACGGATTGGCCCTGCTGGGTACAGCCCTGTTGGTGGCTGTGGTCACCATGGCTGCTCGCCCCGACCTGCGCGCCAGCGCCGAGCAAGAGTTGCTGGGCTGGCTGCTGCAGCGCCAGGAACCCGCGTCCGACACGGCGCCGCTCCTGTCCATACAGCCGACCAATCCGGTGGACACGCTGGACCCTGCCGATCTGTCCAAAGCGCAAGCGAATGTTGCTCAGTGGCTGAGCCGGAAGTACCGGGTGGCCGAAGAGCCTTTGAGCATCCTGGTGGCCGAGGCCTTTGCCATTGGCCAGAAAGCCCATCTCGACCCGACCTTGATCCTGGCGGTCATGGCCATCGAGTCGCGCTTCAACCCTTATGCGCAGAGCCCGGTGGGTGCACAGGGCCTCATGCAGGTTCTGACCCGGGTACACACCGACAAGTACCAGCACTTCGGTGGTGAACTGGCTGCCTTCGATCCGGTCGCGAACCTGCGGGTCGGTGTAAAAGTGCTGCAGGACTGCATCAAGCAGGCCGGCTCCATTGAAGGTGGCCTGCGTCGCTACGTCGGCGCTGTGTCCACCGATGGATCGGACTACATCAACAAGGTGATGGCCGAGCACCTGCGCATTCAGAGTGTTGCCCTGGGCAAGCCGATGCCGACGTCCTTTCCGGTCTACACGGCGGCACCTGCGGCACCGGTTGCTGAACCGGACGAGGCACTGCCCACGCAGACAGGTCTGCTGGACCCCGCGGTGGAGACCGTCCCCGCCACGGTCCCGGCACCGGTGGATGCCGGTCTGTCAAACTCCTGAGCCGCGCCCGCTCTTGCGTCCGCTCGGCTAAACTATCGCCCGTGCACGACTGGCGATAGGCGCACGGCGGTGACCCGCCCTCCGCGCTGACGTGGCCCCCCGATCTGCCGACCGGGACAACCACTGGGAAGTGCACCACCCGGATATCGGGTGATCAGCCGTTCGCCTGGGCAGTCCCTGCCGTTCCACCGGAATGCGCGGGGTCCCATTCTCCCGAGTCCACCCCGAGACCTTCCCGAGACTGCCTCACCATGTACGACCGCAACATCCTCATCGAGCAAACCGATCCCGAGCTGTTCGCCGCCATCCAGGCCGAGAACGCCCGCCAGGAACACCACATCGAGCTGATCGCCAGCGAGAACTACGCCTCGCCGGCCGTGATGGCCGCCCAGGGCACCCAACTGACCAACAAGTACGCCGAGGGTTACCCCGGCAAGCGCTACTACGGAGGCTGCGAGTACGTCGACGTGGCCGAACAGCTGGCCATCGACCGTGTCAAGCAGCTCTTCGGTGCGGATGCCGCCAACGTGCAGCCGCACTGTGGCGCCTCCGCCAACGAAGCCGTCTTTCTGGCCTTCCTCAAGCCCGGCGACACCATCATGGGTATGAGCCTGGCCGAAGGTGGCCACCTGACCCACGGCATGCCGCTGAACATGTCGGGCAAGTGGTTCAACGTGGTCAGCTACGGCCTGGACAAGAACGAAGCCATCGACTACGACGCCATGGAAGCCAAGGCGCGCGAGCACAAGCCCAAGCTGATCGTCGCCGGCGCGTCCGCCTACAGCCTGCGCATCGACTTCGAGCGCTTTGCGAAGATCGCCAAGGAAATCGGCGCGATCTTCATGGTCGACATGGCCCACTACGCCGGCCTGATTGCCGCCGGTGTGTACCCCAACCCGGTGCCGTTTGCCGACGTGGTGACCTCCACCACCCACAAGAGCCTGCGCGGCCCGCGCGGCGGCATCATCCTGATGAAGGCCGAGCACGAGAAGGCCATCAACAGCGCCATCTTCCCCGGCCTGCAGGGCGGCCCGCTGATGCACGTCATCGCCGCCAAGGCGGTGGCCTTCAAGGAAGCGCTGCAGCCCGAGTTCAAGGCCTACCAGCAACAGGTGGTGAAGAACGCCCAGATCGTGGCCGAAACCCTGACCCAGCGCGGCCTGCGCATCGTGTCGGGCCGGACGGAAAGCCACGTCATGCTGGTCGACCTGCGCGCCAAGGGCATCACCGGCAAGGAAGCCGAGGCCGTGCTGGGCAGCGCCCACATGACCATCAACAAGAATGCCATCCCCAACGACCCGGAAAAGCCGATGGTCACCAGTGGCGTGCGCATCGGCACCCCGGCCATGACGACGCGCGGTTTCAAGGACGAAGAAGCCCGCCTGACCGCCAACCTGATCGCCGACGTGCTGGACAACCCGCGCGACCCGGCAAACATCGAAGCGGTGCGGGCCAAGGTCAACGCGCTGACCGCCCGCTTCCCGGTCTACAAGTGATGCCACCCGGCGGCCGTGCCCGATGAAGTGTCCTTTTTGCGGTCATCTGGAAACCCAGGTCGTTGAGACCCGGGTGTCTGAAGAGGCCGACTTCATCCGCCGCCGCCGGCAATGCGGTCACTGCGAAAAACGCTTCACCACCTATGAGCGACCGGAAGTCAGCTTTCCGGCGGTGGTGAAGAAGGACGGTCGGCGTGTGGACTACGTGCCGGCCAAACTCCGCGCCTCGTTCACCCTGGCCCTGCGCAAGCGGCCGGTCAGCACCGAACAGGTCGATGCCGCCATCGAGCGCATCGAGGAGAAGCTGCTCAACCTGGGCAGCCGCGAAGTCGCCTCGACCAAGCTGGGTGAGATGGTCATGCGCGAGCTCAAGAAGCTGGACAAAGTCGCCTACATCCGATTTGCCAGCGTCTACCGCAGCTTTGAGGACATTGACGAGTTCCGGGCGCTGGTGGATGAGGTGCGTCGGTAGACGTACAAAGTCTTACAAACCAAAGAATACTTTCTGCCGCTTGTCGCGGCATGCCGACTGCCTGTCGCCCCATCCGGATGGGCTCAGACCAGCCTGCCTAACATCCTCGAATGCCGTATTGCGTTCACGCTTCTCCCCGAACCTCTCGCCAAGGCGGCTTCACGCTGGTCGAGGCACTGGTGACCATGGCCGTTCTGGCGGTGGTGGCGGCCATTGCCGTGCCTGGCTTCAACACCGTCATCCGCGGCACACGGGTCGTCAACGCGGCGAACATGATCGATGACACGATCGCCCAGGCCCAGTCGCACGCACGCCACCGCAGACAACGCATCAACCTGCAACGGATGAACTGTCCTCAGGCCGACTGGGGCTGCGGATGGATCATCTATCCTGACCTGAACCTGGACAACACCCAGAACCTGCCTGGTGAAGCGACGATCCGGGTCTTTGAAATGCACCCCTCGATCCGGATCGTCAAGAACGGTAATCCGAACGTTCTGACCGTCAGCAACCTTGGACAGGCTCAGGGGGTGGGCAACACCACATTCCGCATAGCGCCGCGTGATGCGCCGAACGTCGACTGTCGCAGCGTCACCGTGAGCAGCGGCATGCGGGTGACCATCGCCGTCGGTCCGGCCAACTGCCCCACCTGACACGTCATGAACACTTCACGCAACCCTATGGCATCGTCGCAACAAGGGATCAGTCTGATCGAGTCCCTCGTTGCCCTGCTGGTCCTGGCCCTGGGCATACTCGGGCTCGCCGGTCTGCAGACCCGCACCATCGTCGAGAGCCGGACAACCAACGCGCGGGCGATTGCGGTCGCCATGGTCGATGACCTCAGTGAGCGCATGCAGTTCAACATCGATGCCCGAGTGGCAGGACCCAACCCCTACGTGGTGGGTTGGAATGTGTTCCCGGTTGCGCCGGATTGTTTCAATGCCACCTGCACGCCCGCGCAGCTGGCGCAAATGGACCTGGCCCAATGGAAAGCCAATATCCGGGCATCGCTGCCGGGTGGTGATGCCTCGGTGTTCGTCCTTCCGGCCGACAACACGCAGCTGGGCGTGCTCATCGGCTGGTCCGAGAACGAGTCCGAAAAAGCCGATGAAGCCGGGGGCGGCGCTGCCTACCGCGCGCCCCTGAACATCCAGACCGGCGTCGCCAACCAGGCGTGCCAGCCCGGCCTGATCTGTCATTTTGTTTACGTCCGGCCATGACACTCAGAAGTCCTGCATTGTCCTCGCCGATGTCACATCCTCGGCCGCCCCGTTCGGAGCGGGGTGTGTCGCTTGTCGAGCTCCTGATCGGGTTGGCCATCGGGCTGCTGGTGTCGCTCGCCGCCATGGGCGTCATCACGTTCTCCCGCATTTCGTCGACCACAGTCACGGACACGGTCCGGTTGCAACAGGACGCCAGTTTCATCATGCGCATCATCGGCCAGCAACTGCGCCAGGCCAGGTCGGTGGCACTGGAGACCACGGTCATCGATTCGAGCGTGGGCGCCGTGGGTTACCGTTCCTATCAAGGCACGGTTCCGCCGGGGGGTGCCGGTGAGGTCGCCGTGTTCGGCGTGGAAGGTGGCGCGAACCCGGACGCCATCACGATCAGCACCGGCGTGCTCCCCGGCTTCACGGCCGACTGTCTGGGTTTTCAACCGGCTGGCGGGGACACCATCGTCAGCACTTTCGAGATCAACGCCGGGTCCCTTCGGTGCAGGACACCGACCAACACGGAACCCATGATCGACAACATCGAGGACTTTCAGATCTGGTACGGCGTGCGCGACCCCGCGACGGGCAATCTCCGCTACCTCACCGCTGCGCAAGTGGGCGCGGCCAACTGGGCCACGGTCGGCTCGGTACTGGTCTGTCTGCGCATGTCCGGCGTCACGGACACGGCACCCGATACCGGTGCGGTTTTCCGGGGTTGCGGCAATGAGGTGGTCGCATGGGATGGCCGTATCCGGCGGGTCTTCCGCCAAGCCTTCATGCTGCGCAATCCCGCATGAGTCACATGAACACAATGCGCCCTTCCCTCTCCATTGACCGGTCCGAGCGAGGCATCACGCTGATCGTCGTGATGGTCATGTTGCTCCTGGGCAGCATCCTGGTGCTCGGCTCCACACGCACCACCTGGCTGAACGAGACCATGGTGGGCAACGACAGCGACTACAACCGCGCCTACGCAGCGGCAGAGGCGCTGATCCGTGATGCCGAAGCCGACATCCGTGGCCGCCAGCTGGGCGGACAACCGTTCAACCCGGGAAATCCGGCCTTCTTCCAGGGCAGTCGACGTCCTGCGGCGGGCCCTTTCTTTCCACTGGACTACGACGATCTGGACACTGTTCTCGCCCTCATGCCGGCGGCCCCCAATCCACCTTGCCGGGCGGGTATCTGCGTCCCCAGTGGTGAAAACGGCCTGGGAGCCAGCTGGTGGACCAACCCCGCCACGCTCAACGCCATGATTGCGGTCGCGGCAACCTACGGGCAGTTCACCCGCCCGCCTGCACCCGCACCCGCCCTGGGGTCGGGCAACCCCATTCTGCTGACCAATGGCGTACCGGCCCGCGGCTGGTACTGGGTCGAGGTGTTCCCCTACGCGGCGTCGGCCGGCGAACCCCGCGACCTGCCGGTGCCCGACAAGACCAACCAGCCCTTTTTCTTCCGGATCACCGCCATCGCACAAGGGCAGAAGCCTGAAACCCAGGTGGTCCTGAGAACCGTATTTGTGCCACGCCCGCAAAGTGCGGCCATCTGAGCCAGACGCAAGGAGGACTCCATGAACACCCGTCAAACCTTTCGACTCGCACGCTATGGCCTGATGGCCGCGGCGGCACTGGTCGGAGCCGCCCATGGCCAGACCATCAACTTTGCGCAAGCCCCGGCGGGCGCTTCTGCCCGTGAGCCGGCGCCGAACATCATTGTTTCCGTGGACGATTCCGGGAGCATGGGCGCTGCCGGCATGGCAACGCTGAAGGCAGCCCTGACGTCGACCTTCAGCGTCGACAACGTGGCGGACGGCCGGGTGCGCCTGGCATGGCAGTCCATGAACACCTGCATGGCCATCTCGACCAACGGTGGCACACCGGCCAACTGCGGCGCGTACAACGGCATCGCCTCGCTCGAAGGCCAGCACAGGACCAACTTCCTCAACTGGGTGGTCAACAACCTGCCAGCCACCCCCCCCAATTCCAACCTCACGCCCTCGCATCTGATGATGCAGCGGGCCGGTGAGTACCTGCGCACCACGGGACAGTACAGCCCGTACCGGAGCCAGCCGGGCAGTTCGACAAACGACACCGAGCTGTCCTGCCGCAAGTCGTTCAACATTTTCATGACCGACGGCGCCTGGAACACCTACCAGCAATCCCCCTACCCCGACGGCAGTGCCATCAGCGTGGGCGGCGGCAACGCAGACGGCACCGCCAAGGTCTTCCCGGATGGAACGCAGTACACCCCGGAAACCGCGCAGACCCGCGTCTACAGCGACCCCTGGGGCATTACCACGCTGAGCACCCTGTCGGACGTGGCTTTCCACTATTGGTCCACCGACCTGCAACCGACATTGACGAACAACGTGCGCCCGTCGATCAACTGGACGGGAACCGAGACGGTCGGGGGCACCATCCTCCAGCAGTACTGGAACCCCCGGAACAACGTGGCCACCTGGCAGAACATGACCACGTACTCGATCGGCTTCAACTCGCTGGCCACCACCTGGCTGGGCAGCCCGACCTACACCGTCGCCAACGGCATGTACGGCGGTCCGGGCTACGTCGGTGTGGTCAATGGCACGCAGGAGTGGACCAGTCCGCTGTGTTCGGCGGTCGCGGCCAACCCCGACAACGTCGGCGGCAACACCCCGTGTGACGTGAACACCCGTTGGAACGCCCGGGGCAACTACCGGTCCTCCGAGCTGTGGCACATGGCGCTCAACAGCCGCGGCAAATTCGTGCCGGCCCCGAACGCGCAGTCGCTGGTCACGGCCTTCCGCACGATTCTGGATGACATCCTGGCGCAAAGCTCCCGTCCGCTGGTGTCGGTCGCCACCAGTTCCTCCCGCGCCACGGCGGGCAATCTGGCCTTCGTGGCCGGCTACGACTCGGCCGCCAACTGGAGTGGCACCTTGGGTGCGTATGCGATCGACAGCACCTCGGGACGCCCGGCCACGGTGCCCACGTGGCAAGCCCATACGCTGCTGGACGCGCGCAGCAATACCGACGTCAACAGCAACCGGGTGGTGCTGACGTTTGACGGTGCGCAGGGGCGCGGCTTCCGGTGGGACAACCTGACCTCTGCCCAGCAGCTGGCCATGCGCGGCAGCAGCTCGGTACCGGTCGGTACCGGGTCCGCCAGGGTCAATTACCTGCGTGGCGACCGCTCGCTTGAAGGCAGCAACGGTGGCTACATGCGCACACGGTCATCCCGTCTGGGCGACATCGTCAACTCCAACATCTGGCACCTGGGCAAGCCCACCCGACAGGCACTCGACATGCCGGGACACCTGGCCTTCCGCAACACCATGGCCAACCGCACGCCCACGCTCTTCGTCGGCGCCAACGATGGCATGCTGCACGCCTTCAATGCCCGCACCGGCCAGGAGGTGATGGCCTACGTGCCGGCCGGCCTGTTCGGCACCGAGGCCAGCAGCCCCTTGCGCGAACTGACCCAGTCGTCCTACACCCACCGCTACTACGTGGACGGCCACCCGTTCACCGGCGACGTCAACATTGCGGCCCATACGGGGGGCATCGACTGGCGCACCCTGCTCGTCGGTACGCTCGGTGCCGGTGGCCGGGGCTACTTCGTGCTGGATGTGACCAACCCGGCGAATTTCGTGGACCCCGGCACAGGCAGCAGCGCGATCGTCCGGCTGGACACCACGGTGAACACCCACGCCGACATCGGCCACGTGTTCGCTCCGCCGGTGATGGACGACCTGACGCGCAGCCGTTCCGAACAGATCGTTCGCGTCAACGACTCCCAGGCCGGTGGTCGCTGGGCGGTGATCCTGGGCAACGGCTACAACAGTGCCAACCGGCGCCCGGTGCTCATCGTGCAGTACCTGGACGGCAGCATGGGCCGCGTCATGATTCCCGCCATGGCCGCCAACAGTGCTGCCAACGGGCTCGGTGCGCCGCGCCCGATCGACCTCAACGGTGATGGCAAGGTGGACATCGTCTATGCGGGAGACCTTCAGGGGAATCTCTGGAAGTTCGACCTCACATCCACCAACTCCAGCAACTGGTCCGTCGGCTTCTCGGGCTCTCCCCTCTTCGTGGCGCGGGATCCACAGGGCAACGGCCAACCCATCACGTCGGCCCCGTTCTGGCAAGTCGGCCCGAACAACCTGGGCGGCGTCCAGGTGCTTTTTGGTACCGGCAGCAACATGAGCACCTCCGACCCGGGCTCCACCCAGGTGCAGACCATCTACTCGTTGTGGGACAACAGCACGTACAGCTGGTCTTCATCCACCACAGTGACCGGAACGGACGGAACGGTGATCACCGGCTCGCGCAACACGGCCCTGGTGGAACAGACGCAGACCTCGGCGGCCTCAAACGGCAGGACCTTCGGAACCTCCGCCACTTCGGTCACTTACTCCCGGGTACTGTCATCGGCCCGACGTGGGTGGTTCTTTGATCTGCCGGTCGCCCGCGAACGCGTCCTGACCCACCCCATGGCCTTTGAAGGCCAGGTGGTGGTGGTCAACTCCATGATCCCCGCATCGAGTGCGATCGGTGAGACCTGCGACCTGACCAGCACACGCAACGCCGGCTACATCAACGCGTTCAACATCTATTCCGGCAATCCGCCCAGAACACCGATCTTTGGCGAGACCAACGGCAACCGGGTGCTGTTCGGGTCCGGGGAGAACGCGGCCATCAACAGCAACGACCGTTGGCAGGTGTTCAAGCCGGAAGCGACCTGCGCACCTGGGGACGAGCAATGCTACAGCTGCCCCGCCGGTGAGGACTGCGATGAATGCCCCCCCGGTGACACCACCTGCAAAGACCCCGATGTCTGTGGTGGACTCAACGGTCGTTTCCTCGAAATGTGCAAGGTGGGCGTCGGTGGCCGACGTGCCGACTGGCGGGAGCTGCGGTGATGCAAGTGCATATGGACCAAACGCCTTTGGCACGGCGCACTGCCGGCCAACGTGGTTTCACGCTGGTGGAACTGATGATCACCGTCGTGATCATCAGTGTGCTGGCCGCCATCGCCGTGCCGCAGTACAACAGCTATGTGCAGCGTACCCACCGCAGCAGCGCCCAGGTGGCTCTTCAGCAAGCCTCGCAATGGCTGGAGCGCGCCATGACCGCTGCGGGCACCTATCCAGCAGCCCTCCCGGCCAACCTGCAGGAAGTCGAAGGTGACCGGTACACCATCAACTACGCTCCCGCGAACAACAACTCGACCTACACGCTGACCGCGGTCGCCGGCGCACTGCAAGCCAACGATGGCTGCGGCAACCTGACGCTCGACCAGCGAGGCCAAAAAGGTCGCAGCGGAACGAACTCTTTGGACGAGTGCTGGACGCGCTGAATTGCCGGATCGTCGCACCTCCGAACCGTCCCTCCTGCTGGGGACTGCACTGGCGTCCGCGCACGGTTCGCTGACCGTTTCGAATCCCAACCCGAGAGTGGGCTGTGTGATCGCGACGGCCGCGGGACATACCCTTGCCCAAGGGAACACCCAGCGGGCAGGCGGCCCCCACGCCGAGGTGATGGCGCTGCGCGACGCGCGGGAACGAGGAATATCTGTGGCCGGCGCGACCGCTTACGTCACGCTGGAGCCCTGCTCCCACCACGGCCGCACACCGCCCTGCTGCGACGCGCTGATCGACGCCGGCGTCGCCAGGGTGGTGGTGGCCACGCTGGACCCCAACCCGCTGGTCGCAGGCCGTGGTGTGGGTCGTCTGCGGGCCGCCGGCATCGAGGTCGAAGTGCTGCCACCGAACACCGAGGCGTCCCGCGCCTCACGCGAACTGAACATCGGCTTCTTCAGCCGTATGATCCGCAAGACGCCCTGGGTTCGCATGAAGATGGCGGCCTCGCTGGACGGCATCACTGCCCTGCCCGACGGCACCAGCCAGTGGATCACGGGCGAAGCCGCGCGCACCGACGGCCACGCCTGGCGGGCTCGTGCCTGCGCGGTGCTCACCGGCATCGGCACCGTGCTTGAAGACGACCCCATGCTGGATGTGCGGCTCGTGGAGACCCCGCGGCAACCGCACCTGGTGGTGGTGGACAGCCGCCTGGAAACCCCGCTGGCTGCCCGCCTGTTCGAGCCGCCCGCGCAAGGTCTGGGCCGGCAGATCCTGATCTACACCGCGAGCGACGACGCGGACCGTGCCGTGGCGCTGCAGGCGCGTGGTGCCACCGTGATCCGATTGCCCGGCGCCAACGGCAAGGTGGACCTGACCGCCCTGCTGCAGGACCTCGGACGACGGGAAGTCAACGAACTGCATGTCGAAGCCGGCCACAAGCTCAACGGCTCCTTCCTGCGCGAAGGACTGGTGGACGAGTGCCTGCTCTACCTGGCCCCCACCCTGCTCGGCCAGGGCCACGGCCTGTCGGGTTTCGGCCCATTGCAACGCCTGGCCGACGGCATCGGCCTGGCGTTCCGCGAGGTCGAACCGGTCGGCGACGACCTGCGGATCCTCGCCCGCGTGCGTGGGCGAGACGCCTTCCTGAACGCCTGAAGAAGGCTGCTCACGGCTTTTCTGGCGGGTCGGCTTGACCCTGCGGCCGCCGGCGCCCCCAAACCCTGCGAAAATGGCCGAATGTTCACCGGCATCATCACCGGCGTGGGACGCATCGCCGCCACCCACGCCCTCGGCAGTTCTTTGGCTCACGGCAAACGTCTCACCATCGAGGCACCGCCGGGATATCTCGACGACGTCGGTCTGGGCGACAGCATCGCCCTGAACGGCGCCTGCATGACGGTCACCTCACTCGACCCGCCACAGCACCGTTTCACCATCGACATCTCGGCCGAATCCCTGGCCCGCACCGCCGGGCTGGACCAGACCGACCGCCGCATCAACCTCGAAAAAGCCCTGCGCGCCAGCGACCGCCTGGGCGGACACATCGTGTCCGGCCACGTGGACGGCGTCGGCACCGTCAGCCGGTTCGAGCGGGTGGGTGAAAGCTGGACCCTGTGTGTGCTGGCGCCCCCTGCCATGGGCAGGTACCTGGCCTACAAGGGATCGGTGGCCATCAACGGTGTCAGCCTGACCATCAACAGCGTCAGCGATGGCGCGGATGGCTGCACGATCAGCATCAACCTCATTCCCCACACCGTCGAACACACAGCCCTCGGCCAACTGCAGACTGGCAGTCCCGTGAATCTGGAAATCGACACCGTGGCCCGTTACGTGGAGCGCATGCTCGGCGCGGCACAACCCAAGGACAGCGCATGAACGCCCCCGAATCCCTGGCCCCGGTGGCCATTTCCCCGGTCGAAGACATCGTGGCCGACATGCGAGCCGGGCGCATCGTGATCCTGGTCGATGAAGAGGACCGCGAGAACGAAGGCGACCTCGTGCTGGCGGCAGACCATGTCACGCCCGAGGCCATCAACTTCATGGCCCGCTTCGGCCGCGGCCTGATCTGCCTGACCCTGACCAGGGACCGATGCGAGCGCCTGAAGCTGCCGCCGATGGTGCCGCGCAACGGCACCAAGATGGGCACGGCCTTCACCGTGTCCATCGAAGCCGCCGAGGGCGTGACCACGGGCATTTCCGCGGCCGACCGCGCGCGCACCGTGCAGGTGGCCGTGGCCAAGGATGCACAGGCGGCCGATCTGGTCCAGCCCGGACACATCTTCCCGCTGCAGGCGGTTGAAGGGGGCGTGCTCATGCGCGCCGGCCACACCGAGGCCGGCTGCGATCTCGCCGCCATGGCCGGCTGCTCGCCGGCGGCCGTGATCTGCGAGATCATGAAAGACGACGGCACCATGGCCCGCCTGCCGGACCTGCAGCTGTTCGCCGCCGAACACGGTCTGAAGATCGGCACCATCGCCGACCTCATCGAACACCGCAGCCGCACCGAAAGCCTGGTGCAGAAGGTCGGGACCCGCCCGCTGAACACCGCCTTCGGCGAATTCACCGCCCACGCCTTCCGCGACCAGCCCAGCGGTGCCCTGCATCTGGCTCTGGTCAAGGGCCAGTGGTCGCCCGATGACAGCGTGGCCGTGCGCGTGCACGAGCCGCTGTCGGTGCTGGACGCACTGGAAGTCGGCCGCTCCATGCACAGCTGGAGCCTGGAAGCCAGTCTGCGCCACATCGGCGAAGCCGGTGCCGGCGTGGCGGTGCTGCTCAACTGCGGCGAAAGCGCCGACCAGCTGCTGTCCCAGTTCGAAGGCACGGCCCGCTCGGCCCAGGCGCCCGAACGCGGCCGCATGGACCTGCGCACCTACGGCGTGGGCGCGCAGATCCTGCGCGAATGCGGCGTGCACCGGATGCAGCTGATGGGCAATCCGCGCCGCATGCCCAGCATGGCCGGCTATGGCCTCGAAATCACCGGCTACCTCAGCCGCAAGAACTGATCCCGTTTCAAAGAAAGATTCCCACCATGTTTGGCGCAGACAAAGGCAGCTCCGGCACGCTCGATGGCAAGAAGCTGGCCATCGGCATCGTCCAGGCCCGTTTCAACGAAGGCATCACCAACGCGCTCTATGAAGCCTGTCACGAGGAGCTCATCGCCCTGGGTGTGCAGGAAAAGAACATCAAGCGCGTGACCGTGCCTGGTGCACTCGAGATCCCGATTGCCCTGCAGGCCATGGCCGAGCAGGACGACTTCGACGCCCTGATCGCGCTGGGCTGCGTCATCCGTGGGGAAACCTACCACTTCGAGCTGGTGTGCAACGAGTCGGGTGCCGCCGTCACACGCGTGGCACTGGACACGCACACACCGATTGCCAACGCCATCCTCACGGTGGAGAACGTGTCGCAGGCGGTGGCACGCCAGGAAGAAAAGGGACGTGACGCCGCCCGCGTGGCCATCGAGATGGCCCACCTGCTGGCGAGCATCGGCTGAACATGAGCACTGAGCAAACCAAACCCCGCAAGGCCGCCGACAAGTCGGCCCGTACGCGTGCCCGAGAGTTCGCCCTGCAGGCCCTGTACCAGCACATCGTCGGCCGCAACGAGGCCTCCTCCATCGACGCCTTCACGCGCGATCTGGTGGGTTTCCACAAGGCCGACAGTGCACACTACGACGCGCTGCTGCACGGCTGCGTCGAACAGGCCGACGCCCTGGATGCGCTGATCAGCCCACAGCTGGACCGCCCGCTGGCCGAGCTCTCGCCCATTGAGCACGCGGTCATGTGGATCGGTGCCTACGAGTTCCAGCATTGCCCCGACGTGCCCTGGCGCGTGGTGCTCAACGAGTGCATCGAACTGGCCAAGGGCTTCGGCGGCACCGACGGCCACAAGTACGTCAACGGCGTGCTGCACCCGCTGGCCGCTCAGCTGCGCCCACTCGAGGTGTCGGCCAACCCGCCGGCGCGCAAACCCGCCCGCAAGGCCGGCGACGCGGCCTGAGCGGTCGTTCACCCGCATGCGGATCTCGCAGCGCGCGCAGCGCATCGAACCTTTCTACGTGATGGAGCTGGCCAAGGCGGCCAGCGACATGGCCGCGCGCGCGCAGCCCGGCGACCGCCCGATGATCCGCCTGAACATCGGCGAACCGGACTTCACCGCGCCGCCGCTGGTGCAGGCGGCCGCCGAACGGGCCATCCGCGACGGGCGCAGCCAGTACACCGACGCCACCGGCCTGCCTGCCCTGCGCGAGGCCATCAGCGGCTGGTACGCCAGCCGTTTCGGTCTGGCCATCGACCCGGCCCGCATCGTCGTCACCGCCGGTGCCTCCGCAGCCCTGCAGCTGGCCTGCCTGGCGCTCATCGAGGCCGGGGACGAGGTGCTGATGCCCGACCCCAGCTACCCCTGCAACCGTCAGTTCGTGCAGGCGGCCGAGGGCACGGCGGTGCTCATCCCCTCGGGGCCGGAAGACCGTTTCCAGCTCAGTGCCGAGCACGTGCAACAGGCCTGGGACCCGGCCACGCGCGGTGTGCTGCTGGCCTCGCCGTCCAACCCCACGGGCACCAGCATCGCGCGCGACGAACTCGAACGCATCGCGCGCTTCGTGCGCGAACGCGGCGGCATCACCCTGGTGGACGAGATCTACCTGGGCCTGAGCTACGAAGACGCCTACGGCCACAGCGCGCTCGGCCTGCCCGACGGGCTGGGTGACGAGGTCATCAGCATCAACAGCTTCAGCAAGTACTTCAACATGACGGGCTGGCGCCTGGGCTGGCTGGTACTGCCCCCCTCGCTGGTGCCGGCGGTGGAGCGGCTGGCGCAGAACCTGTTCATCTGCGCCAGCACCATCGCCCAGCATGCGGCGTTGGCCTGTTTCGCACCCGACAGCCTGGCCGAATACGAGCGCCGCCGCGCCGAATTCAAGGCCCGGCGCGACGCCTTCATCCCCGAACTCAACCGCCTGGGCCTGAGTGTGCCGGTGATGCCCGACGGCGCCTTCTACGCCTGGGCCGACGTGCGCGGGCTGTGCGACCGCTGGGGTATCCCGATGCACGGCCGAGACGGCGAGCCCGGCGGCAGCTGGACGCTGGCCTTCGAGCTGATGCGCCGCTGCCAGATCGCCGCCACGCCCGGGCGCGATTTCGGCCTGGCCGATCCGCAGCACTGGCTGCGGTTTTCCACCGCCAACGCCCTGCCGCAGTTGCAGGAGGCGGTCACCCGGATCGAGGCCGCGCTGTGAGCGTCGGACGTCCTGCTTTCGCCTGGGACGTTCGCGTCTACTGGGAAGACACCGACGCCGGCGGCATCGTCTTCTATGCCAACTACCTGAAGTTCTTCGAGCGCGCCCGCACCGAGTGGCTGCGCCAGCTCGGCCTGGGCCAGCAAGCCCTGCGCGAGCAGACCGGCGGCATGTTCGTGGTCAGCGATTGCCACCTGCAGTACCGCCTGAGCGCCCGGCTGGACGATTTACTGCTGGTCACAGCTGCGCCGGTCGAGATCGGCAAGGCCTCGCTTACGATTGCGCAATCCGCGCTCC
The DNA here is from genome assembly GCA_964550405.1 of uncultured Hydrogenophaga sp. Classification (GTDB taxonomy): domain Bacteria; phylum Pseudomonadota; class Gammaproteobacteria; order Burkholderiales; family Burkholderiaceae_C; genus Hydrogenophaga. Next base: position 41,242 of record CAZJZD010000015.1, on the reverse strand, counting down.
TGAAACCGCAGCAGGCCGGAGCTGAACCGGCGCTGCTGTGCGATGGCAGCATCCGCATCGGCTGGGTGGATGCCGCCACGCTGCGCCCCCGCCGCATCCCGCACGAGGTGCTGCAGGTGCTGATGACCGGAACCGCGGCCCCATCCAACTGATCTTCCACTGCCATGAACCAAGACCTGTCCATCGTCCAGTTGCTGCTCCACGCGAGCTGGGTGGTCCAGGCGGTGGTGGCCCTGCTGGTGACCGTCTCGGTCATCAGCTGGGCCGCCATCTTCCGCAAACTCTTCGCCCTGCGCCGCGTGCGCGCCAAGAACGACGACTTCGAGCGCGACTTCTGGTCCGGCACCAACCTGCTGGAGCTCTACAACGCCGCGTCGCAAAGTGCCCAGCAGGGGGGGCCGACCGAGCGCATCTTCGCCAGCGGCATGCGCGAATACCAGAAGCTGCGCGAGCGCCGCATCAGCGACAGCACGGCCCTGCTCGACGGTGCGCGCCGCGCCATGCGGGCCGCCTTCCAGCGTGAACTCGATGTGCTGGAGTCCAACCTCTCCTTCCTCGGTACCGTCGGCTCCGTGGCGCCGTATGTGGGCCTGTTCGGCACCGTCTGGGGCATCATGCATGCCTTCACCGGCCTGGCCTCGCTGGCACAGGTCACGCTGGCCACTGTGGCCCCCGGCATCGCCGAAGCGCTGGTGGCCACCGCCATCGGCCTGTTCGCCGCCATCCCCGCGGTGGTGGCCTACAACCGCTTCGCGCACGACATCGACCGCGTGGCCAACGGCATGGAGACCTTCATGGAAGAGTTCTCCAACATCCTGCAACGCAACGTGGCCGCCCAGCAGGCCACGTCCGGCCCCAACACCGTGCGCTGAACGCCATGGCCAAGCTCGCCGCCCGCGGCCGCGGCCGCCGCACCATCAACGAGATCAACATGGTCCCGTTCATCGACGTGATGCTGGTGCTGTTGATCATCTTCATGGTGACTGCGCCCCTGATCACGCCCAGCCAGATCGACTTGCCGAGCGTCGGACAGGCCGGGCGCCAACCCGACCGCTTTGTGCAGGTGATCGTGGACAAGAGCGAACGGCTGCAGGTGCGTGAAGGCGCCGGACAGGCCGAAGGCGCGGACGTGCCGCTGGCGCAACTGGCCGCACGCGTGAAACAGCTGCAGGGCGACAGTGATGCGAGCCGGGTGCCGGTGGTCATCAGCGCCGACAAGAACGTGAAATACGAAACCGTGGTCCAGGTCATGGACACCTTGCAGCGGGCCGGCGTCAGCCGCGTCGGCCTTTCGGTGCAGACCACGCGCTGAGGCCACCATGAGCAGCAGCTTCGCCCTGTCGCGCAGCCACGCCCCCGAACACGCACGCCTGGCGCCGCCACGCGAAGGCCACTGGCTCGGTCCGGTGGGCCTGGCACTGCTCGCACACGGCCTGCTGGTGGCGGCGCTCACCTGGGGCGTGGGCTGGAAGCAGGACGCCGAGACGCCGGTGTTCGAGGCCGAACTCTGGTCGCGCCTGCCGGTGCCCGCCGCGCCGCGTGCCACATCGCCACCACCGCCCCCACCACAGCCAACGCCGACACCCCGGGTCGAACCGCGCCCCGCACCACCGCCGCCCGGCCCCAGCGAGGCGGACATCGCCACCCAGCGCGCCCAGCAGAAGCAGGAAGCGGCGCAGCGACAGGCGGCGCTCGACAAGGCCGCCGCCGAAAAAGCCGCTGCAGACAAGGTCGCCGCCGAGCGCAAGCGCCAGCAGGAACAGAAGCTGGCGGCCGAGAAGAAGCTGGCCGACGAGAAACGAGCACAGGAGGATGCCGAGCGCCAGCGCCAGGAGAACATCCGCCGCATGCTCGGCCAGGCCGGCGCCAGCGGCGGCCCGCAGGCCACCGGCAGCGCCCAGCAGTCCAGTGGGCCTTCGCCAGGTTACGGGGCCCGGGTGGCGGCCCGCATCAAGCCCAATGTGGTGTTCACCGACACCATCGTGGGCAACCCTCGCGCCGAGGTCGAGGTACAGACTCTGCCGGACGGCACCATTGCGAATCGCCGCATCGTCCGAAGCAGTGGTTACGCCGCCTGGGACGAAGCGGTGCTCAGGGCCATCGATCGCACCGGCAGCCTGCCGCGCGACACGGACGGCCGCGTACCCGCCTCGCTCATCATCGGCCTGCGACCGCAAGACTGAGCCGCGTAGCGGCAGAGCGTGGGGGCCTCATAGACCTGCCGCCGGGCCTCCCTCAGGCAGATCCACCCCCTCGGGGGGCAGCGACCCGCGCAGCGGTGGAGCGTGGGGGCCTCAGTACCGTGAGGTACCGGTGGCCAGCACTTCTTCCATCACCCGCGTCAGATCGCCCATGTCCACGGGCTTGTGCAGCACCGCACTGAACAGCGTCTGAAGGTCTCCGGCGCCGACCTCGTTCACATGACCGCTGATGAGGATGATCGGCGGCGGTGACTCGGTCTCGCGGATGCGGCGGGCCAGCCCCACGCCGTCGAGCCGGGGCATGGACTGATCGGTCAGCACCAGGTCAAAACGCTGGCCCGACTGCGCATACTGGGCCCAGCCCTCTTCCCCGTCACGCGCCCGGGTGATCAGCCAGCCCTGGCGTTCCAGCAGGGCACTCCAGGCGTGCCGGACCAGCTGGTCGTCGTCCACGAACAGCACATGGCGCCCTTGCCCCGGACCGCCATCGGGGGCGGTGACCGGTTCCACGGATGCCTCCCGCCGGCTCACCGGCAGGTGCACATGGAAACACGCGCCCCCCTCGGGCCGGTTCGCCACACCGATGCCGCCATGGTGGCGCATCACGATGCCGTGCGCCACCGACAGGCCCAGACCTGTGCCCCGCCCTTTGCCCTTGGTGGTGAAGAAGGGGTCGAACACACGCCCCAGGTTCTCGGGCGGGATGCCCGGTCCCTGGTCACACAGTCGCAGCGTGATGTAGGAACCTGCCGGCAGGTCCACTGCACCGGGCGGCAGCACCTGGCCATCGGGCATCGGCAGTTCGAGCGACAAGAGCGTCAGCTCGATGCGCCCCTTGCCCTGCATCGCATCGGATGCGTTGATCAGCAGGTTCACCAGCACCTGCTGCAACTGCGTCGGATCGACGTCCACTTCGTCGTTGTCCACCTGGTAGTCCACCACGATGTCGCAGTCGCGGGTCAGGCCCGACGCCACCATCTGCCGGGTGTCTTCGATCAGGCTGGTCCAGTGCAGGCGGCGCAGCTTGGGTGGCGTCTGGCGGCCAAAAGCCAGCAACTGGCGCATCAGGCCATCGGCATAGCGGGTGGCCTTCAGAGCCTGCTGCAGCGCATCGGCGCTCGGGTGGTCCGGGTCCTGCAGGTCCTCTGCAGCCAGCCGGACCCAGCCGGTGATGGCCGCCAGCGAGTTGTTGAAATCGTGCGCGATGCCACCGGTCAGCCGACCCAGGGCCTCGGTCTTCTGGCTCTGCAGCAACTGCGCCTGCAATTGCTCCTGGCGCGCATGGGCCTCGATCTGTGCCTGCGCATCCTGCCGCACGCGCTGCAGCAACTCGTTGATGGCATCGCCCAGTTGTCGCAGTTCGTCCTGGCCGTGGACCGCCACGGGGGCGGCCTCCAGAGGCCCTTGAGCCGTGATGCGGCTGACGTCGGCGTGCAGCCGCTGCAAGCGGCGCAGCACCAGGCGGTCGAGCAGGCTGACCAGGAGAAACGCGGCGAGCAGACCGGCCACCGCTGCCAGTCCCATGCCGGTCCAGGCGAGCACCCGGCCCTGCTGCTGCAGCCGCTGGTCGAGTTGCAGCACCAGCTCGGCCACGACATGTCCTGCATGGTCGCGCAGCTTGACGTGCACCTCACGCTTGTCCTCACCGAGCGCGTGCTGGTGGAAGTCACCCGACACATGTTCTTCCAAAGCGAGCCGAACGGGTGTCATCAACACTTGGGAAAAGCGCTCCAGCGCTTGCGCATCGAGGCGACTGACCATGGTGATGGCGCCCTGGCTGCCACGTTCAGGCCGGTCGGGCCAGTAGACCGCCGCCACCACCACCATCTCCAGAACCCCGTCCACCATGCGCAGGGACTTCAGGACGGTTCTGGGGTCGGGCGCCTTGAGGACCTGCACCGCCAGCGCCTGTGCCGCGATCTGGTCCGCGGTTGGCAATGGCCGGGTCCGACCGTCCGCGCCGAGCACACCCAGACTGGCCAGCGCACGACCGCTGGCGTCGTGCACGAGCACCTGCGAGACGCTCAGGTTCGCCAGGCTTTCGGCGTTGAAGTTCTCGGCAAAGAAATCGGGTCGCCGGCCTTGGACAAAATCCACTGCATCGGCCCAGGCGGCATAGTCCTGCACGGTGACCGCGAGGTTCTGATGCTGTTGCTCCAGCACGCGGCGGGCGCGCTCACCCTCGAGCCCGGCTCGCTCGGCCTCGATCTCCTGGAACGAGGACAGCACGATGTGACGGGCGCCCAGCATGGCGCCGCCCGCACAGAGGCCGACGATCACGAGCACCAGCGCCCAGGCCTTGTGTTGCAGCTTCATGTTCATGCTTGCGATCGGCCGTTGCGCCGAAAACTTGAGGGCCAATCCCGGTCCGGTGTGCCAGTCGTCACGTTTGCCACCGTCCTGTCGGCATCTGCTCAGTCGAACACGATCTCGGCCCGCCGCTCATGCGCCTGGGCCATCCAGCTGGCCAGCGCGGCATCGGTGGGGAAGAACAGCGCACGGTCGTCCAGTTGCAGCTCGCACTGCGCGCCCGGGCGCTGCAGGGCCAGGCGCACCGGCAGGCCGCGCACCAGCTCGCCTTGCTCGGTCATCTCCCGCTTCGGTGGGAACTCACGCACCAGCTGGGCAATGGCCGGCGCATGGCCGTTGACCGCCACACGCAGGAACTTGCCGAAGCGACAGCGCGCCGCCGCCAGGTCCCAGATCTGCTGGATCTTCAGCCGCAAGCCGCCCGAGAAGCGGTCGGGCTGCACCAGCGCCTGCACGATGATGAGCTCGTCGTCCTTGAGCAGGTTGCGGTGCTGGTTGATCAGGTTTTCGTCGGCGCTGACCTCCATCACCGCCGACTTGTCGTCGAGCTTGAAGAAGGCCAGTTTGCCGCGTTGGCCGTTGATCACCCGGAACTCCGACAGGATGCCGGCCAGGATGACCGGATCGCGGCTGTCCTTCACGTCGGCGAGCGGCGTGCGGGCAAAGCGACGCACTTCGCGCTCGACCTCGTCGAACAGGTGGCCCGAGAAGTAGAAGCCCATGGCCGTCTTCTCGAAAGTCAGCCGCTCTTTCACGCCCCAGGGCAGGGTCGCGACCAGATCGGGCTCCTGCGTGCTCGACCCGTGGTCGTCACCACCGAGCATGTCGAACAGGCCGCCCTGGTTGGCGTTGGCCTGTGACGTGGCAGCGTATTCGAAGGCCACGTCCAGCGAGGCCAGCAGCTCGGCCCGGTTGAGGTGGATGGCGTCGAAAGCGCCAGCCTTGATCAGCGCCTCGACCGTGCGCTTGTTGATGCGCTGACGGTCCACCCGCAGGCAGAAGTTGAACAGGCTGGTGAACGGCCCCTTTTCGTCGCCGTTCGGACCCTCACCGCGGCCTTCACGCGCCGCAACGATGGCCTCGATGGCGAGCTGCCCCGTTCCCTTGACGGCCCCGAGGCCGTAGCGGATGAGCTTGTCCGTCACCGGCTCGAAACGGTAGCCGCCGCGGTTCACGTCGGGTGGCTCGAAGGCCATGCCCATCTTCTGCGCGTCTTCCCACAACACCTTGAGCTTGTCGGTGTTGTCCATTTCCACGGTCATGTTGCCGCAGAAGAACTCGGCCGTGTAGTGGACCTTGAGCCAGGCCGTGTGGTAGGCCAGCAGCGAGTACGCGGCCGCGTGCGACTTGTTGAAGCCGTAGCCCGCGAACTTCTCCATCAGGTCGAAGACCTCGTCGGCCTTGGCCTCGTCGATCCCCTTCTCCGCCGCGCCCTTGCGGAAGATGGCACGGTGCTCGGCCATCTCCTCGGCCTTCTTCTTACCCATGGCGCGGCGCAGCATGTCGGCGCCACCGAGCGAGTACCCCCCCAGCACCTGGGCAGTCTGCATCACCTGCTCCTGGTAAACCATGATGCCGTAGGTCTCGGCCAGCACCGGCTCGGTCAGCGGGTGCGGGTACTCCACCGGCTCGCGACCGTGCTTGCGCGCCACGAAGGTTGGGATCAGGTCCATCGGGCCCGGGCGGTAGAGCGCGTTCAGCGCGATCAGGTCTTCCAGCCGGGACGGCTTGGCGTCGCGCAGCATGCCCTGCATCCCGCGGCTTTCAAACTGGAACACGGCCTCGGTCTGTCCCCTGGAGAACAGCGCGTACACCGCCTTGTCGTCCAGCGGGATGTCCTCGAAGCGGAAGTTCTCCTGGCCCTTGTGGCGCTTCATGATGAATTCGCGCGCGATCTCCAGGATGGTCAGCGTGGCCAGGCCCAGAAAGTCGAACTTCACCAGACCGATGGCTTCGACATCGTCCTTGTCGTACTGGCTCACCGCCGATTCGCTGCCCGGCTGCATGTACAACGGGCAGAAGTCGGTCAGCTTGCCCGGCGCGATCAGCACGCCACCCGCGTGCATGCCGATGTTGCGGGTCATGCCTTCGAGCTTCTGCGCCAGTTCGATCAGGGTCTTGACGTCCTCTTCCTTCTCGATGCGCTCCGCCAGGATGGGCTCCATCTCGATGGCGTAGTTGTTCTTGTCGCCTTCTTTCTTCGGGCTGGGCGGGTACTGCAGCGTCACGCTCATGCCCGGCTTGTTGGGGATGAGCTTGGAGATGCCGTCGCAGAAGCCGTAGGACAGGTCCAGCACCCGGCCCACGTCGCGGATGGCCGCCCGCGCAGCCATGGTGCCGAAGGTGGCGATCTGGCTCACCGCGTCCTTGCCATATCGGTCCTTCACGTAGTCGATCACGCGGTCGCGGTTGGACTGGCAGAAGTCGATGTCGAAGTCGGGCATGGACACCCGCTCCGGGTTCAGGAAGCGCTCGAACAGCAGGTTGTAGTGCAGCGGGTCCAGGTCGGTGATGAGCAGCGCATAGGCCACCAGCGAACCGGCGCCCGAACCCCGGCCCGGGCCCACCGGGCAGCCGTTTTCCTTGGCCCACTTGATGAAGTCCGACACGATCAGGAAGTAGCCCGGGAACCCCATCTTCAGGATGGTGTTGAGCTCGAACTCCAGCCGCTCGACGTAGCGAGGGCGCTGCTCATTGCGCTTCGCCTCGTCAGGGAACAGGTGCTTCAGGCGTCCTTCCAGCCCCTCGTAGGACACGTGGCGGAAGTACTCGTCCACGGACATGATCCGCCCGTCCACCGGCGGGATGGGGAAGTTCGGCAGCTGCGGCTTGCCCAGCACCAGGGTGAGGTTGCAGCGCCGGGCGATCTCCAGCGTGTTGGCCACCGCCGACGGAATGTCGGCAAACAGGGCCGTCATCTCGGCGGCGGACTTGAAGTACTGCTCGCGCGTGAAACGGCGCACGCGCCGGTTGTTGGCCAGGATCTCGCCTTCGGCGATGCAGACACGGGCCTCGTGCGACTCGTAGTCGTCGGGCTCCAGAAACTGCACCGGGTGCGTGGCGACCACCGGCAAGTGCAGGCGCGCGGCCAGCTGCACCGCAGCGGTCACGTGGCGCTCGTCGTCGGCCCGGCCGGCACGTTGCAACTCCAGGTAGAAGCGGTGGGTGAACACGGCCGCCATCTGCAACGCAAAGTCGGACGCCTTCTGCGCATCACCGGCCAGCAGGGCCTGGCCCACAGGACCGGCCTGCGCGCCCGAGAGCAGGATCAGCCCTGCATTGAGTTCCTGCAGCCACTCCCAGCGCACCAGCGCCTGGTCGCGCACCACGTTCTTCGTCCAGGCACGGGCAATCAGCTCGCTGAGGTTGAGGTAGCCCTGCTTGTCCTGCACCAGCAGGATGACCTTGTGCGGCGCCGGTTGCGGACCACCGGGCATGGCACCCGGCGTCTCGTCGGTGAAGCCCTGGAGCATGACCTCGGCGCCCAGCACCGGCTTGAGGCCCGCACCCCGCGCGGCCTTGTAGAACTTGACCCCGCCAAACAGGTTGTTGAGGTCGGAAATGCCCAGGGCGGGCTGACCGTCTTTCGCAGCGGCGGTGACCACATCGTCGATGCGGTTGGTGCCGTCGACGACGGAAAATTCGGTGTGCAAGCGCAAGTGGATGAACATGGGTCAATCATGCCACCGCAGACCCTGCACCACGCCCGGTCCGGGTCGTTGCCGTCCCCCCATCGGAGGCGGCCCGGCGCCAGGCCAGCGTTTATGATCACGCGCGGCCGAGGAAACCCCATCTCCGGCACAGGCATTCGACCGAAGACCGCATGAGAAAACCATGACCCAGGGAACCAACGTCCAGTCCTGCGACGTGCTCGTGATCGGCAGTGGCCCGGCCGGCACCACCGTGGCCAGCTTGCTGGCCGAAAAGGGACACCACGTGGTCGTGGTGGAGAAAGACCGCCACCCGCGTTTTCACATCGGCGAGTCTCTGCTGCCGGCCAATCTGCCTCTGTTCGAACGCATGGGCATCGCCGACGAGATCAAGTCCATCGGCATGCTCAAGCCCGGTGCCGAATTCGTCTCGCCCCACCACAACTGGACACAGACCTTCCAGTTCGCGGACGCCTGGGACAAGTCCATGCCCCATGCCTACCAGGTCAAACGGGCCGAATTCGACGAGATCCTGGTGCGCAACGCCCGTCGCAAAGGGGCCGAGGTGCACGAAGGTTGCAAGGTCACCGGCGTGGACTTCCAGTCCGACCACAGTGCGTTGGTGGACGCCCGCCACGAAGACGGACAGACGTCCCGGTGGCAAGCCCGGTTCGTGGTGGATGCATCGGGGCGCGACACCTTCCTGGCCAACCGTTTCCGGATCAAGCACCGCAACCCCAGGCACAACAGCTCGGCCGTCTACGGGCATTTCCGCGGCGCCCGGCGGCTCGAAGGCCATGCGGAAGGCAACATTTCCATCTTCTGGTTCGAGCATGGCTGGTTCTGGTTCATTCCCCTGACCGACGGCCTGACCAGCGTCGGCATGGTGACTTGGCCGTACCACATGAAGACCAAGGGCTCGCGCAGCCTGCAGCAGTTCCTGATGGACAACATCGCCGGCTGCGAAGGCCTTCGGGCACGCCTGGCGGACGCCACCCTGGTCAACGACATCCAGGCCACCGGCAACTTCTCCTACGTGTCGGAACGCAACCACGGTCCGGGCTACCTGATGCTGGGCGACGCCTACGCATTCATCGACCCGGTGTTTTCCTCGGGCGTCTGGCTGGCCATGAACGGCGGCGTCATCGGCGCCGAGGCCATCGACACCTGCCTGCGCCGTCCTGAGCAGCGGGCCGCCGCCCTGCGGCGCTTCGACCGTCTGATGCGCCACGGTCCCAGGGAGTTTTCGTGGTTCATCTACCGCGTGACCAACCCCATCATGCGGGACTTCTTCATGGGTCCCAAGAACACCTTCCGTGTCAAGGAAGCCTTGCTGTCGGTGCTGGCCGGCGATGTGTTCGGCACGACACCGATCTGGCGTTCCATCTTCTTCTTCAAACTGCTGTACTACAGCGCCAACCTGATGCAGCCCCGCCGTGCCTTCATGGCCTGGAAGCAGCGGCGCTTCAACATCCGCAAAGTGGACGACCCGGCGCTGTACAACGCATGACCGCACGCGACCAGCCCCCCCTTGCCGGCGGGTTCACCCGGGCCTTGTGCACCGTTCTGCTCCCGGCACTCGCCGGTCTTGCGCTGCCCGCAGGGGCGGCCGAAGGGCAGCCCCTGTGGGAGGCCGGCCTGGGTCTGGCCACGGTGAGCTTCCCGGCCTACCGGGGATCGGACCAGCGCCAGCAGTTTGTGCTGCCGGCCCCCTACTTCGTCTACCGGGGTGAATTCCTCAAGGCCGACCGGGAGGGCGTGCGAGCCCAGCTGTTGGACACCGACCGGCTGGACCTCACCTTCTCGGGCGCCCTGTCACCGCCGGCTGCCAGCGACGACATCCGCGCCCGCGCCGGCATGCCCGACCTTCTGGCCAGCGTGGAGTTCGGACCGCAGCTCGACGTGACGCTGTGGCGCTCGGCCGACCGCAGCCGCCAGCTCCAGCTGCTGCTGCCCTGGCGCGCGGCGTTCACGGTCGAAAACCGACCTCAAGACATCGGATGGGTCTTCCATCCCAAACTGAATCTGGACCTGGCCCGCGTCCCGGGGCTGGACGGTTTCAACGTCGGCCTGCAGGCCGGCGCCCTGTTCGGCGACCGGCGCCAGCACCAGTATTTCTACGGCGTAGACGGCGCCTTCGCCACCGCCGAGCGCCCGGCCTACCAGGCCTCGGGCGGCTATGCAGGGCTGCAGCTGCTGGCGGGCATTTCAAAACGCTACCCGGGCCACTGGGTAGGCGCCTTCCTGCGGTACGACCACCTGGGCGGCGCAAGCTTTGTGGACAGCCCGCTGGTGCGTACACGGCACTACCTGGCAGCCGGCGTAGCCGTGTCCTGGATCCTGGGCGAATCCACCACCCGGGTACAGGGCCATGATTGAGCAACGCCCCTCCGTTCACCCCCTGTGGTCCCTGTACGAACACGTGGCCATGGTCGTGGGCCTGGGCAGCCTGGCCGCCATCTGCCTGACCTGGCTGCCGTTTGCCATGCTGCTGCACCCGGTGCTGCCACGCCGGCTGGGGCAGACCATCGGACGCCAGGTGATCATGCGCGGCTTCCGGCTTTACCTGCACATCCTGCGCGGCTTGTGCGGCTGCCGCTTTGATCTGGATGAACTCGATGCCCTGCGCCACGAAGGCCCGCTGATCATCGCCGCCAACCACCCCTCGCTGCTCGACGCAGTGCTGATCGTCTCGCGCCTGCCCGACGCAGTCTGCGTCATGAAGGCATCGCTGATGGACAACCTGTTGTTCGGCTCGGCCGCGCGCATCGCCCGTTATGTGCGCAACGATGGCGCCCTGCAAATCGTCAAGCAGAGCCAAAGCGCCCTGCAGGAAGGCGCTCAGATCGTGATCTTCCCGGAGGGCACCCGCACCTCGCAGGCACCGCTCGACCCGCTGGGCAGCACGCTGGGCATCATCGCCCGGCGCTCCAACACGCCGGTGCAGACCGTGATCCTGGAGTTCTCGACTCCCTACCTCGGCAAGGCCTGGCCCCTGTTCCAGCCCCCGGTCCTGCCCCTGCATTGCCGGGCACGACTCGGCCGCCGGTTCGCAGCGCCCGCGGACTACCACGCCTTCACGCGCGAACTCGAAGCCCATTTCCGCGAGGAACTGGATCCTGCCAGCGTGAACGCACAGCCCCACCATGACTGACACCGCCCCCGCCGCTTCGACCAGCCATCTGGTGCTCATCCCCAGCTACAACCCCGGCCCCCAGGTGGTGCAGACCGTGCAGCAGGCCCGCCGGCACTGGACACCGGTATGGGTCGTGGTCGATGGCAGCACCGACGGCTCCGACCGGTTGCTGCAGGCCATGGCGCAGGACGACCCCGGCCTGCGGGTGATCGTGCTGCCCGAGAACCGGGGCAAGGGCGCGGCCGTGCTCGAAGGCATCGGACAGGCCGCACAGGCCGGATTCACCCACGCGCTCACCATGGACTCGGACGGCCAGCACCCGGCCGACCTGATTCCCCGCTTCATGGCAACGTCACTGCAGTCGCCACGAGCCATGGTGCTGGGCAAGCCGGTGTTCGGCCCCGAAGCGCCGGCGCTTCGCGTCAACGGCCGCAAAGTGTCCAACGGCTGGGCCAATCTGGAAACCCTCTGGATGGGCATCGGCGACTCGCTCTACGGCTTTCGTGTCTACCCCATCGCACCGCTGATGCGCATCATGCGGCGCAACCGCTTCATGCGGCGCTTCGACTTCGACCCCGAGGCCGTCGTGCGCCTGTGCTGGGCCGGCGTGCGCCCCATCAACCTCGACGCGCCGGTGCGCTACCTCAGCGTCGAAGAAGGCGGCGTCTCGCATTTCAAGTACCTGCGCGACAACACCCTGCTCACCTGGATGCACACCCGGCTCTTCCTGGGCTTCGTGCTGCGCATCCCCCTGCTGATCTGGCACCACCTGCGTCCCCAAGGAGACCGACCATGAACACCCCCCCGGAACGCACCGCCGCGCTCAAGTCCGACCCGCGCATGAAGCAGTACTTCGCCAGCGAAGAAGAACGGCGCGTCATGACCCAGGCCATGTTCGATGAGGCTGCCCCCGGCTACGACAGCGCCGAAGCCCTCACCGCCCTGGGCAGCGGCGCCTGGTACCGGCACGAGGTGCTGCAGCGCAACGGCCTGCGCCCGGGCATGTCCGTGCTCGACGTGGCCGCCGGCACCGGCCTGGTCACCGTGGCCGCCCACGAGCTGGTCGGACCCCAGGGCCGCGTCTGGGCGCTCGACCCCTCGCCCGGCATGCTGGCCGAGCTGCGCAAGAAGGTGGACGTGCAGACCCTGGTCGCCTACGCCGAGGCCATCCCCCTGCCCGACCAGCAGGTCGACTTCGTTTCCATGGGCTATGCCCTGCGCCACGTGGGTGACCTCAACCTGGCCTTTGCCGAGTACCTGCGCGTGCTGCGGCCCGGGGGCCGCGTCTGCATCATGGAAATCAGCCGCCCCCGCAGCCGCCTGCTGCGCGGCCTGATGCACTTTCACATCAGCGTGATCGTGCCCGTACTGGCACGGCTCATGCGCCGCCACGCCGACGTCAAGCGCCTGTGGGCCTACTACGGTGACACCATCGAGTCGGCGCTCGATCCGGAAGACATCCTGCAGGCCCTGCGCCGCGCCGGCTTTGCTGATGTCGAGTGTTCCGTCACCATGGGTGTGTTCCGCGAGTACACCGGCCGCCGGCCGTGAGCACCGCCGAGCTGTTCCTGCTGGCGATGCTGATCATCTTCAGCGTCCCCTGGCTGATCGTCCGCCTCCTCAGGATCGAGTACTTCGCCCCGCTGGTGGTGGTGCAGATCGTCATGGGCGTGGTGCTGGGCCCGGGCGTGCTGGGCCACTGGTTCCCGGGCTACTACAGCTTCATCTTCACGCCGGAGGTGGTGCAGTCGCTCAACGGTATCGCCTGGTGGGCAGTGATGCTGTTCGTGATGATCGCCGGCATCGAACTGGACCTGCACAAGGCCTGGCAATCGCGGCGCGAGAGCGGCATCACCGCCGGGCTGGCCCTCGGCTTGCCCCTGCTCACCGGCTGCGCGGCCGCCGCCATGCTGCTGGGCTTTGACGGATGGATGGGCGGGCAGGCGCACCGCTGGCAGTTCGTGCTGGGCGTCGGCATGGCTTGCGCCGTGACGGCCCTGCCCATCCTCATCCTGCTGATGGAGCGGCTGCACATCCTGCGCCAGCCGCTGGGCCAGCGCATCCTGCGCTACGCCAGCCTGGACGACATCGCCATCTGGGGTGTGCTGGCCCTGATCCTGATGGACTGGACCCGCATCGGCAAACAACTGGTGTTCCTGCTGGCCTTCGTGGTGCTGGGCCTGGCCTTCCGCCGCCTCATGGCCTGGCTCGATGAACCGGACCGCTGGTTCATGGCACCGATCTGGCTGGCCTTGTGCGCCCTGGGTGCCGACTGGGCCGGCCTGCACTACATGGTGGGCGCTTTCCTGGCCGGTGCCGTGATGGACGGCCACTGGTTCAACCAGGAACGAATGGACCTGCTACGCCACCACGTGCTGCTGGTCATGATGCCGGTGTTCTTCCTGTCCACCGGTCTGCGCACCAGCTGGTCGGTGGGGGGCGTCGAGGTGTTCGCTGCCGCCGCCCTGTTGCTGGTGGCCGCCGTCGCGGGCAAGCTGATCGGGGTGCGCATCGCCGCCCGCATCCTGAACTGGCCACCGGGTGAAGCCGCGGTCATCGGCTGGCTGCTGCAGACCAAGGCCCTGATCATGATCATCTTTGCCAACATCCTGCTGGACAAACAGGTGATCAGCAGCGCAAGCTTCACCGCCCTGCTGCTGATGGCCGTGGCCAGCACCATGCTGACCGTGCCGATGGTCGAGCCCCGGCTGCGCGGCGCCCGCACGCGGGTGACCGGATGAAGCAGCCGATCCGCGATCCGATCAGATCATCGCCCCGTTGATCGAAATCACCTGTCCCGAGATGTAGGCGGCCTGATCGGACACCAGGAACGCGACCAGGTCGGCCACTTCCTGCGGCCGCCCGACCCGCTGCATGGGCACGAGCTTCTTGACCGCCTCGGCGTCGAACTGGCCGTCGATCATGCCGGTTGCGATCAAGCCCGGCGCCACCGCATTGACCGTGACACCGCGGCTGGCCAGCTCCAGCGCCAGCGATTTGCTCGCAGCGTGCAGCGCGCCCTTGGCAGCCGAGTAGTTCACCTGCCCGCGGTTGCCCGCCACCGCCGCCACCGATGAGACGCTGACGATGCGGCCCCAGCGGGTGCGCAGCATGGGCATGGTCAGGGGCTGGGTCACGTTGAAGAAACCATTGAGCGAAACGTCGATCACCCGGTCCCACTGCTCGCCCGTCATGCCGGGAAACACCGCGTCGTCGTGGATGCCGGCGTTGTTGACCAGGATCTGGACCGGGGCGACATCGACCAGCGCGGCCAGCGCCGCAGCGGTGGCCGCGCGGTCGGTGACGTCGAAGGCCACCGCCTCAGCGCTGCCGCCGGCGGCCTGGATCGTCTCCACCAGCGCCTGGGCTTTCTCCACGCCCCGGTTGGCGTGCACGACGACGTGGTGGCCATCGGCCGCCAGGCGTTCGCAGATGGCGGCGCCGATACCACCGCTGCCGCCGGTGACCAGGGCCCGGCGGGATTTGATCGGAGTGTTCATAGCGATTGGGCGTCAAGCACCACGGAGGCGCGGCCGTCGAGCAGGCAGCGCTCGCCGCCGTGGACGGTGAACTGGTAGAGGATCAGGCGCGCATCGCCCGACAGGCGCTCGGCCGTGACGGTGAGCGGGCCGTCCACGTCGTCGAGCCGCTCGGTGCGCAGGTTCAGACCGCGCACACTGGTGAGGTAGCCCAGGGTCGGCACCGTGTCGCTGTGCGCCAGCAACGCGCCGTGCACCGCCATGGCCTGCGCCGCGTACTCCACGCCGGTGGCCGCGCCCAGGCGCCCCGCGTCGCGCAGCGGGTTGGCCGGGTCGGTGTGGCTGACGGCCTCGCAGACGATGCGCTGTTCGCTCCATTCGATCACGCGGTCGAGCAGGCACATGCCGCCCTGGTGCGGGATGTGGGCCGCGATCCAGGCGTGGTCCAGCGGCGCGCTCAGCATGGCTGCCAGCCCAGCCGCAGCTGCATGGGCGCAAGGTAGTCGAGCACGAACTCGCCGCCCTGCCCCGCCGCCACGCGGCGCAGCAGCGGCAGCGCGCGCAGCGCGGGGATCGACGTGCGCAGCGCCTCCAGCGAGGCGTCGGGCATCGGTTCGGCGGTCTCGGTGGTCGGCGCCACGGTGAGCGCCCCCAGCGCACCCTCGGCCTGCGGCGACAGCAGCAACGCCACCGCGCCGCAGTCGGGCGTGTCGCGCCGTGCGAGCAACGGCTGCGGGTACTCGCTGTCGTAGGCGATCAGCAGCACCGGCTGTCCATCGACCGCAACCTGCGCCAGTGCGTCCAGCAGGCCGGCGCCGAAGCTGGCATCGAAGGCGCCGATCACCTGGCACGGCGCCATGGCGCCGGTCGCGATGCCCCAGTAGCCGGCGGCCGCGTTGTGCACCGAGTTGTGGAAGCGCGTGGGCGAAATCTGGCGATCCTCGCCCGCGAGCTGCTCACACAGCGCATGGCAGTTGTGGCCGTCGGCACCCGAGGCGGCAAACACGGTCGCCAGCGTGGACGCATCGGCCCCGGCCTGCTTCACGGCTTCAAGGCCCACGCCGAGCGAGAGCTTGATGACGCGGCTGGCGCGGCGGCGTTCGGCCGGCGGCAGCAGCTCGGGCACCGGCAGCACGGTGGGCGCAGGAACATGCGGTTGTTCGCCGCGCAACACGGCGGCGGCGGTGGCCCAGTCGGGCAACCCGGGCGCGATCACGCCGATGCCGGTAACGAAGGCTTGCAGGGACGTGCTGTTCATGCAGCGACTCCCAGCACCAGCGAGCAGTTGCTGCCGCCGAAGCCAAACGAGTTGCTCAGCGCATGGCGCAGCGGCCGGTCTTCGCCCTGCAGCTGGTAAAGGATCGGGATCGACGGATCGAGCGCGCCGGTGCCCGGACTGCCAGGCACCCGGCCGTCGGTGAGCGCGATCGCGCAGATCAGGGCTTCGATGGCGCCGGCCGCGCCCAGCGTGTGGCCGGTGGCGCCCTTGGTCGAGTTGCCGGGCACGCGGTCACCGAACAGCGCGGCCACCGCCTTGCCTTCGGCCGCGTCGTTGGCGGGAGTGGCGGTGCCGTGCAGGTTGATGTAGTCGATATCGGAGGGCGCCAGACCGGCCGAGCGCAGGGCCGCCTCCATGGCGAGCCGGGCGCCCAGGCCTTCGGGATGAGGGGATGACATGTGGTACGCGTCGCTCGATTCGCCCACGCCCAACAGCATCACCGTGCCCGGCGCGAGCGTGCCGGGGCGTTCCAGCAGCGCGAAGGCCGCCCCTTCACCGATGGAGATGCCGTCACGCTGTCCATCGTAGGGGCGACAGGGCCGGGTGGAGGTCAGCTGCAGCGAAGCGAAGCCGTACAGCGTGGTCAGGCACAAGGTATCCACCCCACCGACGATGGCCGCATCGATGGTCCCCAGCGCCAGTTGGCGCTGCGCGGCCGCGAAGACCTTGGCGCTGGACGAACAGGCGGTCGAGATGGCCATGGCCATGCCCTGCAGGCCGAAATAGTCGCGCGTGAACTCGGCGAGCGAAAACGCGTTGTGCGTGCAGCGGTAGTCGAAGTCCTCCGGCAGTGCGCCCGTGACCGGATCGCGGCGGCGGTAGGCCAGTTCGGTCTGCAGGATGCCGGCGGTGCTGGTGCCCAGGAACACGCCCACCCGGTCCGCGCCGTACCGCGCGGTGGCCTCGCGCACCCGGTCGCCAAAGCCGTCGGTCTCCAGCCCCATCTGCACCAGCCGGTTGTTCCGACAGTCGTAGCGGCGCAGGTGCTCGGGCAGCACCTGGTGGTCCAAGCCGGACACCTCGCCGACCCAGGTGTCCAATGTCACCGTTTCAAAGGCACAGGGGGCCAGTCCGCTGCGTTCGTGGCGCAGGGCTTCGCGCGTGGCGTCGAGCCCCCGGCCGAGGCAGGTGGTCAGGGTGTAAGCGGAAAGTGGGATCGGGGTCACGCGGGGTCGGTCTGTCAAACGATGGCGGCATCTTAGGGGATGGGCGCATCAGCCCCGCGGGCGGCACACCAGCATCACATTGGCAAACGGCCGGCCCTCGCTCATGGGGTCGCTCTCGACGTCGAAACCGGTGTCGGCCAGCAGCGCCGTCCAGTCGGCCAGGCTGCGGCAATACAGGCGCGGCAGGCGGTGGCCGCGGCCGAAGGTCGCCACATGGTCCACCCAGTTGGAAATGCGGAACGGCAGCCCGGCGCTGGCGTCCCCCACCCGGGTGAGGAACAGCCCGTGCGGCGGCAGCGCGGCGCGGATGCGGCGCAGCACCAGCGCCTGCTGGTCATGGTCGAAGTAGTGCAGCGCGTCCAGGATGGTGACGACGTCGGGCTGCCCGAAGTCGGTGTGGTTCATATCGCCCTGCTCCACCCGCACCACCGGGTGACCGGCGCCGAAAGCACGCGCCGCGCGCGCCACGTCCCGGGGCATCAGCTCCACGCCGCGCAGCACCTCGGGCGCGGGCGGCGCGGGCCAGTCGGCCGGGTAGCGGCCCTGTTCGTGCAGGCGCCCGGCCGCCAGCAGCCAGGCGAACAGGCTGCCCTGCCCGCAGCCCAGATCAAGAAAGCGGCGGTGGCCGCCGAGCAGGCCACGGCGCAGGAGCTCGCGGAAGATGGGGTCGCCACCGAGCTTGCCGCGCGCGTAGTGGTAGGCGAAACGGTCGGCCTGGCGAAAGGGCTGGCTGGCTTCGTCCAGCAGGTCGGCAAGGAAGGCGCGGGTCATGTCAAGGCGTCTTTGAGCGTCACGGTTTGCAGTTGCTGCTGCGCCAGCACGTCCAGCAGGCGCGGCAGGACAGCGAGCATCACCGGCCCGCCATCGGGTGTGGGGGCCGAGTGGCCGTCGTGCATCAGCAGGATGTCGCCCGGCGCCAGCGACCGCGTGAGCCGATGCAGCACGCGGTCCGGTCGGCCCTCGCGGGTGTCGTAGGGGCGGCGGGTCCAGGCGGCCAGATGCAGGTCCAGTTCGGCCAGCACCGGCTCCAGGAAGGGGTTGCGCAGGCCCGCCGTGGGGCGGAAGAACAGCGGCGTCTGCCCAGTGATGTCACTCAGCGTGGCCTGAGCGGCAGCGATGTCGGCGCGCATGCGGCCAGGACCGAACAGCGAGAAGGCATTGGAATGCTGGTCGCCGTGGTTTTCCACCCGGTGCCCGCGCGCCACGATCTCGCGGCACAGGGCCGGGTGCTGGCGTGCCTTGCGGCCGATGCAGAAGAAGCTTGCGCAGGCGCCGGCGGCGTCCAGCAGGTCCAGCACGCGCGGCGTGATGGCCGGATCGGGACCGTCGTCGAGCGTGAGCGCAATGCCCCGCCGCGCCACCGCCGATGCGGGCAGGCGCGTGATGTTGGGACCGAGCAGGCGCGAGCGCGGCAGCAACCCCGCCACGGTCAGCGTCGCGTGGTTGGCGGCCAGGGCGGCCAGGGCCCAGGGCCAGGCCGCCGGCACGGCCAGGGTACCCAGGGCGGCGGCGGCGTGTACCGCGGCGCTGGCCTTGAGCACGGGGGGAACGGTCCAGGGGCGGCTCATGGGGACGGGCGGAAAAAACCCCGGTCCAGGAACCGGTCCCACAGCGCGCGCCAGGCCTGCCAGTCGTGTGCGCCGGGCACCTGTACCGCGGCCGTGGCGGGCGGCAGGCACGCGGCGAGCTGGCCCATGCCGTCGGCGAAACGGTCTTGGGCGCCCCAGCCCATGAAGACGGTGTCGGGCCAGGCCGGCTGCTTGAGCCAGTGCCAGAGGCGGAATTCGGGGTCGTGCCACTGCTCGGCGGTGGCCTGCCAGGCGGCCACGCCACCGGCGCGCTGCACGGCGTTGAGGGTCAGGCGGCTGCCCGGATACGGCGCCAGCAGGCACAGGCCCTGCACCGCACCCATGCCTTCGGCCAGGTAGGACAGGGCCAGCTGCCCGCCGCGCGAGATGCCGCCCAGCCAGATGCGCCGGTAACGTGTGCGCGCCTTGGCCAGGACCGCATGTTCCAGCGTCTGCAAGGCCTCGCGGTTGCAGGCCTGCAGCGCCTGCAGGTCCAGCGCCATCAGGTCCAGCGCGAGGTCTCGTTGCTGCACCGCCTCGAACAGCCCGGCGTCCGCCATGTGCTGCGGCGTCATCAGGGCACCGGGCAGCATCACCAGCAAGTCAGGTGCGCCACAGCAGTGTTCGATCGCGGCCGGCGCCGTCATGCGCGCGCGGGCGGGTGGATCCACACCGCCGAGAGCAGCAGGGCCAGCAGGGTGCCGGGGCCCACGGTCATGCCGATGGCGTTGAGCACCGGCACGCTGGACAGCGCCAGGGTGCCAAAGCCGATCACCGTGGTCAGGGTGGCCACGCCCATGGACATCAGGGTGGTCGCGTCCAGCGCCTCGCCGCCGGCGGCCCGGTCGAAGAACAGGGCGTAGTTGGAACCCACCGCCACGATCAGCAGCATGCCCACCAGGTGCAGCAGATGCAGGCGCACGCCGCCCAGGTGCAACAGGGTGATCACGCCGGCCACGGTCAGCACCAGGGTGAACATCACACGCAGCAGGCGCGAGGCCGAGCGCAGGCTGGCGCCCAGCAGCAACACGATCGCTCCCAGCCCGGCCACCGACAGCATCACGGCCTCGTCCATGTAGCCGGCGTAGAGCTGGTCGAACTCGCCCTTCATGTCCACGAACAGCGCGCCGCTGCCGTCCAGCGCATCGCGCAGGCGTTGCACCGGCATCCCTGCGTCGGGAGCGCCCGGTGCCGGGCGCAAGGGCAGCATCACGGCCCAGCCGTCGGGTTCGCGCATCAGCATCGAATCGACCGCCAGCGCCAGTGCGGTGCCGTCGAGATCGCTGCGGCGCACGGGGCCCTGCTGCCGGGCCGTCTGGACGTCGGCCAGGAACGGCCCCAGCCGGTCGGCCGACAACGGCGCGTCCACCAGCGCCTGGCGCAGGTTCTGCTGCAGGGTCGCTGCGTCCGGCAGCGCGGCCAGGCGCATCGCCTGCCGCTGTTCGCTGGGCAGAAAGCGCGCCGGACTGTCGTAGCCGCCCACCACGCCCTCGGCCACCAGCGCGTCCAGTCGCTCACCGACCCGTTCGGCGGCCTGCAGCGCGGCCTCCTGGCTGTCACCATGAACCATGACGAGGAAACGGGCGTCCGGCGCGGCCAGATCGGCGCGCATGCGGGCGTCGGCCTGCGCGTCGGCTTCGTTGACGGTGGAGAGTGCCGAGAGGTTGCTGTCCCACAAGGTGGCGCGGTGTGTCCAGAGGTAGCCGCCGGCGAGCACCGCCAGCACCAGCGCCGCGCCGCGCAAGCGGTGCGCCTGGCCCAGCAACGGCAACAGGCGGTGCACCAGCCGCCCGGGCGGCGGCACCGTCAGGCCCGGACCCGCCACGGCGGGCAACACGAAGCGGGTCACCAGGGCCGCCGTGACCACGCCGGACAGGGCGTACAGGCCCAGCTGCGACAGCCCCGGGAAACCGGAGAACAGCAGGGCACCAAAACCCAGGGCCGAGGTCAGCACACCCAGCCGGATGGTGGGCCAGAACAGCTGGCGCCAGGCCGCAAGCCCCATGCGGCCGGACTGGACGAAGAAGTAGATCGCGTAGTCCACCGCCTCCCCGATCAAAGCGGAGCCAAAGCCCACGGTGATGCCGAACACCGTCCCGTGCACCAGACTGACCACCACCACACCGGCCAGCGCCCCGCTGGCCACGGGCATCAGGCCCAGCAGCAGCAGGCGCGGCGACCGGTACACCCATAGCAGCACCAGCACGATGCCCAGCGAACTGATCAGGAACAGCCGCGAGACCTCCGACTGAATGGTCTTGCGCGCGGACACGGCGAAATACCCCGGTCCGGAAATGGCCAGATTCAGCGGCGCGAGACCCTGGGCCCGGACCACCTCTTCGAAGGCGCTGCGCACGCCGGCGATGGTGTTGGCCTGACCGTCGGTGTCTGAACCCAAGGCCTGCGTCTGCAGCAGCAACAAGGCCCGCTCGCCATCCTGCGAGGCCCAGACCCCTTCCAGGATGTTGGGCTGCGATCCGGGGTTCAACCCGTCCAGCACCGCCAGCAGTTCACCCGTGGGGTCCTGCGCCAGGAAGGGCTTGAGCATCATCCCCAGGGGCGAGGCCAGGTTGTCGATGCTGCTGGCCACCGCCTCGGACAGGCCGCTCACGGTGAACCGGTCGGCGTCCACCGCCGGACTGAGCTGGTAGCGGTGGCGCAGGAAAAAGTCACGCTCGCCGTCGAGCGCGTCGGCTTCACCGTTCTGCACCGACACCAGGTCGGACCGCTGCGCCAGGCGCTGGCGCAGTTCGCGCGAGACCGCCGCACGCTGCGCGGCATCACCCCCTTCGATGGCCAGCATCAGCAGGCGCGAGACCGAACCGTCCTTGAGCTGGTCCACCAGCACCTGCTGGCCGGGGGTGGGCCGCGAGGGCAGGAAGAACGACATGTCGGCCGTGAACCGGGACTGCCAGACCACGGCGGCCCCCGCCAGCATCAGCAGCAGCCAGAACAGCAGCGCGCGCCAGGCGTTCCGGCTCATGGCGCGTCGACAGGGTCGATGGCCATTTCGGTCCGGTCACCGTCAGCCAGCAGGTAGTCGATGTATCGCACCTGACTGCCGCTGCCCGAGACGGTGATGCGCTGCAGCAGCTTGGCAATGGCGGGCTCGGTCGGCACGAGCGACAGCGTCCAGTCGCTGCTGGCCCCCTGGACCTGCAGGCTGTAGTGCTGTTCCAGCGCCTGGCGGTTGCCCGAGAGCGTGCTGCGGATGCTCTCCACAAAGGCCCGGGCCTCCGGCCGGCTGGCCAGGCTGATCGACATGCGCCGGCGGTCGCGCTCCAGGCTCAGGGTGTCGCGGTCGAGCACCACCATTTCCGGCTTGGGCAGCAGGGTACGCTTTTCCAGCCGGTCGGGTGGGGCGTACACCAGGTCACCCGAGGACTGCACCGGCTTGTCGAGCAGGGCGATGTGACGCTTCTCGACAAAACGCGCACGCCCGCCTTTGTTCTGCGCCAGTTCGGCCATCAGCTGATCCACGCCAAAAGCGGCCTGGACGCCGGTGCAGAACACCAGCGACAGCAGGACCAGGCACCATCGGAACATCATGTTGTCTGCCAGAAATCGAAGAAGTTGAACCAGTTGTACGGCGTCTGCCTGCAGTGGGTGGAGAGCAAGTCCGCATAACGCTGCACGGCCTGCCCGATGGCGGCATCGCGTTCGCCACGGGGGACAGCGGAGAAGTCGGCCAGCTCCTCGAAGTGGAGGCTGTAGCGGTTGCCGCCATGGTAGATGCCGCACATGAAGATGACCGGACGCCGCAGCATGGCCGCCATGCGCCAGGGCCCAACCGGAAACGCCGCCGGCACCCCCAGGAAATCGACCCGTTGCACATCATCACCGCCGAGCGAGCGATCCGCCAGCATGCCCACCACGCAGCCGGCGTCGAGCCGGTCGCGCACTGTGAGCATGGACTCCAGCTGACCGAGCGGGATGATATCTTGCAGGGCCTTGGGGTTGATGGCCGCCAGCGTGGCGTTGAGCTTGCGGGCGTTCTGCTCGTACATCAGCATGGCCACCCGCAGGCCGGCACGGTCGCGCCCCACGGCCCGCAGCACCTCGAAGCTGCCCAGGTGCGCCCCCACCAACAGCACGCCGGGCTGCCGGTGCTGGGCTTCATCGAGGAGCTCGGCACCGTGCACCGTGATGTCGAATGCGTCGAAGCGGTCGTTGAGCAGGTAGACACGGTCGTGGATGGTGCTGGCAAACGCGAGCACATGGCGGTACCCGTCGCGCCAGCGGGCCTCGCGCCCCAGCGCGCGGCTCAGATAGGCCCGGCTGGCGCGGCGCGCGCGGGGCGCGAAAAGCACAAAGTACAACGCGATGCCGTGCAGCACCAGCCGCCCGAGCCGGCGCCCGAAAGTCAGCGAGATCCAGACCATCAGCTTGAGGACCAGGGTGTGGCTGCGCTCCTGTTCGTGCATCCAGCCGGGGGAACCGGCACCGTCCGGGCCGCTCATGCCCCGCCGGCCTGCAGGCTGCCGGCCGCCACGTCGCGGGCGCCGGCCGTCACGGTGAACGCCAGCCCCCCGCGGGGCGAACGACTGAAGCGAAACCGCAGGTCCTCGCCCGGGCCGCAAGGGCTGAGGAACTTGACCTGCGTGACCTGGCATGGAGCCAAGGCCTCGCCCAGTTCGTCCCGGGCCAGCCTGATCACGCGATCGAGCAGGACCACACCGGGCACGATGGGCTGACCGGGAAAATGGCCGGCAAACGCGGGGTGGTCGGCCGGCACGCGCCAGCAGAACTCAGCGTCCACCATGCGACACCCGTTCGCGGTACAGGGCCTCCAGCGCGCTGCGGGGCAGCTTGCCGGTGCTGTTGCGGGGCAGCGCATCGACCAGCACCAGAGGCCGGGGCAGGAAGATCGGATCGATGCGCTGACGCAGTTCGCCCATCAGGGCGTCGCGGGACCACCCGGGCGCCACCACGAAGGCCGCCAGCCGGGTAATGGCCTGGTCGGCCGCCTCGTCGGGCAGGAAGAAGGCGCCGTCCTGCACCCCGGTGATCGCAAGCAGCTGATGGTTCAGGTAGGCCAACGAGGTGCGCTTGCCCGCGATGTTGACCAGATCGGCATGGCGTCCGTGCAGCAGGAAGCGCCCGCCGTCCAGCAGTTCGATCACGTCGGACAGGGCCACCCGGCCCTCGACGTGTCCGCCCAGCGCATGGGTGGTGTCATCCGCCTGCTCCAGCGCCACGCCCGGCAACAGCTGCCAGACGGCACCGTCGGTGGTGCGCCGGCAGGCCAGCTGGGACGACTCCGTCGAGCCGTAGATTTCGTGCACCGGTACCTGGCAGCGGCGTTCGACCTCGGCCGCCAGCGTCTGGCTCAGGGGTGCCGTGGCCGACAGGCAGCGGTCCAGTGCCGGCAGGGCCAGATCGGCGGCCATGAGAGCAGACAGGTGGTACGGCGTGGACACCAGCATGCGCGGGCGCGGCACCGCCTGCAACGCATCGACCACGTCCTGCGGGTAGAACGGCTTGCCGCTCCAGAAAGCACAGCCGCCGTGCAGGGCCAGCAGGAAGGTCGATTCAAAGCCGTAGCTGTGCTGCACCGGCACCGTGCCCACGAGCACCGTGCCGCTGTCCAGCAGGCCCAGGCCCTGCGCCTCGGCACGGCCGTTGAGCACCAGCTGCCCCCAGGTCTTGCCATGGGGCTGGGGCAGCCCGGTCGAACCGGAGGTGAAGAGGATGGCCACCACGCGGTCGGACGGTACCTGCGGCATGTGCACCACCGCCGGGTGCGGCAGGCTGCCCGGATCGGGGTAGCGCCAGCAGACCAGGCCGGGTACCTCGGGGCCGCCATCGACGACGCCATAGGCGCCAGGATAGGCCTGCGCCAGCTGCGCCAGGGTCTGGGCCGACTGGGACGCGGGCTGCAGGCTGGTCTTGCCCGTCAGCAGGCAGGCGGCGAACACCACCGCGAAGTGGTAACGGTTCTCGCACAGGTTGAGCACCCAGTTGCCCGCCGGCAAGACACCGGCCACCGCCAGGGCATCACCCAGGAAGGTCCGCACGCTGACCGGACCTTCCGGGCGCCAGGCCAGGTTGGCATCCAGTCCATGCGCGCTGATCAGCGGCCAGGTCCTGTGGCCCGCTACGACCTGCCCGCCGCTCATGCCGAAGGCCCCGAAACCGGGCTGCTGTCGGTACCGCTCATGCGATGGCGGTAGGCCTGCAAGACCTCGGCCACGCTGGGCCGTTCGTGCGCTGGCAGCACGCGCAGACGAACCATGTATTCGCACAGGAACACCAGGCCGATCAGCGGACCGGTGAGCAGGTTGGCGTGCACCGACCAAACGGCCGCGGGCGCCCAGAGGAACAAACCGGTGGATACCAGGGCATTGAGCACGAAAAATACGGTCCAGAGCAGCGTCACCTGCCGCGTGTAGCGCTGCTTGCGTGCCGACAACGCGTTGCCATAGATGAAGCGCGCCATGCTGGTGACCAGGGCGTCGCCGCCGCCGAAGAGGCTGCGACCGAACAGCACCGCCAGCACCAGGTGCGTGCCCAGGTGTTGCAGGTAGTACAGCAGGGACACGCTTTGCCTCAGCTGGGGCCAGAACGCCCATGCGGCCAGCACGGCTGCGGCCAGTCCCCCCGCCAGCAGCGCCGGGCGACGGGCCTGCCACAGCAGGACGGCCAGCGCCACACCGATGGGCAACAGGGCCACCAGCACGTTGAGGTCCGGATGACCGCTGCCGGCACTGCCCAGATGGGCCAGCACGGCCCATCCCCCCAGCAGGGCCACTGCCCCTGCCCCGCGCCAGACCTGGGACCAGCTCAGGTTCATTTCGTGCGCTGGCTGGCGATGTGGGTGCTCAGTGCCCGCAGGGACGAGAAGATCTGTTCGATCTGCTCGTTGTCCGAGCGCAGCTGAAAGCCATAGCGCTTGGAGATCACCAGCGAGATTTCGAGCATGTCGATGGAGTCCAGGCCCAGGCCGTCACCGTAGAGCGGCTCGTCGGGCTGCACGTCCTGCGGCTGAACCTCCAGATTCAGGGCCTCCACGATCAGGGCGGCCACCTCGCTCATCAGGGTGTCCAGGGAAACGGTCTCGAAGTTCTCAGGCATGGGCGCAAAACTCGGTGGGGTCAGTGAAAGCTGGTGGAGACGCTGCGGAATGCCAGCACGGCATTGCTGCCACCAAAGGCGAAGGAGTTCGACAGGGCTGCCCGCAAAGGCACCTGACGCCGGCCGGCCAGCACATGATCCACGCCTTCGCAGGCGGGATCAAGCCGGCCTTCCAGGTGGGCCGTGGGGGGAATGGCCTGCTCACGCAAGGCCAGCACGGTGGCCAACGCCTCGATCGCACCGGCCGCGCCGAGCAGGTGCCCGTGCATGGACTTGGTGGCGCTGACGGGAACAGCAGGAGCCCGGTCGCCGAACAACTGGCGCAGGGCCGCGATTTCGACCGGATCACCTTCCACTGTGGCCGTGCCGTGGGCGTTGACGTAATCGATGTCGGCCGCCGCCAGACCGCCGTCGGCCAGCGCGGCCTGCAAGGCCCTTGTCTGGCCACCGGCATCGGGTCGCACCAGGTGGCTGTGGTCACAGCTGGCGCCATAACCGACGATCTCGCCCTGGATGCGGGCTCCGCGGGCCAGGGCGTGGTCCCATTCTTCGAGCACCAGGGCGGCACCGCCTTCGCCCAGCACCAGGCCACGGCGGTCGGCCGCAAAAGGCCGGCAGGCCTGAGCCGCGGCATCACCTGAACCGGGTGCGAGCAAGCGCATGGCTTCCCATGCGCGGATCACACCGTAGGTCTGCGTGGCGTCCGATCCGCCGGTGATCGCCACCGTGGCTTCACCGGCGCGCACACGCCGGAACGCCTCGCCGATGGCCACCGCCGACGACGCACAGGCCACGGTGTGGCTGATGCTCATGCCCCCCAGGCCCAGTTGAATGGACAGGTGGGCGTTGACCGCGTTGTTCATGCCCATCACCACGCCCAGCGGCGACAGCCGTTCACGGCCGTTGAGCCACATGTCGCGATAGCCCTTCTCGAACGCCATGGTGCCGCCCAGCGCCGTGCCCCAGATGCAGGCCCAATCGTCCCGCTGGCCGGGCGCGTCCGGCTGGCGCGGCAGGCCAGCGTCGGCCCAGGCCTGGAACGCGGCCGCCACGCCCAGATGCGCAAAACGCTCCATCATGCCGGCCAGCGGCTTGCCCAGTGCAGTGGCGGCGTCAAAGCCGGCGCAACGCACGAAAGGCAAAGAAAGCGGTCGGGGAACATCGTCCGTGACGAGATGCGAGACGGCCGAGCGGCCAGCCATCAGCTGTTCAAAAAAATGTCCGACGTCTTCCCCGTACGGGCTGACCAGCCCCAGACCGGTGACGGCCACACGCCGCGCGGTCATGGCGTGGGCGACTTCTTGTCCAGCAGACCCTCGATGAGGGACGTCATGTCGCCCACCGTCCTGGGCAGCTCGCCGTTGGGCTCCATGTCGATGGAGATGCCCAGGCGGTCCTCGGCCTCGAACATCAGTTCGGCCAGCATGAGGGAATCGACCCCCAGATCCGCCAGCAGCGCCGAAGGAACGACGGTGGTGGGGTCGATGCCCAGGCGCTCCTCCAGAAACTTGGCGATCAGATCGTTGGCTTGCATGGCATACATTTCAGGCTGTTTGCGCAGACGCACCCTGAGGTGCAAGAAGGGGGTGGTCCGTCGTGGGGACGGCAGCTTGCGACGACCCTCCCGAGCCACGAAGCATCACGCCTGGCGCGCGTTTTTTAGCCACAAATTGTATCAGTCACCCCCCTGGGGCCTCCTGTCAGCACCATGCGCCAGATCGCAGCCTTTCCAGGGCATCGTGCCCCTTTGTCCGCTCCCCCGTTGATGAGATCAGCCGCACGCCGCCCCGCATGGCACGGCCGGCAGGTGCAAACCGATGGCGCCTGATTGGGCGCGCGACCTCGGTCGCCGGATCTTCGTTCTGTGGCCGCTCAAAGCCGTGGGCACCTCGCTCTTCATGGCGCTGTTTTTCTGGACCTACTTCGCGGTCCAGAAAAACCCGCTGAGCGATGCCTTCGTGATGCCGCAGGTGGCCCTCGACGACTGGGTCGGCTTCACACCCGCCGCCTACCCGGTCTATGTATCGCTCTGGGTCTATGTGTCGTTGGCACCGGCCCTGATGGGCAACTTCCGCGCCCTGCTGCACTTCGGCCTCTGGGTCGGCGCCCTGTGCGTCTTCTGCCTGGCCCTGTTCTGGCTGTTTCCGACCCAGACACCGGACTTCGGCATCGACTGGCGCCACTACCCCGGCCTGGCCACCATCAAGGGCATCGACGCGGGTGGCAACGCCTGCCCATCCTTGCATGTCGCCTCGGCCGTGTTCACCGCTTTCTGGCTGGACCGCGTGTTCACCGCGGTCCGGGCCCCCGCTGCGCTGCGGTGGATCAACCGGCTGCAGTGCCTGGCGATCACCTGGTCGACCATGGCCACGCTGCAGCACGTGGCCCTGGATGTACTGGCCGGAGCCGTGGTCGGAACGGCATTCGCACTCGCCTCCCTGCGCAGCACATATCGCAGCACGGGGCTGCTGCGCATCTGAGCGACGGGTCAGTCGCGCAGCACCTGCAGCACCTCAGACCGGAACTCCCGGCTGTACAGGATGGCCACCACGATCAGGGTGGCCATCACCATGGCCATGGGCGAGACGAACCAGGCCAGCAGCGCAAAGGAGAAGTAGTAGGCCCGCAGGCCGTCGTTGAAGGTCTCTGCGGCCGAGCCGACCATGGCGGCCGCCCGGTCGGCGAACTTCTGGCGGTCGTGTTTGCCGCTGTCGAAGTCTTCCGGCGGCGGCATGGAGCCGATGACCAGGGCCACGAAGGTGTACTGGCGCATGCACCACGAAAAACGGAAGAAGGCGTAGACGAAGATCGCCACCAGCACCATGACCTTGAACTCGAACACGATCAGGGTGGTGGCCTGGGCGAACGGGATCCCGCTCATCAGCTCGGTCGCCTTGTCGGTGGTGCCCAGCAGGGCGAACAGACCACCGATCACCAGGATGGAGGTGGACGAGAAGAAGGCCGGCGTGTTCGACAGGGTCTGGGTGATCAGGCCGTCGAGCATGCGCGGGTCGCGCGCGGTGGCCTGGCGCATCCAGTAGCCGCGGTAGCGGTTGGTGGTGCTCAGCAGCGAGGACTGGCGCTGGCCCCAGACGCGGGCAAACCAGGCGTAGCCCACCCAGAGCGCAAAAAAGCAGACCAGCGCAAGCCAGTCTGCCCAGGGAAGTATGGAGAAGATCTTCATGGCCTGCATGGTAGCCATGCAGGCCATTCCTTGCGGGTCAGCCCTTGAACTTCCTGACCGCTGCGGCCACGCGCTCACCGAACTTGCGGGCCGTTTCCACGTCGCCGGACGGAATCGCATCGGCGCCGGCGTCGGACGGGGCCTGCACCATCAGGCCCACGGAACCGCCGAGGTTGTTCACGTCGTTGCGGGTGGCGGCCTTGGTGTTGGCCGGCATCATGCCCAGGCTGACCCACAGGCCACCGTGCTGCGACGCCAGGGTGTTGAGATAGGCCAGGGTCTGGCCCTTGTCACCGTTCAGGCTGGCGCTGACCGAGAAGCCGGCGAAGAACTTGTCCTGCCAGGCGCGGGTGAACCAGGCCTTGGACGAGGCGTCGGCAAACTTCTTGAACTGCCAGCTCGGGCCACCCATGTAGGTGGGTGTGCCGAAGATGATGGCATCGGCGGCGGCCAGTTGCTCCCACGCACCGTCGGCCAGGTTGCCATCGGCATCGATGGGCAGCAGCTCGGCGTCGGCGCCGGACGCCACTTCCTGTGCGATGCGCTGGGTGTGGCCGTAGCCGGAGTGGAAAACGACAACGATCTTGGACATGGTTGAACTCCTGTTGAGGTTGAGAGAGGGAACGAAAAAATCAGGCGGCGAGGTCGAACACCAGCACTTCGGCGTCTTGCGCCCGGGCCAGCGCGATGCGGCTTTCACCGGCCAGCAGAGCGGCGTCGCCGCCCTCCAGCCGCTGACCGTTGACTTCGACGGCGCCGCGCACCAGATGCACATAAGCCTTGCGGGCCGGATCGATGGCCAGTTCGGCCGTTTCACCACCGTCCAGCAGACCGGCGTACAGCGCCGCATCGGCGTGGATGTGCACCGAACCTTCGGCACCATCGGGCGACGCCACCAGGCGCAGACGGCCGCGCTTCTCCGCGTCGGCAAAGGTCTTCTGCTCGTAGCCCGGGGCGATGCCGCGCTGGCTCGGCTCGATCCAGATCTGCAGGAAGTGCGTGGTCTCGCCCTGCGCGTGGTTGAACTCGCTGTGCATCACGCCAGTGCCGGCGCTCATGCGTTGCACGTCCCCGGGCGGCAGGCCCTTGACGTTGCCCATGCTGTCCTTGTGCGCCAGGTTGCCCTGCAGCACATAGCTGATGATTTCCATGTCGCGGTGGCCATGCGTGCCGAAGCCGGTGCCGGGTGCGATGCGGTCTTCGTTGATCACACGCAGGTTGCCCCAGCCCATCCAGGCCGGGTCGTAGTAACCCGCGAAAGAGAAGGAGTGGTGGCTCTTGAGCCAGCCGTGGTCGGCAAAACCGCGTTCGTGGGAGCGTCGAATCTGCAACATGGTGAATCTCCGTTGGCGCCGGCCCATCGTGGCTGGCATGTCGGAAATTGTGGGTTTCGCAGGCGCAGCCCGGGGCGCAGGGCCTTGATGGCATCATTCAATCCGTTTGAACGAAAACCCTTTGACCGACTCAGGAGTCCGCATGTCTGGCTATTCGCAACGCGCTGCCCTGTCGCCCGAAAACCTTGGCCTGGTGGAGGCGGTCGCCCGCCTGGGCAGCATGGCCGCCGCCGCCCGCGAACTGGGCATGGTGCCCAGCGCCCTGACCTACCGGGTGCGCCAGATTGAGGACGCGCTGGACGTGCTGCTGTTCGACCGCAGCGCACGGCGCGCGCAGCTGACGCCCGCCGGGGCCGAGCTGCTGCGCTCGGGCCAGTACCTGCTCGACGAACTCGATGCCGTGGCCCAGCGTGTCAAGCGGGTGGCCACCGGCTGGGAGCCGCAGTTCACCATCGCGGCCGACGCCATCATCGCCCGCGCCACCCTGTTCGAGCTGTGCGAGGCCTTCTATGCCGAAGGCGCACCCACACGGCTGAAGCTGCGTGCCGAAACGCTGTCGGGCACGCAGGAGGCCCTGCACAGCGGACAGGCGGATCTGGCGCTGGGCATCGCCGCCGACCTGATGCACCCGGCCGATGTGCAATCCGCGACCATGGGCTCGCTGGAGTTCGTGTTTGCGGTGGCGCCGCACCACCCCCTGGCAGCGGTGGAGCACAAACTCGGCGAGGACGACCGCCGGGCCCACCGCGTGGTGGCCGTGGCCGACAGCACGCAGCGCGGACGCGGCACCACCCACAACATCGCCCCGGGCCAGGACGTGTTCACCGTGCCCACCATGCAGCACAAGCTCGAAGCCCAGCTGCGCGGCATGGGTGCCGGCTTCCTGCCGCTGCCGCTGGCCCAGCCCTACATCGACGCCGGACGGCTGGTCGTCAAGGACGTGCAACAGCCCGACCGCAACATCCGCCTGAGCTATGCCTGGCGCCAGCCGCGCAACAGCCGGGAGACCGGACGCGCGCTGCGCTGGTGGCTGGACCGGCTGCAACACCCCAACACCCGCCATGCCCTGCTGCACAACCACCATCAGGCTTGACGCCATCGGGGCGTGGTCGTGTCACCGCGCTGATACAGTGTCCGCACATCCACCCCACCGGAACGCGCCATGAGCACCAAGAAGAAGCCCAAAGCCACCCCCTCCCCCGCGCCCCGGGCGCCCCTGCACGTGGCCGTCATCGGCGCCGGCATGGCCGGCGTGGCCGCCGCGCGCACCCTGCTGCAGGCGGGCCACCGTGTCACGCTGATCGAGAAGAGCCGCGGCTTCGGCGGTCGCATGTCCACCCGTCGGACCGAGTTCGGCGGCTTCGACCACGGCGCCCAGTACTTCACCGTGCGCGACAGCCGCTTCGCCCGCGCCCTGCTGACCGCTCAGCCGGTGGTGCGCCCCTGGAGCGTGAGCACCGTGCGCGTGCTCGATGAATTCGGCCACGTGCTGGCCAGTGCCCCGCCACCGACCGAACCGCATTTCGTGGCCGTCCCCGGCATGAGCGCCCTGGTGCACCACTGGGCCCAGCCCATCGAACACCCCGAGCAGCACGGTCAGCTGCCCGCCCGCGCCCGCCTGAGCCTGCGCGTGACCCGGATCGAACGCGACGCGCTGGAGCCCACCCAGTGGCAGCTGCGCGTGGAAGACGCCGACGGTGGCCAGCAGGTGCTGGGCGGTTTCGACCGCGTGCTGATCGCCATCCCGCACCAGCAGGCCTACGACCTGCTGCTCGCCTCCGGACTGAATCCGGCCTGGCGCCAGAAGCTCGCCAGCGTGAACGTCGCCCCTTGCTGGGCGTTGATGGTGGCCTACCCCAACGCCATGCAGCCGGGCCTGGGCACGCTGGGCCCGCAGTGGAACGCGGCGCGCAGCACGCACCACCGCATCAGCTGGCTGGCGCGCGAGAACAGCAAGCCCGGTCGCGAACGCATCGAGCGCTGGACCATCCAGGCCAGCCCGGCCTGGTCGGCCAAGCACCTGGAAGACGGCGAGGAGCGCGTCAAGGCCAAGCTGCTCAAGGGGTTTGCCGA
Source organism: uncultured Hydrogenophaga sp. (assembly GCA_964550405.1). GTDB lineage: Bacteria > Pseudomonadota > Gammaproteobacteria > Burkholderiales > Burkholderiaceae_C > Hydrogenophaga. Next base: position 8,788 of record CAZJZD010000015.1, on the reverse strand, counting down.
GATCACCGGCATCCGCGCGACCCCCAGCCACGCTGTGGTGCACCGCTGGCGCTTTGCGCAGACGCAGGAGCCGCTGGGCCAGTCCCACCTGTACGACGCGGAGCAGGGCCTGGGCCTGTGTGGCGACTGGTGTCTGGGCCACCGGGTGGAAGACGCATTCGTCTCCGGTCTCGAACTGGCTCTGGCGATGATTTGATCCCCCTGCGCCGCTGTGCGGCTTGCCCCCAAGGGGACCACACCAGCGGTCTGGCGAAGCCAGTCCCGCGGTGTGTGCTGGCACAGACACGCGCTCCGGAAACATGGCTTTGTCGGTTCCCTTGCTCTACCGCGGTCGTTTCGCGCCTTCGCCCACCGGCCCCCTTCACGCGGGCTCGCTGGTCGCAGCGCTGGCCAGCTGGCTGGATGCACGGGCCCACGGCGGCGCCTGGCTGGTGCGCATCGAGGACGTGGACATGCCGCGTTGTGTGCCCGGCGCCGACCGCCTGATCCTGCAACAGCTCGCCACCTGCGGCCTGCAGAGTGATGAACCGGTGGTCTGGCAATCGCAGCGCGGCGCACTGTACCAGCGGGCGCTGGACCACCTGATCGCCACCGGCCAGGCCTACCCCTGCGCCTGCTCACGCAAGGACATCGAGGCCGCGCTGGCGGCCCAGGGCCTGGCGCGCGAACGCCACCACGCCGCCGTCTACCCCGGCACCTGCCGGCCCGAAGTGGGTGGCCTGCGGGGCCGAGCGCCGCGGGCCTGGCGCTTTCGCATCCCCGATGACGGCGCCACCGTGGCATGGACCGACCGGCGGCTCGGCCCACAGACCCAGAACGTGGCCGCCGAGGTCGGCGACTTCATCCTTCGTCGGGCCGACGGCCTCTGGGCCTACCAGCTGGCTGTGGTGGTCGACGACGCGGACCAGCGCATCACCCATGTGGTGCGCGGTGAAGACCTGGCGGACAACACCCCGCGCCAGATCCTGCTGCAGCACGCCCTGGGCCTGCCCGTGCCGGCGTACTGCCACACCCCGCTGGTGTTGGGCGACAACGGCGAGAAACTGAGCAAGCAGAACGGTGCGCAGGCACTGGACCTGAACGACCCGGTGGCTGCCCTGAACCGGGCGGCAGCGGCGCTCGGCCTGCCGCCGGCCGGCGGCACCGCGCCCGAGGCGCTGACGGACTGGGTGACGGCCTGGGCTTCTACAATCGGCGCCCCGCCCCGACCCGACCTGTCATGACCGATCCCCGCCACGCCGAACCGCGCGAACAGCCGCCCGAAGGCACCCACCTGCGCCAGATCAAGAGCTACGTGCTGCGCGCCGGCCGCATGGGCCCGGGGCAGGAACGCGCCTACGCCGAATTCGGCCCGCGTTTCCTGCTGACCTATGACGCCAGCGCCCCGCTGGACACCACCGCCGCCTTCGGCCGCAGTGCGCCACTGATCCTGGAAATCGGCTTCGGCATGGGCGGCGCCACCGCCCACATCGCCCAGGTGCGGCCGGACGACAACTTCCTGTGCTGCGAGGTGCACGAGCCCGGCGTTGGCGCCCTGCTCAAGCTGTGCGGCGAACAGGGCATCGAGAACATCCGCATCTACCGCCACGACGCGGTCGAGGTGCTGGACCACCTGCTGCCCGAGCAGAGCCTGGACGGCGTGCACATCTTCTTCCCCGACCCCTGGCACAAGAGCCGCCACCACAAGCGCCGCCTGATCCAGGGCCCGTTCGTGAACCGGCTGGCGCGTCACCTCAAGCCGGGCGGCTACCTGCACCTGGCGACCGACTGGCAGCCCTATGCCGAACAGATGCTGGAAGTGCTGAACGCCGAACCGCTGCTGGCCAACACGGCGCCGGCCGGCGGCGATGGCTACGCCCCCAAGCCCGACTACCGGCCGCTGACCAAATTCGAGAACCGCGGCCTGAAACTCGGCCACGGGGTGTGGGACCTGGTGTTCCGCCGGGTCTGACCCGTTTTCAGTCGGCTGCCGGGGGCGTTTCGTCGTCGCCCAGCACCACATCGGCCGTCTTGCCGATGATCTTGCCGCCGATCTTGGCGGTGCCGACCGCGGCGTCCACCGCCAGACCCGCGGCACCGACAGCGGCGGAGGCGGCCAGATCGGCCACCGCGATCACGGCGCAGCCGCTCAGGGACGCCACCAGCACCCCCAGGGACAGCAGGCGCGGGACGGACGAAGGGCGGATCGAGGGCATGGCGGTCAAGGACTGAAACGGATCACGCGAGAATAGCCGCTTCTGCCGCGCCGGCTGTCAAGAGTTGTTTCCTTCCGGCCACATGTCACGCCCGCCCCGCCATCCGCACATCCCGACCCGACAGGGCGTCAGCGCCAGTTGCGTGGCCCTGCCCCAGCCACCGGCCGGCACGGCGCCCTGGCCCGGCGTGCTGGACTTTCTGGCCCAGCGCCTGCCCAAGGTCAGCCGCCCCGACTGGGCGGCCCGCATGGCCGGCGGCGACGTGCTCGACGAAGCCGGACACCCCGTGCCACCCGACGCACCCTACCGCGGCGGCACCCGGCTGTACTACTGGCGCACGCTCGATGCCGAACCCGTGGTGCCGTTCGAGGAACGGGTGCTGTTCCGGGACGAGCATCTGGTGGTGGCGGACAAACCGCACTTCCTGCCGGTCACCCCGGGCGGGCGCTTCGTGCAGCAGACGCTGCTGGTGCGGCTCAAGCGGCGTCTGGACCTGCCCGACCTGAGCCCGGTGCACCGCATCGACCGCGAAACCGCCGGCCTGGTGCTGTTCAGCGTGCGCCCGCAGGACCGGGCAGCCTACCAGGCGCTGTTCCGCGAACGCACGGTAGACAAGGTCTACGAGGCCATCGCCGCCTGTGACGCCACACAGGCATTTCCGCAGGTGCGGCGCAGCCGCATCGAAGAGGATCCGGCCACCTTCTTCCGAACCACCGAAGTGCCCGGCGAGCCCAACAGCGAGACATCCATCCGGGTGCTGGAAACGCGTGGCGCCTGGGCCCGCTACCGGCTGGAACCCGTCACCGGCAAACGCCACCAGCTGCGCGTGCACATGGCCGCGCTGGGCCTGCCGCTGGCGGGTGACCAGTTCTACCCGCACGTGCAGCGCGGACCGGACGAGGCAGAGGATTTTGCGAACCCGCTGCGCCTGCTGGCGCGGGGCATCGCGTTCACCGACCCGGTGACAGGCGCGCGACGGCGATTTGAGAGTGGGCTGGACCTCGAATGGCCCAGCCCGGACTGAGATTTACAGCTTCTCGGCCACCCAGGCCTGCACGGATTGCAGCGCCTTCGGCAGGCCGCTGGCATCGGTGCCGCCGGCCATGGCCATGTCGGGCTTGCCGCCGCCCTTGCCGCCCACCTGCTGGGCCACAAAGTTCACCAGTTCGCCGGCCTTGACCTTGCCCGTGCTGTCGGCGGTCACACCGGCTGCGATCTGCACCTTGCCACCGTCCACCGCGGCCAGCACGATGGCGGCGGTCTTGAGCTTGTCCTTGAGTTTGTCCATGGTTTCGCGCAGGGCCTTGGCGTCGGCGCCGGCCAGCGTGGCGGCCAGCACCTTGACGCCCTTGACGTCGACGGCCTGGTTCACCAGCTCGTCGCCCTGGGCCGAGGCCAGGCGGCTCTTGAGCGCGTTCATTTCCTTTTCCAGCTCGCGCATCTGGTCCAGCAGCGCACCCACGCGGGCCGGCACTTCGCCCGGCGCCACCTTGAGCGTGCCGGCCACACCGCCCAGCGTGTCTTCCATGCCCTGCACGTAACGCAGCGCGCTCAGGCCGGTGGTCGCTTCGACGCGGCGCACGCCGGCGGCCACGCCGCCCTCGGCGGTGATGGTGAAGAAGCCGATGTCACCCGTGGCCTTGACGTGTGTACCACCACAGAGTTCGCGGCTGCTGCCGATGTCCAGCACGCGCACCGTGTCGCCGTACTTTTCGCCAAACAGCATCATGGCACCCGTCTTCTGGGCCGATTCGATGTCCATCACGCGCGCCTGGGTCGGCGCGTTGGCGACGATCTCCACGTTGACGCGGCGCTCGATCTCGCGGATCTGTTCATCGGTCACCGGTGCGTTGTGGGTGAAGTCGAAGCGGGTCTTCTCGGCATCGACCAGCGAGCCCTTCTGCTGCACGTGGGCACCCAGCACCTCGCGCAAGGCCTTGTGCATCAGGTGGGTGACCGAGTGGTTGCGCATGGTCGCGGCGCGCTGGTCGAGGTTGACCGACGCGGTGACGGTGTCGCCCACGGCCAGCGTGCCCTGCTCCACCGCCCCGTGGTGGCCGAACACGTCGGCCTTGATCTTCTGCGTGTCGCTCACGGCGAACGTGGCCACACCGCTGGTGATGACGCCTTCGTCACCGACCTGGCCACCGCTCTCGGCGTAGAACGGCGTGGTGTCCAGCACCACGACACCCTGCTGCCCTGCCTTGAGTTCGGCCACGGCCGTGCCGTCCAGGTACAGGGCCACCACCTTGGCCGGCGCTTCGAGCTGCTCGTAGCCGACGAAGGTGTTGCCGGCGCCGGTGTATTCCAGCGCCTTGTCCATCTTGAACTTGCCGGCCGCGCGGCCCTTGGCCTTCTGCGCCTCCATGGCGGCGTGGAAACCGGCCTCGTCCACCGACAGGCCGCGCTCGCGGCACACGTCGCCCGACAGGTCCAGCGGGAAGCCGTAGGTGTCGTGCAGCTTGAAGGCCACGTCACCCGGCAGCACCTTGGCACCGTCGGCCAGGGCCGCGTCGAGGATTTCCATGCCGTTGGCCAGCGTCTCGTAGAAGCGCTCTTCCTCGGCCTTGAGCACTTCGGTGATGCGCTGGGCCTGCGACGCCATGTTCGGGTAGGCCTCGCCCATCATCTTCACCAGGTCGGGCACCAGCTTGTGGAAGAACGGGGTCTTCTGACCCAGCTTGTAGCCGTGACGGATGGCGCGGCGGATGATGCGGCGCTGCACGTAGCCGCGGCCTTCGTTCGACGGGATCACGCCATCGCTGATCAGGAACGAGGTGGCGCGGATGTGGTCGGCGATCACCTTCAGCGAGGGGTTGGCGAGGTCGCTCGTGTGCGTCTCGCGCGCGGCGGCCTTGATCAGCACGTCGAAGATGTCGATCTCGTAGTTGCTGTGCACGTGCTGCAGGATCGCGGCCAGGCGCTCCAGGCCCATGCCGGTGTCCACGCAGGGCGCGGGCAGCGGCGTGACCGAGCCGTCTTCCTTCATGTCGAACTGCATGAACACGTTGTTCCAGATCTCGATGAAGCGATCGCCGTCTTCGTCCGGGCTGCCCGGAGGGCCGCCGGGGATGTGGTCGCCGTGGTCGTAGAAGATTTCCGAGCAAGGGCCACAGGGCCCGGTGTCGGCCATCATCCAGAAGTTGTCGCTCTTGTAGCGGCCGCCCTTGTTGTCGCCGATGCGGATGATGCGACCCTCTTGCTTGACGCGCTCGGGCGTCCAGCCGGCCTTGACGAAGATGTCTTCCCAGATGGCGTGGGCTTCGTCGTCTTCCTGGTAGACCGTGGCGTACAGCTTCTCGGCCGGCAACTTGTAGACCTGGGTCAGCAGTTCCCAGGCCCAGTTCAGGCTTTCCTTCTTGAAGTAGTCACCAAACGACCAGTTGCCCAGCATCTCGAAGAAGGTGTGGTGGCGGGCGGTGTAGCCCACGTTTTCCAGGTCGTTGTGCTTGCCGCCGGCGCGCAGGCAGGCCTGGACCGACGCGGCGCGCACATAGCTGCGCTTGTCGGTGCCCAGGAACACGTCCTTGAACTGCACCATGCCCGAGTTGGTGAACATCAGCGTCGGGTCGTTGCCCGGCACCAGCGGGCTGGACGCCACCACGGTGTGGCCCTTGGAGGCGAAGAAGTCCAGGAAGGTCTTGCGGATGTCGGCGACGGAAGCAACGGCGGGGACGGTCATGGTGGCCTGTCTGAGGGGTTATCGGTGGGCAGCGCCGGCCGAGGCGGGCGCGAAACCCGGTATTTTGCGGGCGCGAAGCCCGCTATTTTCTCGCAAACGGCGCGCTCACCCGGTGTGGCGGTGGTCGCTGAGGAAGCTCAGCACGCGCGGATCGTCGGTGAAGGCGACGTTGAAGCGGAACCAGGGGCTGGGCTGCAGCTCCGGGTCGAACAGGTGGCCGGGGCCGAGCAGGATGTCCTGTTCGGCCGCCTGGTAGGCCAGTTCGGTGGCGTTCTGGATGTCGGGGTGGCGCGCCCAGAGGAACATGCCGGCCTTGGGCTCGCAGAACAGGTCGAAGCCCAGGCCTTCCAGCGCCTGGCCCACCCGCTGGTGCGCCTGCGCCAGGCGTTCGCGCAGGCCGCGCAGGTGCTTGCGCCAGCGGCCATCCACCAGGGCGCCGTAGGCCAGGCGCTCGCTGAACTCGGACGAGGTCAGGCCCGAAATCATCTTGAGCTGGGCGAAATCCTCCAGCAGATCGGGCGGCGCCGCCATGAAGCCCACGCGGATGTTGGGCGAGATGGTCTTGGAGAAGCTGCTGATGTAGACCACCCGCTGCAGCTGGTCCAGGCTGGCCAGGGAGGGCCTCGGCTCGGGGTCGAGGTCGGCGTAGATATCGTTCTCGACCACGGTGAACTGGTGCTGCTCGGCCAGCAGCACCACGCGGTGCAGGTGGGCCAGGTTGGCGACCGAACCCGTGGGGCTTTGCAGGCGTGGCTGGGTGAAGAAGACCTTGGGCTGGTGCTCTTTCACCAGCGCTTCCAGCGCCGCGAGGTCGTAGCCGTCGGGCGTGCGCGGCACGCCGATCAGGCGCGCGCCCAGGAAGCGCAGCGAGAACAGCATGTTCGGGTAACCCGGGTCGTCCACCAGCACCGCGTCGCCCGGGCGCACCAGACGGCGGGCGACCAGGTCCATGGCCTGGCTGGAACCCTGGGTCAGCAGCACCTGGTCGGCGCTGACGGCGATCTCCTGCTCGGCCAGCAGATCGCGCACCAGCTGGCGCAGCGACATGAAGCCCTTGGGCTCACCGTAGCCGCCCAGGTCCACGTTTTCGGCCGCCAGCGTGCGCAGGCTGCGCCGCATGCCTTCCTCGAACAGCCAGTCGCCCGGCAGCCAGCCGCAGCCGGGCTTCATGCGCAGCGCCCGCGCCTCGAACACCCGGCGCAGGTACCACATCGAATCGAAGTTGTAGTTTGCCGCCTCGGCCGGTGCGTTGCCGGCGCTCAGCCGGGCCAGGGCCTCGCGCTGGCGCACGAAAAAGCCCGAATGCGGGCGCGACACGAAGTAGCCCAGCGCCACCAGCCGGTCGTAAGCGTCGACAACTGTATAGGTGCTGACACCGTGCGCGTGCGCGAACTGGCGGATCGAAGGGGCCTTGGAGCCCGGTCGCAGGCCACCGCTCTGGATGGCGGCGCGGAAACCCTCGACGATCTGCACCACCAGCGGGGTCGCGCCTTTCGGGTTAAGGGAGAACATGGTCGGGGGGAATTGGGGTTTGTCTGTACAGGCCGACAGGGCTATACAGTGCATCGCTGTGCAGCCAGTGTCTGTATATGTTAGCCGTCGGCTTTGGCGCCTACAGTGCGCCCCATTCTGAAACTTCCTGTTCACGATCGGAGCCCTGCATGCAACGCGAACCCCACTTCACCAACGCCGCCCTGATGGCCCGTCGCCGCGCCGCCCTGCCCAACGGGCTGGGCCAAGGCTTCGAGATCTTCGCCGACCGCGCCGAAGGCGCCGAGGTCTGGGATGTGGAAGGCCGTCGCTACATCGACTTCGCCGGCGGTATCGCCGTGCTCAACACCGGTCACCGCCACCCGGCGCTGGTCAAGGCCGTGGCCGAACAGCTCGACCGTTTCACCCACACCTGCTTCCAGGTGCTGGCCTACGAGTCCTATGTGGAACTGGCCGAAAAGCTCAACGCCATGGCACCCGGCAACTTCGCCAAGAAGAGCTTCTTCCTGACGACCGGCGCCGAAGCGGTGGAAAACGCCGTCAAGGTGGCCCGCGCCTACACCAAGCGCTCCGCCGTCATCGCCTTCGGTGGTGGCTTCCACGGCCGCACGCTGATGGGCATGGCCCTGACCGGCAAGGTCGCCCCGTACAAGGCGGGTTTCGGCCCCTTCCCGGCCGAGGTGTTCCACGCCAAGTTCCCGAACCCGCTGCACGGCGTGAGCGAAGACGATGCCATCGCCTCCGTGGAAGCCCTGTTCAAGTACGACGTGGAAGCAGCGCGCGTGGCCGCCATCATCCTGGAGCCGGTGCAAGGTGAAGGCGGTTTCTACGCCGCCTCGCCCGCCTTCGCCCAACGCCTGCGTGCCCTGTGCGACCAGCACGGCATCCTGCTGATCGCCGACGAAGTGCAGACCGGCGCCGGCCGCACCGGCACCTGGCTGGCCTGCGAGCAGTGGGGCGTGGCGCCCGACGTGATCACCATGGCCAAGTCGCTGGCCGGGGGCATGCCGCTGTCGGCCGTGATCGGCAAGGCCGAAGTCATGGACGCCGCGGCCGTGGGCGGCCTGGGCGGCACCTACGCCGGCAACCCGCTGGCCTGCGCGTCCGCACTGGCCGTGATCGAGACCTTCGAGAAGGAAAACCTGCTGGCGCGCAGCCGCGCTGTGGGTGAGCGCCTGACCAGCCGCCTCAAGGCGCTGCAGGCCCAGCACAACTGCATCGCCGAGGTGCGCGGCCTGGGCGCCATGGTGGCCATCGAGCTGTGCAAGAACGGCGACCCGCACCAGCCCGACGCCGACCTGACCAAGCGCATGGTGACCGAGGCGCAGAAGCGTGGCCTGATCCTGCTGAGCTGCGGCGTGTACGCCAACGTGATCCGCGTGCTGGTGCCGCTGGTGGCCAGCGACGCCCTGCTCGACGA